>NZ_JBSFGF010000097.1:0-1040 GCF_053596455.1 Nonomuraea sp. NPDC001699 | reverse complement strand
AATCCCAAGCGGTACGACCTGGCCAAGGTGGGCCGCTACAAGATCAACAAGAAGCTCGGGGTCGACTCCGAGATCACGCAGGGCACGCTGACCGAGGACGACGTCGTCTCGATGATCGAGTACCTGGTGCGGCTGCACGCGGGCGAGCCGTCCATGGGCGGGGTCGTCGTGGAGCTCGACGACATCGACCACTTCGGCAACCGGCGCATCCGCAGCGTCGGCGAGCTCGTCCAGAACCAGGTCCGGCTGGGCCTGGCCCGCATGGAGCGCGTCGTCCGCGAGCGGATGACCACCCAGGACGTCGAGGCGATCACGCCGCAGACCCTGATCAACATCCGCCCGGTGGTGGCGTCGATGAAGGAGTTCTTCGGCACCTCGCAGCTGTCGCAGTTCATGGACCAGATCAACCCGCTGGCCGGCCTGACGCACAAACGCCGCCTGAACGCCCTGGGCCCCGGCGGTCTGTCCCGTGAGCGGGCCGGCATGGAGGTCCGTGACGTGCACCCGTCCCACTACGGCCGGATGTGCCCGATCGAGACCCCCGAGGGCCCGAACATCGGCCTGATCGGCTACCTCGCCTGCTACGGCCGCCTCAACGCCTTCGGCTTCATCGAGACGCCCTACCGCAAGGTCGTCGAGGGCCGGGTCACCGACCGCGTCGACTACCTGACCGCCGACGAGGAGGACCGGTTCGTGGTCGCCCAGGCGAACTCGTCCCTGGGCGAGGACGGCGAGCTGGTGGACCCCCGCGTCCTGGTCCGCACCAGGGGCGGCGAGACCGAGTACGTGGCCTCCCGCGAGGTCGACTACATCGACGTGTCGCCGCGCCAGATGGTGTCGGTGGCCACCGCGATGATCCCGTTCCTGGAGCACGACGACGCCAACCGGGCCCTGATGGGCGCGAACATGCAGCGCCAGTCGGTGCCGCTGATCCGGAGCGAGGCACCGCTGGTCGGCACCGGCATGGAGTACCGTGCCGCGACCGACGCCGGCGACGTCATCAGCGCCGAGAAGGCCGGTGTGGTCGAGGAGGTCTCCGC
>NZ_JBSFGF010000096.1:0-1055 GCF_053596455.1 Nonomuraea sp. NPDC001699 | reverse complement strand
ACCTGGCGGGTCAGGTTGGCGGCCAGCTCGTTGACGTTCTCCGTCAGCCGCTTCCAGGTGCCCGACACGCCCTCGACCTCGGCCTGACCGCCGAGCCTGCCCTCCCGGCCCACCTCGCGGGCCACGCGCGTGACCTCGGCGGCGAACGAGGACAGTTGGTCGACCATCGTGTTGATCGTGGTCTTCAGCTCCAGGATCTCGCCGCGGGCGTCGACGTCGATCTTCCTGGTCAGGTCGCCCCTGGCCACCGCCGTGGTGACCTGGGCGATGCTGCGCACCTGGTTGGTCAGGTTGTCGGCCATCGAGTTGACGTTGTCGGTGAGGTCCTTCCACGTGCCCGACACCCCCCGGACGGTCGCCTGACCACCCAGGTTGCCCTCGGTGCCCACCTCACGCGCCACCCGGGTCACCTCGTCGGCGAAGGCCGACAACTGGTCGACCATCGTGTTGATGGTCTCCTTCAGCTCCAGGATCTCCCCACGCGCATCCACCCGGATCTTCTGCGTCAGGTCGCCCTTGGCCACCGCCGTGGTCACCTCGGCGATGCTGCGCACCTGCGCCGTCAGGTTGTCGGCCATCACGTTGACCGACTCCGTCAACGCCTTCCACGTCCCCGACACGCCCTTGACGTCGGCCTGACCGCCCAGCCGCCCGTCCGTGCCCACCTCACGCGCCACCCGGGTCACCTCGTCGGCGAAGGAGGACAGCTGGTCGACCATCGTGTTGAGGGTGTTCTTCAGCTCCAGGATCTCCCCCCGGGCCGAGACCGTGATCCGCTGCGACAGGTCACCCCGCGCCACCGCCGTGGCCACCTGGGAGATGTTGCGCACCTGGTCGGTCAGGTTCCCGGCCATGAAGTTCACCGAGTCGGTCAGGTCACGCCAGGTGCCGGCCACGCCCTCCACCTCGGCCTGACCACCCAGCTGCCCCTCGGTGCCCACCTCACGCGCCACCCGCGTCACCTCGTCGGCGAAGGAGGACAGCTGGTCGACCATCGTGTTGACGGTGTTCTTCAGCTCCAGGATCTCCCCGCGCGCGTGCACGGTGATCTTCTG
>NZ_JBSFGF010000095.1:0-1082 GCF_053596455.1 Nonomuraea sp. NPDC001699 | reverse complement strand
CCCAGGTGGGTGCGGTGGATGGCCAGGGCGTCCAGGAAGGCGTTGGCGGCTGAGTAGTTGCCCTGGCCTGCGCTGTCGAGGGTGGCGGCGGAGGAGGAATACAGGACGAACCGCGCCAGGTCCAAGCCGAGGTCTGGGTTGGTGGTGGCTTGGTGCAGGTGCCAGGCCGCGTCCGCTTTGGGTTGCAGGACCTGGTCGGTCTGAGCCGGTTCAAGGGTGGTGAGGGTGGCGTCGTTGAGGATGCCGGCGGTGTGGTAGATCGCGGTGAGGGGGTGCCGGTCGGGGATGCGCTGGAGGAGCGCTCCGATTTGGGCAGGGTCGGACAGGTCGCAGGCGATGATGTCGACGTGGGCGCCCGCTGTTTGGAGGTCTTGGCGTAGTTGGTCGGCGCCGGGGGCGTGGGGGCCGCGCCGGGAGACCAGCAGGAGGTGTCGGGCGTGGTGGCGGGTGGCCAGGTGGCGGGCCAGGATGCTGCCCAGGCCGCCGGTTCCGCCGGTGATGAGGATGGTGCCGTCGGGGTGTGGGGGGTGGGGGATGGTCAGGACGATTTTGCCGGTGTGACGGGCTTGGGCCATGTGGCGGAAGGCGTGCCGGGCTGCGGTGACGGGCCAGCACCGCACCGGCAGGGCGGTGAGATGGCCGACGGTCAGCAGGTCGCACAGAGTGGTGAGGATGGTGTGGATGTGGTCGGCGCCTGCGTCCATGAGGTCGAAGCTTCGATAGCGCAGATGGGGGTGGGTGGCCGCGACGTGGGCGGGGTCGCGGCGGTCGGTTTTGCCCATTTCGATGAAGCGTCCGCCGGGGGCGGTGAGGGTGAGGGAGGCGTCGGTGAAGGGGCCGGCCAGGGCGTTGAGGACGACGTCCATGCCGTGTCCGCCGGTGGTGGTGGTGAAGGTGTCGGCGAAGTCGAGGGTGCGGGAGGAGGCCACATGGTCTGCGGGGATGCCGAGGCGGCGTAGCAGGTGGTGTTTGGTCGGGGAGGCGGTGGTGAACACCTCGGCTCCCAGGTGGCGGGCGATCTGGATGGCGGCCATGCCGACCCCGCCGGCTCCGGCGTGGATGAGGACCCGCTCGCCTCGTGA
>NZ_JBSFGF010000094.1:0-1083 GCF_053596455.1 Nonomuraea sp. NPDC001699 | reverse complement strand
GATGTTGGTGTAACGCCAGGAGGACGTCTTGCGGTTGAGGGCGCCCATGTAGATCTTGCCGGCCTTCTGGATGCTGACGCCGGTCACCGAGGAGGGACCGCCGGAGCAGATCGGGCTGGACGGCTTGCCGCCACCAGGGTTGTTGCCCTCGGCCAGCAGGTAGAACCAGTGGTTGAGCGGCCCGGCCGCCGAGTGCACCTCGGTGTTGGGGATGGAGGAGGAGTAGCAGTTGGGGTCACCCAGGGCGCTGGGGTTGTACATGTTGCGGATCGGGCCCTGGCCGACCAGGTCGACCTCCTCGCCCACCAGGTAGTCCGGCGGGTCGTTGGGGTTGTTGGCGTAGGCCTCGGTCAGCGCGCCGAAGATGTCGCCGGTGCCCTCGTTGATGCCGCCGTTCTCGTTGCCCGAACCGGCGCCACCGGGGGTCGTCTGGAAGACGGCGTGGCCGAACTCGTGGGCCACCACGTCGATCGGGGTGGCCTGCTGGGTGTTGGCCTGGTTGTGGCCGAAGTTGGTGTAGCTGCCGTTCCAGTAGGCGTTGACGTCGGCCAGGCCGACCCGCGCCGGGAAGCCCCTGCCGCTGCCGTCGATGCCGCTGCGGCCCAGCCAGTCACGCAGCATGTCCCACTCGCGCTGGACGCTGAACAGGGCGTCCACGCAGGCGGTCTCCAGGTTGGTGCCCGAACCGTTGCCCCAGGCGTCGTCGGTGCCGGTGTAGGCGCTGCCGCCCTGCCCGCCGCACGCGATGCCCGGACGGGTGGTGTCGGTCATGGAGTAGGAGCTGCCGGAACCGCTGGTGTTGATGGTGACCTGGCCGTAGTAGAAGCCGTTGCCGCTGCCCTCGCGGACCAGGTCCACCGCGTCGGCGACGGCGCCGGTGCGGGCGTCGACGTAGACGTCCTGCACGCTGGGCTTGCCGGCGGCCAGGCCGGAGACCTTGACCTCCCAGGCCAGCCTCGTGGCGTCGGCGCGGGCGAGCACGACCAGGCGGGGGGCGGTGCTGTCGTCCACGCGGGACAGGCGGGCCTTGGCGGTGGCGGTGGCCTTGGCGGCGCTGACGGTGGCCTTGGTCGCGACCTCACG
>NZ_JBSFGF010000093.1:0-1152 GCF_053596455.1 Nonomuraea sp. NPDC001699 | reverse complement strand
GGCGTGGGTTCGTCCGATGCCGATGTGGTGCAGTCGGCCGTTGACGCGCAGGGTGACCACGCCGGAGGGGTCGATGCGGTCGTGGCGTACGCGTGTGTGGGTGTCGGCGTCGCGGCTGCCGTCGGGCAGGGCCTTGGGTGAGGCGGCGTAGGTCGTGGCCGGGGTGGCGCGGTGCGGCAGGGACCGGTGCGGGCGGTGGTGGTTGTAGGCGTCGGTGAAGCGGTCGAGTAGCGCTTGCAGGCCGGCGAGGGTGGCTGGTTGGCAGGGCTGGGCGCGTAGCCAGTTCTTCATGGTTTGCTGGAAGCGTTCGACCTTGCCGCAGGTGGTGGGGTGGTTGGGGGCGCTGTTTTTCTGGCGGACGTGCAGGCGGCGCAGGTCGTGTTCGAAGGCGTTGCGGCCGCCGCGGCCGCCGGCCAGCCGGGTGGTGAAGACCATGCCGTTGTCGGTCAGTGTGGAGGCCGGCACGCCGTGAGCGGCGACGGCGGCGCGGAAGGTGTCGCGCACGATCGGGCCGGTGACGCGGACGTGCGCGGTCACCGACAGGGCGTAGCGGGAGTGGTCGTCCAGCCAGGACAGGATCTCGGTGTCGGTGCCGTCGGCGAGGCGGTAGTGGGTGAAGTCGGCCTGCCAGGTCTCGTTCGGCAGCACTGCTTGGAAGCGGATGTAGGACGAGCGGGGCCGTTTCTTCGGCTCGGGCACGACCAGGCCGTGGCGAGTGAGGTAGCGGCTGATCGTGGCCCGTGACACCGTCCGCTGATGGTGCTGTCGCAGGTGCCAGGCGATCGTGTCCGGGCCGGCGTCCAGTCCCTGCTCGGCGAGGTCCTTACGGAGCCGGACGATCAGCTCGACGGTGTCGGCGTCGATCGCGTTCGGCGAGGTGTGCGGGCGTCGCGACCGGGGCTCGAATGCTGCCTCGCCCTGGGCACGGTAGCGCGCGACGAGCTTGGACACCCAGCCCTTGGACACCCCGTAGGCACGGGCGACCTCTGCTTGGGAGCGGCCCTCGACGACAACGGCGGTGATGACAACTCTGGCCTTGGACACACCGCCCACGCTGTTGATCGCGGTGGTTGCCTATGTCCCGAGACACACTTTGTTGAAGTTTCCTATGTCCTGCGACATGGGTTTCCTATGTCCTGAACCAGCACACTG
>NZ_JBSFGF010000092.1:0-1160 GCF_053596455.1 Nonomuraea sp. NPDC001699 | reverse complement strand
GCGACGATGGGCTTCTGGTTGAAGGAGGTGCCCTGGTTGGAGCGCTTGAACTTGGCGACCCGGTACGTCGTCCGCGTGCCGTCGTCGTTCATGACGGTGACGTAGTCGGCGGAGACCTCCTCGACCACACCGGCCTTCTCGGCGCTGATGACGTCGCCGGCGTCGGTCGCGGCACGGTACTCCATGCCGGTGCCGACCAGCGGCGCCTCGCTCTTGAGCAGCGGCACCGACTGGCGCTGCATGTTGGAGCCCATGAGCGCGCGGTTGGCGTCGTCGTGCTCCAGGAACGGGATCATCGCGGTGGCCACCGACACCATCTGGCGCGGCGACACGTCGATGTAGTCGACTTCCTCGGCACGGGCGAGCTCGGTCTCACCGCCCTTGGTACGGACCAGGACGCGGGGCTCGGCGAACGAACCGTCGGAGTTGAGCGTCGTGTTGGCCTGCGCCTTGACGTAGCGGTCTTCCTCGTCGGCCGTCAGGTAGTCGATCTGCTCGGTCACCTTGCCGTCGACGACCTTGCGGTAAGGCGTCTCGACGAAGCCGAAGGCGTTGATCCGGCCGTAGGAGGCCAGCGAGCCGATCAGGCCGATGTTCGGGCCTTCAGGGGTCTCGATCGGGCACATCCGGCCGTAGTGGGACGGGTGCACGTCACGGACCTCGAAGCCGGCCCGCTCACGGGACAGACCACCGGGGCCGAGCGCGGACAGACGCCGCTTGTGCGTCAGGCCGGCCAGCGGGTTGGTCTGGTCCATGAACTGCGACAGCTGCGAGGTGCCGAAGAACTCCTTGATGGAGGCCACGACGGGACGGATGTTGATCAGGGTCTGCGGCGTGATCGCCTCGACGTCCTGGGTGGTCATCCGCTCGCGGACGACGCGCTCCATGCGGGCCAGGCCCAGGCGGACCTGGTTCTGGATGAGCTCGCCGACGCTGCGCAGGCGGCGGTTGCCGAAGTGGTCGATGTCGTCGACCTCGACGATCACCTCACCGTTGGCGCCCGGCATCGACTCCTCGCCCGCGTGCAGGCGGACGATGTACTCGATGGTGGCGACGATGTCCTCTTCGGTCAGCGTGCCCTGCGTGATCTCGGAGTCGACCCCGAGCTTCTTGTTGATCTTGTAGCGGCCCACCTTGGCCAGGTCGTACCGCTTGGGATT
>NZ_JBSFGF010000091.1:0-1178 GCF_053596455.1 Nonomuraea sp. NPDC001699 | reverse complement strand
TGCACCGCCACCATCACCCCACCGGCGGGAAGCGCCTGCATCAACCGAGCACGAGCCCCCACCAACACACACGCATCCGGCAAAGACAACACCCCAGCCACATGCGCAGCCGCCAACTCCCCGATCGAATGCCCCACCAGCACATCCGGCCTGAGGCCCCACGACTCCACCAACCGGAACAACGCCGTCTCCAACGCGAACAACGCAGGCTGCGCCACCCCCGTCCGATCCAGATCCTCCTCGGCAAGGCAATCAAACCGGGCCGCCACCTCATCAAACGCCCGAGCAAACACCGGGAACCGCTCATACAGCTCGCGGCCCATGCCCGCCCGCTGGCTGCCCTGTCCCGTGAACAGAAACGCGAGCCGCGGCTCCATAACCGCCACTCCACGCAGCACGTCCCCGCTGGGCTGATCGTCGGCGATCGTCTGCAGCCCGGCCACCAGGCTGTCGCGATCCCCGGCGACCACCACCGCGCGGTGTTCGAAAGCCGATCGGACCGTCGCCAGAGAGAACGCGGCATCAGCCAGGTCAACGCCCGTCTCGTCGCCGAGGAAGGATGCCAGCCGCCTGGCCTGCGCCCGCAACGCCTCGGCCGACCGGCCCGACACCACCACGGGAACCGCCACGGCGTCCGGCGCCGCCCCACGTTGGGCCACCTCTGCCACGCCGTGACCTCGTTCGATGATGAGGTGCGCGTTGGTGCCGCTGATCCCGAACGACGACACCCCCGCCCGCCACGGCCGCTCGACCTCGGGCCAGGGCCTGGCCTCGGTCAGCAGCTCGACCGCACCCTGCGACCAGTCCACGTGCGACGACGGCTCATCGACATGAAGCGTCTTCGGCAGCAGGCCGTGACGCATCGCCATGACCATCTTGATCACACCCGCGACGCCCGCGGCAGCCTGCGAGTGACCGATGTTCGACTTGATCGACCCCAGCAGCAGAGGACGCTCCCGATCCTGACCATAGGTCGCCAGCAACGCCTGCGCCTCGATCGGGTCGCCGAGCGTGGTCCCGGTGCCGTGTGCTTCGACGGCATCCACCTCGGCAGACGACAATCCGGAAGCCGCGAGGGCCTGCCGGATCACCCGCTGCTGCGACGGACCGTTCGGCGCCGTCAACCCGTTCGACGCACCATCCTGATTGACCGCCGAACCACGCACCAACGCCAGCAC
>NZ_JBSFGF010000090.1:0-1183 GCF_053596455.1 Nonomuraea sp. NPDC001699 | reverse complement strand
TCTTCCACGCTGCTCGGCTCACGCCGGGACAGATCGATACCGAGTTCCTCCGCCGCGCGGAAGACGTCCTCGTCGGTGTCGCGCATCTCGATGGACATGCCGTCGCTGGAGAGCACCTCGACGTTCAGGCACAGCGACTGCATTTCCTTGATGAGGACCTTGAAGGACTCCGGAATACCCGGCTCGGGGATGTTCTCGCCCTTGACGATCGCCTCGTAGACCTTCACCCGGCCCAGCACGTCGTCGGACTTGATGGTCAGCAGCTCCTGCAGGGCGTAGGCGGCGCCGTAGGCCTCCAGCGCCCACACCTCCATCTCACCGAAGCGCTGGCCGCCGAACTGGGCCTTACCGCCCAGCGGCTGCTGCGTGATCATGGAGTACGGGCCGGTCGACCGGGCGTGGATCTTGTCGTCGACCAGGTGCAGCAGCTTGAGGATGTAGATGTAACCGACCGAGATCGGGTACGGGAACGGCTCACCGGAACGACCGTCGAACAGCCGCGCCTTGCCGCTCTGCTGCACCATCCGGTCACCGTCACGGTTGGCGACGGTGTTGCCCAGCAGCCCGACGATCTCCTCCTCGTGCGCGCCGTCGAAGACCGGGGTGGCCATGTTGGTACGCGGGGCGACCTTCTCGAAGCCCTTGTCCCTCAGCCGCTCGGCCCACGCCTCGGCGATGCCCGAGATGTCCCAGCCACGCGCGGCGATCCACCCCAGGTGGGTCTCCAGCACCTGACCGACGTTCATCCGGCCGGGCACGCCCAGCGGGTTGAGGATGATGTCGACCGGGGTGCCGTCCTCAAGGAACGGCATGTCCTCGACCGGCAGGATCTTGGAGATGACACCCTTGTTGCCGTGCCGGCCGGCCAGCTTGTCACCGTCGGTGATCTTACGCTTCTGGGCCACGTAGACGCGGACCAGCTCGTTGACGCCCGGCGGGAGCTCGTCGCCCTCGTCGCGGCTGAACACGCGCACGCCGATGACCTTGCCCTGCTCGCCGTGCGGCACCTTCAGCGAGGTGTCACGGACCTCACGGGCCTTCTCACCGAAGATGGCGCGCAGCAGCCGCTCCTCCGGGGTCAGCTCGGTCTCGCCCTTCGGGGTGACCTTGCCGACCAGGATGTCGCCGGGCACGACCTCGGCGCCGATCCGGATGATGCCGCGCTCGTCGAGGTCGGCCAGGA
>NZ_JBSFGF010000089.1:0-1254 GCF_053596455.1 Nonomuraea sp. NPDC001699 | reverse complement strand
AGGCGCCATTTCTGGTTGTCGCCGCCCCAGCAGGAGTAGATCTGGATTCTGGCGCCGTTGCCGGTGCCGCCGGCGTCCAGGCATTTGTTGCCGTAGACCTTCAGTTCTCCGGCGGAGGTCTGGGTCCATTGCTGGTTGGTGCGGCCGTTGCAGTCCCACAGTTGCACGGCGGTGCCGTCGGTGGTGGCGGCGTTGGGTACGTCCACGCAGCGGCCGGAGGCCGCGCCCTTGATCTGGCCGGCGCCTCCGCCGGGCGGTGGTGTGGTGGTGGTGCCGCCGTTGAGGGCGTTGAGTACGGCGGTGTAGGCGGCTTTCTTGTTGCCGTTGCCGTCGAAGAGCAGGGGGGTGGCGTTGGCACCGAGCCAGGAGTCGCTGTCGCGGACGCCCCAGGTGGTGATGCCGGCGCAACGTGGTACCGCCAGGCAGTCGTTGACCACGTTGGCGTAGGTGGTGGCCGAGCCGCCCTGGATGTCCAGTTCGGTGATCTGGACGTCGACGCCGAGTGCGGCGAAGCTCTGGATGGTGGTGCGGTAGTTGCTGTTGTAGGGGCTGTTGCCGTTGAAGTGGGACTGCAGGCCGACGCAGTCGATGGGCACGCCGCGTGCTTTGAAGTCCTTGACCATGGTGTAGACGCCTTGGGTCTTGGCCCAGGTCCAGTTGTCGATGTTGTAGTCGTTGTAGCAGAGTTTGGCGGCGGGGTCGGCGGCGCGGGCGGTGCGGAAGGCGACTTCGATCCAGTCGTTGCCGGTGCGCTGGAGGTTGGAGTCGCGGCGGCCGCCGCCGCTGTCGGCGTAGGCTTCGTTGACCACGTCCCAGGCGTAGATCTTGCCTTTGTAGTGGGCCATGACGCCGTTGATGTGGTCGATCATCGCCTGGCGCAGGGTGCCGCCGGACAGGTTCTGCATCCAGCCGGGTTGCTGGGAGTGCCAGGCCAGGGTGTGGCCGCGGACCCGTTTGCCGTTCTGGACGGCCCAGTTGTAGACGCGGTCGCCCTGGGTGAAGGTGAACTGTCCCCGGTTCGGTTCGGTGGCGTCGATCTTCATCTCGTTCTCGGCCGTGACCATGGTGAATTCGCGGCCGGCGATCGTGGTGTAGGCGGGGTCGCCGAGTTTGCCCGAGGCTATGGCGGTGCCGAAGTAGCGTCCGCTCTGCGCGGCGGCCGCGCCGAGGGTGCTCTCGGCGGCGTCGGCCGGGATCGCCGTCGCCAGTGCGGTGATCAGGCCGAGGGCGCCTAACGCGCCGGTGATCAGTGCC
>NZ_JBSFGF010000088.1:0-1257 GCF_053596455.1 Nonomuraea sp. NPDC001699 | reverse complement strand
CCAGGTGTACTTGGGGTTGGTCATGCCGGAGGTGGTGCAGGTGCCCTCGCAGGTGGGCCAGCCGTAGTTCTTGCCGGGCTGGATCAGGTTGAGCTCGTCGCGCGAGGAGTTGCCCAGCTCCGAGGACCACAGGCGGCCGGCGGAGTCCCAGGCCAGGCCCTGCGGGTTGCGGTGGCCGTAGCTGTAGACGCGGGTGCCGAACGGGTTGCCGGGCGCGGCGGCGCCGGTCCTGGTGATGCGAAGGATCTTGCCGTTGAGCGAGTTCAGGTTCGGCGCGTTGGCGGACTGCTGGGCGTCGCCGGTGGTGGCGTACAGGTAGCCGTCGGGGCCGAACCGGACGCGGCCGCCGTTGTGGTAGCGGTTCTTGTCGATGCCCTGGAGGATCGTGGTGTAGCCGCTGAGCGTGCTGCCGTTGAAGTTCATCTTCGCGATGCGGTTGCCCTCGGCGGCGGTGTGCATGAAGAACACCTCCTGGTCGGTCGTGCCGTTCCAGGTGGGGGAGAGGTCCAGGCCCATCAGGCCGCCCTCGCCGTCGGTGGTCTGCACGTTCGGCACGGTCCCGACCTGCGTCTTCGTGCCCGACGGGGTCACCTTGAACACCTTGAACGTGTCCCGTTCGGTGACCAGCGCGTACGAGCCGTCCGGCGTCCAGGAGATGTCCCAGGGCACGTCCCAGCCGCCCGCGACGCTGGTGGGCGTCTGGGGCACGGTCCCGCAGGTCCCCGTGGTGAACGAGGCCGAGGGTGTGCTCGGCGTGGAGAGCCGGCCGGCGGTGTCGCGGGCGACGACGTCGAGCTGGTAGGTGTGCGCGCACTCCAGCGGCACGCTCGCGGTGGTGGCCGGCGGGGCGCCGGTGACGGTGGCCAGTACCGTGCCGGAGGCGTGGTCGCGGACGAGGTAGGCGCGCACGCCGCCGTCGTCGGTGGAGGCGGCCCAGGTGAGGGTCGCCGTCGTGGGCTGGACGCCGCTGACGGCGGGCTGACCCGGCTGCGAGGGCGGGTCGTCCGGCGGCGCGGGCAGCGTGTGGCAGGCGGCCTCGGGGCTGCTCAGCGAGACGTTGCCGGAGGCGTCGCGGGCGAACACCGACAGCTGGTAGCCGAAGTCCGGGTTCAGCCCGGTCAAAGTGGCCGGCGGCGCGGGGGCGGTGGCGATGAGCTGGCCCTGCTGGTAGATGTCGTAGGCCGCGACGCCGATGTTGTCGGTGGCGGGCGGCCAGTCGAGCTTCAGGCTGTTGTGGGTGATCTCGCCGCACACCGG
>NZ_JBSFGF010000087.1:0-1267 GCF_053596455.1 Nonomuraea sp. NPDC001699 | reverse complement strand
CAGCGGTTGCTGCTGGAAGTGTCGTGGGAGGCGATCGAACGGGCCGGGATCGACCCCGTCTCGCTGCGCGGGAGCCGTACCGGAGTCTTCGCCGGTGTGATGAGCCACGACTACCGCCCGGGGCGCTTCGAGTTCCCGCCGGAAGTCCTGAGCTTCATGGGGACCGGCACCGCAGGAAGCGTGTTGTCCGGGCGCATCTCGTACTCGCTGGGTTTCGAGGGACCGGCGGTCACCGTGGACACCGCGTGCTCGTCGTCGCTGGTGGCGATCCACCTGGCGACGCAGTCGCTGCGTGGCGGGGACTGTTCGCTGGCCGTGGTCGGCGGCGTGACCGTGATGGCCACGCCCGGTGCGTTCATCGACTTCAGCGCGCAGGGCGGACTGGCCGGCGACGGGCGGAGCAAGTCGTTCTCGGAGGCGGCCGACGGGGTGAGCTGGTCCGAGGGCGTCGGGGTGGTGGTGCTGGAGCGGTTGTCGGACGCGCGGCGTCACGGGCATCAGGTACTTGCCCTCGTGCGGGGGTCCGCGGTCAATCAGGACGGCGCTTCCAACGGGTTGACCGCGCCGAACGGCCCTTCTCAGCAGCGACTGATCCGCCAGGCGCTCACGAGCGCCGGGTTGACGCCGTCCGAGGTGGATGCGGTGGACGGGCACGGGACGGGTACCGTTCTGGGTGACCCGATCGAGGCCCAAGCACTGCTGGCCACCTATGGTCAGGATCGGGAGCGGCCGCTGCTGCTGGGGTCGATCAAGTCGAACATCGGTCACTCGCAGGCGGCTGCGGGCGTCGCGGGTGTGATCAAGATGGTCATGGCGATGCAGCGCGGGATCCTGCCTCGGACGCTCCATGTCGACGCGCCGACCTCACATGTGGACTGGTCGTCGGGTGCGGTGGAGCTGCTGACCGAGGCCAGGCCCTGGCCGCAGGTGGATCGGCCGTGGCGGGCGGGTGTGTCGTCGTTCGGGATCAGCGGCACCAACGCGCATGTGATCCTGGAGCAGGGGCCGGTGGTGGAGGAGCCTGTCGGTACGGCAGGCGGCGCTGGTCCTCATGGCACGGTGCCGTGGGTGGTGTCGGCGAAGTCGGAAGAGGCGTTGCGGGCGCAGGCGGGTCGGCTGCTTGCGCACGTGGATGGTCTGCGGCCGGTGGATGTGGGGTACTCGCTCGCCATGACTCGGTCGATGTTCGAGCACCGTGCGGTGGTCGTAGGCGGGGACCTGCGGGCGGTGGCGTCGGGTGAGCCCGGGGTCGGCGTGGTCCGGGGCA
>NZ_JBSFGF010000086.1:0-1293 GCF_053596455.1 Nonomuraea sp. NPDC001699 | reverse complement strand
CTGAGGGGCCACGGTGATTCCGGACAGCTGTGTTATGAGCGCAGCCTATGCGGCCGTCTGGGTTGAAAGGGCCTCGTTGAGAACCTCCAGGGGCGGCCGGTAACCGAGCGCCGAGTGCAGGCGCCGACGGTTGTAGAACCCTTCGATGTAGCGGATGACCTGGCTTTTCGCCTTGGCCCGGGTGGTGAAGACGAAACGGTGCAGCCACTCGTTCTTGATCGCGCTGAAGAACGACTCGGCCATCGCGTTGTCGTAGCAGATGCCGGTGCGGCCGACCGAGCGGCGGATGTCCAGGCCGGTCAGGAACCGGCCGAACTCGTCGCTGGTGTAATTCGAGCCGCGGTCGCTATGGAACACGGCACCAGGCTGGAGCAGTCCGGTGCCGTCGGCCATCCGGATCGCGTCCTTGATCAGCTCGGTGCGGTAGTGGTCGGCCATCGCCCAGCCCAGCACCGCCTTGCTGTGACAGTCGATCACCGTGGCCAGATACAGGAAGCCCTCCCAGGTCCGGACGTAGGTGATGTCGCCGACCAGCTTGACGCCCAGCCGATCAGCGGTGAAGTCACGGCCGATCAAGTCGGGGATGCCGCGCAACTCACCGTCTTGCACGGTGGTGACCGGCCGGAAGGCGCGTGCCTGGGCCGGGAGGAGGCCCTGCTCGCGCATCAGGGCACGGACCAGCTCGGCCGAGCAGTGCTCGCCGCGACGGGCCAGGGCGGCGTGCACCCGCCGATAGCCGTAGGTCTCATGCGCGTCGGCGAAGATCTCGGCGACCAGCGCGGCCAGCAGCGCGCGGCGTTGCGCGGTGGCCGAGGCCGGCCGCTCGCGCCACTCGTAGTAGCCCGAGCGGGACACGCCGAGCCAGGCGCACATTTTCACGATCGAGTGACGAGCCTTCTCCGCGTCGATGAGCTCGTACTTGGCGAGCGTCATCGAGTCTCGGCCGCGAAGAAGGCGGCCGCTTTTTTCAGGAAGATCAACTTCTCGCGCAGCTCGGCGTTCTCCCGCTCCAGCTCCCGGATTCGGGCCCGGTCCGGCCCGGCAACCGGCCCCGGCTGCTCGTCCTGAGCGTTCACGATCCGATGCCGGTTCACCCAGCTGCCCAGGGTGCTGGCGTTGATCCCGAACTCGCGCGCCACCGACGCGACCGTCCGATCACCCTCCAGCACCATGCGGACGGCCTCGTCCTTGAACTCCGGCGAGAACTGCCTACGACGCCTCGTCACGTACCTACCTCTTCCAGACTTCTGTCAGCTTATGTAGCCGACTGTCCGGAATCTGCTGGGCACCTCA
>NZ_JBSFGF010000085.1:0-1319 GCF_053596455.1 Nonomuraea sp. NPDC001699 | reverse complement strand
GGGATGCTCCTATTGACGTCAAGTGGGGCGATCATGATCGCTTGGTGATGATCTGGTAGAGCTCGCGGGCGATGTAGCGCTTGAGGCAGCGGATGATTTCCTTCTTGGACAGGCCGTCTTTGGTGCGTCGTTCCATGTAGTCGCGGGTGCGGGGGTCCCAGCGCAGGCGGACCACCGCAATGCGGTAGAGGGCTGCGTTGGCTTGGCGGTCGCCGCCGCGGTTGAGACGGTGGCGGTGGGTTTTGCCGGATGACGCGGGGATCGGGGCGACTCCGCAGAGCATGGCGAAGGCGGCTTCGGAGCCGAGCCGGTCGTGGTTCTCCCCGACGGTGACCAGGAGCTGGCCGGCGGTGTCAGGGCCCAGGCCGTAGGCAGCGAGCAGACCGGGGTTGATGGCGGCCACGAGGGGTTCCACAAGTTCGTCGAGGTCGCCGATCTCCGCGGTGAGCTGCTGATGGCGGCGGGCCAGGCAACGCAGCGCGATCATGGTCGCGGTGACCGGGTCGTGGGCGTGCGCGTGGTCGGGACGCAGGGTGGCGCAGGTGGTGATGAGTTTCTTGACCGGCAGTCCGCGCAGCTGGGTGCGCAGGCCGTCGGGGGCGGTGACAATCAGGGCTTTCATCTGGCGCTGGGTGTCGGCGCGCTGGTCGACGGCCGAGCGGCGGGCGACGCGCAAGCAGCGCAGGGCTTCCACCCGGCCATCGCGCTGCTTGGGCGTGCCGGTCCGGTCGCCGGCCAGGGCCGCCTTGGCCGCCTGGATCGCGTCGATCGGGTCGGACTTGCCCTGGAAACGGCGGGTCTTGCGGTCGGGCCGGTCGATCTCGGCCAGGTTCATTCCCTGCTCGCGCAGGTGGCGGGCCAGTCCGGCTCCGTAGGCGCCGGTGCCCTCGACTCCGATGACCGTCACCGTGCCGAACGACTGCATCCAGGTCAGCAGGGCGGCGTATCCGGTGGTGCCGGTGGGGAACTGCTCGCTGCCCAGGACCCGGCCGATCATGTCGATCACAGCTGCGGTGTGGGTGTCTTGATGGGTATCGACGCCGCCGGCGACTTCGTCGATCGCGGTGGTGTCGGGTGTAATGGAGGGCATCGTCGTCCTGTGCTCTTGACCGGTGGGCAGGGCGGCACGCACCGGCTGGGCAGGGCGGACAAGACAGAGAAGGGGCCTCTGGCCAGGCTCCTATGAGGTCACAACGCCACGTCCGGTGGTGCAGCTGAGCACCTCCCGCTCAGACCGACAGATCCCGTTGAAGACCCGAGGTCAGTCAGAGGTTGGGTCAGGACTGGCGGGAGGTGCTCACCTACATCATCTCTGTCAG
>NZ_JBSFGF010000084.1:0-1372 GCF_053596455.1 Nonomuraea sp. NPDC001699 | reverse complement strand
CTAGTACTACAGCCAGGCTTTGTGATCTGTAGTCTGTGGTCATGCCTGATGAGTTAACCGCTGATGATCTTCAATCATGGGTGTCAGGGCTGGATGCGCTGTTCGGGCGAGTAGCAGGCCGGTTCGGGCGAGTGGAACCGCGCAGGCAGGCGCGAGCCTATGTGATGGGACTGCTGGCACCGATCGAGCGTAAGAACGGCTGGCAGCTGGCCGAGGCGGCCGGGGACGCGGCTCCGGATCGGATGCAGCGCCTGCTCAACAGCGCCCGCTGGGATCCCCGACAGGTACGAGCCGACCTGCGCGGATACGTGATGGACCATCTCGGCCATCGTGATGGCGTGCTGATCGTGGACGAGACCGGCTTCTTGAAGAAGGGTGACAAGTCGGCCGGGGTGCAGCGCCAGTACTCCGGCACGGCCGGCCGGGTGGAGAACTGCCAGCTGGGCGTGTTCCTGGCCTACGCCTCTCCGCTGGGGCGGGCGCTGATCGACGCCGAGTTGTATCTGCCGAAGTCGTGGATCGAGGATCACGCGCGGTGCGCGGCGGCGGGCATCGGCCAGGGCGTGGCGTTCGCGACCAAGCCGATGCTGGCGCGGCAGATGCTGGCCCGTGCCGTGGAAGCAGGCGTGCCGGCCTGCTGGGTGACGGCCGATGAGGCCTACGGCATGGACTTCAAGTTCCGGCGCTTCCTGGAAGAACACCACATGAGCTATGTGGTGGCGGTACCCAAGAACCAGACCGTGGCCATGGGGTGGAGCGGAGACACCCGCGCCGACACCCTGGCCGCCCAGGCGCCGGCCGAGGCGTGGAAGCGCCGTTCCTGCGGCCAGGGCGCCAAGGGAGAGCGGCTGTATGACTGGGCGCTGGCCGATGTGCACTTCGAGGTCGAGCCCGGCTACCAGCGCTGGCTGCTGGTCCGGCGCAGCCTGACCCCCAACGCCAAAGGCGAGCTCGAGCTGGCCTACTACCTGTGCCATGCCCCGGTCGGCACCACGCTGGAGGACCTCATCACGGTCGCCGGCGCCCGCTGGGCGATCGAGGAGTGCTTCCAAAGCGCCAAGAACGAGACCGGCCTGGACCACTACCAGGTCCGGCGCTACGACGCCTGGCACCGCCACGTCACCCTCGCGATGCTCGCCCACGCCTACCTGGCCGTCACCGCCGCGAATTCCCCAAAAGCCCGAGCGGCCTGGTCGGCCTCACACCAGCCGAGATCCGCCGTCTGCTGGCACACCTGACCGCCACGGCCACCCGGCCGCTCACGTACGCGTTGGCCTGGTCCCAACGCCGGCGCCACCACCAGACCCGCGCCCGAGCCAGCCACCATTGGAGACGCTGGCTCATGCATCACGAAATCAGGCTGTAGTACTAG
>NZ_JBSFGF010000083.1:0-1405 GCF_053596455.1 Nonomuraea sp. NPDC001699 | reverse complement strand
GCACCAGCCGGGTCTCGGCCAGCCGCTCACTGGCCAGCCAGCCCCGCAGCACCTCCACCACCCGATCCAGCTCCACACGCAACCGCGACAGCAGCTCACCATGCTCGTCGTTGGTGTCGTGGGTGGGAGCTCTCATGTCCAGAGACAGGATCACCGTCTCGGCTGTCGACTCTCCGGCAGCCAGTGCCGTGTTCAACGCCGGTAGGTCGCGGTAGTGGCCCACGACAGTGCCGCCAGCCTCCTGCACCGCCGCCACCACATCACCCGAGGACGGGCCGACCACGATCACTTGGCCCGGTGTCGCGTCCGATGCTGCCTTTGATGCTGCATCTGCTGGGTTGCCTGGTATGGGCAGCCATTGCAGCTGATGCAACCCTTCAACCACGGGCCGCTCACCTGCCCGCAGCCCGCCGCTAGCCAGCCCGTCCGCCGGCAGAGGGCGTGAGACCAGACTCGTCACCACCGCAACCGGGGCACCACTGCCATCGGCCATCCGGATACTGACACCACCACCGGCATCGGAGGCCGGTTGAACGTGCACCCGCAACTGCCGGGCGCCGGAGGCCAGCAGTTCCACCCCGGTCCAAGCGAACGGCAACATCACCCCCGCCCCGCCAGGATTGTCGGCCCCGTTGGTTTGGTCGATGTGGGCGGGCAGGCTGGTGGCATGCAAGGCGGCATCCAGCAACGCCGGATGAACCCCGAACCGGGCCGCATCCACACACTCCCGCTCACCGAGCTCGACCTCGGCGAACACCTCCCCCTCACGCACCCAGGCCCGCTTCAACCCCCGAAAAGCCGGCCCATACCCGTAACCCTCATCGGCCAGCTTCTGGTAGAAGCCCTCCACCTCCACCGCCCGCGCCCCCACCGGCGGCCACACGTCTAACGCGAAATCAACAGCCGCACCACCACTGCCGTCCACGCCCGCACCAACGCCCACACTGTCGGCGCTTTCGATGTTCGTCGCGCTCGCGGCGTTCATCTCGCTCTCGGCTATCACCGCGCTGGCGTGACGCCGCCACCCCTCGCCCAGCCCAGCTCCCGCACCCGTCCCCGTCCCTGCTCCTGCTCCTGCCGGTCGGGCGTAGACGTGCACCTCACGTCGCCCGTCCGCACCCGCACCGGACACCCGCACCAACACCTGGGCTGAGGAGTCGGTGTCCAGCACCAACGGCGCCTCCAACGTCAGCTCCTCAACCCGCGAACAGCCGACCCCATCACCCGCCCGGATCACCAACTCCACGAACCCCGTACCAGGAAAAATCACCGACCCGCCGACAGCGTGATCGGCCAGCCACGAATGAGCAGCCAGCGACAACCGCCCCGTCAACACCAGCCCGCCCTGCTCCGGCACCTCCACCACCGCACCCAAGAACGGATGATCCGCACCCGCCAGCCCCAG
>NZ_JBSFGF010000082.1:0-1425 GCF_053596455.1 Nonomuraea sp. NPDC001699 | reverse complement strand
GACCGGCAGGAGCAGGAGCAGGGACGGGGACGGGTGCGGGAGCTGGGCTGGGCGAGGGGTGGCGGCGTCACGCCAGCGCGGTGATAGCCGAGAGCACGACGGACATCGAGAGCGCCGAGGGCGTGAACGGGGATGGTGCGGGGGCTGGTTTCGAGCTGGGTGTGTGGCCGCCGGTGGGGGCGCGGGCGGTGGAGGTGGAGGGCTTCTACCAGAAGCTGGCCGATGAGGGTTACGGGTATGGGCCTGCTTTTCGGGGGTTGAAGCGGGCCTGGGTGCGTGAGGGAGAGGTGTTCGCCGAGGTCGAGCTGGGTGAGCGGGAGTGTGTGGATGCGGCCCGGTTCGGGGTTCATCCGGCGTTGCTGGATGCCGCCTTGCATGCCACCAGCCTGCCCGCCCACATCGACCAAACCAACGGGGCCGGCAATCCTGGCGGGGCGGGGGTGATGTTGCCGTTCGCTTGGACCGGGGTGGAACTGCTGGCCTCCGGCGCCCGGCAGTTGCGGGTGCATGTCCAACCGGCCGCCGATGCCGATGGTGGCGTCAGTATCCGGATGGCCGATGGCAGCGGTGCCCCGGTGGCGGTGGTGACGAGTCTGATCTCACGCCCTCTACCGGCGGACGGGCTGGCTAGCGGCGGGCTGCGGGCAGGTGAGCGGCCCGTGGTTGAAGGGTTGCATCAGCTGCAATGGCTGCCCATACCAGGCAACCCAGCAGGGCGACCGGCGGGCAAGCTCGTAGAAGGGGCATCACACACGGCATCAGAGGCTGCGTCGGACGTGACACCGGGCCAAGTGATCGTGGTCGGCCCGTCCTCGGGTGATGTGGTGGCGGCGGTGCAGGCGGCTGGCGGCACTGTCGCGGGCCGCTACTGCGATCTACCGGCGTTGGATGCCGGGCTGGCTTCAGGCGAGCCGACGGCTGAGACAGTGATTCTGTCCCTGGACATGGAAGTCTCCGCCCACGACACCCACGACGACACCCAGGACACCCAGGACACCCAGGACACCCAGGACACCCAGGACACCCAGGACACCCGGGACATCCACGACGGGCATGACGTCCACGATGGGCATGGCGGGCCTAGCGGGCTGCTGTCGCGGTTGCGTGTGGAGCTGGATCGGGTGGTGGAGGTGCTGCGGGGCTGGCTGGCCAGTGAGCGGCTGGCCGAGACCCGGCTGGTGCTGCTCACCACCGGTGTGGTCACGGTTGGGCACAACGCCGATCCCGGCAACAGCGGTCCCGGGAATGATGGCCGCGAGTTGGTGGGGGCGGCGGTGCTGGGGCTGGCGCGGTCGGCGCAGGCCGAGCACCCCGGCCGGTTCCTGCTGGTCGACGTGGACGGACAACCCGCTTCCTGGCAGGCGCTGGCCAACGTACTGGGCACAACCAGCGCGCCGGGCGGTGCGGTGGATGGCACGCTGGCCA
>NZ_JBSFGF010000081.1:0-1457 GCF_053596455.1 Nonomuraea sp. NPDC001699 | reverse complement strand
TGGAGATCGACAACTTCTGGCCCGACCTCCAGCACCACACCGGCCACCTCACCACCCATCAGCCCGACCTTGTCCTGGAACCAGCCCAGAGCATTCAACCCATCCAGCAGATCCCGGAAATTCAACCCAGCAGCGTGAACCTCGACCCGCACCTGCCCAACCGCCAACGGCGCAGCAGCCTGCGGAAACTCCACCAACTCCAGAGCATCCAAACTCCCCTTCGCCCGGCTCCCCAACCGCCACGGCACCCCAGACGGCGGCAACAACCCAGCCCCCGACACCAACCGCAACACCCACACCTGACCGTTGCGAACCGCCACCTGCGGCTCACCAGAAGCCAGCACCCCACCCAGCAGACCACCCCCCAGCTCAGCATCCACATCCAGCAACACGAACCGGCCCGGATTCTCCGACTGCGCAGACCGCACCAAACCCCACACCGCCGCAGCAGCCAGATCCGCGACGAACTCACCCTCACCAACCGCCACCGCACCCCGCGTCACAAACACCAACCGCGAACCTTCCAGCCGCTCATCGGCCAACCACTCCTGCAACAGAACGAGCACCGAAGCGGTCACCTCATGCGCCACGGCCGCCGCGCTCTCCGCCGGATCAGCGATGACCCCGACCAGCACGGCACCGGGAACCGGCCCGGCCGAGATCAGCGACGGCAGATCCCGATGAACGTCGACCGGCCCCCGCATCGGGGCGCATAGTTCCATTCCCTCGCAACCGATCACAGCCACGGATACAGATCCCGCGTCCTCCGTCTGCACCGGAGTCCAGTCCAGGTGGAACAACCCGTCCCGCTCCGCCCCCCGGCCGGCCACGGTTGCCTGATCCGCCGAGAACGGACGCAGCACCAGCGACCCCACCGACAACACCGGCTCCCCGGCAGCGTCCACCGCCGCCAGCGAAACCGACTCATCACCCGTTCTGGCCAGCCGTACTCGGAGGAACGAGGCGCCACCCGCGTGCAGACACACGTCACTCCACGAGAACGGCAGCCGAAGGCCCCCCGCACCGTCCAGGCTCCAACCGCCCAGCCCGGCGAACGGCAGCACGTGGAGGACCGAGTCCAGCAGCGCTGGATGCACGCCGAACAGCCCCGCATCGGCGACCTGCTCGGGCAGCGCGACCTCGGCGAACACGTCACCGTCCGCGCCCCGCCAAGCTGCCCGCAGCCCTTGGAACACCGGCCCGTAGCGGAACCCGTCCTCGGCCAGCCGCTCGTGAATCCGCGCCACATCGATCATGGACGCACCCGGCGGCGGCCAGGCTGCGGCATCGAGCCGTTCCCCGACCTCCCCCGCCACCGCCAGGACGCCGGTGGCGTGCCGCACCCAGGGCACCTCCTCACCAGCTTCCGCCGGTCTGGCATAAACGCCCAGATCACGACGACCCACCTCATCCGGCGCAGCCACCCACACCTGCACCACCACCGCATCCCGCTCACC
>NZ_JBSFGF010000080.1:0-1545 GCF_053596455.1 Nonomuraea sp. NPDC001699 | reverse complement strand
GCCAGATCCACGTCCGCACGAACCGTTACTCGGTGCCGGTGCGCCTGATCGGCCGAAACGTGCGCGTAGTTCTGCACGCCTCCGAACTGGTCGTCTTTGACGGGCGCGAGGTTGTCGCCCGCCATGAGCGATTGAAGGCCAAGGGCCAAGCTCGCCTGGTGCTGGACCACTACCTGGAGGCGTTGGTGCGCAAGCCCGGCGCGTTGCCGGGCGCCACAGCATTGGATCAGGCCCGCGCAGCTGGGCGTTTCACCCCAGTGCATGACGAGTGGTGGGCTGCCGCCTGCAAAGCACACGGCGATTCCGAGGGCACTAAAGCCCTGGTCGAGGTGCTGTTGCTGGGTCGCCATATGGCCCACGAACACCTCGTCGCCGGGATCGCCGCCGCACTTCGCGCCGGCGCATTGACCGCCGATGCGGTGGCGCTGGAAGCTCGTAAGGCGGCCGAAGCCGATCAGGCGGAGTCGGTGACCTCATCGCAGCAGCCGCCGGAGCCCACCCAGCACGCCACGGTGACGTCGCTGACCGCGCGGAGGCTGGCCCAGCTTCCGCCCGACAACCGGCCGCTGCCTTCGGTTGCGGTCTATGACCAGCTACTGCGCCGCCGATCCAGCGGTCAGGGCTCCTCCAGTGAGGGAGAGACGCAATGATGTTCAACCGCAATCGCGGGCTGACCGAGCAGGCCGCGGAGACTGCCGTGGACACAGCCTGCCGGATGCTGCGGCTGCCAACCATTCGGGCGAAGTTCCCCGAACTCGCCGAGGCCGCCGCCCGCGAGCAAATGTCCTACCGCGGGTTCCTCGCTGAGCTGCTGATGGCCGAGTGCGACGATCGTGCACGGCGCCGCTCTGAACGTCGTATCAAGGCCGCTCAGTTCCCCCGCGACAAGTCGCTGCGCGAGTTCGACTTCGACGCCAACCCCAGCATCGACCCGGCGGTGATCCACACCCTGGCCTCATGTGAATGGGTGAAGAAGGGCCAGCCGCTCTGCCTGATCGGCGATTCGGGCACCGGAAAGTCACATCTGCTCATCGCGTTGGGAACCGAGGCTGCGATGGCGGGATTCCGGGTGAAATACATCCTGGCGACCAAGCTCGTCAACGAGCTGGTCGAGGCTTCCGACGACAAGCAGCTATCCAAAACAATCGCCCGCTACGGTCGGCGTCGACCTGCTCTGCATTGACGAACTAGGCTACATGGAGCTGGACCGCCGAGGCGCTGAGCTGCTGTTCCAGGTGCTGACCGAGCGCGAGGAGAAGAACAGCCTGGCCATCGCCTCAAACGAGTCCTTCGGCGGTTGGACCAAGACCTTCACTGACCCTCGGCTCTGCCCGGCCATCGTCGACCGGCTCACCTTCGGCGGAGCAATCATCGAAACCGGAACCGATTCCTACCGGCTGGCGCGAACCCGTGCGAAGGCCGAGCAGGCCAGCGTGGGGTAACGGGGACCGCGCCCGCGACGCGATGTCGACCGCGCGAGCGGCGATGACGTCGGTCAAGGGCATGCACCGCGCCACCACCTTCGGGTCCGCCAACCCGCACTCG
>NZ_JBSFGF010000079.1:0-1742 GCF_053596455.1 Nonomuraea sp. NPDC001699 | reverse complement strand
ACCGTCGACGACGGACCGTTCACCGCCGCGACCGACACCCCGGCAAAACCGGAAACCTCCACCTCGCCAGCCTGCACCGCCACCATCACCCCACCGGCGGGAAGCGCCTGCATCAACCGAGCACGAGCCCCCACCAACACACACGCATCCGGCAAAGACAACACCCCGGCCACATGCGCAGCCACAAGCTCCCCGATCGAGTGCCCGGCCAGCACCTCAGGTTTGACTCCCCAGGACTCCACCAGCCGGAACAGGGCGGTTTCCAGGGCGAACAGCGCCGGCTGCGCCCACCCCGTCCGCTCCACGTCTTCCCGCGCGAACACCGACGAATCGAACTCCGCGACCACCTCATCAAAGGCTTGCGCGAACACGGGGAACCGCGCATACAGTCCCCGCCCCATCCCAGCCCGCTGGCTCCCCTGGCCGGTGAACAGCACCGCCAGCTTCGGCTCCGAGCCCGCCGTCCCACGCACGACCCCGGCACCCGAACGCCCCTCGGCGAGCGCCGCCAGCCCGGCCAGCACCCCCGCACGATCCCCGGCGACCACCACAGCCCGATGCTCGAAGGCCGACCGTGTCGTGGCCAGCGACAACCCCACGTCGGTCAGCCCCACGTCAGGCGATGCGTCCAGGAATGACGCCAACCGCTCAGCCTGAGCGCACAACGCACCGGCCGTTCGGCCCGACACCAGCACCGGGCCCACACCCGCGGTGGGTGCTTGAGGAGCGCCGGTTTCCGGCACCTGCTCGATGATCACGTGCGCGTTGGTGCCGCTGATCCCGAACGACGACACACCCCCCCGCCACGGCCGCTCCACCGCGGGCCAGGGCCTGGCCTCGGTCAGCAGCTCCACCGCCCCGGCCGACCAGTCCACGTGCGAGGACGGCGCGTCCACGTAGAGAGTCTTCGGCAGCAGGCCGTGCCGCATCGCCATGACCATCTTGATCACACCCGCGACGCCCGCAGCCGCCTGCGCATGACCGATGTTCGACTTGATCGACCCCAACAGCAGAGGACGCTCCCGATCCTGACCATAGGTCGCCAGCAACGCCTGAGCCTCGATCGGATCACCCAGCGTCGTCCCGGTCCCGTGCCCCTCCACCGCATCCACCTCAGACGGCGTCAACCCGGCGCTCGTGAGCGCCTGGCGGATCACCCGCTGCTGAGAAGGGCCGTTCGGCGCCGTCAGCCCATTGGACGCCCCATCCTGATTGACCGCCGACCCCCGCACCACCGCGAGCACCTGGTGGCCGTTGCGCCGCGCGTCCGACAACCGCTCCAGCATCACCACGCCGACGCCCTCGGCCCAGCTGGTGCCGTCCGCCGCATCGGCGAACGGCTTGCACCTCCCGTCGGCCGCCAGCCCGCCCTGCGCACTGAAGTCGATGAACACACCCGGCGACGCCATCACCGTCACCCCACCGGCCAGCGCCAGTGAGCACTCGCCCGACCGCAGCGCCTGCGCCGCCAGATGCATCGTCACCAGCGACGACGAGCACGCGGTGTCCACGGTCATCGCCGGGCCCTCCAGCCCCAGCGCGTAGGACACCCGGCCGGACAGCACGCTGCCCGCGTTGCCGGTGCCGAAGAAGGTCATCACGTCCGGCGGGAACTCCACGCTGGAGGCGTAGTCGTGATACGTGACGCCGGCGAAGACTCCGGTACGGCTCCCGCGCAGCGAGACGGGGTCGATCCCGGCCCGTTCGATCGCCTCCCACGACACTTCCAGCAGCAACCGCTG
>NZ_JBSFGF010000078.1:0-1845 GCF_053596455.1 Nonomuraea sp. NPDC001699 | reverse complement strand
AGGCGCCATTTCTGGTTGTCGCCGCCCCAGCAGGAGTAGATCTGGATTCTGGCGCCGTTGCCGGTGCCGCCGGCGTCCAGGCATTTGTTGCCGTACACCTTCAGTTCTCCGGCCGAGGTCTGGGTCCATTGCTGGTTGGTGCGGCCGTTGCAGTCCCACAGTTGCACGGCGGTGCCGTCGGTGGTGGCGGCGTTGGGCACGTCCACGCAGCGGCCGGAGGCCACTCCCCTGATCTGACCTGCGGGTGGTGGAGTCGGCGTCGTGGTGGACGACCCGCCGTCCAGGCCGAAGAAGCGAATGGCGTACGCCGCCATCCCCGGGTGGGGCAGGTCGTGACCGGCGCCGGCGACGGTGTACGCCTCGACCTGCCCGGAACCGAACACCCGCCGCGTCCAGCCGGACTGCGGACTGTCGGTGGAGGCGGGGGTCTGGCCCAGTCCGTGGACGTTGGTCCACTGGTCGACCTCCTCCTGCAACATCGTGTACGGCAGGACGGAGTCGGCGGTGCCGTGCCAGGCCATCACGCGAGGCCGGGGCCCGGTGTAGCCGGGATAGGCGTTCCTGACCAGGTCACCCCACTGCTGCGGCGTCTTGTCCCCACATCCGGCCGGCCCGAGGCAGCCGTAGGGGACACCCGAGAACGGCGCTCCCGCCTTGAACACGTCGGGGTAGGTGGCGAGCAGGTTGTTGGTCTCCATCGCCCCGGAGGAGAAACCGGTCGCGAACACCCGCTGCGGGTCACCGCCGTAGCGTTGCAGCACGTAGTTCGTCATGGAGACGATCGACACCGGGTCACTGCCTCCGCCGTGCCGCAGAGCCTCGTTCGACCACACGTCGAAGCAGTTCGACAGGCCGTTGGCGGTCTTGTTCGCCTGCGGATAGATGACGATGAAGCCGTACCGGTCGGCCAGCGAGGCGAACTCGGTGCCCTGGTGGAAGCCCGGAGCCCAGCCGTTGCAGCCGTGCATCGCCACCAGGACGCCCGGCCTGGCCGCCACCCTGTCGGGGACGTAGAGGTACATCCGCAGTCCGCCGGGATTGCTCCCGAAGTTCGTCACTTCGGTCAAGGCCGCCGCCGACGCTCCCGGAGCAGTGGTGAGGAACATGGCCAACGTGGTGGCCGCCGCCGTGATCACAGCCGCCAGCGCGGCTCCGATGCCCGCGCGCCTTCTCCTGCGCGATTCGCCTGGTCTCATGCATCCACCTCTCGTCTGTTAGCGCTAACAAAGGCGCTGACCGGTCGAGCTCTTCCGGGCCGATGGAAGGGACGGAGGGAGCAAATACGAGCCGGAACGGCGCTGTCAAGAGCGCCGTGACGCGCGGCGACCGGAGGAGGCGACCGCCGAGCCCGCTCACCTTGAATTATCGAGAGGGCCGGCGAGAGCGTCGCCATGAAACTTTCATCCGCCTCCCCACGACAGGAGCTGACGAAACTTTCCGGGCACCAAGATGCACGTTGCACCTGCTCAATCGAGACGAACGGCACGGGCGGAGCCGGAAATTTTCACTGCGTCCTTGACAATTTTCGGCCGCCATTCTCACACTGAGTGCCCGAGGTGGTCCCCCTATCGGATCGGCGGCGTCCAGCACACGGACTACCGTCCCGGCGCCTGTGGTGTGCGTCCCCACCGGCGCACGGGTCGCGCCCCGCACGATCCCTCCCCCATGATTCGCCTTTGGAGGCTCGAACCATGCGTGTCAACGCCATGTCCCCACCGACCGCCCGGCGGCCGCGCGGCGCGCGCCGCCGGGCACTGATCACCGGCGCGTTAGGCGCCCTCGGCCTGATCACCGCACTGGCGACGGCGATCCCGGCCGACGCCGCCGAGAGCACCCTCGGCGCGG
>NZ_JBSFGF010000077.1:0-1932 GCF_053596455.1 Nonomuraea sp. NPDC001699 | reverse complement strand
CCCGGCGAAGCAGCCGAGCAGGGTGGAGCGGGTCATCCGGCGCGCCACGCGGGCCAGGACGAGGATCGACAAGGTGCCGATCAACGCCGCGGCGAACCGCCAGCCGAACGGGTTGAGCCCGAACAGCCACTCACCGGCGCCGATCATCCACTTGCCCAGCGGGGGGTGCACCACGTACGAGGCGCACTTGTCGAGCGTCTCCTGCGTGCACGACTGCCAGATGTCGGTCTTCCCGGCCAGGATCGCCTTGTCCGCGTCCTTGATCGTGACGCGCTCGACGCCCCAGTTGATCAGGGAGAAGGCGTCCTTCATGTAGTAGGTCTCGTCGAAGACCACGGCCCGGGGGTGGCCCAGATTGACGAAGCGCAGGATCCCGCCGAAGAGCGTGATGAGCAGCGGGCCGACCCACCCCCACAGGACGCTGCCGCGCATGGGGGGGATCACCCGGTCACGCAGGGACCGCGTCTGCGAATGACTCTCGCCGACCTCCGGGTTGTCGTAGGCCTGGTACGGGGAATCGGTCACCGCCATTCGGACATCGTACGGGCCCCAAGCCGTTAGGTACTGCAAGAATCACGGTCTAATTGGTATGCCCTGCCACAATGGTCTGGTGACTGAAGAAGGCAGGTTGGTGCTGGCCGGAGCGCCCATCGGTCAGGCGGGTGACGTCTCGCCGCGGCTGCGGGAGGTGCTCGCCGGGGCCGACGTGGTGGCCGCCGAGGACACCAGACGGCTGCGCAGGCTCGCCACCGAGCTGGGCGTGGAGATCAGCGGCCGGGTGGTGTCCTACTACGACCAGAACGAGGCGGGCCGTGCCCAGGAGCTCGTCGAGGCGCTGAGACAGGGCCGCACGGTCGTGGTCATCACCGACGCCGGGATGCCCGGGGTGTCCGACCCCGGCTACCGCCTCACCCACCTGGCGGTCGAGGCGGGCATCACGGTGACCGCGCTGCCGGGGCCGAGCGCCGTCACCACGGCCCTCGCGGTGTCGGGGCTGGCCAGCGACAGGTTCTGCTTCGAGGGCTTCCCCCCGCGCAAGACCGGCGACCGGGCGCGGCGGCTGTCCGCACTGGCCGCCGAGGAACGGACAATGGTCTTCTTCGAGGCTCCCCACCGGCTGGCCGAGTCGCTGGGCGCCATGGCCGAGGCGTTCGGGGCCGACCGCCCGGCGGCCGTCTGCCGCGAGCTGACCAAGACGTACGAAGAGGTGCGCCGCGGCGGCCTCGGCGAGCTGGCCGAGTGGGCCGCGGGCGGCGTCAAGGGCGAGATCACCGTGGTTGTCGCGGGCCGCGTGCCCGGTGCGGGCGAGCCCGACATGGACGAGCTGGTCGCCGAGGTCGACCGCCGGGTGGCCGAGGGCGAGCAGCGCAGGACCGCCATCGCCGACGTGGCCAAGGGCGCGGGGGTGCCGAGACGGGAGCTGTATGACCTGGTGCACAAGCGCATAGGGTGATCAACATGGGGGAGACGGCTCGGAGACTGGTCCCGCCGTTCCAGGGGCGGCCGCTCTTAGGCTGGGCGGGCCCGCTCCTGGTCGCCCTCTTCGGCGGCCTGTTGCGGTTCGTCCGCCTCGGCGAGCCCAAGGCCGTCGTCTTCGACGAGACCTACTACGCCAAGGACGCCTACTCCCTGCTCAGGTACGGGGTCGAGCGCGCGATGCTCGGCGACGCCAAGAACCCCGTCGCCGACCGGCGGCTCATCGCCGGGAATCTGGACATCTTTCGCCAGTGTGCCGAGCCGTCCGACTGCGCGTCGTTCGTCGCCCATCCGCCGCTGGGCAAGTGGATGATCAGCGTGGGGGAGTGGCTGTTCGGGCTCAACCCGTTCGGCTGGCGGTTCGCTGCGGCGTTGATCGGCACCTTGTCGATCCTCGTCCTGGCCCGCGTGGCGCGCCGGATGACCCGCTCCACCCTGCTCGGCTGCTTCGCCGGA
>NZ_JBSFGF010000076.1:0-2232 GCF_053596455.1 Nonomuraea sp. NPDC001699 | reverse complement strand
CAAGCTCCGCTGCTGCCCGCACAAGGCGGGCCAGCTGTGCAAGGCGATCGCCGTCCTGCAGAACTACGAGCTCGCCCACAGATGAAAAAGCCTCACTGCGCCACCGCAATCGCCCGACTGCCATGGGGGCGCCGAGCCGGCCCCGTCTCTCTGGCCGAGCGACGCGTCCCACCTCCGGACGACGCGCTCCCACGGCCTTGTCCAGCCTTGGACGCTACGTCCGCCTCGGTGAGGAAACCTCCGCCCGCATCACCACCCGGAGCGGATCGTCGACGCCGCCGTACGCGGGGGGCTGACGATCGAGGAGGCGGTGGACGTGTACCGGATCATCTGGCACTACACCGCCCGCGAGATCAGCCGCCGGGCGGCGGCTCGCAAGCGACGAGAAGAAGGCGGACCCACCTATCGGGAGCGCGTCTTCGCCGAACTGGACGCCGAGGAGTTCCCCCGGCTGAGCACGGTGGCGAGGCGATGGGAAGACCTGACCGCCCGCTACACCTACGCCAAGGGCGTACGCGCCCTGGTGAACGGCCTTCTCCCCTGAACGCATCGCCCCCGCAACAGGCCGAGTGTGTCGCCCCCCTAGCTACCGGCGGCGAAGGCGGCGAGGAAGATGCGAGTGCCCTCGTCGGCCAGGGCGGTCAGTTCCTCCGGGGAGCCGACGGACGCGTCGCCCAGGAAGGCGGCTCGGTTGGTGGGGACCGAAACGATCAGCCAGGTGAACATGTAGGCGGCGCGCTCGGGGTCCGGGGTGTTCAGCAGGCCACGTTCGGTGAGCTTCGCGAAGGTCTGCGCGAGGAGCTTCAGGGTACGGTCCCAACTCCGTTCGAAGTACTCACGTCCGATCGCCGGGAAACGCTCCGCCTCGGCGACGACGAGGCGTCGCATCTGGAGTATCTCCGGGTTCATCAACCCGGCGAGCGTCATCCGGGCGTGGTCCCGCAGGGCTGTCTCGAGGTCGTCCACTTCGGCGAGCGCGAGGATCATGGGCTTGAAGTGCTCGTAGCCGCGATCGACGGTGTCCAGCACGACGCCGGCGAACAGTTGCTCCTTGTCGGCGAAGTACTGGTACACCGTCCGTTTCGAGGCGCCCGCCGCGGCGGCCACCGCGTCCATGCTCGTGCCGACGTAACCGTGGGCGGTGAACACCGACCGTGCGGCCGTGAGAATCTCCTGGCGCTTGCGCGCCGAGCGGGCCTCAGCCCGTGTCGAAGCGGACAACGAACTACCTCCTTGACAGAGGATACTACACGGTTTAGTTTACGAATCGAATAAACGGTACCGTTTAGTTTACTCAGGAGGTGAACGTGGGAAGCTCGATCTCCGTCATCGCCGCGGCAATCGTGGCGTTCGTGTTCAGTTCGGCCTACTACGCCCTGCTCACACCGGTCGAGAAGCGCCTGCTGGGTGAGCGTGCCCCGGACCGGGGCGATCGGCCGCCGCCGCTGAAGATCCTTCTGGAGCTGGCGCGCAGCCTCGTGGTCGCCGCCGTGATCGCGGGCTTGGCCCGGTACGCCGGCCTCACCGGCATGTGGTCGGCGGTGGTGCTCGGCCTCGTGCTCTGGGTCGGGTTCCCGGCAGTGCTTCTCACCGGGTCCATGATGTGGGAGAAGACCCCCGCCGCCACCGCGGCGCTGCACGCGGGCGACTGGCTGATCAAGATTCTCGTCATCTCGGCGATCGTGGGTGCCTGGCTGTGAACGACGTACGACCCTATGAGACCGACCCGCGCGTGGACGACTACATCAAAGCCCTGCCCGAGTGGCAGCAGGACATCTGCCAGCAGGTCCGGGACCTGATCCATGCCGCCGACCCCGAAGTCACCGAGACCATCAAGCGAACCGTCCGGCCCTACTTCGTGCTGCAGGGCAACGTGTGCGCGTTTCTCGCCGCGAAGGACCACGTCAACGTGTTCCTGTACGACGGCGGCATTGTCCCTGACCCCGAAGGGATCATCACGGCCGGCCACGACAACAAGACCGCCCGTACGGTGGCGTTCCGCGAAGGTGAGACGATCAACGCTCCTGCCCTCATCGCGATGTTCCGGCAGATCATCGCCGACAACCGGGCCGGCGGGTGGCGCAAACTCAAGGATCAACGCAGGTAGGCCGCTGTAGGGGTGCCACCGGAATACGGCCTACTCGGCCAAGCACCGCAGGCACGGGATGAACGTCCAGGTCATCGCCTCTCCGGACGGCAGCGTCGTCTGGACCTCCGGCTCGCTGCCGGGCA
>NZ_JBSFGF010000075.1:0-2260 GCF_053596455.1 Nonomuraea sp. NPDC001699 | reverse complement strand
TCCCAACGCCGGCGCCACCACCAGACCCGCGCCCGAGCCAGCCACCATTGGAGACGCTGGCTCATGCATCACGAAATCAGGCTGTAGTACTAGGGACTGTTTCTTAGATCAGGTCCGGAGCCAGATGGCCGGGGCGGCCAGGGTGACGGTGCCGAGGAAGATGTAGGCGCGCTTGTCATAGCGCGTGGCCACCGCCCGGAAGTTCTTCAACCGGTTGATGGCCCGTTCGACGACGTTGCGCGCCTTGTACCGCTCGGCATCGAAGCCGGTGGGCCGTCCCCCGGCAGAGCCGCGCCGGCGGCGGTTGGCGCGCTGGTCACGGGGTTCGGGGATGGTGTGGCGGATGTTGCGGCGGCGCAGGTAGACGCGGTTGGCGCGCGAGGAGTACGCCTTGTCCGCGGCCACGCTGTCGGGCCGGGTACGCGGGCGTCCCGGCCCCGGCCGAGGGACCCGCACGGCCCGCAGCACCCGTCGCAACTGTGGGCTGTCGCCGTACTGGCCCGGCGTCAGGACCAGGGACAGCGCACGGCATCGGCCGTCCGCCGACAGGTGGATCTTGGTGGTGAACCCGCCATGGGAACGGCCTAGGCATTCCCCAGTCTGACCACCTCCGCCAGCCGGGCGGCCAGGGTGGCCAGCACCGGATCGCCCCGGTTTGCCCCGGCGGAGTCCCCCTTTTGCCGGCCGGGCGGTGTGGGGGGTGCGGGGCGCGGGGCGCGGGGCGCGCCGGCGGCGTGCTGGTGAGCCCGGACAGTGGTGGAGTCCACCGAGATGTCCCAGTCCACCTGGCTCTGGGCGTCCTGCTCGGCCTGGATCGCGGTCAGCAGGCGCTGCCAGGTGCCGTCGGCAGACCAGCGTCGGTGCCGCTTGTAGACGGTGATCCACGGGCCGAATCGTTCGGGCAGGTCGCGCCAGGGCAGGCCGGTGCGAGCCCGGTACAACACGCCGTTGATCGTCTTTCGGTGGTCGTTCCACCGGCCGCCCTGTCGACCGCCTTCGGGCAGCAGCGGCTCCAGCCGCTCCCACTCCGCGTTGGTTAAGTCACCTCGCCCCATACGCCTATCGTGACGATCCAGGAACGCTCAGTCAGCAGATCTGAGAAACAGCACCTAGATCGCTGATGTGAATTTGGGCTAATGGTCGTAGGCGGTCAATGACCGTTTCACGGGGGCGCCGGTGTTCCAGTTGTGCCAGATCGCGGCGTTGAGGGCGAGGACGCGTTGGCTGACCCGCGCCCAAAGGCCGTCGGTGGTGCGGGCATTGTGGCGTTCGAGGCCGAGCTGGTTTTTCAACGTCCAGATGATTGCTTCGATGCGTTGGCGTAGCCAGCCGGGGAACGGCAGAGCAGACGCGGGTTCGTCCTGACGGGCCGGCCGGATCAATGGATGGCCTAGGTCAGCGGCGGCCGCCTCGATGCCGGCGCCGGCGAAACCCTTGTCGCACACGATCGGGCACGGTCCAGGCGCGATCGTGTGGATGTGCAGCAGGAGCAGAGCCTGCGTGCGTTCGTCGAGTTCTTTGGGATGAGCCAGGCTGAAAGCGGTCACCGCGCCGTCGGCAGTGGTGATCAACATCAGCTTGGCGCCCCAGTAGAAGGCATGGTGGGACTTGTCCATGCCGTATCCGGCGATCTCGCCCAGGCTTGACCGGTTGACCGTCACCCGTGAGGCGCCGCAGCGGACCGGGGTGCCGTCCATCAGCCTGAGTGGTTCGTGCCAGGTCGGGATCTGGCGGGAGATCCACAACGCCGCCGCCGACATCTGCGGTCCCAGATCCCGCAGCTGCCGGTTGTAGACGGCCTGGGAGGGCAGCCGCGGGAACAGATGACCGATCCGGGCCGCCGCTGTCCGTAACCAGTACCGCTCCTGATCGCATCGCAGCAGCACCTGGGCCACCGCCACGACCACCGCCTCGGCGGCTGTCAGCACCGGAGGACGGCCCCGCCGGCGAGGTCGTTCCCGCGAGGGCATCACGTGATCGTCCAGATACACATAGAGTGCGATCAGAAGGGCGTCTAGGCCGCGTTTTCAAAGGGTGATGAGGGGTCGCGGCGTGGCGGTCGTTGGTAATTGACGAGGCCTCCGGTAGTTGGTTCAACGACCAAGAAGACCCAAGTACCGGAGACCTCGTGGCCCAGCGTAGCGGTGACGAGGCGGCACGACCTGACCGATGAACAGTGGGCAGCGCTGGAGCCGCTGTTACCCGCCGCCTCGGGACGTGGTCGTCCGCCGAAATGGAGCAGACGGCAGTTGATCGACGC
>NZ_JBSFGF010000074.1:0-2551 GCF_053596455.1 Nonomuraea sp. NPDC001699 | reverse complement strand
GTGAACACCTCGGCTCCCAGGTGGCGGGCGATCTGGATGGCGGCCATGCCGACCCCGCCGGCTCCGGCGTGGATGAGGACCCGCTCGCCTCGTGAGAGGCCGGCCAGGTCGACCAGCCCGTACCAGGCGGTGGCGAAAGCTCCCGGAACTGCGGCCGCGTCGGCGAAGCTCCACCCTTCAGGGATCTTCACCATCAATCGCTGATCGGTTACGACATGAGGGCCGAACGTTCCCTCGCCCAGCCCCATCACCCGGTCGCCTACGACGAGCTGCTCCACTCCCGGGCCGACCTCGCTCACCACACCGGCGAACTCGACACCGAGCGGACCGGCCTCACCGGGATACATGCCCAGGACGTTGAGCACATCGCGGAAGTTCAGCCCTGCGGCGCGGACCTGCACCCGTACCTGCCCGGTGTCCAGGTCCCGGTCCGCGCGCGGGTCCGGCACCAGCGCCAGTCCTTCGACCGAGCCGGGCGTGGGGCAGTCCAGCCGCCACGCCCCGTCTCCGTCCGGTACTGCCAGGTCCTCCCCGGCCCGTGCGGGGGTGAGCCGTGGGACCAGGACCCGGCCCTGGCGGACCAGGATCTGCGGCTCATCCCCCACACCACCCGGCACGCTGCCGGTGCCCAGCACGTTGGCCAGCGCCTGCCAGGAAGCGAGTTGTCCGTCCACGTCGACCAGCAGGAACCGGCCGGGGTGCTCGGCCTGCGCCGACCGCGCCAGCCCCAGCACCGCCGCCCCTACCAGCTCACGGTCAGGATCGGTGGTGCCGGGATCGGCGTTGTGGCCCACCGTGACCACGCCGGTGGTGAGCAGCACCAGCCGGGTCTCGGCCGACCGCTCACTGGCCAGCCAGCCCTTCAACACCTCCACCGCCCGGTCCAGCTCCACACGCAACCGCGACAGCAGCTCACCGTGCTCGTCGTGGGTGGGCGCTCCCATGTCCAGGTGCAGGATCACCGTCCCAGTTGTCGGCTCCCCGGCAGCCAGACCCGCGTCCAACGCCGACAGGTCGGAATAGTGGCCCACGACAGCGCCACCAACCGCCCGCACCCCCGCCACCACATCACCGGAGGACGGACCGACCACGATCACCTCCCCCGGCGCCGAATCCGCCGGGCCCCCTGACCACGGCACCCAGTCCAACCGCAGCAAAGACGACGACGAACCGGACGCGCGAACCAGCTGCCCCTCCCCCAGCTCCCGTAGAACCAGCGAACCGATCGAGACCACGGGCCTTCCCGCTGCGTCCGCCGCCTCCACGGTTATCGCGCCGTCCTCGGCAAGCCGCAGACGCACCCGAAGCTGCCGGGCCGCAGCCGCGTACAACCTCACGTCCTTCCAGGAGAACGGCACCGTGATCTTCTCTTCGCCCGCAGCGTCCCCGCCAGAGTTCTGCTCCGCCAGCCCGATCGCGTGCAGGGCCGCGTCCAGCAACGCCGGATGAACCTCGAACCGGGCGGCATCCACACACTCCCGCTCACCCAGCTCAACCTCGGCGAACACCTCTCCCCTGCGCACCCAGGCCCGTTTCACTCCTTGGAAAGCCGGCCCGTACCCGTATCCCGTTTCCGCCAGCTTCTGGTAGAAGCCCTCCACTTCCACCGCCCGCGCCCCCACCGGCGGCCACACACCCAGCTCGAATCCAGCCTCCGCGCCATCCCCGTTCACGCTCTCGGCGCTCTCGATGTCCGTCGTGCTCTCGGCTATGACTGCGCTGGCGTGACGTCGCCACCCCTCCCCCGCAGCCGTTCCCGCTCCCGTCCCGGTTGCCGTCCCCGTCCCTGCTCCCGGTCGGGCGTAGACGTGGACCTCGCGTCGCCCGTCCGCACCCGCGCCGGACACCCGCACCAGCACCTGGGCTGAGGAGTCGGTGTCCAGCACCAACGGCGCCTCCAACGTCAGCTCCTCAACCCGCGAACAGCCGACCCCGTCACCCGCCCGGATCACCAACTCCACGAACCCCGTACCAGGAAAAATCACCGACCCGCCGACAGCGTGATCGGCCAGCCACGGATGAGCGGCCAGCGACAACCGCCCCGTCAACACCAGCCCGCCCTGCTCCGGCACCTCCACCACCGCACCCAAGAACGGATGATCCGCACCCGCCAGCCCCAGCTGATCCGCCCCTACTCCCACCGGCTCCGGACGAAGCCAGTAGCGCTGGTGTTGGAAGGGGTAGGTGGGGAGGTTGGTGGGGGTGTTGGTTGGGGTGGGGGTGAGGAGGGTGTTCCAGGTGATGGGGGTGGTGGTGTGGGTGTGGATGGTGGCCAGGGCGTGGAGGAGGGTGGGGGTTTCGGGTTGGTTTTTGTGGAGGGTGTTGATGGTGGTGGGTGGGGGGGTGTTGGTGGTGGGGGTGGGGAGGTTGTGGGTGGTGAGGGTGGTGAGGGGGTTGTCGGGTCCGATTTCGATGTAGGTGGTGACGCCGGCGTTGTGGAGGTAGTTGATGGTGTTGGCGAAGTGGACGGGTTGGCGGGCGTGGGTGGCCCAGTGGGTGGGGTGGAGGGTGGTGGTGGGGGTGGCTGTGGTGTTGGTGATGAGGGGGGTGT
>NZ_JBSFGF010000073.1:0-2844 GCF_053596455.1 Nonomuraea sp. NPDC001699 | reverse complement strand
TGCAGGACGCGGTCCTGGGGGGTGAGCTGGAAGGTGTCCTGCATCCAGCGCAGCCGGTTGACGATCGCGCGGTGGGAGACGCCGACGCCCTTGGGTCGTCCGGTGGAGCCCGAGGTGAAGATGACGTAGGCCAGGTTGTCCTCGCGCACCCGCGCCGGAGTGAAACGACCTCCGGAACCCGCGCCGGTGAGGACGGTCTCCGCCCCCGCGTCGGCGAGCATGCCGCGGCGCCGTTCCTCGGGATCGGCCGGGTCGAGCGGCAGGTAGGCGCCGCCGGCCGCCAGCACGCCGAGGAGCACGACGGGAAGGTCGAGCCCGCGTTCCATGCAGACGCCGACCGGCTGGTCCACCCGCGCCTGCAGCCCCGCCGCGACGTCGCGGGCCCGCTCGGCCAGCTCGCGGTAGGTCAGCCGGTCGCCCTCGAAGACCAGCGCCGTCGCGTCCGGGGTGCGCTCGGCCTGCTCGAAGACCAGCTCGTGCAGGAGCCCGCCCGGGTGGTCGGACGCGGTGGAGTTCCAGAGCGCGAGCAGGGCCGCGTCCTGCGGCGAGACGCCGATGTCCCCTGACAACGCGCGCAGGTAGTGATCCCGGATCGCCGCGACCTGGTCGGCGGGGAACTGCGTGCTGTCGTAGGAGATGGTCAGCGTCAGCCCACCGCCCGGCGTCCGGACGAAGGCCGCGCTGAAGGCGAAGTCGGTCTGCTCGAAGAAGTCCTGGCCCTCGATGGGCGTGGCGGCGCCGCCGCGCACCTGGAAGTCGCGGAAGTCCACGTGCGTGTCCAGCAGACGCGCGCGGCCGCTGGCCCGCTGGATCTCGAAGAGCGGGAAGTGCCGGTACGGCAGCGCCGCCACCTCCGCCTGGAAGACCCGCTGGACCAGGTCGGGAGCGTCGGCGGGCACGCGCAGCGGGACGGTGTTGAGGAACAGGCCCAGCACCTCGTCGCCGGCCTCGCTCTCCGGGCGGCTGTGCGTGAGCATCCCCGTGAGGACGTCCGGGTCGCCGGTGAGCAGGGCCATGACGCGCGCGTGCGCCGCGAGCAGCACCGAACGCAGCGGCACCCGGGCGGCGGCCGCCTCCTCGGCCAGCGCCTTCGCCAGATCGCCGGGGAGCGCCGTGGCCAGCACCTCGACCTTGCGCGGTCCGCCGGTGGGGTAGCCGGGCATCCGGGGCAGCCGGCCCTCCGGCGCCTCGGCGACCGCGTCCCGCCAGAACTCCGCCGCCTCCGGCCGGGCGAGCACGGCCTTCTCGGCCGCCACCAGGTCGCGGAAGCGGGCCGCCGGCGCCTCCACCGGCAGCCCGGGGGTCGCATAGCGCTCCAGCAGCTCGCTGACCAGCCTCGCGACGCTCCACCCGTCGAGGATCGCGTGGTGGAAGTAGACGGTCAGCGCGAACCGGTCGGCGTCAGGCCGTACGTGGACGCGCAGCAAGGGAGCCCGCGTCCAGTCGAACGGCCCGTACTCCGGCTCGCCGCCGGAGACGGTCAGCGGGATCTCGGCGCGGTCGTGCACGAGCTGGACGGGCTCGCTGAACCCGGTCAGGTCGAAGGACGTCCGCAGCACGTCGTGCCGCGCCGACAGCTCCTCCAGCGCCCTGACCAGCGCCGGCTCGTCGAACGTGCCGCGTAACGTGAGCGTGGTGTGGTCGTGGAAGGTCACGCCGTCCAGCTCGCTGTGGTACAGCATCCCGGCCTGGAGCGCGCTGAGCGGGTAGGCGTCGATGATCATCGCGTGAGCCTCTCTCTGTCCGCCAGGCTGAGCAGGTCGAAGGCTCCCGCCGTGGTTTCCGGTACGGCCTCCCGCGGCCGCAGGACGGCGGCCAGTTCGGCGACCGCCTGATGGGTGAACAGGTGCTGCAGTTCCACGCCGTAGCCCATGGCGCGCAGCCGGGCCACGACCTTCAGACTGCTGATCGAGTCGCCGCCGACGGCGAAGAAGGTGTCGTTCCGGCCGGGCCGGTCGAGGCCGAGAACCTCCTGCCAGACCTGCGCGACGGCGTGTTCCGCCTCGCCGCGCGGCGGCTCCCACGGCAGGTCGGCCGGGCGCTCGGGCGCGGGCAGGGCGGCGCGGTCGAGCTTGCCGCTGGAGGTGACGGGCAGGCGGTCCAGCCGCACCCACGCCGTCGGGATCATGAAGTCCGGCAGCAGGTCGGACAGGTCCGGGACGTCGCCGACGACGTAGCCGACCAGGCGGCCGTCCACGAGCTCGGCCGCCGCGGCCGCGACGCCCGGCCGTGCGCGCAGGACGGCCTCGATCTCTCCCAGCTCCACACGCATGCCGCGGATCTTGACCTGGTGGTCGGTGCGGCCGAGGTATTCGAGTTCGCCGGTGGGGAGCCAGCGGGCGAGGTCGCCGGTTCTGTAGAGGCGTTGGCCGTTGGGGGCGGGGATGAAGCGTTCGGCGGTGAGTGCCGGTTTGCCGAGGTAGCCGCGGGCGAGTTGGATGCCGCCGATGTGGAGTTCGCCGGGGGTGCCGATGGGGACTTCGTTCAGATTGTGGTCGAGGACGTGCAGGGTGGTGTTGTCGACCGGCTTCCCGATGGGGGTCAGGGTTTCTCCTGGTTGGCAGGGGTGCCAGGAGACGTCCACGGCTGCTTCGGTGGGGCCGTAGAGGTTGTGGAGTCCCGGGAGGTCGTGGCCTGGCGGGAGGGCTTCGCCCGAGCAGATGATCCGTGCCGGGGGCTGGACGCCTTCTTCTTCCAGGAACGCCTGCAACATCGACGGAACGAAGTGGGCGGTGGTGATGCCCTCGTCCTTGATCAGGTCGCGTAGGTAGGCGGTGTCGCGGTGTCCGCCGGGTCGGGCGATGACCATGGTGGCGCCGGTGATGAGGGGCCAGAACAGTTCCC
>NZ_JBSFGF010000072.1:0-2974 GCF_053596455.1 Nonomuraea sp. NPDC001699 | reverse complement strand
GGCATGTGGTGGCCGAGCATGGGGTGCGTCATCTGGTGTTGACCAGTCGGCGCGGGCTTGATGCTCCGGGTGCGGCGGAGTTGCGGGCCGAGCTGGTCGCGCGGGGTGTTGACGTCGAGATCGTCGCCTGCGATGTCGCGGAGCGGGAGCAGGTCGCGGCGCTTGTGGCGGGGCGGGCTCTGACAGTGGTGATCCATGCGGCGGGTGTGCTGGACGATGGCACGATCGCCTCGCTGACCCCGGAGCGGCTGGACACGGTGCTGCGGCCGAAAGTGGATGCGGCCTGGCACCTCCATGAGCTCACCCAGGGCATGGACCTCGCCGCGTTCGTGGTGTTCTCCTCCTTCGCCGGAGTGATGGGCAGCGCCGGGCAGGGCAACTACGCGGCGGCGAACGCATGGCTGGACGCGTTGATGGCTCAGCGCCGGGCGCAGGGAATGCCGGGCTTGTCGCTGGCATGGGGACTGTGGGAGCAGGCCACCGGGATGACCGGCGGCATGTCCCAGGCGGACATCCAGCGGATGACGGCTGCCGGGATGCCGCCGATCACCACCGAGCAGGGGCTCGCGCTCTTCGATGCCGCGCTCGGCGCAGAGCCGCCGTTGGTGGTCCCGGTGCGGTTTAACCCACCCGCCCTGCCGCAGGAGCGGATCCCGCCGCTGCTGCGTGGGCTCGTGCGCAGTGCCCGCCGTACGGCATCGTCGTCGCCCGCCGGTGATGGGGTGCTGGCGCGGCAGTTGGCCGGGATGACGCAGGCCGACCGCGTCCGGTTCGCCGTCGATCTGGTCCGTGCTCAGGCCGCCGCAGTCCTTGGGCATCCGTCGCCGGACGCCGTGGAGGCGCGCCGCGAGTTCCGTGAGCTGGGCTTCGACTCGCTCACCGCGATCGAACTGCGCAACCGGCTCAACACCGCCACCGGGCTGCGCCTGCCGTCCACGGCCATCTTCGACTACCCGACCCCGACCGTCCTGGGCGAGCACCTGCTGAGTGAGGTGCTCGGAACGCAGGGCGACGTCGTCGTGCCCGTGGCCGCTGTCTCGATGACGGACGACCCGATCGTGATCGTGTCGATGGCGTGCCGCTTCCCCGGCGGGGTGAACTCCCCAGAGGACCTGTGGCGGCTGGTCGTCGAGGAGAAGGACGCCATCACACCGCTTCCGAGTGATCGCGGCTGGCAGAGCTACGGAGACTTCGGGCTGAAGGGCGGGTTCGTCTTCGACGCGCCCGAGTTCGACGCGGAGTTCTTCAGGATCTCGCCGCGTGAGGCGCTGGCGATGGACCCGCAGCAACGGCTGCTGCTGGAAGTCGCCTGGGAAGCCTTCGAACGCGCGGGCATCCCGGCCGAGGCGTTGCGTGGCAGCGCCACCGGTGTGTACGTCGGCTCCGTGGGGACGGACTACGTTCCCGGGGAGGAGTCACGCGGTCACATCATGACCGGCCATCTGGCGAGCGTGGCGTCCGGGCGGCTGTCCTACACGTTCGGGCTGGAGGGCCCGGCGGTGACGGTGGACACCGCGTGTTCGTCGTCGCTGGTCACCATCCACATGGCGGCACAGGCGCTGCGCAACGGCGAGTGCTCGCTGGCCCTCGCCGGCGGTGCGACGGTGATGGCCACGTTGGGAGCGTTCGCCGAGTTCAACGAGCAGGGCGGGCTGGCCCCTGACGCCCGGTGCAAGGCGTTCGCCGATGCGGCGAACGGCATCGGCTGGTCCGAAGGCGTCGGGCTGGTCATGCTGGAGCGACTGTCGGACGCTCAGCGCAACGGGCATCAGATCCTGGCGACCGTGCGAGGGTCCGCGATCAATCAGGACGGGGCGTCGAACGGGCTGACGGCGCCGAACGGGCCGTCGCAGCGCCGGGTGATCCGCCAGACGCTGGCCAACGCCGGGCTCACTCCCGCGGAGGTGGACGCGGTCGAGGCACACGGGACGGGTACCGTCCTTGGTGACCCGATCGAGGCCCAGGCGCTGCTGGCCACCTACGGCCAGGATCGGGAGCGGCCGCTGTTGCTGGGGTCGATCAAGTCGAACATCGGTCACACCCAGGCGGCCGCGGGTGTCGCCGGTGTGATCAAGATGGTCATGGCACTCCGGCATGGTCTGCTGCCCAGATCTCTCCATGTGGACGCGCCGTCCTCGCATGTGGACTGGTCGTCGGGTGCGGTGGAGGTGCTGGCGGAGGCGGCCGAGTGGCCGGAGACCGGGCACCCCCGCCGCGCGGGTGTGTCGTCGTTCGGGATCAGCGGCACCAACGCGCACCTGATTCTGGAACAGGGACCGCTGGTCGAGGAGCCCGCCGGTACGGCAGGCGGTGTGACGCCGTGGGTGGTGTCGGGCAGGACCGCCGGGGCGTTGCGGGCGCAGGCGGGGCGTCTGCTGGAACGTGTCGGTGAGCTGAGCCCGGTGGACGTGGGGTATTCGCTGGCCACGACCCGATCGGTGTTCGAGCACCGGGCCGTGGTCGTCGGCGGGGACCTGCGGGCGGTGGCATTGGGCGAGCCCGGAGCGGGTGTGGTCACGGGGGTGGCCGACGTCGAGGGGAAGTCGGTGTGGGTGTTCCCCGGCCAGGGCGCTCAGTGGGTGGGGATGGGGCGGCGGTTGCTGGAGGAGTCGCCGGTGTTCGCGGCTCGGATGGCGGAGTGCGCTGCGGCTTTGCAGCCGTTCGTGGACTGGCCGCTCCTCGACGCGGTCGAGCTGGATCGGGTGGATGTGGTCCAGCCGGTGTCGTGGGCGGTGATGGTGTCGCTCGCGGCGGTGTGGGAGTCGCTGGGTCTTCGTCCTGATGTGGTGGTCGGGCATTCGCAGGGTGAGATCGCCGCTGCTGTTGTGGCGGGTGGTCTGTCGCTCTGCGACGGCGCCCGTGTGGTGGCCCTGCGCAGCCGTCTGATCGCCGAGAGGCTTGCCGGTTTGGGGGCGATGGCGTCGGTGCCGCTGCCGGTGGAGCGGGTGCGTGACCTGATCGGGGATGGCCGGGT
>NZ_JBSFGF010000071.1:0-3120 GCF_053596455.1 Nonomuraea sp. NPDC001699 | reverse complement strand
GACGAGGCGGTTGCGGGTGTCGCACGCTTTCCACTCGTCGTTGATGGATCCGATGCTGGAGGATTTCCGTGCGGTTGCTCGCACGTTGACGTACAACTCGCCGCGGATCCCGATCGTCACCACAGGGGATGTGTGCTCGCCGGATTACTGGGTGGACCAGGTTCGGGGCACGGTCCGGTTCTCTGATGCCGTACGAGAGGCGGATGCGCAGGCGTTCCTGGAACTGGGCCCGGACGGCGTGCTGACCGCGATGGCCGCCGAGACGCTCGACGCCGATGCGGTGCTGGTGCCTGTGCTGCGCAAGGATCGTGACGAGCCGAGCACCGCCGTCGAGGCGCTGGCCCGGCTGCACGTGCGCGGAGTGCCGATCGACTGGCGGATGGTGTTCCCTGGTGCCCGCCGGGTGGCCCTGCCGACGTACGCCTTCCAGCACCAGTGGTACTGGCCCGGCCGGGCGGGTTCACAGGTGGGAAATGTGGCGGCGGCGGGGCTGGCGGCGGCTGGGCATCCGCTGCTCGGCGCGGCGGTCGGTCTGGCCGATTCCGATGGTGTGCTGCTGACCGGGCGGTTGTCGCTGGAGACGCACCCATGGTTGGCCGACCATGCTGTCGCCGGCACGGTCGTCTTCCCCGGCACCGGGTTCCTTGAGCTGGCGATCCGAGCCGGTGACCAGGTCGGCTGCGATCGGGTCGAGGAACTGACGCTGACCGCGCCGTTGGTCCTCGGCGAGGACGACGGGGTGGCGGTACAGGCGTGGGTTGGCCCCGCGCAGGAGACGGGTCACCGTAGCCTTGACGTTTACGCTCGGCCGGCGGAGGCCGCCGACGATGTGCCCTGGGTACGGCATGCCACGGGCACCCTGGCTACCGGCGCCTCTCCAGGTGAGCCGTTCGACGCCTCGCTGTGGCCGCCGCAGGGCGCGACCGCGATCGAGCTGGACGGGTTGTACGAACAGCTCGCGTTGGACGGGCTGGAGTACGGTCCCCTGTTCCAGGGGCTGCGCGCCGCCTGGCGCGGAGCTGAGGGTGAGGTGTTCGCCGAGGTCGCGCTGCCTGAGCAGGCTGGGGACGCTGCTTCGTACGGTGTGCATCCAGCCCTGCTGGACGCGGCGTTGCATGCCGTGACCCTGGTCGGGCTGGACGAAACCGAGGGCGGGCGCCTGCCGTTCTCGTGGGGCGATGTGTGCCTGCACGCGGGCGGCGCCTCGATGCTGCGGGTCCGGCTGGTTCGGGCCGCTGCCGACGCGGTCATGCTGGCAGCGGTGGACGCTGCGGGAGATCCGGTGTTCTCGGCGGGGTCGCTGGTGTTGCGGCCGGTGTCGCCGGTCGCCGGTGGCCGGCCGGCGGAGCGGGACGGGCTGTTCCGTGTGGAGTGGACTCCGCTGGCGGAGCTCCCCGAGGCCGATCCGGCGCCGTCGGTCTGTTCGGTGGGGGACTCTACGGCCGGGTGGGGGCCGATCGAGGTTCACCGGGATCTGTCGGCGCTGGCCGAGGCGGGTCCGGTTCCGGATGTGGTGCTGGCTGAGGCTGCGGCCGGTCCGGGTCTGGACGTGGTGGCGGGCGCGCATGAGGTCACCGCGTCGACGCTTGAACTGCTTCAGGAGTGGCTGGCTGATGAGCGGTTCGCCGAGTCGCGTCTGGTGGTGGTGGTGCGGGGTGCCGGGGATCTTTCGGTGGCGGCGGTGCGTGGTTTGGTGCGTAGTGCTCAGTCGGAGAATCCTGGCCGGTTCGTTCTGGTGGATGCCGATGAGGTTTCGGTGCCGGTGCTGCTTGGTGTGGTGGGGTCCGGTGAGCCGCAGGCGTTGATCCGTGATGGTGGCGTGTGGGTGCCGAGGTTGGTGCGGGTGGCCGGTTCTGGGGGCGGGCGCCGGTGGGATCGGGATGGGACGGTTCTGATCACTGGGGGCACGGGTGGTCTGGGTGCTGAGGTCGCCCGGCATGTGGTGGCCGTGTACGGGGTGCGCCGGTTGCTGTTGGCCAGTCGTCGGGGGCTCGGCGCGCCGGGTGCGGCGGAGCTTCAGGCTGAGCTGGTCGCGCAGGGTGTTGACGTCGAGATCGCGGCTTGTGATGTGTCGGATCGGGGGCAGGTGGCGGGGCTGGTGTCGGGGCGTGCGCTGACGGCGGTGGTTCACGCTGCGGGTGTGTTGGAGGACGGGACGGTCGCGTCGTTGACGTCTGAGGCGTTGGAGACGGTGTTGCGGCCGAAGGTGGATGCGGCGTGGTATTTGCATGAGCTGACTCAGGAGTTGGATCTGGCGGCGTTTGTCTTGTTCTCGTCGGTGGCGGGGACGTTCGGTGGTGCGGGGCAGGGTAACTACGCGGCGGCGAACGCGTTCTTGGACGCGCTGGCGGAGCATCGGCGTGGGCTGGGCCTGGCCGGGGTGTCGATCGCGTGGGGTCCGTGGGCCCAGGACGCCGGGATGACGGGCGCGCTGGGTCAGGCGGACATGCGGCGAATGGCCCGTGCGGGGATGCTGCCGCTGACGGTGAAGCAGGGGGTGACCCTGTTCGACGCAGCCACCGGAGCGGAGCAGGCGCTGGTGGTTGCGGCACGGTTCGATGTGGCTGCGGTGCGCAAGCACGGCAGGGTGCCGCACCTGCTGCGCGGACTCGTCCGAGGTGCTCGCCGGACGGCCGCTTCGGCGAACGGGGATTCCGAGTTGGTACGCCGGCTGGCCCGGCAGGAGCCGGCCGACCAGATCGAGACCATGTTGGAACTGGTGCGCACACACGCCGCTGTGGTGCTGGGACACGGTTCGGGGGAGGAGGTCCAGGTACGGCGTGAGTTCCGCGAGCTGGGCTTCGACTCGCTCACCGCGGTCGAGTTCCGTAACCGGCTGAGCACGACGACGGGGCTGCGGCTGCCGGCGACTCTGGTGTTCGACTATCCGACCCCGGTCGTGCTGGCCGAGTTCCTGCTGGCCGAACTGCTCGGTCGGCATGCTGATGTGATCGGCCCGACGGCTCTCGTCCCGGTCACGGATGATCCGATCGCGATCGTGTCGATGGCGTGCCGCTACCCGGGCGGGGTGCGATCGGCCGATGATCTGTGGCGGCTGGTGGTCGAGGGCGGCGACGGGATCGGTGGGTTCCCGACGAACAGGGGCTGGGACCTCGGTGC
>NZ_JBSFGF010000070.1:0-3432 GCF_053596455.1 Nonomuraea sp. NPDC001699 | reverse complement strand
CGTCCCGATCCGTGACGCCCCGCCGTGCCGGTGGGCCTTCGCCTGGCGTACGGCGAGCGAGACGCCACTCATCCGCGCCTTCGCCCGCGCAGCAGCCGACGCCCAGCCACCGACGGAGTAGCACCCGGACGTACCCCGCCCGGGTGGTGCTGATGGTGGCCCAGCTGAGCTGGGGCCGGCCGGGTGCGCGGCAACCCTGGCGGGCCAAGGCGATCGATTATGGGTGTAGGTTCCCGTTCGATTATGGGTGTAGGTTCCCGTTTTGATCACCAAGGAAGCGACAGGGGAAACAGTGCTCAATCTCAAGCGCAAGGCAACGCTCGCCCTCGCCAGTGCGGCGATGCTCGTTGGTTCTGTGGCCGTGAGCGGCCCGGCGAACGCCGCGTCATCACCGATCGCCGCATGCGGCGGTGGCAGCTACCATGTCATCGACCAGCACAGCTTGTCCGGCGGCGCAATCATCTATCTGCTCTACAACGGCACCTACAATTGCGTCGTCACCTGGAAGACCGGCAGCAGCGCGGGCTCCCCCTCCAACATGGGCGCCTTCCTGCAGCGGAAGAGCGACGAGAAGAGCGTTAGCGACCGCGGCAGTTACAGCTATTACGCCGGTCCGGTGAAGCTTGCCGCCTCGGGAACGTGCATCATATGGGGCGGCTTCGCCTTCGGCTCCTACGCGAGCTGGTATTCCGCCTGGTCACACTGCGGCTGACCGCGCGCCGCCGCCCGTGATCGGTCCGGCGAACGCCGCCCTGCTGGCGGTGATCGGACTCGCCCTGGCCGGCCCTCACCTCGTACGGACTGCGACCGGCGCGCTCGCCGACCACCTGCCTGCCCGGATCTCCGCCGTCGTCTGGCTGGCGGTCAACAACGCGCGCGGCTACGCGCTCAGGACGGCGGGCGCGGTCGCGGCCATGGGCATGGTGGTCACCCTCGGCCTCAGCTTCGTGGTGCTGCCCCGCAGGTGGGTGGTGGAAAGGACGTTCGCCTGGCTGGTCCGCTACCGCCGCCTGGCGCGGATCTATGAGCGCAAGCCCGCTCATCACGAGGCCGTGATCTGGTGGGCCACGGTGCACCAGATGACCCGCCGCCTGTCGCGCGAGCTGGCGGGCCTGCCACCCTCAAACCGCTGGAGAGACCCGCCACCACTACCGGTATTGTCCAGCCCCGACCGGCGTGGCAAGGTCCTGCAGCTCCTGGCCGCTCAGCCGTGGCGAGCCTGGCGAGGAAGCGAGCTGGCCGCCATTCTCGGGATCGAGAACGTCAACAGCTTCCGCGTCCAGCTGTCTCAATGGTCCCACCAGGGCTACATCAACAAGATCGGACCAGCTCTCTACGGGCCCAAGCCTGCCAGCACTTAAGCCTTTGTCAGCAGGCTCTAAGAGAAAGCCGCAGGCTGGCGCGCCGCCTGGTGATGAAGAAACACCGGTCCACTTCTGATCCCACGGTCGCAGATTCGAATCCTGCAACGCTCAAAACCGGGTCTGAGCTGGCCTTTTGCTTGGGTTCGGCTCCGCTCGACATTTGGCCATAGGCCGCCGAGTGCCTATGGTTCCTGGTCAGCCTTCGCGTCAGGCTGCCCTGGCGCGGCATCGACAATCTTGCGTGCCTGCTGGAGCTCGTCGTCAGTCGGCGGAGTCCCACGCAGGGCCTCCCAGTCGTCGATGAGGAGCATTAGGTTCCAAATCTCCTTGGGGACGGTCCATTTGTCCCCGAGTTCAAGGATCAGGAAGTCGGCACCCTTGGCAACGGGCAGCGTCCCCTCCGCCATTCCCCGCGCTACATCCCGAGCGGCTCAACTTCCTTCATGGGCCCGATGGACAACGCACAGCCCGCGAGCTCCCGAACCGCAGGCGTGTCCAGACCGGCCTTAATGAGCCCACGGGCCAGCCATCCGGCGTCCGCGACGCTCCCCAAGAGCCGACCCCGAAGGAGATCACCTCTGAGCTCGGCCAGACGTTCTCTGAGCCCAGTCGGGAGATCTACCGGACCAGTATCCCGCGATCGACCGTTCACGGAGCGAGCGCACCTTCTTTCCGCTGGTCGGCCACGTCGGGTTGCCCGCCGATGCACGTGGCATGGCCCCGGAGCATGACGTCCCGTCCGTTCCGTCCCTTCCGGTGGGTGGACGCCGCCTTCAGCCACAGCGAGCCGGCCGCGTACCGCAGGTCGTGAGGTCCGCCGCGCTGCCGGTTTGCTGATCCCCAGCGGCGTGGTCCTGCTCCCGCTCCAGGTCCCGCCGTCAGCCCTTGCGTTCGTGATCGTAGGCGGCCTGGGCGACGGCGACGGCGGCGCCGTGTCGCTTGGCCCAGTTGGTGAGCTCGAGCAGCGACTTGTGAAGTTCCTGGGCCATCTCCGTCAGCGTGTACTCGACCTTGGGCGGAACGACCGGATGGACGGTGCGTACGAGCAAGCCGTCCCGCTCCAGCTTGCGCAGCTTCAGCGTGAGCATGCGCCTGCTGATTCCTCTGATCGAACGTTCCAGCTCCGTGAACCGAACCGGACCCTGGGCAGCGGCTACCAGGATGCCGATGCTCCACTTCCCGGAGACGTGATCGAGGACCTCCGAGACGGGGCACGCCTCGCTGGCCAGGGCTGACACATCGATGTGACTCTGGGACATGAAAGTGCCTTCTTCCGCTGGGGCTCGACAGTCACCAATCATGTACTCCGTATCAAATCGTGCACCAAACTGGAAGGTGGCCCATGCTTCAGGAACTCGCAGACCGCACCGCGATCGTGGACGCCGTCATCGCGTATGCGACGGCCCTGGATACCAGGGACTGGGAGACCCTGGGCGCGCTGTTCACCGACGACGCTTGCTGGGAGTACAGCGGTTCGGGCGAACGGCTCTGCGGGCCTGACGCGATCATTGCCCGGATCAGTACCAGTTTGGGGCGATTCGACGCCACCCATCACCTGAACGGCAACCATGTCGTCACAGTGCACGGTGACGAGGCCGAGCACACTTGCTACTACCAAGCCCAGCATGTCCGCCTTGGTCTGCCCGATGGCGAGAAGTTCCTTGGCGGGGGTCGCTACGACGATCGGATGCGCCGCACCCCGGACGGCTGGCGGTTCACCCACCGCAGGATCACTAGCGTCTGGAGTGAGGGAAACCCCGCCGTGATCACATCCTGACGGCAGGCCAGTGATCGTAAGCGGAGTTGTCGGGGATCGACGTCGACTAGGCCGCGTTTTCAAAGGGTGATGAGGAGTCGCGGCGCGGCGGTCGTAGGTAAACGACGAGGCCTCCGGTAGTTGGTTCAACGACCAAGAAGACCCAAGTACCGGAGACCTCGTGGCCAGCGTAGCGGTGACGAGGCGGCACGACCTCACCGATGAACAGTGGGCAGCGCTGGAGCCGCTGTTACCCGCCGCCTCGGGACGTGGTCGTCCGCCGAAATGGAGCAGACGGCAGTTGATCGACGC
>NZ_JBSFGF010000069.1:0-3793 GCF_053596455.1 Nonomuraea sp. NPDC001699 | reverse complement strand
GGTGAGCGGGATGCGGTGGTGGTGCAGGTGTGGGTGGCTGCGCCGGATGAGGTGGGTCGTCGTGATCTGGGCGTTTATGCCAGACCGGCGGAAGCCGGTGAGGAGGTGCCCTGGGTGCGGCACGCCACCGGCGTCCTGGCCACCGGCACTCCCTCGGCCGCGGCGTTCGAGTCGGCACAGTGGCCCCCACCGGGAGCGACGGCGATCGAACTGGAGGGGTTGTACGAGGATCTGGCCGCCGGTGGATTCGAGTATGGGCCGATGTTCCGCGGGCTTCGGTCGGCTTGGCTGGGCCGGGATGGCGAGGTGTTCGCCGAGGTCGAGCTGGCTTCATCGGGTGCGGGGCAGTTCGGGATGCATCCGGCGTTGCTCGACGCGGTGCTGCATGCGATTCCGTTCGCCGGGTTGGAGCCGGTGGAGGGTGGGCGGCTGCCGTTCTCGTGGAGTGACGTGTGTCTGCACGCGGGTGGGGCGTCGGTGCTGCGAGTACGGCTGGCCAGAACGGGTGATGAGTCGGTTTCGCTGGCGGCGGTGGACGCTGCCGGGGAGCCGGTGTTGTCGGTGGGGTCGCTGGTGCTGCGTCCGTTCTCACCGAGTCAGCCAGCAGCTCCGGGGCGGGAGCGGGACGGGCTGTTCAGGCTGGAGTGGGCCACACTCGCCGACCTGCCTGCGGCGGAGGTGACGGTGGCCGGTCTGGCGACGTCGGCGCCAGATCTGGTGGGGGCGTGGTCGATCGAGGTTCATCCCGATCTGTCAGCGCTGGCCTCGGCCGGGCCGGTTCCCGGTGTCGTGCTGGCCGGGGTGGCGAGCCAGCGGATGGACACGGTGACCGATGCACATGAGGTGACCGCTTCGGTGCTCGTTCTGTTGCAGGAGTGGTTGGCCGATGAGCGGCTGGAAGGTTCGCGGTTGGTGTTCGTGACGCGGGGTGCGGTGGCGGTCGGTGAGGGTGAGTCCGTCGCGGATCTGGCTGCTGCGGCGGTGTGGGGGTTGGTGCGGTCGGCGCAGTCGGAGAATCCGGGCCGGTTCGTGTTGCTGGATGTGGATGCTGAGCTGGGGGATGGTCTGCTGGGTGGGGTGCTGGCTTCTGGTGAGCCGCAGGTGGCGGTCCGCGACGGGCAGGTGCGGGTGTTGCGGTTGGTGTCGGGGGCTGGGTTGTTGCCGCCGTCTGGGGTGCCGTGGCGGTTGGGGAGCCGGGCGAAGGGCAGTTTGGATGCTCTGGAGTTGGTGGAGTTCCCGCAGGCTGCTGCGCCGTTGGCGGCTGGGCAGGTCCGGATCGGCGTCCACGCGACAGGGGTGAATTTCCGGGATCTGCTGGATGGACTCAATGCTCTGGGCTGGTTCCAGGACAAGGTCGGGCTGATGGGCGGCGAAGCGGCCGGAGTGGTGCTGGAGGTGGGCCCCGAGGTCGAGGGTCTGGAGCCCGGAGACCGCGTGGTCGGGCTGGTCGATGGGGGGTTCGGGCCCGTTGTGGTGGCCGGCTCCAGCGTTCTGGTGAAGATTCCGGAGGGGATGTCGTTCGAGGAGGCGGCGACGATTCCGGTGGTGTTCCTGACCGTGTTCTACGGGTTGATGGATCTGGCCGATCTGAGGGCCGGTGAGTCGTTGCTGGTGCATGCCGGTACGGGTGGTGCGGGGATGGCGGCGATTCAGCTCGCGCAGCGGTTGGGGGTGGAGGTGTTCGCCACGGCGAGTCCGGCCAAGTGGGATGTGTTGCGCTTGCTCGGTATCCCGGATGATCACATCGCTTCTTCGCGGGATCTGGAGTTTGAGGAGAGGTTCCGGCGGGAGCGGGGGATCGATGTGGTCTTGAACTCGTTGACCGGGGAGTTCGTCGATGCCTCGGCGCGGTTGCTGCGTCCGGGTGGGCGGTTCGTCGAGATGGGCAAGCTGGACATCCGTGATGAGCTTCCGGGGGTGGCTTATCGCTGGTTCGACGTCCTGGACGCGGGCACGGAGCGGTTGCGGGAGATCCTCATCGAGCTGATGGGGTTGTTCGCGGCGGGGGAGTTGCGGCCGTTGCCGGTGACGGCGTGGGATGTGCGCCGGGGTCGGGAGGCGTTCCGGTTCATGAGTCAGGCCAGGCATACCGGCAAGATCGTGTTGACGATGCCGCGCCGGTGGGATCCTGACGGGACGGTGTTGATCACCGGTGGCACCGGTGGTCTGGGCGCCGAGGTGGCCCGGCATGTGGTGGCCGAGCATGGGGTGCGTCATCTGGTGTTGACCAGTCGGCGCGGGCTTGATGCTCCGGGTGCGGCGGAGTTGCGGGCCGAGCTGATCGCCCACGGCGCCGACGTGACGATCGCCGCCTGCGATGTCGCGGAGCGGGATCAAGTGGCGGCCCTACTGGCACAGATCCCGGTGAACCACCCGCTGACTGCGGTGATCCACGCAGCCGGTGTACTGGACGACGCGACGATCGCCTCGCTGACACCCGAGCGGCTGGACGCCGTGTTGCGGCCGAAGGTGGATGCTGCCTGGCACCTGCACGAGCTCACGGCAGACCATGACCTGGCCGCCTTCGTGACGTTCTCTTCCCTGGCCGGGGTGATGGGCAGCGCCGGGCAGGGCAACTACGCGGCGGCGAACGCGTGGCTGGACGCGTTGATGGCTCAGCGCCACGCGGATGGGTTGCCGGGTCTGGCCCTGGCGTGGGGTCTGTGGGAGCAGGCCACCGGGATGACTGGCGGCATGTCCCAGGCGGACATCCAGCGGATGACCGCCGCCGGGATGCCGCCGATCACCACCGAGCAGGGGCTCGCGCTCTTCGATGCCGCGATCGGCTCGGATCTGCCGCTTGTGGCGCCGGTGCGGCTCAACCCGCCGTCCGTGCCCCAAGAGCGGATCCCGCCGCTGCTGCGCGGTCTCATGCGCGGCGCTCGCCGTACGGCTTCCGCCGCCGGGAGTGTCGGCACGACGGAGGCGCTCTCGCGGCGCCTGGCCGGGCTCACTGGCCCCAAGCGGGTCCGCCTACTCGTCGACCTGGTCCGTGCGCAGGCCGCCGCCGTGCTCGGCTATCCCGATCCCGCGGCGGTGGAAGCCCGGCGCGAGTTCCGCGAACTGGGCTTCGACTCCCTCACCGCGATCGAACTGCGCAACCGGCTCAACACCGCCACCGGGCTGCGCCTGCCGTCCACGGCCATCTTCGACTACCCCACTCCTACGGTCCTTGCGGAGCATCTCCTCGATGCGATCGCTCCGGAGGAGGCCAAGGAGGCGGGGCCGTCGTTGCTGGCCGATCTCGACCGGTTCGAGACCGCGCTCGCCGGCGACGCGATCGACGAGATCACCCGGAACGGCATCGCCACCAGGCTCCGCCAGTTGCTGTCCACGGTGAGCGGCACCGGCTCGGAAACTAGTGAATTCGCGGTCGACGACATGCTCGAATCGGCTAGTGCCGAGGACATTCTCGGCCTCATCGAAAGCGAGTTGGGTCACCTCAAAGATCTGTGATCCCGGCTCGCATCGGAGCACTTCGGAGGTGCGCCCCGATGTCGGAAGACCGGAAGCTCATCGATTCCCTCAAGTCGGTCGTCGCTGATCTGCGCGAGACCCGTCGGCGGCTCCAGGAAGTCGAGTCGGGCAAGCACGATCCGATCGCGATCGTCTCGATGGCCTGCCGATTCCCGGGTGATGTCAACTCCCCAGAGGACCTCTGGCGTCTGGTGGCCGAGGGCGGAGACGCGATCGGGGCCTTCCCGACGAATCGGGGTTGGGATCTCGGTGCGGTGTTCAATCCGGATCGGGAGAGCCGGGGGACGTCGTATACGCGTCATGGTGGGTTTCTGCA
>NZ_JBSFGF010000068.1:0-4332 GCF_053596455.1 Nonomuraea sp. NPDC001699 | reverse complement strand
GGGTGTTCGTGGAGGTGAGCCCGCATCCGGTGCTGGCCATCGGCGTGCAGGAGTGCGCGGACGAAGCCGGTGTGGAGGCTGTGATCGCCGGCACGTTGCGCCGTGACGACGGCGGTCTGGACCGGGTGCTGCTGTCGGCGGCCGAGCTGTTCGTGCGCGGCGTGGAGGTGGACTGGCGGAGTGTGCTGCCGGGCGGCCGGAAGGTGGACCTGCCGACCTATGCCTTCCAGCACCAGCGCTACTGGCCGAGTGGCATGCGGATCGCCGACGCCCGGGGACTCGGCCAGACAGCGACGCGGCATCCGCTGCTGGGCGCCGCCGTACCGCTCGCCGAGTCCGACGGGGCGGTGCTCACGGGCAGGATGTCGCTGAACACGCACCCGTGGCTCGCTGATCACGCCGTGGGACAGGCCGCGCTGTTCGCCGGCACCGGGTTCCTGGAGCTGGCGATCAGGGCGGCTGACCAGGTCGGCTGCGACCGGGTGGAGGAACTCACCCTGGCCGCGCCGCTGGTGCTGTCCGAAGCCGCCATCGCCGTACAGGTGGTGGTGAGCGCGTCCGACGAGACCGGACGCAGGAACGTGGCGATCTACGCGCGCCCCGCCGACTCTCAGGACCGGCCCTGGGTGCAGCACGCGGCAGGCGTGCTGGCGGTCGGCGCGCGTACGGCACGCTTCGACACGGCCGTCTGGCCGCCCGAGGGCGCGATCCCCATCGCGCTGGACGACCTGGAGGACGTCATGGCCTCCGGCGGCGTCGTCCACGGTCCAGCCTTCAAGGGGCTGCGCGCGGTCTGGCAGCGCGACACCGAGATCTTCGCCGAGGTCGAGGTGCCCGAGGAGGTCGGCGACGTCGGCTTGTACGGCCTGCATCCCGCACTCCTGGAAGCGGCACTGCAACCCGTCGCGTTCATGGACATCGTGGAACCGGGCCAGGGCCACCTGCTGTTCTCCTGGAGCGGCGTCAGCCTGCACGCCAACGGAGCTTCGGCCCTTCGCGTGCGGCTGGCCAGGACTGGAAGCGGCTCGGTGTCCCTGTCGACGGTGGACGCCGAGGGCGCGCCCGTGCTGATGGCGGAGTCGCTGGTGTTCCGGCCCGTCTCGGCCGGCCAGGTGGCGGTCCCGGGTGGCCAAAGGCCGGAATGGGAGGCGCTATTCGCGCTGGAGTGGGTGGCCGCGCCGACGGTCGTCACTCCTGCGGATGCCCTGATCGGGCTGGACTGCGTCGAGCTGGACTGGCCGGACCCGAGCCGGCCAGGACTCGGCGACCTGCGGTGGGAGACGCCGGGGCACGGCGAGCCTGCGCTTGACCGGGTCCCCGACGTCGTGGTCGTCGAGGTCGCTTCCGAGCAGGAGACCGACGGGGCGGCTGCGGCATTGGAGCTGACCGGCCGGGTGCTGGAGCTGCTTCAGCAGTGGTTGTCCGATGACCGATTCACCGAGTCCAGGCTGGTCCTGGTCACTCGGCGGGCGATTGGAGTCGCAGGGGAATCCGTGGATCCGGCGGCGGCAGCGGTCTGGGGACTCGTCCGTGTCGCGCAGGCCGAGAATCCGGGCCGGTTCGTCCTGGTCGACCTCGATGAGCGGCATGCTGCCGTGGCGGCACTGCCCGAGGCTCTGGCGTGCGGCGAGCCTCAGGTGGCGATCCGTGAGGATGTGGTGCGCGTTCCTCGCCTGGTCCGCTTGACCCCGGACGGAGGCGACGCACCGCGGCTGGACCTTGACGGCACCGTCCTGATCACAGGCGGCACGGGTGGCCTGGGCAGCGCCCTGGCCCGGCACCTGGTGGCCGAGCACGGGGTACGGCACCTGCTGCTGGCCGGTCAGCGGGGCACGGAGGCTCCGGGAGCGCAGGAGCTGCGCGACGAGCTGATCGCCCATGGGACCGACGTGACCATCGTCGCCTGCGATCTGGCCGACCGTGACCAGGTGGCGGAACTCCTCGCCGGTGTGCCGGCGGACCACCCGCTCACCGCCGTCGTCCACACTGCGGGCGTCCGCGGCGACGGCATCATCCCGTCGTTGGACAGGGGGCAACTGGCCGCCGTGTTCGGCGCCAAGGCCGGCGGTGCATGGCACCTGCACGAGCTGACGCGGGATCTTGAGCTGGCCGCCTTCGTCATGTATTCGTCGGTCGCCGGGCTGTCGGGCGGCTCCGGGCGCGGCGGGTACGCGGCGGCCAACGCCTACCTGGACGCGCTCGCCCAGCACCGCCACACTCAGGGCCTGCCGGGCCTGTCCCTGGTGTGGGGGCCGTGGCAGACCGACGCCGGCATGGCGGGCACCCTCTCGGAGACCGATCTCCGCCGGATGGCGGCTGCGGGCTTCCGCCTGCTCTCCTTCGCCGAAGGGCTCGCGTTGTTCGACGCTGTCCTGGGCGGCGACACGCCGGTGGTGGCGCCGGTGCGGCTGGACCTGGCCGCGTTGCGGCAGCTCGGCGAGGTTCCGCCGCTGCTCCGTTCACTCGTCCGGGGCGCCCGCCGTACGGCGGCCGCCCCGGCGTCGGGCGCCGACGGCGCGTTGCTCAGGCAACTGGCCGGTTTGGCTCAGCCCGATCGCGATCGCCTGGTGATCGAGCTGGTTCGCGCCCAGGTGGCGTCGGTGCTGGGACACGGTTCGCCCCAGGCGGTGGAGGTGCGCCGGGAGTTCCGCGACCTGGGCTTCGACTCGATGACCGCGGTGGAGCTGCGCAACCGGCTCAACACCGCGACCGGGCTGCGGCTCCCCGCGACCCTGGTGTTCGACTATCCGACCCCGGTGGTGCTGGCGGAGTTCTTGCTGGCCGAGTTGCTGGGCGAGCACTCCGATGTCACCATTCCGGCGGTGGTCGCGCCTGTGGCGGACGACCCGATCGTGATCGTGGGCATGGCGTGCCGCTATCCGGGCGGGGTGCGCTCCGCCGAGGATCTGTGGGAGCTTGTCGCCGAGGGCCGCGACGCCGTCGCGCCCCTGCCGGTCGACCGGGGCCTGCAGGTGAGCGACGGGCTGCGCCTCGAAGGCGGATATCTGCCCGATGTCGCCGACTTCGACGCCGGGTTCTTCGGGATCTCGCCGCGTGAGGCGCTGGCGATGGATCCGCAGCAGCGGCTGCTGCTGGAGGTCTCGTGGGAGGCGGCTGAGCGGGCCGGGATCGACCCGTTGTCCCTGCGCGGCAGTCACACGGGCGTCTACATCGGGGCGGGCAACTCCGGCTACATCCCGCCGGACGAGGCCCGCGGCTTCTTCGTGACGGGCCTGTCCGGAAGCGTGACCTCCGGCCGCCTTTCCTACACGCTCGGGCTGGAAGGTCCGGCGGTGACGGTGGACACCGCGTGCTCGTCGTCGCTCGTCGCCATGCACCTGGCCGCGCAGGCGCTGCGCTCGGGTGACTGCTCGCTCGCGTTGGCGGGCGGCGTGACCGTGGTGGCCAACCCGATGGGGATCATGGAGTTCAGCGCCCAGGGCGGGCTCTCACCCGACGGCCGGTGCAAGGCTTACGCGGACTCCGCCGACGGCACGAGCTGGTCCGAGGGCGTCGGACTGGTGGTCCTGGAACGGTTGTCGGATGCCCACCGGAACGGGCATCGGGTCCTCGCGATCGTGCGCGGGTCCGCGGTCAACCAGGACGGCGCTTCGAACGGGCTGACGGCACCGAACGGGCCGTCGCAGCGCCGGGTGATCCGGCAGGCGCTGGGCAACGCCGGGCTCACCCCGGCCGAGGTGGATGTGGCCGAGGGACACGGCACCGGCACGACGCTGGGCGACCCGATCGAGGCCCAAGCACTGCTGGCCACCTATGGTCAGGATCGGGAGCGGCCGCTGCTGCTCGGCTCGGTGAAGTCGAACATCGGTCACACCCAGGCGGCCGCCGGGGTGGCCGGAGTGATCAAGATGGTGATGGCGCTCCGGCACGGCATCGTCCCGAAGACCCTGCATGTGGACGCGCCGACCTCACATGTGGACTGGTCGTCGGGTGCGGTGGAGGTGCTGGCGGAGGCGGCCGAGTGGCCGGAGACCGGGCACCCCCGCCGCGCGGGTGTGTCGTCGTTCGGGATCAGCGGCACCAACGCGCATGTGATCCTGGAGCAGGGGCCGGTGGTGGAGGAGCCTGTCGGTACGGCAGGCGGCGTTGGTCCTCATGGCACGGTGCCGTGGGTGGTGTCGGCGAAGTCGGAGGAGGCGTTGCGGGCGCAGGCGGGGCGGCTGCTTGCGCACGTGGATGGTCTGCGGCCGGTGGATGTGGGGTACTCGCTCGCCACGACTCGGTCGATGTTCGAGCACCGTGCGGTGGTCGTAGGCGGGGACCTGCGGGCGGTGGCGTCGGGTGAGCCCGGGGTCGGCGTGGTCCGGGGCA
>NZ_JBSFGF010000067.1:3232-4750 GCF_053596455.1 Nonomuraea sp. NPDC001699 | reverse complement strand
GGTCAAGTCCTCGGCCTATTAGTACCGGTCAGCTCCACACGTTACCGTGCTTCCACCTCCGGCCTATCAACCCGGTCGTCTACCGGGAGCCTTACCCACTCACGTGGTGGGAGACCTCATCTCAAGGCGAGCTTCCCGCTTAGATGCTTTCAGCGGTTATCCCTTCCGAACGTAGCCAACCAGCCGTGCACCTGGCGGTACAACTGGCACACCAGAGGTTCGTCCGTCCCGGTCCTCTCGTACTAGGGACAGCTCCTTTCAAGTCTCCTGCGCGCGCAGCGGATAGGGACCGAACTGTCTCGCGACGTTCTAAACCCAGCTCGCGTACCGCTTTAATGGGCGAACAGCCCAACCCTTGGGACCTACTCCAGCCCCAGGATGCGACGAGCCGACATCGAGGTGCCAAACCATCCCGTCGATATGGACTCTTGGGGAAGATCAGCCTGTTATCCCCGGGGTACCTTTTAGCCGTTGAGCGACACCGCTTCCACATGCCGATGCCGGATCACTAGTCCCAGCTTTCGCTCCTGCTCGACCCGTCAGTCTCACAGTCAAGCTCCCTTGTGCACTTACACTCAACACCTGATTGCCAACCAGGCTGAGGGAACCTTTGGGCGCCTCCGTTACCTTTTAGGAGGCAACCGCCCCAGTTAAACTACCCACCAGACACTGTCCCCGATCCGGATCACGGACCAGAGTTAGACGTTCAAAACGACCAGAGTGGTATTTCACCAATGACTCCACCCGAACTAGCGTCCGAGCTTCCCAGTCTCCCACCTATCCTACACAAGACGTTCCAAACGCCAATGTCAAGCTGTAGTGAAGGTCCCGGGGTCTTTCCGTCCTGCTGCGCGTAACGAGCATCTTTACTCGTAGTGCAATTTCGCCGGGTCTGCGGTTGAGACAGCGGGGAAGTCGTTACGCCATTCGTGCAGGTCGGAACTTACCCGACAAGGAATTTCGCTACCTTAGGATGGTTATAGTTACCACCGCCGTTTACCGGCGCTTAAGTTCTCACCTTCGCTGTGTCACCACAACTAAGCGGTCCCCTTAACGTTCCGGCACCGGGCAGGCGTCAGTCCGTATACATCGTCTTACGACTTCGCACGGACCTGTGTTTTTAGTAAACAGTCGCTTCCCCCTGGCCACTGCGACCCCCACCAGCTCCGAGTGCAAGACTCATCACCAGCAGAGGTCCCCCTTCTCCCGAAGTTACGGGGGCAATTTGCCGAGTTCCTTAACCACAGTTCACCCGATCGCCTTAGTATTCTCTACCTGACCACCTGAGTCGGTTTAGGGTACGGGCCGCCACAACACTCGCTAGAGGCTTTTCTCGGCAGCATAGGATCATCCACTTCACCACAATCGGCTCGGCATCACATCTCAGGATATATGCGAGGCGGATTTGCCTACCTCACTCCCTACATGCTTACCCCAGGAACAACCATCGCCTGGGCTGGACTACCTTCCTGCGTCACCCCATCGCTTACCTACTACCCGATCGGATCGAGCGTTCAC
>NZ_JBSFGF010000067.1:1803-3134 GCF_053596455.1 Nonomuraea sp. NPDC001699 | reverse complement strand
AAGGACTGAATGCCACGACTTCGGCGGTGTGCTTGAGCCCCGCTACATTGTCGGCGCAGAATCACTTGACCAGTGAGCTATTACGCACTCTTTCAAGGGTGGCTGCTTCTAAGCCAACCTCCTGGTTGTCTCTGCGACTCCACATCCTTTCCCACTTAGCACACGCTTAGGGGCCTTAGTCGGTGATCTGGGCTGTTTCCCTCTCGACTACGAACCTTATCGCCCGCAGTCTCACTGCCACGCTCTCACTTACCGGCATTCGGAGTTTGGCTGACGTCAGTAACCTTGTCGGGCCCATCGGCCATCCAGTAGCTCTACCTCCGGTAAGAAACACGTGACGCTGCACCTAAATGCATTTCGGGGAGAACCAGCTATCACGGAGTTTGATTGGCCTTTCACCCCTACACACAGGTCATCCCCCAGGTTTTCAACCCTGGTGGGTTCGGTCCTCCACCCAGTCTTACCTGAGCTTCAACCTGCCCATGCGTAGATCACTCCGCTTCGGGTCTACAGCATGCGACTCAAACGCCCTATTCAGACTCGCTTTCGCTACGGCTACCCCACACGGGTTAACCTCGCCACACACCATAACTCGCAGGCTCATTCTTCAAAAGGCACGCAGTCACATCACACAAGGACCGAAATCCTTGTACGCTCCTACGGCTTGTAGGCACACGGTTTCAGGTACTATTTCACGACCCCTCACCGGGGCACTTTTCACCTTTCCCTCACGGTACTCGTGCACTATCGGTCATCAGGGAGTATTTAGGCTTACCAGGTGGTCCTGGCAGATTCACACAGGATTTCTCGGGCCCCGTGCTACTTGGGATCCCCTCAAGAAGCCTTCAAGATTTCGCCTACCCGGCTCTCACGGTCTACGGCAGCCCTTCCCAGAGCTTTCGACTACCTCAAAGGTTTATCACTTCTTGTGGTCTCGGCAGAAACCACCAGAGGGTCCCACGACCCCGGACATGCAACGCCTGCCGGCTATCACACACGCCCGGTTTAGCCTCATCCGCTTTCGCTCACCACTACTCACGGAATCACTGTTGTTTTCTCTTCCTACGGGTACTGAGATGTTTCACTTCCCCGCGTTACCACCAACCGCCCTATACATTCAGGCGGAGGCAACACCACATGACTGGTGCTGGGTTTCCCCATTCGGACATCCCCGGATCAACGTCTGGTTGGCGACTCCCCGAGGCTTAACGCAGCCTCCCACGTCCTTCATCGGCTCCTGATGCCAAGGCATCCACCGTGTGCCCTAAAAAACTTGGCCACAAAGATGCTCGCGTCCACTATGCAAATCTCAAACAACAAACAGCAACCAC
>NZ_JBSFGF010000066.1:0-4814 GCF_053596455.1 Nonomuraea sp. NPDC001699 | reverse complement strand
CCGGCCTGAGGCCCCACGACTCCACCAACCGGAACAACGCCGTCTCCAACGCAAACAGCGCAGGCTGCGCCACCCCCGTCCGATCCAGATCCTCCCCAACAAAAGAATCAAACCGGGCCGCCACCTCATCAAACGCCCGAGCAAACACCGGGAACCGCTCATACAGCCCCCGCCCCATCCCCACCCGCTGACTCCCCTGCCCCGTGAACAGAAACGCGAGCCGCGGCTCCGAGCCGGCCACTCCCCGTACCGCACCCGGCAGGTCCTCAGCCAACGCGCGCAATCCGGCCGACGCGCTCTCGCGATCCCCGGCGACCAGCACGGCCCGATGCTCGAACCCAGACCGAGTGGTGGCCAGCGAGAACGCCACATCGGCCAGCCCCACGCCGGGCGATGCGTCCAGGAACTCCGCCAATCGCCCGGCCTGCGCGCACAACGCCTGCTCGGTGCGCCCTGAGACCAGCACAGGCAGCAGAACCCCGCTGTCCCCCACGGGCGCCGGGGACTCCACCGGGCTCTGTTCAATGATCACGTGCGCGTTCGTGCCGCTGATCCCGAAGGACGACACCCCCGCCCGCCATGGCCGCTCCACCCCGGGCCAGGGCCTGGCCTCGGTCAGCAGCTCCACCGCTCCGGCTGACCAGTCCACATGCGAGGACGGCGCGTCCACATGCAAGGACCTGGGCAGCACCTCGTGCCGCATCGCCATGACCATCTTGATCACACCCGCGACGCCCGCGGCAGCCTGCGAGTGACCGATGTTCGACTTGATCGACCCCAACAGCAACGGCCGCTCCCGATCCTGACCATAGGTCGCCAGCAACGCCTGAGCCTCGATCGGATCACCCAGCGTCGTCCCGGTGCCGTGCCCCTCCACCACGTCCACCTCGGCGGCCGTGAGCCCCGCGCTCGCCAGCGCCTGCCGGATCATCCGCTGCTGCGACGGACCGTTCGGCGCGGTCAGCCCGTTGGAAGCACCGTCCTGGTTGACGGCCGACCCGCGCACGACAGCCAGCACCTGGTGACCGTTGCGCCGGGCCTCCGACAGCCGCTCCAGCACCACCACGCCCACGCCCTCGGACCACCCCACCCCGTCGGCCGCGTCCGAGTACGACTTGGAGCGCCCGTCGGCGGCCAGACCGCCCTGGCCGCTGAAGTCGATGAACGACCCGGGCGTCGCCATCACCGTCACACCGCCCGCGACCGCCAGCGAGCACTCGCCGCCCCGCAGCGCCTGCGCGGCGAGGTGGATGGCCACCAGCGACGACGAGCAGGCCGTGTCGACCGTCACCGCCGGGCCCTCCAGCCCGAAGGTGTAGGAGACCCGGCCGGACAGCACGCTTCCCGCGGTGCCCGACCCGATGAAGCTCAGCACGTCGGGCGGGAACTCCAGCCGCCCCGGCCGGTAGTCGTGGGTCATCAGTCCGGCGAAGACCCCGGTACGGCTTCCGCGCAGGGAGAGCGGGTCGATGCCGGTCCGCTCGATCGCCTCCCAGGTGACCTCCAGCAGCAGCCGCTGCTGCGGATCCATCGCCAGCGCCTCACGCGGCGAGATCCCGAAGAAGCCCGAGTCGAACTCCGCCGCCTCGTGCAGGAACCCGCCCTCCCGGACGTACGACGTCCCCCGGCTCTCGCGATCCGGGTTGTACACGGCTCCGAGGTCCCAGCCCCGGTTGGTCGGGAAGCCGGTGATCGCGTCGGTCTCGTCGATCACCAGCCGCCACAGGTCGTCGGCGGACCTGACCCCACCCGGATACCGGCAGGCCATGCCCACGATCACGATCGGATCGTCGGCCGCCACCGGCAGGATCTCCGGTGCCGCGAGATCCTCGCGTGTCCCCAGCAGCTCGGCCAGCAGGAACTCCGCCAGCGCGGTCGGCGTCGGGTAGTCGAACACCAGCGTGGCGGGCAGCCGGAGACCGGTCGCCGTGTTGAGCCGGTTGCGCAACTCCACGGCGGTGAGGCTGTCGAAGCCGAGGTCGCGGAAGCCGCGCCGCAGCTCCACCGTGTCCGGCGTGGCATGCCCCAGGACCAGCGCCACCTCGGTCCGCACAACTTCCACCACGGCGCCAAGACGCTCCGCCGTACCAAGTGAAGCCAGTCGCCGCGCCAGCTCGCCGACCGCCCGCCCGGCAGTCGAGCGCCGTACGGCAGGCAGCAGCCCGGAGAAGATCGGCGGCAGTTCCCGGTGCGCCCGCAGCGCCGGCATGTTCAACCGGACAGGCGACACCGCCGAGGCACCGCTCGCGAGCGCGGCGTCGAACATGGCCACACCTTGGGCCGGGGTGATCGGCAGCAGCCCGCTCGCGTGCAACCTCTGGACGTCCGTCTGCGACAGCCCGCTCGTCATGCCGGCGTCCTGCGACCACGGACCCCAGACCAGCGATATCCCCGGCGATCCGGCCGCCCGGCGTTGCTGGGCCAGGGCGTCCAGGAAGGCATTGGCCGCCGCGTAGTTGCCCTGCCCGGCGCCTCCGAAGGTGCCGGCCACCGACGAGAACAAGACGAACTCCGCCAGATCCAGGTCCGCGGTGAGCTCGTGCAGGTGCCAGGCGGCATCGACCTTGGGACGCAACGCCGTGTCGAGGCGCTCGGGGGTCAGGGAGGGGATGGTCCCGTCGTCGAGCACACCGGCCGTGTGGATCACCGCGGTCAGCGAGCGTTCGGCGGCCAGCAGCGCGGCCACCTGCTCCCGATCCGCCACGTCACACGCGACGACCCTGACCTCCACGCCCTCCGCGACCAGCGAGTCACGCAGCTCCACTGCCCCAGGAGCCTCCAGCCCCCGGCGACTGACCAGCAGCAGATGCCGTACTCCTCGCCCGGCCACCACGTGCCGCGCGAACAGCGCCCCCAGGCCACCCGTGCCACCAGTGATCAACACGGTGCCGTCGGGATCCCACGGTCCGGCTTTGTGCTCGCTCAGGGGCCGGCGGGTGAGCCGGGGCACCCGCGCCTCGTAGTCGCGCACCGCCACCTGCTGCTCGCCGCACGCCAGGACCACGGGCAGCGCGGACAGAGCGGTCTCCCGCTCCTCCACGTCGGCCAGCAGGAATCGGCCGGGGTTCTCCGCCTCGGCACTGCGGACCAGTCCCCAGACGGTGGCCGCAGCCGGGTTCGTCACTGACTCGCCGGCGCCGGTCGCGATCGCGCCCCGGGTGACGAACACCAGGCGCGAGCCGGCGAACCGCTCGTCGGCCAGCCACTGCTGGAGCAGATCCAGGACGCGGGTGGTGACCTCGTGCGCCGCCCCGGCCGCATCCGCTGACTCGGGCACGTCGATCTCGACGGTCACCAGATGAGGCGCCCTGCCCGAGGGCAGGTCCAGCGTGTCGAGGTCGCCGGTGAGCTCGGCGACCTCCAGCCCCGTCACGGCGTCCACCGGAGACACGCTCATCGGCACGGTGATCCAGTCGAGCTGGAAAAGGGAGTCCCCGCGGTCGGAGGATGCCGCGGCGAGTTGGTCGACCGGCATGGCGCGCAGCTCCAGCGAGCGGACCGACAGCACCGGGGTCCCCGCGGGGTCCACCGCGGTCAGCGACACGGCATCCGTGCCGGCCGTGGCGAGCCGTACCCGCAAAGCGGTGGCGCCTCCTGCCTGGAGACTGACCGTGCTCCAGGAGAACGGCAACCGGCCGCCACCCGACTCCAGGCCGACGAACGGCAGCGAGTGCAGCGCGGAATCGAGCAACGCCGGATGCAGGGTGAACAGAGCGGCGTCGGCCACCTGGTCCGGCAGGGCCACCTCCGCGTACACCTCGCCGCCCGGGGCCTTCCACGCCGCCTTCAGCCCCTGGAACACCGGGCCGTAGCCGAGCCCGCTCGCGGCGAGCCTGCCGTACAAGCCGTCCAGGTCGATCGCGGTCGCGCCCTGCGGCGGCCACACGGTCGTGTCGAACGGGACGTCGGCCGGGCCGGAGGCCGACGAGCCCGTTGCGAGCGTGCCGGTGGCGTGCCGCGTCCACGGCGTGCCCTCCTTGGCCTCGGCGGGGCGGGCGTAGATGCCGAGTGCGCGCCTGCCCGATTCGCCCCGGGCGCCCACCGACACCTGCACCGCGACCGCCTCGTCCTCGCCGAGAACCAGCGGCGCCGCCAGCGTCAGCTCCTCGACCAGCTCGCAGCCGGCCTGGTCACCGGCCCGGATCGCCAGCTCGAGGAAGCCGGTGCCGGGGAACACCACCAAGCCGCCGACCACGTGATCGGCCAGCCACGGATGCGACCGCAGCGACAACACACCTGTCAGCAGCACACCGTCGGAGTCGGCGAAGCCGATGGCGGCGCTGAGCAGCGGGTGCCGCGCCGTGTCCAGCCCCAGAGCCCGCGCGTCGCCGCCTCGCCGTCCTGGCGGCCAGTACGGCTCCCGCTGGAAGGCGTAGGTCGGCAGCTCCACCGTGCGTGCGCCGGGGAACACCGCCTGCCAGTCGATCGGCACCCCGTGCACGTGCAACTCGGCCAGCGCGGTGGTGATCGCCAGCTCCTCGTCGCGATCCCGGCGCAGTGCCGGGACCAGCACGGCGTCCGGGCCGAGTGTCTCGGCTGCCATGGCGCTCAGCACGCCGTCGGGGCCGAGTTCCAGATACGCCCGGACGCCCTGCGCGTCCAGAGCGCTGACGGCGTCAGCGAACCGGACCGTGCCACGAACCTGGTCCACCCAATAGTCAGGCGAGCACACATCCCCTGAGGTGACGATCGGGATCCGCGGCGAGCTGTACGTCAACGTGCGAGCAACCGCACGGAAATCCTCCAGCATCGGATCCATCAACGACGAGTGGAAAGCGTGCGACACCCGCAACCGCCTCGTCCTGAACCCACGC
>NZ_JBSFGF010000065.1:0-5080 GCF_053596455.1 Nonomuraea sp. NPDC001699 | reverse complement strand
CTGGAGGGGCGTGGGTTCAGGACGAGGCGGTTGCGGGTGTCGCACGCTTTCCACTCGTCGTTGATGGATCCGATGCTGGAGGATTTCCGTGCGGTTGCTCGCAGGTTGACGTACAACTCGCCGCGGGTCCCGATCGTCACCTCAGGGGATGTGTGTTCGCCGGATTACTGGGTGGACCAGGTTCGGGGCACGGTCCGGTTCTCTGATGCCGTACGGGAGGCGGATGCCCAGGCGTTCCTGGAACTGGGCCCGGACGGCGTGCTGACCGCGATGGCCGCCGAGACGTTAGGCCCGGACGCGGTACTGATCCCCGCCCTGCGCAAGGACCAGGGCGAGCAAAAGACGATCATGAACGCGCTGGCCCGGCTGCATGTCCACGGGGTGTCGATCGACTGGCAGGTGGTGTTCCCCGGTGCGCGAAAGGTGGAGCTACCGACGTACGCCTTCCAGAAGGAGCGCTTCTGGCCGAGCGTCCGGCGCGGCGGCGATGTGCGCGGGCTGGGGCTGGGGGCGGTGCGTCACCCGCTTCTCGGGGCAGTGGTCACCTCACCGGAGTCCGGCGGGGTGGTGCTGACCGGCCGGTTGTCGGCGCCGGCCCATCCGTGGATCGCCGATCACCAGGTCATGGGCCGGGTGCTGCTGCCCGGAACCGGGTTCGTCGAGCTGGTCGTCCGCGCGGGTGACGAGGTCGGCTGCGCGGTGGTCGAGGAGTTGGCGTTGCAGGCGACGCTGACACTGCCCGACTCCGGTGGCGTCCAGATCCAGGTGGTGGTGGACAGTGCCGGCGAGGGCGGTCGCCGGGCGGTGCGTGTGTACTCGCGGGTGGACGAGCACGATGGTGGCGAGTGGACGCTGCACGCGCAGGGCGTGCTCACGGAGCAGGCAGCCGAGCCAGGCTTCGACCTCGTGTCATGGCCGCCTGCCGGAGCGACGGAGCTCGACCTCGCGGGCGCGTACGAGCACCTGGCCGAGATCGGCTATGGCTACGGCCCCGCGTTCCAGGCCATGCGTACGGCGTGGCGCAGGGGGGAGGAGCTGTACGCCGAAGTCGTCCTGGACGAGCGGGAGGCCGCCGAGGCAGGGCGATACGGGATGCACCCCGCCCTCCTGGACGCGGCGATGCACGTGTCGCTGGTCGACCCCTCCGGCGTAACCGGGGGCGGGCGGGCGGTGCTGCCGTTCGTGTGGCAGCAGGTGGCTCTGCACGCTGCGGGCGCCTCGACGGTGCGCGTACGGGTGCGGCACACGGGTGAGCACACGTTGACCTTGGACGTGGCCGACGAGAACGGGCGTCCGGTGCTGTCGGCCGGATCGATGGTGGCTCGTCCCGTGTCGGCGGAGCAACCGGGTGAGCCGCCCCTGTTCCGGGTGGCGTGGAACCCGATCGACCTGCCCGCCCCCGACGCCGGCGTAGCCGAACTGCTGGACTGCTCGGAGCGGCCCGCAGGGGATGTGCCAGACGTGCTGCGTGCCGTGGTCGGCCGCGTGTTGGAAGCGCTCCAGGAACGGCTGGCGGGTTCGGATGCGGGGCCGCTGGTCGTGGTGACCAGGAGGGCCGTGGCGGTCAGCCGGGTGGAGAGTGCCGACGTGGCGGTCGCGCCGGTGTGGGGGCTGGTGCGCGCGGCGCAGGCCGAGCATCCGGGGCGGTTCGTGCTGCTGGACCTGGAGGAGGGACAGGACAAGGACGCGGCGGCGCGTATGGCGGTGGCGAGCGGGGAGCCCGAGCTGGCCATGCGGTCGGGGGCGTTCCTGGTGCCGCGGCTCGCGAGGATGCCGAAGCCCACGGCCGGCGAGTCCGGCTCTGAGCCATACCCGGACGCGACTGGGCAGCCCGGGGGCTTCCTCCGCGAGGCTGCGACGCCGTACAGCGGGTCGCTTGAGGGGACGGTGCTCGTGACGGGCGGGACGGGCGGGCTGGGGGCGTTGCTGGCCCGTCGCCTCGTGACCGATCACGGCGCGCGGTCGTTGCTGCTCGTGAGCCGGCGCGGACCGGCGGCCGAGGGAGCCGGGCGGCTGGTCGAGGAGCTGACCTCCCTCGGGGCCGAGGTCCGGGTGGTGGCCTGCGATGTCGCCGATCGGGAGGCGCTGGCGCAGGTGGTGGAGTCGGCGCCGCTGGTGGGCGTCGTCCACGCGGCGGGCGTGGCGGACAACGCGATGGTGGAGTCGTTGTCGCCGGAACGGCTGGACGCGGTGCTGCGCCCGAAGGCGGACGCGGCCTGGCATCTGCACGAGCTGACCCGGGAGCTGCCGCTGGTGATGTTCGTCCTGGTGTCGTCGGCGGGCGGCCTGGTGCTGGCGGCGGGCCAGGGCAACTACGCGGCGGCCAACGTGTGCCTGGACGCGCTGGCGGCCCACCGGCGCTCCCTCGGGCTGGCGGCGAACTCGCTGGCCTACGGGCTGTGGGATGTGACCACCGGGATGAGCGCGGAGCTGTCCGGCGCCGACCGTGACCGTCTGGCCCGGCTGGGGCTGCCCGCCCTGTCCGTGGACGAGGGGATGCGGCTGTTCGACCTGAGCCTGCGCGCGGACGAGCCGGTGACGGTGCCGTTGCGGGTGGACGTGAACGTGCTGCGAGGTCGAGGCGAGCAGTTGCCCGCATTGCTGCGGTTGCTGGTCCCCGCGGCCAGGCGGGTGGTGCGCGCGGTCGCCGGTCAGGGCGGCTCCGGACGGCGGCTGGCCGGGCTGGAGGTGGACGAGCGCCACCGGGAACTGGAGGAACTGGTGCGGCGGCACGTGGCGGCGGTGCTCGGCCACGCGTCCGGGGACCTGGTCGGGCCCGACCAGGCCTTCAGCACGATGGGCATGGACTCCCTGGCCGCGGTGGAACTCCGCAACCAGCTCGCCGCCGCGACCGGGTTGTCGTTGCCGGCGACGTTGGTCTTCGACTACCCGACGTCGCGCGGCGTCGCGGACTTCCTCGCCGCCGAGTTCTCCGGTCCGGTGGAGCCCGAACCTGCGCCGGAGCTGCCGGTGGCACGGTCGGTCGCGGACGACCCGGTCGTGATCGTGGGGATGGCGTGCCGTTATCCGGGTGGGGTCGAGTCGCCGGAGGATCTGTGGCGGCTGGTCATGGCGGAGACCGACGCGATCACTGGTTTCCCGGTGAACCGGGGGTGGGATCTGGAGGGGATCTACGATCCGGATCCTGACCGGGTGGGGACGTCGTACACCCGTCATGGTGGGTTCCTGCACGAGGCGGATGAGTTCGACGCGGGGTTCTTCGGGATCTCGCCGCGTGAGGCGTTGGCGGTTGATCCGCAGCAGCGGTTGTTGCTGGAGGTGTCGTGGGAGGCGGTGGAGCGGGCGGGGATCGAGCCCGGGTCGTTGCGCGGCAGCCGTACCGGCGTCTTCACCGGGGTCATGTACAACGACTACGGCCTGGCCCTGGGCAACGCGGCCGGTCGGTTGCACCAGGTCGCCGTCGGCGAGGTCGTCGAGGGGCTCGGCCAGCGCGACGCCGTCGAAGGCTACGAAGGCACCGGCACGGCGCCGAGCGTGGCCTCCGGCCGGGTGTCGTACACCTTGGGGCTGGAGGGCCCGGCGGTGACCGTGGACACGGCGTGTTCGTCGTCGTTGGTGGCGTTGCACCTGGCGGCGCAGGCGCTGCGCTCGGGGGAATGTTCCTTGGCGTTGGCGGGCGGGGCGACCGTGATGTCCACGCCGAACACCTTCATCGGGTTCGCCCGGCAGCGCGGGCTGTCGGAGGACGGGCGGTGCAAGTCGTTCTCCGAAGCCGCGGACGGCGTGGGCTGGTCCGAGGGTGTGGGTGTGCTGGTGCTGGAGCGGCTGTCGGATGCCCGGCGCAACGGTCACCAGGTGCTGGCCGTCGTGCGCGGGTCGGCCGTCAATCAGGATGGCGCGTCCAACGGCCTGACGGCGCCGAACGGGCCGTCGCAGCAGCGGGTGATCCGGCAGGCATTGGCAGGCGCGGGGCTCTCGTCCTCGGACGTCGACGTGGTCGAAGCCCACGGGACCGGCACGCGGCTGGGGGACCCGATCGAGGCGCGTGCCCTGATGTCCACGTACGGCCAGAGCCGTGCCGGTGATCAGCCGTTGCTGCTCGGCTCCGTGAAGTCGAACATCGGTCACTCGCAGGCGGCTGCGGGTGTGGCTGGTGTGATCAAGATGGTCATGGCGATGCGTGCGGGTGTGGTGCCGCGGACGTTGCATGTGGATGCGCCGTCGTCGCATGTGGACTGGGCTGAGGGTGCCGTCGAGCTGGTGACGTCGTCGGTGGAGTGGCCGGAAAGCGGTCGTCCGCGCAGGGCGGGCGTGTCGTCGTTCGGGATCAGTGGGACCAACGCGCACGTGATCATCGAGCAGGGCCCGGCGGTTCTGGACGTGGATGCGGAGCCGGTGCAGGCGCCGGTTCCTGTGGTGGTGTCGGGCCGGTCCGAGCAGGCGTTGCGGGCGCAGGCCGAGCGGCTGGCGTCCTGCTTGGACGACGGCGTGGATCTGGGCGACGCGGTGTTCTCGCTGGCGACGACGCGGTCGGTGTTCGAGCATCGGGCGGTGGTGGTCGCCGGGGATCGCGAGAGTGCGCTGGCCGGGTTGAGCGCGTTGGCCGAGGGCCGCCCCGGTGCCGGCGTGGTGCGCGGCGTGGTCGGCTCGGAGCCGCGGCTCGCGTTTCTGTTCACGGGGCAGGGGAGTCAGCGGGTGGGGATGGGGCGGGGGCTGTATGAGCGGTTCCCGGTGTTTGCTCGGGCGTTTGATGAGGTTGCGGCTAGGTTTGATTCTTTTGTTGGGGAGGATCTGGATCGGACGAGGTTTGCGCAGCCGGCTTTGTTTGCGTTGGAGACGGCGTTGTTCCGGTTGGTGGAGTCGTGGGGCCTCAGGCCGGATGTGCTGGTGGGGCATTCGGTCGGGGAGTTGGCGGCTGCGCATGTGGCTGGGGTGTTGTCGCTTGAGGATGCGTGCACGCTGGTTTCGGCGAGGGCTCGGTTGATGCAGGCGCTTCCCGCTGGTGGGGTGATGGTGGCGGTGGCGGCTGGCGAGGTGGAGGTTTCCGGTTTTGCCGGGGTGTCGGTCGCGGCGGTGAACGGTCCGTCGTCGACGGTGATCGCTGGTGCCGAGCGGGCGG
>NZ_JBSFGF010000064.1:0-5346 GCF_053596455.1 Nonomuraea sp. NPDC001699 | reverse complement strand
CCTGAGAAGGCCCACTCGGCGCCGTCAAACCATTACTCGCCCCGTCCTGATTGACCGCCGACCCCCGCACCACCCCCAACACCCGATGACCATTGACCCGCGCATCAGCCAACCGCTCCAGCAACAACACCCCGACACCCTCAGAAAACACCGTCCCATCAGCATCATCAGAAAACGCCTTACACCGCCCATCAGCAGCGAGCCCCTGCTGCCGACTGAAGTCGACCATCAGCTCGGGCGTGGGCATCACGGTCACGCCGCCCGCGAGCGCCAGCTTGCTCTCCCCGCTGCGCAGCGACTGGCACGCCAGATGGACGGCCACCAGCGAGGACGAGCACGCGGTGTCCACCGTCACCGCCGGCCCCTCCAACCCCAGCACATACGCCACCCGGCCAGAGATCACAGAGCTCGTGTTACCGGTCTGCACATACCCTTCCGCCCCCTCGGGGAAGGGCCCCATGCCGGCGACGTATCCGGTCTGCGTCCCACCGATGAAGACCCCCGTGGGCGTACCACGCAAACTGCCGGGGGCGATCCCGGCCCGTTCCAGAACCTCCCACGAGACCTCAAGCACCAGCCGCTGCTGCGGATCCATCACCAGAGCCTCGCGCGGACTGATCCCGAAGAACTGCGCGTCGAAGTCGCCGGCTCCTTCGAGGAAACCGCCTTCGCGCACGTAGGTGGTTCCGCTGCTGGTGAAGTCCGGGTCGTAGAGCGCGTCCATGTCCCAGCCCCGGTCTTCGGGAAACGCCGAGATCCCCGAACGCGACTCCACCACCATGTTCCACAGGTCTTCCGGAGATTCCACTCCCCCGGGGTAACGGCAGGCCATGCCCACGATCGCGATCGGCTCGCGGTCCTTCGCCTCGACCTCGCGCAGGCGCCGGCGAGTCCGCTGAAGGTCGGCGCTGGCGCGCTTGAGGTATTCGCGGAACTTGTCGTCAGCAGCCATGGAACGTCGACCAGCCCTTCACGTAGGGGGGTGGGACTCGGAAAAGCAAAAGGCATGGCCTCTCTGGATCGTGGTGCGCCCTGCGGCGCATGTTCGATCGAGGGGCCAAGGGGGTCACCTCACGAAGCGGGTCTCCCTGTCGCCCTGGTTCAGGCCACAAGGATCGACAGGAGACCGAACCGTCGTACATCCGAGCAAGCGGAAACCGTCGCCTCAGTGAGTGGGGTGACTGTGACGCTCATTCAGTTCCTTCCGGCTCGCGCGGTGATCAGCACCTCGAGCAACCCACCGGAGCTTCATCGACTCTGACGAGACAGTAATCAGCCGTATAGAAGTCACCGACCCCTAGCTCACCCTTAACTCCCCCTGCGAGCGTTCGTCCGTCGCTCCGCGGAGTTTTCTCAGGTGATGGAACGCCCTGATGATGCATCGGGGCATCCGAGCGTTCCGGCAGTCATGGAATGAAGCCGGGTAAGGCCGAGCCGTTCCCAGAACGCCCACCCTCGGAAACAGGGCGTCACCGGGCTGCCGCGGCAGCGGAATCCCGCAGCCAGGAACAAGCTGTTCGGGGCAATGGATGCATACCGAAATGAAGACCGATGTGATCGGACGTCATAGGGGAAAGACACGGGCCGCCTAGGGGGTCCGCCTTCGAGCGGCCTTCGCCTAGCGTCGTCAAGGTCGCTCACATGGACTGTGGTCAACCCATCGAATGGTGCCGCGACGAACGGCCTGTGGCGTGCGACGCCGTCTCCGCACCGACCGTGACGAGGTGGTTGGCTTGGCCCTGTCCCCCAGCGCCAGGGGCACCGTGCCGTTCGGCGATCACGTGACCTGGTACCGCGTGACCGGCGCCCTAGGGCAGGGGAAACCGGCTGTCGTGACCCTGCACGGAGGACCCGGCGGCACCCACGACTACCTGCTCCCGTTGGCGGAACTCGCCGGCGCGGGATGGCCGGTGATCCACTACGACCAGCTCGGCAACGGCGGTTCCACCCATGTCGACGACGCGGACCCCGGGTTCTGGACCCCGGAGCTTTTCGACGACGAGTTGGGCAATCTGCTGGACCGCCTCGGAATCGCCGACAACTATGTACTGTTCGGGCATTCCTGGGGCGGGCTGCTGGCTGTGCGGCACGCGTCCCACCACCCATCTGGGCTACGCGGGCTGATCATCGCGAACTCGCCGGCTTCGTATCCGGAATGGCGCAAGGAACTGAAGATCCTGCGCGACCTCCTGCCGGTCGAGGTGAACGACGTCCTGCTCGCCCACGAGGCGGCCGGGACGACCGACTCCCGCGAGTACTACGAAGCGATGATGGTCTTCTACAACCGGCATGTGCTCCGAATACGACCGTGGCCCAACGAGTTCATGGCGACGTTCATGGACACGCTCAGCAACCCGACCGTCTACCACACCATGAACGGGCCGTGCGAGTTCCATGTGACCGGCACGTTGAAGGACTGGAGCACCATAGACCTGCTGGCCGACATCTCCGTGCCCACTCTGGTGCTTTCGGGCCGGCACGACGAGGTCACCCCGGAATCGGTACGGCCATTTCTCGACCTCATTCCCGAGAGCCGCGAAGTGGTCTTCGAGAACTCCAGTCACTCGCCGCACCTGGAGGAGCCGGAGCGTTTCCGGAAGGTCGTGCTCGATTTCCTGGCGACCCTGGCATGAGCTGACGCCATGCCCTCGACCCGACCGCTCCCCTGCGAGTAGCCACGCATGCCAACCCCAGGCCCGTACATGGAGAACTTCAGGGCCGAAGGTCTCCTCAGGCAGAAAGAGAAGCCGTGAACCTGAAGAGCGACGCCGACCTCGTCGAGCGTTACGGCTCACCGCTGTACGTCTACGACCTGGACCGTGCTGTTGCGGCACGTGACGACCTGCTCGCCTCCCTGCCCGAGGGAACGATCGTCTACTTCTCGTTCAAGGCGAACCCCCATCCGGGAATCGCCGAGGCCTTGCGTAGGGGGGCCGATTCCTCGTGCAAGGCTGAGATCAGCTCCGCAGGCGAGCTGGTGGCGGCCTTGACCGCGGGATTCGATCCGCTCGACATCCTCTACACCGGGCCCGGCAAGACGTCGGATGAGGTGGAGGCGGCCGTCGAGGCAGGTGTCCGCGTCTTCTCCGTCGAGTCGGTCGGCGACCTGCGGCGTGTCGGACGCGCCGCGCTGCACCAGGGCGCGACCGCGTCCTGCCTCCTGCGGGTGAACAGCTCCGGGCCCGGCGCCACCACCAGCATCCGCATGACGGGCATGCCCTCCCAGTTCGGTTTCGACAGCGAGACGCTGCCCGATCTCATGCCCGAGCTCCGGTCCGTCCCCGGCACTCGTCTGTCGGGGATGCACCTGTTCTCGCTCAGCAACGCGAAGGACGAGGACTCTCTCATCGCGGAGCTGACGCACACGATCACCTCGGCCGCCAAGGTGCGCGACTCGACCGGCCTCGTCCCGGAACTGCTGGACCTCGGCGGCGGCTTCGCCTCCCCCTACCTCACGCCCGGCAAACGTCCCCTGTACGGGGGGCTCCGCGCCGCGCTGGAGGAGATCCTCGACTCGCACTTCCCCTCCTGGCGGCAGGGCAGCCCGCGCATCGCCGCCGAATCGGGACGGTATCTCGTCGGTGACTGCGGACGGTTGCTCTGCACCGTCACCAACGTCAAGGAGAGCCGCGGCATCCGGTTCGTCATCCTGGACGCCGGGATCAACGTGCTGGGAGGCATGTCCGGACTCGGACGTCTGCTGCCGGTCTCCGTCGCGCTCGATGGCGACGAGAACGGCCGCGGCTCCGCCGTCGCGAACCTGGTCGGCCCGCTCTGCACCCCGGGCGACATCCTCGGCCGCAACGTCGCCGTCCCCGACCTGCGGCCGGGCGATCTGGTGACCATTCCGAACGCCGGAGCCTACGGCATGACGGCCAGCCTGGTCATGTTCCTGGGGCGTCCGGCGCCAATGGAGATCACCATGCGCCACGACGAGGTCGTCTCCGCGTCCCGCGTGATCTTCACCCGCATGCAGACCTAGCGCCTCAGCGCCTCCCTGCCTCCGGCAGGACCTCGCCGTCCCCGATGTCGGCTGCTCTATCCGAATGCAGAGGCAGAACCACCGCCGTTCGTAGGGAGAGTCAACGATGAGCCCGTCCGATCACAGTGCGTCCGACGCCAGCGGCACCCCGGCCACCGGTGCCAGGCTGGCGACGAGCTTCACGCTCCAACTGGCCGACCTCTCCATGGCGAGACGCCGAGCCGTCCTCATCGAATTGGTGAGCCGTACGACGCTGGACGTGATGAGCGCCATCATGCCCGGAGCGCTGGAGACGATCTCCCCCGAGCAGAGCTTCAAGGACATGGGGCTCGATTCTCTCGGCGCGGTGGACCTGCACGACCGGCTCGTCGCCGAGCTCGGCATCGAGCTGCCGATCGGCATCGCGTTCGACCGTCCCACGCCGTCCGCCCTGGTCGACTACCTCGTCACCGAGGCGCTCGGGCTCGGCGAGACGTCGGCCGTCGAGATCACACCCGCCATCTTCGGTGACGAACCGATCGCGATCGTGGGCATGGCCTGCCGCTACCCCGGTGGGATCGCCAGCCCTGAGGAGTTGTGGGAGCTGGTCCGCGACGGCCGGGAGACCGTGTCGGAGTTCCCGACCGATCGAGGATGGGATCTCGACCGGCTCTTCGACGACGACCCCGATGCCGGGAACACCACCTATGCGCGCGTGGGCCACTTCCTGCACGACGCCGCGGAGTTCGACGCGGAGTTCTTCGGGATCAGTCCGCGCGAGGCCCTGGCGATGGACCCGCAGCAGCGGCTGGTGCTCGAAACCTGCTGGGAGGCCATCGAGCGGGCGGGCATCGACGCGCACACACTCCGTAAAAGCCTCACCGGGGTCTTCATCGGGGCCGAACCGCAGGACTACGGCCCTCGGCTGCACCAGGCGCCCGCCGACGTCGAGGCACACCTTGTCACCGGTGCGGCGCCGAGCGTGGTCTCTGGGCGGGTGGCTTATGTGCTGGGGTTGGAGGGGCCGGCGGTGACGGTGGACACCGCGTGCTCGTCCTCGCTGGTGGCCGTCCATCTGGCGTGCCAGTCGCTGCGCAGCGGGGAGAGCAAGCTGGCGCTCGCGGGTGGCGTGACGGTGATGTCCACTCCTGGAACGCACACAGCCTTCAGCCGGCAACGCGTCATCGCTGCTGATGGGCGGTGTAAGGCGTTTTCTGATGATGCTGATGGGACGGTGTTCTCTGAGGGTGTCGGGGTGTTGTTGCTGGAGCGGTTGGCTGATGCGCGGGCCAATGGTCATCGGGTGTTGGGGGTGGTGCGGGGGTCGGCGGTCAATCAGGACGGGGCGAGTAATGGTTTGACGGCGCCGAGTGGGCCTTCTCAGG
>NZ_JBSFGF010000063.1:0-5788 GCF_053596455.1 Nonomuraea sp. NPDC001699 | reverse complement strand
GTTGCTGAATCTCATCGACATTTCCGAACCCGTTGAGCCGCTGGCGTTGCTCGAACCCGTGAACAAGCGTTTCTACTTCTGACCGACGCAACCAGTGCCCAGGATCGGGTCGTCGTAGATGAGGTAGTCGAGCTGCACTCCCTCCGGGCGGATCGTCCGGTACTCGATCGGCAGCCGCTTGCAGTAGTGATGCGATTGCGGCGGGCAGATGATGTAGCCGTAGCGGGCCACCATCAGGCTGTAGGCATGGTTCGGCGACATCTCCAGCTCGGGGAACCCCGAGACGATCAGCCCGGAATGCACCCGGCGTTGATAGATGGCCACCACGTACTCGGCGAAGAACTCCTCCAAGTCTTCCAGGCTCCACCGGGCGGCGTGGTCCACCAGCCGGCCCCGGCTGGAGGTGTCGGAGCCCTTGTAGCCGGCGACATGCTCGGCGAAATCTTCACGGATCGTGCCGAAGGCGCGTTCGATATTGGCTTTGTCGGTGGGGTTGGCCTTGCGGGCCAAGCCCAGGTTGATGCCCAGATCCAGGCAGGCCTCGCGCAGCGCGTCGGACAGGTTGACCTTGGCGTGGTCGACCAGGATCGTCTCCGGCCAGATCACCGGCCGGGCCGCGGCCAGCTCCAGCCGCTCCTCCAGATCGACTTCGCGGGTGATGGGCAGGCGCAGCATCCGGTAGGCCAGCGCCTGCTTCCAGCCGGGCCGCATCGGCTCCGGCGTGACCGCGTCGTTGAGCAGCATCACCACGTCGACCGCCCGGGTGTCGCCCACCGTCATCCGCCAGGCCAGCAGCGTCCGGGTCGCGACATCGATCGCCAGCACCAGGTGCACCTTGTGGGTGACGTCGCCGATCGGGTCGTAGGCGATCACGTCCAGCGGGGTGGCGTCGATCATCACCACCTGCCCCGGCCGCACCGCCTCATCCGGCCGGTAGGAACGCTGCGGCCGCGCCGCCGCGCTCCGCCGCGACGGCGCCCGGCCGAAGGTGTACTGGCCCGGCAGCAGCACCTCGACATAGCGGGCGATGGTCGAACTCGACGGCAGCTTCACCACGCCCGGCCCGTGCTCGTGATCCAGCCGATCCTGCAGCCGCCGATAGAACCGGTTCAGGCTGCCGGTGGAGTCCTCCCGTTCCCCGACCCGATGCTGAGCGAGGATCGCATCCAGCACCCGCCGATCGGCGCGGGCCAGCGGATTGCGAACCTCGGTGCCGCGCCCGTCGACCAGCCCCTCGCGCTGCGCGGCGCGATAACGTCGCAGTTTGCGCCACATCGTGGCCGAACTCACTCCCAGCTCAGCCGCCTTGGCCTCTAAACGATCACTCAAGTTCGGCACCAAGACCGGATCGTAAGACGGGCGTGGCTCCCCCGGTTCCGCCCGTTCCGACTTGCCGCTTCGGTAGCCCTTCCACATCTCGTTCAGATGCGCTTCAAGGTCCCGCACCGCTGCTGCCTTGTCGTCAGACAGAGCGTCCAGCAGCGCCCCGGTATCGACGTCGGGCGAGGGCAGGTCGACGGGGCTTTCGCTCAGCAGCCGGAACCCGGGTGCCGCCATCAAAGCCGCGATGTAGATGGTTGTCCACTCCCCGGCGGCCGACCGTAGGTGAACCTCGCCGCCACCGTGACCGACCACCTGGTGGCGTTCGTCGTTGAACCACACCCACGTGCCCATCACCAGTCGCCGACCAACCGCCTCGACGCCTTCGCCCACTGCCGTGCCCCAACATCACTGTTCACCGCTGCCCGAACCAAGCTGGTGTCCTCCAGCGGGCGGGTCAGGTCCACCGCCAGTTCGCCGGTCCAGCACAGATGCAGCACGACCGCGCGGGCCACCAGCGGTTCGGCGGTGAAGCTGACCAATTGTCCCAGCGGCACCGGCTCGCCGGCCAGAGACAGGAGCTGCGCGCGGTAATCGCTCACTCCCACCATCTCACGGCGATAGCCCGCCAACGCCAGCACGTTGATCGTGCGCTGCCGCCCGGGCGGCTCACCGACCAGCTCATAGCCCCAGCCCGCCGCCGCGCAGCAGGCCGCGACCCGCTCGGCGGTCGCCTTCACCTTCGCGTCGTTCAACCGACCGGGGTTCTTGACCTCCATCACCGTCGCCGAGCCGTCCACCCGGCGGACGAACAAATCAGGGGTGGCCTTCCACGCGCCGCGATCATCCACGCCAAGCAACTGCATCGGCTGGCCGGAGAAGCCGCTCACCTCGGGATCGAAGTCCAGCATCGTCATCCAGACGCTCTCCAGATGCGACTCGCACTCGATCATCCGGTTCGTCGTGGAGGACCAGTGCGTGCTCGGTGTGTGTGCCTGATCGACCCGGTGCGGGATCCGCCGGATCGCGCCGCAGTTCTCGAACGCCACCTCGGCGGCAGCTTCCAGCGGGAGCCGTTCTTCCTGCCCGTCCCGATGCAGGTAGCGAACCTGGACGCTGCGTAACTGCAGGTCGGCAGCCTTCATCGCGCCTCCCGAGACCGTAAGAAGCGGCTGCTCGCATCCATTCAAAGCGTCGGCACGCCGGGCAGAACCATGTGACGAAGGTCACGGTAGCGCTCTGTGGTCGACTTCGTGGCACTTTCCGGGCCAAGCATCTCAATCCAAGCCCGTTGTGGACGGACATGAAGTTCTCCTGATACACGGCCATGAGCATCCTGGCCCACGGCCAGGACTTCTCCAGGTAGACGGCCAACATCTCTCAAGGCCAACGGTCACCATGCTTGATCGGAAATGTCGGAACCGGCCGCTACCCTGTCGTCTCCACCATGCGAGAGGGAAGAGCATGAGCCCGGTCACGCCCGACATGATCAACTACTACGTGAAGCTCCGCCAGGATCTGGGTCGAGTAGACCCCTACATCAACGAGGCGATGTTCTGGATGGTAGTGCGAGGGCATGCAGAGCCACTTACGGTCGCCGATGTCGCACGCCGGCTGGAGGCCGACCCCTACGCCGCGAGTCCCGGCACGGTGCTGGAGCTGGCGGAACACGTCGTCCTGGAACAGAGCGACCATGGTGTGATCGTGCTGGCGCAGAACGCCTATCCCAGCGATCCGGACATCTGGGCCCGCCTGACCGAGAACGCGCAGGCGTGGGGTTTCTGGTGGCTGGTCAACAACGCCCACGAGCTGTTCTATGCGGCCGACGGCGTTCTCGTCACGTCGGTGGGGCAAATCTCGTCGCCCAATGGACCGGAGTGCTTCGGCCAGGACCCCACCGCGCTCGATGCCCATCTGGGGGCCTTGCGGGCGCTGGGAGAGCGGATGAAGGCCGATGATGAGGCAGGGGTGACACCCGCTACGCCCTACCCCGACTGGGAGACTGCACTGGCAACCGTCGAGGCGCTGACAGGCGTTCGCCTGGACCTCGACCGGTTCACCAGGAAGCAACAGTCGGTCTATGCTCCTGGGCTGAGCTGATCTATCCAACTGAACGCTCAGCCCGGACGACAATCAGCAAGGCGAGCCAGCTGACTGTCCACCAGGATTTCTCCTGTCCGTCCATCAGGAACCAGGCGGCCACCTACCTGGACTGACATGGCCGCCAGCCAGGATTTTCGCGTGACCGCTTACACCCGTTGGCTCAGACCAATCGATCCACCACTTCTCGCCTTGCTCACGACCGCCGAATCTGCCCGCCGAGAGCGGCATCCAGAGCTGCGGTGAAAATCGCTGGCAGATCCATCTGCGTCAACGGATCTGGCCGCCGCTCCTTCCACCGAAACCGCGCGGCGGCGGCCAGTGGCATCAATCGGGCCACCAACTCCGACTCCCCTTCCACCGCGGCCACCTCCAAAGCCACCGCCAGCAGTTCCGCAGCTACCAACGCAGTCCGCGGAACCATCCCGAAGCGGCCCACTAGCCCCGCCTGGTTCCACCGCTGCCCAGCAGCGGCCTCTGCGGCCAGCGCGCCCCGGCCATCCGCAGTCACATCCAACAGGGGGAGTACCTCCGGCACCCCCCAACCGGACCAGCATCGCCGTCGCTCTCAAGGCCGCGAACCATTGACCGGCACTCACCGCCTGGCCCGCGAACAGCGCAGGCTGGCGGCGCATCGCCATCTCGAGCACGAGTTGTTGCTGATCAGCGAGTTCGTTACTCACCGCGCTCGTACTGATCTGTGGGATCGGCTGATCGCATACGGTCCCGCTGAGGAACGCGCCGCATCGCAACGGAGCCGGCATCCGTGAGCGAGACAGGCGGCCTGGCTGGCCGGCCGGGCCCCGTCGCACGGAAACGCGGCATCTCGGGCAGAGATCCACCAGCAGCATCCGATGCGCGGGACAAACCGCGGCCCAGCCCAGCTTCCACCAGACCTGCCACGCTCCGCCCGAAGCCGCCAGGCACTTCGGGCAGGCCCGGCTGCCGAAGAACTGCACCCACTCACGGCCCTCTGCCAGGCGGACTGAGTCCTTTTCCCCCACGCGGACACCTGCCAGATCCACAGCCGAGCCGTCGAACACCTCCAGGTGCATCCCACGCACGACCTCGGCACTCACGCCTGTGGCAGCCCCGATCGCCCTGCAGGTCTCCGACGTCACAACAACGCCGTACGCCAGTGAACGGACATCGCTCGACGCACGTACATCCAGCCCCAACGCCTCGGCGATCATCCACACCGGACATCCGTTGCGTACCGCCATCCGATCAGCCCAAGAGGCGAACGATTCACCCGGCTGCGGCTCAACCACCAGTGCCAGACGCCGCCGCCGAGGGAGGCCAACTGTCATTTTGAGCTCTCACTATCAGGTCAACTATCAAGTACCGTGCCGAACTCTCAAGTTGAGGCGACGTCAGACAACAGCGGTGGTGTCCTTGGGGGTGTCTTGACGTATCAAATGAATGCTTTTTTAATTCGATTGAGGGCGTGATTCACCTCAGATCGACTCCGACCGGTTCATCGACGTCAGGGATGGAGCTGCGAGATGACCGTGGACGACCGTTTCGGCCCGGAGCTGGAAGAGACGCGCAGGGCCCGGCTGCGCGGCACCGTCAGCGAGATCGTCACCGATCCGGTCTCGGACTGGGCCACCGATTTCTCCCACGTCGACCCCCAGTGGGCCGCCGACCCGTACCCGATCCAGGACGACCTGCGGCAACGTTGCCCGATCGCGCACACCGACCGGTTCGGCGGGGTCTGGCTGCCCACCCGCTACGAGGACGTCGCGGCCGTCGCCTACGACACCGAGCGGTTCTCCTCGCGGGCGGTCGTCGTCGGCAACGTCAAGCCGCCCAGGGAGCTCGCGCCGGTGGGCGGGGTGCCGCCGATCTCGTCCGACCCGCCCTTCCACCACGACGCCCGCAAGTTGCTGCTGCCCGCCTTCACCAAGACGGCTGTCGCCAGACGGGAGGAGTCGACGCGGGCGCTGTGCCACGAGCTGATCGACGGCCTGGAGGGGCGCGAGGTCGTGGACGCGGCCCGCGAGTACGCCCAGTACATCCCGATGCGGGTGATCGCCGACATGCTGGGCTTCCCACCCGAGGACGCCGACCGGTTCAGGCGGTTCGTGGAGAACGCCCTGGAGAGCGTGAACGAACCGACCGAAGTGCGGCTGGAACGCTTCGCCGAACTGTCGGCCTATCTGGTGGAGCAGATCCACGACCACCTGGCCGACCCGCGTGACGACCTCACCTCGTACCTGCTGGACGCCGAGCTCAACGGCGCGAAGCTGGACCCCGTCCACGTCGTCGGGACGATCGCCCTGCTGCTGATCGCGGGCATCGACACCACCTGGAGCGCCATCGGCGCCTCCCTGTGGCACCTGGCCAAAACCCCCACAGACCGCGA
>NZ_JBSFGF010000062.1:0-6295 GCF_053596455.1 Nonomuraea sp. NPDC001699 | reverse complement strand
GCCGGAGATGCTGCCGGAGAACAGCGTCTGCTGGGCTGACCAGCCGTTGGGGTTGGCGGGGTCGCTGGAGGTGCGGTAGGAGAAGGCGGTTCCGCCCCACTGGTAGGCGAGCACCCAGATGTTCTTCGGGGCGAAGTAGAACAGCGTGGGCGCGACGGTGCCCGAGGACATGGCGTTCTGACCGGCCGAGGCCATGTCGGACCAGTTGGTGAAGGGGCTGAAGTTCATCGAGCCCCATTTCGTCCCGGTGTCGTGGGTGGTGGCGTAGACGAGATGCCTGCCGTTGTAGGGGGCGACGGTGAAGTCCTTGAGCGAGACCCAGCCGGACTTCGGGGTCGCCAGCGCGCCGGTCGAGCTCCAGCGGTACGACGACGGAAGGTCGCATCCCGGGTTCTGGGTGCCGCCGTCGACCTTGACGAGCTGCCATTGCTGGTTGGCGCCGCCCCAGTCGTCGTACTGGACGATGTTGGCGCCGTCGGCGGTGGAGGCGCCCTGGACCTCCAGGGCCTTGTTGCTGTGGCGGGAGATGAACCGTACGTAGCCGTCGGAGCTGTCGGTCAGGCGCCATTGCTGGTTGTTGCCGTTGAGGTCGGCCCATTGGACGATGGCGCCGCCGTTGGCGGTGGAGAAGTTGTAGACGTCCAGGACTTTGCCGGAGTGGCGGGACTTGATCCGGTAGTAGCCGCCGCCGGAGTCGACGAACTGCCATTGCTGCTGGTTCTGGTTGTTCCTGGTCCATTGGGTGATGCGGCCGCCGTCGGCGGTGGACAGGTTGTAGACGTCCAGGGCCTTGCCGCTGTTGCGGTTGACCAGGACGTACCAGGCGTTGGTGTCGACGGTGGCCGCGTCGGCGGGCTGTGTGGCGATGAACAGGCTCACCAGTAAGGTGGCCACCGTCGCCAGGACGGTCAGGAATCGGAGTCTCACGTTTGCGCCTTTCGGTCAGGGGGTGGTGAGGTCGAAGCGGCGTACGGTGATCGCGCCGCCGAGGGACTGGGTGGCGTAGTTGAAGATCCCGAAGCGGTAGCCCATGAAGAACTGCCAGGCGTTGTTCAACGTGAAGGCCGGGCCGAGGCTGGTGAAGGTGCTGCCGTCGGTGCTGTAGGAGAAGCGGGCCGCCCTGCCGGAGCCGGGCCGGATGTCGGCGTTGACCCGTAGCCAGATCCGGCCGCCCGAGATGTTCGCGCTCGCCGCCTCGGTGCCGGTGCCGGTGGTCTGCCAGGAGCCGTTCATGGTCAGGCCGTTGGTCATCACGACCCGGTTGACGCCGTTGTCGCGTTTGACGCCGATCCAGGCCGACTGGTCGCGCAGCATCGCCAGCCCCGAGCGGTCGCCGTTGGCCATCTGGGAGTAGTCGAGCTCGATCGTCGACGTGGAGGACGGGCCCTGGATGCGGTGGGTCAGTGTGTTGCGCGCGTTGTAGAGGTCGCCTGTGACGGTCGCGGTCTGCAGGCGCAGGCCGTTGCCGGTGGAGAAGCGGCCGGTGTCGGGGTTGTGGTTCCACTCCCAGCGAGGGCCGAGCGCGGCCGAGGTGAAGGTGTCCGGGCCGGTCATGGACGCCACGGTGCGGCTGGTCTGGATGTTCGGCTTGGGGTAGGCGGCTCCCCAGCCTCCGTTGACGGTCTGCACGTTCGGCCAGTCGCCGGTCCAGGTGATCGGTGCGAGCGCCGGGACGCGTCCGCCGGGGTAGGCGTCGACGAACGCCATGTAGTACCAGTCACCGTTCTGGGTCTGGACGAGCCCGCCCTGGTGCGGGACGCCGCCGCCGGAGATGGGGCCGGGCAGGTCGAGCAGGACCTGGCGCATCTCGTACGGGCCCCACGGCGAGGTGGAGCGGAGGACGTACTGGCCGTTGGCGGGGCGGGTCAGCCAGATGTAGTAGTAGCCGTTGCGCTTATAGAAGCGGGAGCCTTCCAGGGTGCCGATGTTGCTCGGCGTCTGGAACACCTGCTGGCTGCGCACCTGGCTGAGGCCGTCGGCCGAGAGCTGGGCCACGCTGATGGTGCTGTTGCCGTAGGCGACGTACATGGTGTCGTCGGAGTCGATCAGCAGGCCGGCGTCGTAGTAGCAGTTGTTGATCTGTGAGCGCTTGGTCCACGTGCCGTCCACGGCGGAGGCGGTGTAGACATAGGTCCGGTTGAACTCGACGCAGCCCATCCAGTAGTAGGTGCTGTTGCTGGGCCGGTAGTTCAGGGTCGAGGCCCAGATTCCCTTGACGTACGCCCGGCCGCCGTTGAGGTCGTAGGCGCCGGAGCCGAAGTCGAGGCGCGGCACCGAATGTCCGGCGTACTCCCAGTCGACCAGGTTGTAGGAGCGCAGGATCGGCGCGCCGGGCGAGTAGTGCATGGTCGAGGCCGAGTAGTAGTAGGCGTCGCCGACGCGGATGATGTCGCCGTCGGCGAAGTCCTGCCAGACGACCGGGTTGGCGTAGCCGCCGTCGCCGGTGACCGGGACGAGTTGCCATTGCTGGTTGGCGCCGCCCCAGTCGTCGTACTGGACGATGTTGGCGCCGTCGGCGGTGGAGGCGCCCTGGACTTCTAGTGCCTTGTTGCTGTGGCGGGAGATGAGCCGCACGTAGCCGTCGGAGCTGTCGGTCAGCCGCCATTGCTGGTTGTTGCCGTTGAGGTCGGCCCATTGGACGATGGCGCCGCCGTTGGCGGTGGAGAAGTTGTAGACGTCCAGGACCTTGCCGGAGTGGCGGGACTTGATCCGGTAGTAGCCGCCGCCGGAGTCGACGAACTGCCATTGCTGCTGGTTCTGGTTGTTCCTGGTCCATTGGGTGATGCGGCCGCCGTCGGCGGTGGACAGGTTGTAGACGTCCAGGGCCTTGCCGCTGTTGCGGTTGACCAGGACGTACCAGATGCCGGTGTCGACCGTCGCGGCCGACGCCTCCTGAGCGGTGAGTGCCACGGCCACGACAAGCAGGGCCGACAGGGCCGCGAGGACGCGCCTCACATGAACCTCCAGAGATTGTCGTTCGAGCCGTCGTCGTCTGCGAGCACGACCTGCGCGCCCTGGGAGGTGCCCGTCACACCGAGGACCCGGCCGCCGTTGGCGCACTGCACACGGAAGGCGGCACCCGCCCAGTGGCGCAGCCGCCAGCGATGGTCGGCGGTGCCGTTGTCCGTCCACTGCACGACACGCGACCCGGCGGCGGTGCCCATGTTCTCCACGCCGAGCACCTTCTGGCTGTTGCCGTTGCGCAGCCGCAGGTGGCCGCCGGTGTCGACGATCGCGGTCCACAGATGGTCGGCGGTGCCGGTGTCGCCCCACTGGACGACGAGCGCGCCGTCGGCCGTGGACATGCCGGTGACGCCGAGCACCATCCCGGTGCCCACGTTCTGGAGGCGTCGCGCGCCGTTCGGCACGAACCGCCACTGGTTGTCCGGGCTGCCGTCGTCGGGGACCTGGACCACCTGGGCGCCGTTGGCGGTCGAGCCGTTCTGGACGCCGAGCAGCTTCGAGCTGTTGACGTTGCGGATCTTGACCGAGCCGTCGCCGACGTCGGTGACCGTCCAGCGGTGGTCGGCGGTGCCGGTGTCGCCCCACTGGAGCACCCGGGCGTTGTCGGCGGCCGACATGTTCTCGACGCCGAGCACCTTGCCGCTGTGCACGTTGCGGAACCGCAGGGCGTTGCCGTCCGCGACCGGGACCCAGTCGTGGTCGGCGGTGCCGTTGTCGGTCCACTGGAGGGCCGGGCCGCCGTCGGCGGTGGACATGTTCTGGATGCCGAGAACCAGCCCGCTGGCCGCGTTGACCAGCCGGAAGCTCGCCGTGGCGGTGGCGCCCTGGGTGTTCCAGTAGACGACGTAGTTGTGGTCGTACGCCTCGTGGAACGGCCCGAGCCGCACCGGCGCGCCGTCCGCCGTGGCCGTGAAGGTCAGGGAGGAGGCGCTGGTCCGGGTGATCGATGAGGGGTTCAGGGCCGGGGCCGACGACAGGCCGGTGTCGCCGTAGTCGCCCGACAACACGACCGGACCGTAGGTGACGGCCTGCACGCCGGGGTTGTCATCGGCGGCCTTCATGATCACCCGCATGGGCAGGCGCACGGTGACGGTGTCGCCGGACGACCACGTCCGGGTGAGATCGGCGTAGCTGCCCGGCGTGGTCGCGATGTTCTGCTGGACCCCGTTGACGCTGATCGTCGCGCCCTGGGTCCAGGCCGGGATGCGGACGCGCATCGTCCACGATCCGCTCGCGTTCCCGGTGACCTGCAGCGACGTGGTCTCGCCGGCCGGGTAGGAGGTGGTCTGGGTGATCGTGATGCCGCGCGCGCTCCAGTCGAGGGTGGAGGGCACGAACAGGTTCACGTACAGAGTGGTGCCGTTGTGGAAATAGATCGAGTCGGTCAGCTTGGTGTTGGTCTCGATCCCGGTGCCCTGGCAGCACCAGAACGAGCCGTAGTCCGTGCTCCAGGTGCCGCCGCCCCAGGCCGGGCCGACGCCTCGCCGTCCGCCGGGGTTGAGCGGGGTGAAGTACGTGACGTGCCCATGGGCGTCCGCCGGGTTCTGCTGGCCGATCAGGTGGTTGAGCAGGGCGTTCTCGTAGTAGTCGAAGTAGTCGGCCCGGTTCGGGGACAGCAGCCACAGCTCCCGGGTCAGCTTGAGCATGTTGTAGGTGTTGCACGCCTCGCCGGTGTCCCTGGTCAGGTAGGAGGCGATCGCGCCGGGGGCGCGGAAGTGCTCGGCCTGGCTGTTGGAGCCGTTCACGTACGTGTGCGCGCCGACCGTGATGGACCAGGCGTTGGCGGCGATGTCGCGGTACCGGGTGACTCCCGTCGCCTTGTACTCGCGGGCCGCTCCGATCCACTTGGGCACCTGGGTGTTGGCGTGCAGGCCGTTGAGCTGGTCCTGGCCGGCGGCGAGCGGGTTGAAGACGGCCGCGTGGTCGAACCGCTGGGCCGTGGCCAGCCAGCGGGAGTCGCCGGTCGCCTGGTACAGGTCCGTCAGCACGGCGTTCATGCCGCCGAACTCGGTGCCCAGCATGGCCTGCGTCTGGCTGGAGGTGAGCCGCGAGGTACGGGCGTCCACCCATCCGGCAAGGGCCAGCAGCACGCTCCTGGCCTGGGTGTCGCCGAGCTGCCGCCAGACGTCCAGCAGTCCGGCCAGGGTCTTGTGCAGGCAGTAGTAGGGCACGTTGCCGTTGCTCAGGGTGCGGTTCTCCAGTGCCGTGATGTCCGATTCGGGGAAGCCGGACAGATAGCCGGCGGTGAATCCGGCGGCGCCGTTGTTGGCCTGGCATCTGGCCAGTTCGGCCACCATGTACGTGGCCTTGTCCCGGCAGGTGGTGTCGCCGAGCACGGCATAGGCCTGCGCCCAGGCCGTCAGGAAGTGGCCATGAACGTGTGATCGGAACGGGAAGCCGGGCGCGTCCCAGCCGCCGTTGGCCGCCGCGCCGCCGGTCGGCAGCCGGTGGTTGGCCCGGAAGACGTAGAGCAGCCGGTCGACGTCGACGTAGCGTAAGTAGGCGAGAGCGCGGTTCTGGTTGTCCAGCAGGCGTCCGGAGGTCAGCCGGACCTGGCCGAGGTCGAACTCGTAGGCCGAGACGCCGATGTCGGGTCTGGCCTGGGGGAGTGCGGCCAGGGCGGGTGATGCGCCGGCTGCCTGGCCGACGACCGTGAGCGCGGCGGTCGCGCCCGTGGCCTGGAAGAGCTGACGACGGCTCAAGGACATGCGGAGCTCCTTGGGGATCGGGGGGTGAAGGGCTGTGGCAGGTCACGTACGCAGTGGATGCAGCCTTCCTGGAGGTGGTCGCAGGCGGAGATACGCCACTCCGAGTGTTAGCGCTAACATTGACCTTCGCAAGCTGCTCGCCCGCTTGTGTTGAGGAGTTGTCGCGGAGTACATCGGACGGTCGGGTCCGGCGTCAACAAGCGCCGCTCGGCGCCGGCCGGGCGTTTCCGTCAGAACGCGTTCCCGTCTGGAGTTTTGCCCGCGCGGGGATCGCTCTGGACTACTCGTGCGGATGAAAGTTTCATGCTCCCGGCTCTTCTGCGCCCCCTCCGAACCGGCTGACGCGTCTGGCATGCGCGCGGCGAGAAGGACATCCGCCGCTCGGGCGGCCTGGGTGCGGCTCACCCTCCCCCCGAGCCTTGCATCGAGGGGAGGGGCGCAGCGGCGGTGCGGTCAGCGACTGGAGCCGGTCCGGGTCACCGGGCGCCGGAGCGACCGGCGGTGCGGCTCACGCGGTGGCCGGGTTGTAGGTCCACTTCTGGTTGGTGCCGCCCGAGCAGGTGTAGAGCTGGAGCCCGGTGCCGTTGCCGGTGCCGGCGCCGATGGCGTCGAGGCAGAGCCCG
>NZ_JBSFGF010000061.1:0-10712 GCF_053596455.1 Nonomuraea sp. NPDC001699 | reverse complement strand
TGCAGAAACCCACCATGACGCGTATACGACGTCCCCCGGCTCTCCCGATCCGGATTGAACACCGCACCGAGATCCCAACCCCGATTCGTCGGGAAATCGGTGATGGCGTCGGTCTCCTCCATCACGAGCCGCCACAGTTCCTCAGGAGAGGTGACCCCGCCCGGATAACGGCACGCCATCCCCACGATCACGACCGGGTCGTCGTCCGCCAGGCGTACTTCGGATGGCGACTCGACGATGTCGGCCTGCTCACCGTCCAGTTCGCCCAACAGGAAGTCGGCCAGCGCCGTGGGGGTCGGGTAGTCGAACACGAGCGTCGCCGGGAGCCGTACGCCGGTGGCCGTGCTCAGCCGGTTGCGCACTTCAACAGCGGTGAGCGAGTCGAAGCCCAGGTCCTGGAACTCGCGCCGCATCTCCACCGTGTCCGGTGATGTATGCCCCAGCACCGCAGCCACCTGCCCCCGAACCAGGTCCGCGACCAACCGGATCCGCTCTGCCCGGCCCAGATCGGCCAACCGCTCGGCCAGCGCCTGGCCGCCGGCCGGTGCCGAAGCCGAGATCGCCGACCGGCGGGTTCCTCGTACCAGGCCACGCAGCAGATGCGGTACGTCGCCACCGGCCCGCGCCACCGTCGCCGTGTTCAGCCGGGCCGCCACCACGATCGCCCTGTCCACCGAAGCTGCGCTGTCGAACAGCGCCAACCCCTGCTCGGTCGTCAGGGCCGAGATCCCCGAACGTTCCATGCGCCGCAGGTCGGCCTGGCCCAGCGTGCCGGTCATTCCCGCACCCGGCGCCCATGCGCCCCACGCGACCGACACTCCGGCCAGACCCAGTCCGCGCCGGTGAACGGCCAGAGCGTCCATGAAGGCGTTCGCCGCCGCGTAGTTGCCCTGTCCCGGGCCACCGAATGTGCCCGCCACCGACGAGAACAGGACGAACGCGGCGAGGTCCATGCCCTGGGTGAGCTCATGGAGGTGCCAGGCCGCATCGACCTTCGGCCGCAGCACCGCGTCCAGCCGCTCCGGGGTCAGCGAGGCGATCGTGCCATCGTCCAGCACACCCGCCGCATGGATCACCACCGTCAGAGCCCGCCCCGCCACAAGCGCCGCAACCTGCTCCCGGTCGGCCACGTCACAAGCGACGATCTCGACGTCAACACCCCGCGCGACCAGCTCGGCCCGCAACTCCGCCGCACCCGGAGCACCAAGCCCGCGCCGACTGGTCAACACCAGATGACGCACCCCATACTCGGCCACCACATGCCGGGCCACCTCCACGCCCAGACCACCCGTGCCACCGGTGATCAACACCGTCCCATCAGGATCCCACCGACGCGGCATCGTCAACACGATCTTGCCGGTATGCCTGGCCTGACTCATGAACCGGAACGCCTCCCGACCCCGGCGCACATCCCACGCCGTCACCGGCAACGGCCGCAACTCCCCCGCCGCGAACAACCCCATCAGCTCGACCAGGATCTCCCGCAACCGCTCCGTGCCCGCATCCAGGACGTCGAACCAGCGATAACTCACCCCCGGAAGCTCATCACGGATGTCCAGCTTGCCCATCTCGACGAACCGCCCACCCGGACGCAGCAACCGCGCCGAGGCATCGACGAACTCCCCCGTCAACGAGTTCAAGACCACATCGATCCCCCGCTCCCGCCGAAACCTCTCCTCAAACTCCAGATCCCGCGAAGAAGCGATGTGATCATCCGGGATACCGAGCAAGCGCAACACATCCCACTTGGCCGGACTCGCCGTGGCGAACACCTCCACCCCCAACCGCTGCGCGAGCTGAATCGCCGCCATCCCCGCACCACCCGTACCGGCATGCACCAGCAACGACTCACCGGCCCTCAAATCGGCCAGATCCATCAACCCGTAGAACACGGTCAGGAACACCACCGGAATCGTCGCCGCCTCCTCGAACGACATCCCCTCCGGAATCTTCACCAGCAGGCGATCACCGGCCACCACGACCGGCCCGAAACCGCCCTCGACCAGACCCACGACGCGGTCCCCAGGCTGGAGATCGACAACTTCTGGCCCGACCTCCAGCACCACACCGGCCACCTCACCACCCATCAGCCCGACCTTGTCCTGGAACCAGCCCAGAGCATTGAGTCCGTCGAGCAGATCCCGGAAATTCAACCCAGCAGCGTGAACCTCGACCCGCACCTGCCCAGCCGCCAACGGCGCAGCAGCCTGCGGGAACTCCACCAACTCCAGAGCATCCAAACTGCCCTTCGCCCGGCTCCCCAACCGCCACGGCACCCCAGACGGCGGCAACAACCCAGCCCCCGACACCAACCGCAACACCCACACCTGCCCGTCGCGGACCGCCACCTGCGGCTCACCAGAAGCCAGCACCCCACCCAGCAGACCATCCCCCGGCTCAGCATCCACATCCAGCAACACGAACCGGCCCGGATTCTCCGACTGCGCAGACCGCACCAAACCCCACACCGCCGCAGCAGCCAGATCCGCGACGAACTCACCCTCACCAACCGCCACCGCACCCCGCGTCACGAACACCAACCGCTCATCCGGACATTCCTGGAGCAACCCCAGCACCCGAGCCGTGACCTCATGCGCCGCCGTAACCGCGCCTAGAGCCGTATCGGTGACGACCTCGACCACCCGCGTCTCACCAGGGTCGGCCGCAGGAAGGTCGGAGAGCGTGACCCACTCCAGCCGGAACAACCCATCCCGCTCCCGCCCCGGAGCTGCCGGCTGACTCGGTGAGAACGGACGCAGCACCAGCGACCCCGCCGACAACACCGGCTCACCGGCGACATCGACCGCCGTAAGGGACACCGACTCGTCACTCGTCCTGACCAACCGCACCCGCAGCAGGGAGGCCCCGCTCGCCCGGAGGCACACGCCACCCCAGGAGAACGGCAACCGGCCGCCCTCCAGCCCGACGTAGGGAACCGCGTGCAGCACCGCATCCAGCAGAGCCGGATGCATCCCGAACTGCCCCCCACCCTGCTCGGGCAGCTCGACCTCGACGAACACCTCACCGCCCGAGCCGCGCCAGGCCGCCCTGAGCCCCTGGAACACCGGCCCGTACTCGAACCCAGCGGCTGCCAAGCCCTCGTAGGTCCCGCCCACGTCGATCGCCGACGCACCCTGTGGCGGCCATACCTCGAACCGCTCCCCGGCCTGGCCGCCCTCGGTGAGGACGCCGACCGCGTGACGCACCCACGGCACGTCATCCCCGGCCTCGGCCGCTCGGGCGTAGATGTTCAGGCTCCGGAGGCCGGTCTCCTGCGCGGCACCCACCCACACCTGCAGGGCCACCGCATCCCGCTCCGTCAGCACGAGCGGAGCGGTCAGCGTCAGCTCCTCGACCACGTCGCAACCGACCTGGTCCCCGGCGCGGATCGCCAGCTCAAGGAATCCCGTACCCGGGAAGATCACCATCCCGGCGACCGTGTGATCGGCCAGCCACGGATGCGACGAGAGCGAGATCCGGCCGGTCAGAAGCACACCATCCGAGTCCGCCAGGCCCACGGTCGCCGCCAGCAGGGGATGCCCCGCGACCTTCAGGCCGGCCGCCGCCACGTTTCCGGCCCGGGAACCGGTGCCCACCGGCCAATAGCGCTGGTGCTGGAAGGCGTAGGTGGGCAGGTCCACCCTGTGCCCGCCTGACAGGACACTCGGCCAGTCGACCTCGACGCCACGGACGAACAGCTCGGCGGCCGAGGCCAGCAGCCGGTCCAGGCCGCCGTCGTCACGGCGCAACGTGCCGGCGATCACAGCCTCCACACCGGCCTCGTCCACGCACTCGCCGATGCCGGGCGTCAGCACCGGATGCGGGCTGACCTCCAGAAAGAACCGATGCCGCTCCAGAAGCTGTCGTACGGCAGGCGCGAAGCCGACCGTGCGGCGCAGATTCTCACACCAGTAGACGGCGTCGAGCTCATGCCCTTCGAGCCACTCGCCGGTCACCGTGGACAGCATTGGAACCCGCAGCGACCGCGGGGACACCTCCGCCAAGACGTCCGCCAGCTCGTCGCGGATCCGGTCAACCTGAGCGGAGTGAGAGGCGTAGTCCACCGCGATGCGCCGTGCCCTGTCGAGTCGGCCGACAAGCTCCTCGACCGCCTCCACGTCACCGGAGACGACGACCGAGGAAGGCCCGTTCACAGCTGCGATCGACAGCCCGTCCGGCAGGTCCACCTGATCGACGGGCAACGGCACCGAAGCCATCGCCCCGAGCCCCGCCAGCCGTTCCCCGATGAGACGGCTTCTCAGTGCGATCACCCGCGCGCCGTCGGACAGCGACAGGCCGCCCGCCACCACAGCGGCGGCGATCTCACCCTGCGAATGCCCGACCACCGCGTCCGGACGCAGGCCGAGCGATTCCCACACAGCTGCGAGCGACACCATGACCGCCCACGACACCGGCTGGACCACATCGACCCGATCCAGCTCGACCTGCTCCAGCAACGACCAGTCCACGAACGGCTCCAACGCCGCAGCGCACTCCGCCATCCGGGCCGCGAACACCGGCGACTCCTCCAGGAGTCGCCTGCCCATCCCCACCCACTGCGCCCCCTGGCCGGGGAACACCCACACCGACTTGCCGGAAATATCGGCTATGCCGCGCATCGCACCGGGCTCACCGGCGGCCAGCGCGCCCAACTGGTCCGCGCCGAGCACCACCGCCCGGTGCTCGAACACCGACCGGGTCACGGCCAGCGAATACCCCACGTCCTCCGGAGACAGGTCACCCACGTGCGCCAGCAGACGACCCGCCTGCCCCCGCAACGCGTCGCCGGACTTCGCCGACAGCACCCACGGCACCACACCGGCGGCCGTGCCAGCGGGCACCACGCCGCCTGCCGTACCATCAGGCTCCGCGACCTGCGGCCCCTGCTCCAGGATCACGTGCGCGTTGGTGCCACTGATCCCGAACGACGACACGCCTGCCCGGCGCGGGCGGCCCGTCTGCGGCCACTCCGCCTCGGAGGTCAGCAGCTCGACGGCGCCGGCCGACCAGTCCACGTGCGAGGACGGCTCGTCGACATGAAGTGTCTTGGGCAGCACTCCATGCCGCATCGCCATGACCATCTTGATCACACCCGCCACACCCGCGGCAGCCTGCGTGTGACCGATGTTCGACTTGATCGACCCCAGCAGCAGTGGATGCTCCCGATCCTGCCCATAGGTCGCGAGCAGCGCCTGGGCCTCGATCGGGTCGCCCAACGTCGTTCCGGTGCCGTGCCCTTCCACCGCGTCCACATCAGCCGGGGTGAGCCCGGCACCGGCCAGCGCCTGCCGGATCAACCGCCGCTGCGACGGGCCGTTCGGCGCCGTCAGCCCGTTGGACGCGCCGTCCTGATTGACGGCGGACCCGCGCACGACGGCCAGCACCTGGTGACCGTTGCGCCGGGCGTCCGACAACCGCTCCAGCACCACGATTCCGACACCCTCGGACCAGCTCACCCCGTCGGCCGCCTCCGAGAACGACTTGCACCGCCCGTCGCCGGCCAGCCCACCCTGCGCGCTGAAGTCAATGAACGGCCCGGGATTGGCCATGACGGTCACACCCCCGGCCAGCGCCAGCGTGCAGTCATCGCCACGCAGGGCCTGCACGGCCAGGTGCATGGCGACGAGCGACGACGAACACGCGGTGTCCACCGTCACCGCCGGGCCCTCCAGCCCGAATGTGTAGGACAGCCGACCGCTGGCAACGCTGCCCGCCGTGCCGGTTCCGACGAACCCCATCACCTCGGGAGGGAACGGGACACTGCTCGCATAGTCGTGATACATCACCCCGGCGAACACGCCGGTACGACTCCCGCGCAGCGCGACGGGGTCGATCCCGGCCCGCTCGATCGCCTCCCAAGTGGTCTCCAGCAGCAGCCGCTGCTGCGGATCCATCGCCAGCGCCTCACGCGGGGAGATCCCGAAGAACCCGGGGTCGAACTCCCCCGCCTCGTGCAGGAACCCGCCCTCCCGCACGTACGACGTCCCGCGACTCTCCCGATCCGGGTTGTACACGGCCCCCAGATCCCAGCCACGCGTGGTCGGGAACGGCGAGATCCCGTCCACGCCCTCGGTGACAAGTCGCCACAAATCCTCCGGGGAAGCCACGTCGCCCGGATACCGGCAGGCCATCCCCACGATCACGATCGGGTCATCCGCGACCGGCCGGAACCCGGCCGGAACCACCGCATCGACCTGCTCCCCGAGCAACTCGGCCAGCAGGAACTCCGCCAGCAGCACCGGCGTCGGGTAGTCGAATACCAGCGTGGACGGCAAGCGCAGCCCGGTGACGGTGTTGAGCCGGTTGCGCAGGTCGACCGAGGTGAGCGAGTCGAAGCCCAGTTCACGGAACTCGCGCCGCATCTCCACCGTCTCCGGCGAGAGATGCCCCAGCACCATGGCCACTTCGGTGCGAACCAGATCCATGAGCGCCTCGTCGCGCTCGCTCCCGGTGAGCGGAAGCAACCGCTGCAGCAGCGTTCCGGCCGCAGCCGACCGACCGGCGGCGGCCCGGCGCCTGCTCCGGACCAGCCTGCGCAGCAGCGGCGGAACCTCACCCTGGGCACGGAGCGCCGACAGGTTCAGGCGCACGGGTGCCACCACGGCTTCACCGGCACGAATCGCCGCCTCGAACAGAGCGACGCCTTCCTCCTGGGCCAGCGGCGGCGTGCCGGCACGCGCCAGCCGCTCCAGGTCGGCCTCGCTCAAGATGCCCGTCATCCCGCTGTCCCAGGCACCCCAGGCGAGCGACAATCCAGGCAGGCCCTGGGTACGGCGGAGCCGAGCGAGCGCGTCGAGGAACGAGTTCGCGGCCGCGTAGTTGCCCTGCCCGGCAGAGCCGACGGTCCCGGCGACCGACGAGAACATGATGAACTCGGCCAAGCCCTCGGTGAGCTCGTGCAGATGCCAGGCGGCGTCGGCCTTCGGCCGCAGCACGGTGTCCAGCCGCTCAGCCGTCAGCGACGGGATCGTCCCATCGGCCAGCACGCCGGCCGTGTGGATGACGGCGGTCAGCGAAGGCTCGGCGGCCAGCAGTGCGGCCACCTGCTCCCGATCCGCCACGTCACACGCGACGACCCTGACCTCTGCCCCCTGCGCGACCAGCTCAGTCTGCAAATCCACCGCGCCGGGCGCATCCGGCCCTCGGCGACTGACCAGCAGCAGGTGCCGTACCCCGCGCTCGGCCACGACGTGGCGGGCGAACAGCGCGCCCAGGCCACCGGTGCCACCGGTGATCAGCACGGTCCCGTCCGGATTCCACGGCCGCGCCACGTCACCGGCGATGGCGGGCACCAGTCGTGGCACCCGCAAGCCGCCCTCACGCAGGGCCACGCACGGCTCCCCCGACGCCAGCACCTCGGGCAGCAGGTCCAGCCCGAGCCCCGTATCCGCGTCCATCAGCACGAACCGGTCGGGATTCTCCGACTGGGCGCTACGCACCAGACCGCACGCGGCAGCAGCAGGAAGATCCGACAGGACGTCGTCATCGCCGGTCACGACCGCGCCCCGCGTCACGAACACCAGCCGCGCGTCACGGCACCGTTCGTCGTCGAGCCAGTGCTGCAGTACGGCCAGCACGCGGGCGTTCATCTCATGCGTCGCCGCCACCACCTCGGTGGCCGGATCGGAGACCAGCTCGGTTACCACGACCTCCGGCACCTGACCGGGGAGGTCGAAATCGCGCAGCCCGGCCACCAGCGTCTCCGGTGCTGAGCCGGTGACCGGAGTCGAGGCCAAGGGCGGCCACTCCACCGTGAACAGGGGGTTCCTCCGGCTGCTCGCGACGGCACCGGGCGCGAAGGGCCGCAGGATGAGCGACCGTGCCGTCAGCACCGGTTCGCCCGCCTCATCGGTCACCACCAGAGAGACGGCGTCACCCTCGACTTTCGCCAGCCGTACCCGCACGGCCGACGCGCCTCCGGCGTGCAGGCACACCTCACCCCACGAGAACGGCAACCGCCCGCCCTCGGCGTCGTCGAGTCCTGCGAGCGCCACCGTGTGCAGCGCCGCATCCAGCAGGGCCGGATGGATACCGAACGCATTGGCGTCGGATTCGAGCCGCTTCGGCAGGCTCACCTCGGCGAAGACCTCGTCATTCCGCCGCCAGGCCGCCCTCAGCCCCTGGAACAGCGGACCGTAACTCAGCCCGCCCTCGGCGAGTTGCTCGTACAGCCCCTCCAGCTCGATCGAGGTCGCACCCTGCGGCGGCCAGACCTCGGCGCCGAATCGCTCGCCTGCCTGCCCACCGGCGGCGAGGACACCGACCGCGTGCCGTACCCAGGGTTCGTCGTCGGCGGCCTGCGCGGGCCGGGTGAAGATGCTCAGGTCGCGCCGGCCGTTCTCCTCCGCGCCCACCCACACCTGCACCGCGACGGCCTCGTCCTCCGTGAGCACGAGCGGTGCCGCCAGGGTGAGCTCCTCGACCAGGTCGCAGCCGACCTGATCACCCGCCCGTACGGCCAGCTCGAGGAAGGCGGTGCCGGGGAACAGGACCCGCCCGCCCACGACGTGATCGGCCAGCCAGGTCTGCGAACGCAACGACAGGTGCCCGGTCAGCAGCGCACCATCCGAGGCGGCCAGCGCCACCGCGGCGCCCAGCAGCGGATGCCCGGCGGCGGCCTGTCCCAGGTATCGCGCGTCGCCCAGGCGCGGGCGCGGCCAGTACCGTTCGCGCTGGAACGGGTAGGTCGGCAGCTCGACGCGCCGCGCGGACGGGAGCACCGCCCGCCAATCGACCTCCACTCCGTGCACGTGCAGCTCGGCCAGCGCGGTCATCGCCGCCGTCTGCTCGTCGCGATCCCTGCGGATCGCCGGCACCAGTACGGCCTGCGGTCCGTGCACGTCGGCGCCCAGGTCTGCGAGGACGCCCGCGGCCATGGCGGTCAGCACACCGTCGGGGCCGAGTTCCAGGTACGCGCGCACGCCCTGGCCGTACAGCGTGCGAACGCCGTCGGCGAACCGTACCGCCTGGCGGACCTGGTCCACCCAGTAGTCAGGCGAGCACAGCTGCGCGTCCGTGGCCGGTTCGCCGGTCAGCGTGGAGACGATCGGGATCTCCGGGCGGCTGTAGGTGAGCGTCTCAGCGACCGCGCGGAAGTCGGCCAGCATCGGGTCCATCAACGACGAGTGGAAGGCATGCGACACCCGCAGCCGGCGGGTCTTGTGCCCGCGCGCCGCCAGCGTGTCGGCGAGGTCGAGCACGGCCTGCTCAACACCGGAGATCACGATGGACGCGGGGCCGTTCACCGCCGCGATCGACACGTCCGGCCCGGCCAGGAGGCTCGTTACCTCCTCCTCGGGCGCCTGTACCGAGACCATCGCGCCACCCGACGGGAGCGCCTGCATCAACCGGGCCCGCGCCGCGACCAGCGTGCACGCGTCCTTCAGCGACAGCACCCCGGCCACATGAGCTGCCGTGATCTCCCCGATCGAGTGACCTGCCAGGCTGTCGGGCTTCACACCCCACGATTCGATGAGCCGGAACAGCGCCGTCTCCAGCGCGAAGAGCGCCGGCTGCGCCCACCCCGTCTGATCGAGTGTCTCGGGCTCGCCGAACATCACGTCGCGAACCGAACCGTCCAGATGCCGGTCCAGCTCAGCGACCACCGCGTCCAGCGTCTGCGCGAACACCGGGAACCGCTCATACAGCCCCCGCCCCATCCCCGCCCGCTGACTCCCCTGGCCCGTGAACAGCACGGCGAGCTGTGGTTCCCCCACCGCCACCCCGCGGGCCACGCCCACCGCCGGCACGTCGTCGGCCAGCGCGCCCAGTCCGACCAGCAGATCCTCGCGGTCCTCGGCCAGCACGACCGCCCGGTAGTCGAAGGTCGACCGGGTCGTGGCCAGCGAGAACGCGGTGTCGGCCAGTTCCAGCTCGGGCTCGGTGTCAGCGAAGGAGGCGAGTTGCTCGATCTGCGCGCGCAACGCCTGCTCGGTCCGGCCGGAGATCAGCACTGGGAGCATCCGCTCAGCTCCGGGCGACCGCTCTTCGGCGTCGGGGACGGGCGCCTGCTCGATGATCATGTGGGCGTTGGTGCCGCTGAACCCGAACGACGACACCCCCGCCCGCCACGGCCGCTCGACCTCGGGCCAGGGCCTGGCCTCGGTCAGCAGCTCGACCGCACCCTGCGACCAGTCCACGTGCGACGACGGCTCATCGACATGAAGCGTCCTCGGCAGCAGGCCGTGACGCATCGCCATGACCATCTTGATCACACCAGCCACACCCGCGGCAGCCTGCGCGTGACCGATGTTCGACTTGACCGACCCCAGCAGCAGAGGACGCTCCCGATCCTGACCGTACGTGGCCAGCAACGCCTGCGCCTCGATCGGATCACCCAGCGTCGTCCCGGTCCCGTGCGCCTCCACCGCGTCCACTCCGGCGGCGGTCAGCCCCGCCCCGGCCAGCGCCTGACGGATCACCCGCTGCTGCGACGGACCGTTCGGCGCCGTCAACCCGTTCGACGCACCATCCTGATTGACCGCCGAACCACGCACCAACGCCAGCACCCGATGCCCATGACGGCGCGCCTCCGACAACCGCTCCAACACCAGCAGGCCGACCCCCTCCGACCAACTCGTCCCATCAGCCGCCTCCGCGAACGCCTTGCACCGCCCATCACCGGCCAACCCACCCTGAGCACTGAAGTCGATGAACATCCCCGGCGTCGCCATCACCGTCACCCCACCGGCCACCGCCAGCGAGCACTCCCC
>NZ_JBSFGF010000060.1:0-11046 GCF_053596455.1 Nonomuraea sp. NPDC001699 | reverse complement strand
ACATCGACGCGCTGTCCCCGGACGAGAGCGACTTCGACGACTTCCTGTGCGCCGGCGACAACCGCGGCCACACCGAGATCACGGAAGAGGGCGCCACCTGGCTCCTGGACCGCCTGCCCGACTAGGGTTCGCTGCCCGTCCCACCGGGCGGCCCCTTCTGCAGACGGCCACCCCGGCGCGGCGGGTGAGAGCGGCTCCAGCGCTGCCCACTGCTCGTCGGTGAGGTCGTGCCGCCTCGTCGCCGCTACGCCGGCCATGAGGTCTCCGGTATTCGGCTCTTCTTCGTCGTTGAACCAACTACCGGAGGCCTCGTCGATCACCTATGACCGCCACGCCGCGACCCCTCATCACCCTGTGAAGACACGGTCCAGACCTGTAGGCCGTGCCACAGAATCCGTAGCAGGCGCTGCGTGTGGCCGGGGTCGAGGCCGGCAGGTCAGCCAGGTCGAGATCGGAGCGGACGGTGCCCCCCCTGCTGCGCGCGAAGCAGGAGGCTCGACGCGGCCGACCTCATTGTGTTTCTCGAGGAGTTCCCGCAGGTCAGCGCCGACAGCGTGAACTCTGCTCCATCGCTGCCGGGCCCCCCACACTGCCCCTGGTCGGCCAGATGTGCACCCGCGGGGACGACCGTCGGATGCAGGAGGTGCTCTTCCACGCCGACCACGAGTCTCGAAGATCCCCCGGGACGACTGACGCGGGCCACGCCTCAGCACATCGACGGGATGCAGGTGAACGGGTTCTCCATCGGGGACGGCGGCTGCGGCTGGGCGGGCGCCTGGGTGGGCTGCTGCGACGGCTCGCGTGTGGGCTCCGGCGGGTTCTCCGTGTGCCGGGCGGGTGTCGGGTGGGGTACTGAGCCGTCGTCGACGGGGCTGCTCACCGTGTCGCCCGTCCTGGTCGGCTGGGTGGCGGGGGGCGAGCTCCTGGGTCGGGCCCGCTGCCTGGCCGGTGGGGACGACGTCCCCCGCGCAGTGCTCTTGACCTCCTGCGGCGAGGCGGTGGCCGCGGCCGGAGCCGGGGCGGTGGTGGTGCCGGACGACGGGGGAGAGGCCGTGCCGATCGTGGCCGGGGGCGGTGGGGGCAGGGTGTCCGCGGTGATCAGCACGCCGCCCGTGACGAGCAGCGCCGAGGTGGCGGCGGCCGTCGCCAGCAGCGCGCGCCGCCGCCCCCGACCGGCCCGACGCTCCGGCGGCGGAGGAGACCCGGCGGCCGGTCCCGGTACGAAGTCGCGCGAGGTCAGCCCGGTGACCAGGTCGTCGGCGCTCGGCCGCGCGGCCGGGTCCTTCGACAGGCCGGCGGTGACGAGCCGGAGCAGGACGCCGTCCAGCCCGGCGACGGCCGGCTGCTCGTTCAGGATGCGGTTGATCACGGCGGGGGTGGAGTCGGCGCCGAACGCGGGTCGCCCCGAAGCCGCGAACACCATGGTCACGGCCCAGGCGAAGACGTCGGCCGCGGCCGTCACCTGCCCGCCGCCGATCTGCTCGGGCGCCAGATAGGACGGCGTGCCCATCAGCGGGCCCGTCGAGGTGTTGCCTGGCGCGTCCAGAGCCCGGGCGATACCGAAGTCGATCACGACCGGGCCCTCGGGCCCCATGAGGATGTTGGCCGGCTTGAAGTCGCGGTGGAGCACCCCGGCCCGGTGGATGGCGGCCAGCGCGGCGGCGGTGCTGATCGCCAGCCGCTCCAGCGCGGCCCCCTGCCGTGGTCCCTCGGTGGCGACCAGGTCACGCAGCGAGGGACCGGGCACGTACTCGCTGACGATGTAGGGCCGCCGGCCCGCCAGGTCGGCGTTGAGCACGGGCGCGGTGGAGAACCTGGCCACCCGCCGGGCGAGCTCCACCTCGCGCAGGAACCCGTCGCGCGCGCCGGGATCGGTCAGCAGGCCGTTGTGCAGCAGCTTGACGGCCACCTGCCGGCCGGAGAGGTCGCGTCCCAGATAGACGACGCCCTGGCCGCCCTCGCCGAGCCGGGCGACGAGTTCGTACGGCCCCAGCGTACGCGGATCGTCCTCCACCAGCTGATCCATCTGGCTCCCTGCAACACATGAACGGACAGGACAGAAGATGCTGCGATGATGCCAGTTCTTTCAGGCTGACAGGCCGCTCGGGTCGGCGTCGGCGACGAGGCCGAGAACGATGTCGTGCTCCAGCAGCGCCTTGAGTGCACTGATCAGGAACGTGAAGCCGCCGGTGGAGTCGGTTACGTGGTGGACGAGTTCGTCGCCGGTGCCGGTGAACCCGGTTTCGGTGACTTGGACGTAGGTGGTGTCGTCGGGCATGGGGATGAACCGGAACTCGACTGTGGTGGGGGCGTCGGGCGCGTAGTTGCCCCAGGTGAAGCGGATCCGACTGTTCTCGTCCACCTCTTCGACCGAGGCTTGAGTCGACGCCCCGTACATCTCCCATTCCCAGGTCAGCTCGGCGCCGGGGGTCATCATCCCGCTGCTCTTGGTGTACCAGATCTTGCTCGTGATGGCGGGGTCCACGATGGCCTGGAACACCTCGCGGGCGGGGCGGCGGATGAGCATGCCGACCTTCACCGAGGGGATCGTGGTGAGCTCGAACGTTCGTGCGGACATGCGCTGGTTCTCCTTTCGTGGTCCGGCGGTAAGGGACTCGCCGGGTCTCCAGCAGGGTTCTGCGGTTCGCAGCCGGTCACGGCCGTAGTTGCTGATCCGGCGTTGTCGCGGTCAGCGTGTCAGGAAGGCACGTAACGCGGTGATCAGTGCGGCCGGATTGTCCTCCTGGACGTTGTGCCCGGCGTCCGGCACGACCACGAGCTCGCCGTCCGGGAGGCGCGCGGCCAGGCGTTCGGCGGCGGCCTGGGGGAGCACCCTGCTGCGTCCGCCGCGCACGAGCAGCACCGGCGTCCTGCTCAGCTGATCGGGCAGCCGATCGATGGCCGCCAGGATGGCGGGGAAGTCCGGAGGCCGCGGATCGCTCTTCGGCACCCAGCCGCCGCCGGGTGCACGGCGGAACAGCGTGCTCATGCGGTAGGTGACACTGGCCCGGTCGGCGCGTGGATTGACCCGCATCGCGGCCTCCACCACCGTCTCCAGATCCCGCACCGGACCGAGCCCGCTGATGAACAACCGCACCCGCCAGGTGCTGTCGAAGTCCACGCCGGGCGCGACATCGACGAGCACCAGCCGCTCCACCCGAGCGGGATGCCGGTCGGCGACGTGGGCCGCGACGACGCCGCCCAGAGACATGCCGACCAGCCGGACCCGGTCGAAGCCGAGGTGATCGGCCGCGGCGACGACGTCGGCCGCGAGGGTGCCGACGCGGTAGTCACCGGACCAGCCGCTCTCGCCGTGACCTCGCAGATCCAGCGCGATCAGCCGGGCAGCGCCGCGCAGGCCGAGGCAGACGAAGTCCCACGTGTGCGCGGTCAACGCGCCACCGTGCAACAGGAGCACCGGGGATCCGGTTCCACCCCAGTCGAATCCGTGCAACCGGCAGCCCGCACGGGAGAAGTGGATCTCGCGGGGCGGCGCCGGATCGTCGATCGTGACACCCAGTGCCGTCGCCAGCTCGGTCATCGCCGGAATCGCCAAGTGTCCCCGCACGCGCCACCTTCCTTACCTTGGGCGACCAAGGTAAGCGACGCTGCCTTGACTGGTCAAGGTAAGGTGGGCGCATGCCCCCCCGAGTACGACGCCGGCCCGAGGACGCCAAGCGGCTGATCCTCGAAGCGGCGAGCAGGTTGCTCGCCGCGGGCGGCCCTGCCGCCGTACAGGTGCGCGCCGTCGCGGCGGAGGTCGGTGTGTCCGACGCCGCGGTCAACCACCACTTCGGCACGCGGGAACGACTGCTGGAGTCGCTGCTGCGGTTCGGCGGGGCCAAACTGAAGGCCGAACTGCACATCGTGCTCGACACGTGGGCCGACGCCCCGATCGATCCCGCCGAGCTGGTGCGCACGTTGGCCGCGCTGTACGCGGGCGGTTACGCCGAACTGGCGCTCGCGCTGCACCGTTCCGGCTGGCGGGACGCCGGTAGCGGAATGCTGGACGAGGTGGTGGACCGGCTGCACGCCCAGGCTCGGCGGCAGTGCGCGGCCACCGGGCGAACGCCGCCGTCACGCGAGGCGATCCAGCTGACTGTGTGTGCCCTGCACCAAGCGGTCGCGACGGAGCCGCTGTTCGGCGACGAGTTCCGCCGGAGCGTCGGGCTGGACGACACCGCCCGGGACCGTCTGCTCGACTGGTGGATCGAGACCCTCCGCGCGACTGTCGCCGGACAGGGCTAGCCGATCGAGGTCCCTGTGGAGATCAGCCGGTCGATCGGCGATTTCGCTGGGCCGTCGCGGCGATTCCGTCGAGCAGGGCACGCAGGCCGAGGTCGAACGCGCGCAGCGCAGCCTCGGCCGCGCTGCGGTCGAGGCCGCCGTTCTGCCAGGTCTGTTCGATCGCCGGGTAGCGCGCCGGGTCGAAGATGGTCTCCCAGAACTCCTGACGGGCGGCCCACCAGTCGTCGTCGGACAGGCCGCTGAGCCGCTCGGCATGGGTGTGTTCGGCAAGGGTGGCGGTCGCGGCGTCGACGAAGGTGACGACGGAGTCGCTCGCCGCGGACCTCTCGGTGGCGGACAGCCCGGTCATGGACAGAGCGGCCAGGAGGAAGTCGGCCCTGGCGAGCAGGCCGGGACCCAGGGGTGGTCGTACGGTCGACACCATGCGCAGCCACGGGTGGCGTTCGTGCAAGGCCGTGTTCTGCTTCGCGTAGTGCTCGATCCGGTCCCGCCAGGAGCCTGATCGAGTCAGGTCGAGTTCCTGCCAGGCGGAGTCCACCATCAGGTCGACCAGTTCGGCCTTGCCGGGCACGTGGGTGTAGAGCGTCATCGTGCCGACGCCGAGGGACGCGGCGAGCCGGTCCATGGTCATGGCGGCCAGTCCTTCCCGGTCCGCCAGCGCCATGGCCGCACCCACGATCTTGTCCAGGGACACCTTGGGCGGCCGGCCGCGGCCCGATCGAGCCTGTGGGGAACGCCAGAGCAGGCGCAAGGTCTCCCGAGCGTCTCCGCCACCGCTGCGTTCCATCAAGCCTCCCCTTTTCCGTAGATCCTACGATAATGTTTATCCGTAGAACGTACGGAAAAGGAGGACGCGCGTGCGAGTGCTGGTGACCGGGGCAACAGGGAACGTCGGGCGGCATGTGACAGCAGGCCTGGTCGAGGCCCACGTTCAGGTACGGGCGCTGACCAGGGACCCGGGCCGGGCCCGGCTGCCCGGCGCTGAGGTCGTCCGGGGAGATCTCACCAAGCCGGACGGCGTGCCGTTCGACGGCGTGGACCGGATGTTCCTCTTCCCGGAGCCGTCGACGGCGAAGGAGATCGTCGAACGCGCCAAGCAGGCCGGCGTTCGGCGGATCGTCGTGCTCTCGTCGGGCGCGGTGAGCGGCGGTTTCGACACGACCTTCCATCCGCCGGTCGAACAGGCCGTTCAGGAGTCCGGTCTGGAGTGGACACATCTCCGGCCGGGCGAGTTCGCCGCCAACAAGCTCTCGCTGTGGGGGCCGTCGATCCGGGCCGAGCGGCTGGTGCGGGACGCGAACCCGGACGCGGCCTGGTTTCCCGTGCACGAGCGGGATGTCGCCGATGTGGCGCTGAAAGCCCTGTTGGAGGAGGGGCATCACGGCAAGGCGTACGACATCAACGGCCCAGAGTTGATCAGCTTGCGCGGCCAGGTCGACGCCATCGCCGACGCGCTCGGCGAAGAGGTGCGGTTCGAGGAGGTCACTCCGGCGCAGGCGCGCGAGATCTACCTGAAGATCGGAGGATTCGCTGCCGAGGCTGCGGACTTCCTGCTGGGATTCACCGACTACGACGGCAATCCGGCCGATCCGGCCGACAGCATGGACTTCGATCCGAGCACCTTGGGCCCGTTGCCCACGGCGCAGTCCGTGACAGGCAGCCCGCCGCGGACGTTCGCGCAGTGGGCGCGGGATCATGCCGAGGACTTCCGCTAGAAGAACTCTTCGCGGTTCGGGTCGATCAGAGCGGCTGGTCCCGTCCGTTCGAGCGGCGCGGGCGCGGCGGCCGAGGCCCGTCGGCCAGGCACCTGGAAGAAGCGCGGCCATGACGGCGGCCCGGCCCGCGGCCGTCGTCACCGCTCCTTGCCCTCACTTCTTGACCGGCACTCCGGTTCATGCAGGTCTGGCGGGCTGGTCCGGGCGATACCGCCGGCGGCTTCGGTGGCCACCGGTCAACTGAAGGGGCAAACGCCTGGAGGTCGTGGCTCCCGCGAGCGTGGGAGCCGGAGAGGCCTCCCGGTGGCCCTGCCCACCCTCACCCTGACTCAACTGGCCAGTGACGGCGGCCGCGTCTGGTTCAACCGGCGTGCGGTCCGGTGGCGGCTCATCAAGTGGTACGCCCTGGGCGCCGTCCCCTTCGCCCTGGCCGGAGGTCTCCTGCTGCCCTACGTGCCGGTCGATCCGCTCACGCGCGTTCTCGGCGCGTTTCTCATCATCACCGTCTTCTGGCGGCGGTTTCAGCCGGCGCGCGCGGTACCGGCCGACAAGACGTTCGCCGTCATCGGCGCCGGTTGCGTCCGGCTGTCGTTGCCGGAGCGTGGCTGGGCAGAAGAACCGTCGCCCGGATGAACGCCCAGGCCCTCGTGCTGGTCATCGAGGCTGGAGCAGTCGTCGCGGCGATCTTGTTGCTCGCCGGGATCTGAGCCGGGACGCATCCTGGACGACGTCGTCAGGGCGGCGGTCAGGTGCATGCGTGCGACGCCCTGCGCCATGCGTCCATCAGTTCCTCTCGCCGAGCTCCAACCCGACCAGGCGATCCGCGTCACGCACGCCCGGGCTCGCGACCGCCCTTCTGAACGGGCTCGCCGATCAGCGCCACGATGCCCTCCAGGAGGCGGTGAAGCCCGAATTCGAACAGGGTGTCCAGGTCGAGCGAATGGAGTGGGACGAGTGCGAGATTCGGGAACGCCGGATCGCCTGGGGGCCCCATCAGCGCCGGCGTGCCGCGGGTGTCCATCCACTGCTCGTCGGTGATCCCCGAGTGGGCCGCGGCCGCGGCCTCGGACTCCAGGCCCGCGGCCACCCCGCGGACGTAGGCGGCCACGCAGACATGGATGTGCAGGCTTGTGGCCGGGTCCAGGCCGAGTCCGTCCAGGGCGCGCATCACCCACTCGCTGTGGACCATCGCGCGGGGAGCGAGCAGGGGGCGGGTGAAGGAAACGGCCTGCGCCAGCCACGGGTGACGCTGATACATGGCCCACTGCTGCCTGGCTGCCGTCTCCAGGCGGCGGCGCCATCCGGGCGGCAAGGGCTCCGGAAGCGGGAACTCGCCGAAGGCAGCGTCAGCCATGAGCAGGATCAGCTGCTCTCTGCCGGATATGTGGCGGTAGAGGGCCATGGTGGTGACGTCCAGATCGGCGGCGAGGCGGCGCATGGACAGTGCGGGCAGCCCCTCGGCGTCGGCGACGGCCAACCCCGCGCTGACGATCCGGCCCCGGTCCAAGGACGCCGTCGGACGTCTGCGGTCGTGCGGCGTCCTCGGGGAGATGCCCGTGGTGTCGACGACCGTGCCGACGCCGGGAACCGGCCGCGCCAGGCCGGCTTGCCGCAGGGCGGTCAGCACCTTGGTGGCGGTGGCCATGGCGACGCCGAACTCCCGGACGATCTGCCGCGTGGAGGGCAGCAGATCACCCTGGCGGAGCTCGCCGCGTTCAACGCGTCGGCGCAGCTCGGCGGTGATGCGCAGGAAGGGTGGATCAGAGGAGGGCTCGGCAGGGCTCATCGTAGGGGTCCTCCCATGGGCCGCACTAGTGCACCGATGCTCAGGCCGGCCGTTGCTCCAGCCGCATCTCCCCACTTGAACCTGCTGTACTAGTGCGCGCTAGGTCGTGGGTACCTCCGCAGTCTACGGTGCATACATCCAGCCGCAACCGCCTTGAAACGATCGGAGCACCGTGATGCCCAGCACGCTCCCCACCCCGGTACGCGCGGCACTGGAGCTGGACGGACGCCACCTGTCCTACCTCGACTTCGGCGGCCCGGGCGAACCGCTGCTGGCACTGCACGGACATCTCGACCAGGGCATGATGTGGAGCGGCCTGGCGGCCGAGCTGGGTCCGCACTGGCGGGTCATCGCGCCCGACCAGCGAGGGCACGGCGAGTCGGACCGAGCCACGGACTATTCCCGCGAGGGGTACGTCGCCGACCTCGCGGCCTTGCTGGAGCGCCTGGACGTCGGCCCGGTCGTGGCTCTGGGACACTCCCTCGGCGGCCTGAACGCCTACCAGCTCGCCGCCCGTCACCCGGCCCTCGTCCGCGCCCTGGTCATCGAGGAGATCGGCGCCGTCGTCTCAGGTCCCAGTCGTCTGGACTTCCTGCTGTCCAGCCCGTACGAGGCCGCCACGCGCGACGAGCTGGTCGCCGGGCTCGGCGCAGCGGGCCCGATGTTCGCGGACCGCCTGCGGCAATTGCCCGACGGCACCTGGCGCCTGCCGTTCCATCCGCACGACACGGTCGAGTCGGAACGCTCCAACTGGGGTGACCACTGGGCCGACTGGCTGGCGACCAACGTCCCCGCGCTGCTTCTGGTGGGCGAGAACAGCCCGATCACCAGCGGCCAGGCGCACGAGATGGCCGAGCGGCGGCCGCACACCCGGCTGGTGACGCTCCACGGTGACCACTTCCTCCATCTTCAGGACCCGGCGGGCTTCACCGGCGCACTCCAGGACTTTCTGCGAACGCTCGACATCACCTCCGCGTGACGAGCGGCTGACGTCCCGCCGCGTCCCAGCCTCGTCGCCAAGGTCCTGGCACCCCGCCGTCGTACCCAGGGGGTGACCGTCAGCGTCGTGGCAGGAGCCCCATGCGAGGGGATACGCCCCCGTTAGGCTGCTTGACGTGAACCAGCCCCCATATCGGCAGTTTCCGGCACCGATGTCCCCGCCGGGTAACGGTCCGCTCCGGAAGCGGCCGGGACTGCTCGCTGTGATCATCTTGGTGGCTTGCCTCGGTGTGAGCCTCGTGGGCGTCGGCGGATATCTGGTCATCCGCGCCGTTATCAAGCCCGCAGCCGGCGACGTAACCGCAGTCATCTTGCAGCCGACCGCTACGAAACCAACAAAAGACGCGATCATGCAGCGCCTGGTGTCGATGCCGCAGGCCGATACGGTCTACTACGCTTCACCCGACGAGCTGCCTGAGTGGTTTCCCGGGAGCCGCCCATGGGGCGCCATTCATCCTGATGCGTATCTGGTGAAGCTGCGGCCGGGCATCGATCCCGACACCCTGCAGGCGAGCCTGCGCACCTGGCCGGGGGTGTACATGGTCACCTACGTGACCGTCACTGATCTGACCATCGGCACGGGTGGGACCGAGTGACCACCGGCCGCGGTTGGCGCTGCTGTCGATCCTGCAGGTCACCGAGAATGGGTTTCCACAACTCTGTCTCCCGGCGGAAGCGACACTGCTTCCGTCGGTCCACTGAGTGGACCGAAGATTGCCCGTCGCCGTTCGGCACCCACAATATGGAGCTGTCAAGGGACGATTACTTTCCGTGACGGACCGAAGGTCGAGCAATCGGACGGCAGGCGCTTCCGGCCTTGAGGCGGCGTCCGACCGTCGTCGACGCGACACCCATGTCCGGCGGCGGCGATCAGCCGTTCACGAAGGGGAGGCCACGATGAGCACCCGATCGGCGAGGGTTCTGTCACGAGCACTGATCGCAGCGGTGGTGGCGGGCGCTGTGACGACGGCGCCGGGCCTGACCGGCACGAGCGGCGCCCTGGCCGCGGCCGACCCGACCTGCGGGAGCTGGATCTCCAGTCTCGTCTTCCCCGGTCTCTCGGCCCGAGCCTGTATCTGGGGGACCGGCGCCGCCTGGAAGCAGGCCCAGACGGAGGTCTTCAACGGCACGGGATTCTCGGTGGAGGTCGAGAACCTCACCGCCCGCCTGGAGTCTCTTCCCGCGGACGCCCGCTGCGTCAACATCAGCCTCCAGAACGGGCAGACGGCGTTCTGCGGCACCCGCAGCGTGCCCGACAACAACCCCTTCCAGTTCGACCGTGCCCTGGGCTCCGCCCAGGTCACCGATCTGGTCAGGCGGGAGCAGTTCTCCTTCGAGTCCCCCTTCGTGGGCTGAGCGGCGGCGGCGCTTCTCAGCGTTGGTGGCGAGTCGCCTCGTATGCCTGACCTCGACGATCGTTCCGGCAGCGCACGTCGGACGAGTCGGCGCAGGATGTGACGCCGATGCGGTGGAAGGTCACAGCGCGCTCGTCGCTCCCGACGAGCTTCAGCGCGGCGAACACGTCCAGCTCATCCTCCCACCTGCGTTCCAAGTGAGCACAGGCGGATTCGAAGGAGGGGGACGGAGACTGCCGCTCCATGCGTGTTCCTGTCGTACTCCAGCACAGCATGGTCGAATGCGGCGCCGCATGTCTGGCGATGGTCCTCGGCGCGTACGGACACCGCGTCTCGTTGCCCGCGCTGGCGGCCGAGATGGGCGTGGGCCGGGACGGTGTCAGCGCGCTCGCGCTGGTGCGTGTCGCCCGCGCGCACGGCCTGGACACCCATGCGCTCTCGGTACCCGCAGCCCAGGTACCGGAGCTGCCGTTCCCCGCCATCGTTCACTGGCGGGCCAGGCCGGATTCCAGCGCGGGCGCTTCGGGGATCGGCGGCCCTGGTGGGCATGCTATGTCCGGTTCAGCGTCCTGGACCACGGGGCTCTCGTGGCCGCTTTGGTACTCCTCAGTCTTCTCCCGCCGGCGTCCGGCTGTCGCGGCGCAGTGGTCCAGGCCGCTTCCCGGACGCTCACGTGAAGAACCCGATGATGCTGAGCATGCAACGACGACCCGACGGCCCGCCGGCCGAGGCACCCTCACGGCCTTGAGCGATCACCGGTGGCTCGGCACCGGGTGTGATCGCTCAAGGCCGTCTCGATGTCCGCGGGACGATCAACCCGCGCTCAGCAGGCTCAGCGCTGGAGTGTGAGCAGACCCGGTCGGTAGGGCAGGAGGCCGTAGTCGCCGCCGGAGCTGGGGCTGCGTCCCTGGTAGAGGAGTTGGAGGTTGCAGGGGTCCACGGT
>NZ_JBSFGF010000059.1:0-11088 GCF_053596455.1 Nonomuraea sp. NPDC001699 | reverse complement strand
ACATCGACGCGCTGTCCCCGGACGAGAGCGACTTCGACGACTTCCTGTGCGCCGGCGACAACCGCGGCCACACCGAGATCACGGAAGAGGGCGCCGGCTGGCTCCTGGACCGCCTGCCCGACTAGAAGGCGCAACCAACCTCACGACAGCCCCGCATCCTCGATGACGACACTGTCGGCGAATTGAGCAAGGGACGAAGCGGCCCCGTGATCACCAGTGAGATCACGAGGCCGCTCTTTGTCATGTTTTGCGTTGGAACGACATCTTCGGTGCCGTCGCGTGCGCCGGGTTCTGCGCTGATCCCTCGGGGATCGATGACGAATTGAGAGTGTGGTTCGCAGATGAGGATTTCGTGAGGAGTTCTCGGGCTGTCGCCGCCGCGGCCGGTCCACTGAGTGGACCGAAGATTGCCCGTCGCCGTTTCCGCCAACAACATGGACGTTGTCGAGGGCCGGTTACACCCAGCGACGGTCCGAAGATCGAGTGATCGGACAGCAGGCGCTCCGGCCCGAAGATCCAGCGTCCGACCACCGTCGACGCGACTTCTACGTCCGGCGGCGGCGATCAGTCTGCTTGCGAAGGGACGACCACGATGAGCAACCGATGGGCGAAGGCCCTGTCCCGTGCCCTGATCGCAGCGGTGGCGGCGGCTGCTGTGACGATGGCGCCGGGCCTGACCGGCACGAGCGGCGCCTCGGCCGCGGCCGACCCGACATGCGGAAGCTGGACGTCCAGTCTCGTCTTCCCCGGCCTGTCGGCCCGAGCCTGTATCTGGGGGACCGGTGCCGCCTGGAAGCAGGCCCAGACGGAGGTCTTCAACGGCACGGGCTTCTCGGTGGAGGTCGAGAACCTCACCGCCCTCCTGGAGTCTCTTCCCGCGGACGCCCGTTGCGTCCACATCAGCCTCCAGAACGGGCAGACGGCGTTCTGCGGCACCCGTAGCGTGCCCGACAACAATCCCTTCCAGTTCGACCGTGCCCTGGGCTCCGCCCAGGTCACGGACCTGGTCAGGCGAGAGCAGTTCTCCTTCGAGTCCCCCTTCGTGGGGTGAGCGACGGCGGCGCCTCCCGGCGCAGTTCGCCGTTTGGCAGGCCAGGAACGGCGGCTCGTAGATGCGGTTGCTCAGCATCCAGGGCAGCAGCCTGGCTGCCGGGGTAGATCACAGTACGTAGTCGATGGTGCTGCCCTTGGGAGGGACGCGGGCGCGGTGGAACTTCAAGTCGAGGTCCTCGATGGTGAGGGTGAGGATGCCCTCGGCGTGGGTGGCCGCGTTGGTCGCCGCAGAGGCCTGGCGCCGGGCCCAGACGGTGAAGGAGCCCAGGGCGGGCAGGTGGCGACGGCCGCGGTGGTCCATGGGGTCATCATCGTGGCGTACTACTCGGATGTGAGCGTGGCGGTCAGGCGCTGGGACGGGCCGGGAAGGATGGCCGAAACGCGGGCTGAGACTCGTAATGACGTCATAAGGCTGACCACGGCTCAGTTCTCGATCACCTTCGCCCGCTGGCCCGGCATCGCGGCCGCCGTTGGAGGCGCCGTGTTCCTGATCAGTATGGTGACGCCGTTGCGGGGCCCGTTGAGGGTCGCCGTGCCCGCCGGCGTGGCCTGCATGGCTCTGGGCACCGTCGGCCAGTACCTGGTCCTGCGCGGACGGCATCGCCGCCTCGAACTTCTCGGCATGCTCCTGGCGGGGATCGGGCTGGTCGGCATGGCGAGCTCAGCCTTGGGGGCATGGACCCCAACCCTGGGGCTCGCGTGATCAACACCGGTGAATACGTGAGGCTGGTGTTCATCGGCGCCGGAATACTGACCTGGTGAGTGCCGGCTCTGGAGACCTCCGCCCTGGGCCGATGGAGTTTCACCCCCATCCCGATCGGCGCCTGCGGGGCGCTGGCCGGGCTCGCCTTCATCACCCCGAGTTCCTTCCGCGTCCTGGAGGCACTGGCACAGACCGTTGGTCCGATGGTCCCGCCATTGCGGGTGGTCGATCAGGTCCACGGCCGTGCTGACCACTGGTGGTCTTCCTCACCTTGGCAGCGCAGCTCATACCATCGACGGCATGGCATGTGTGCTGGTCGTGGAGGACGATCTGGTCATCCGGTCCGAGCTGGTCGAGGCGCTGGCCGCCCAGGGGTACGAGGCGGAGCCGGCCGCGGACGGGGCCGAGGCGGTGCAGGCGGCCGAGCGGCACCAGCCGGACCTCGTCCTGCTGGACCTGGGGCTTCCCGATGTGGACGGGGTGTCCCTGTGCCGGCGGCTGCGCTTGCGGGTGCCGGACACGGTGATCGTCGTGCTGACGGCTCGTACGCAGGAGTTCGAGGTCGTGGTGGCGCTCGACGCGGGGGCTGACGACTACCTGACCAAGCCGTTCCGGCTGACCGAGCTGATGGCCAGGATCCGCGCGCACCTGCGGCGACGTGGCCCGGCACCGGGAGAGCGCGTACTGACGGCCGGGCGGTTGAGGCTCGACCTGCCGGCGCGGCGCGCCTACGTCGGGCAGGAGGAGGTGGTGTTGCGGCCCAAGGAGTTCGACCTGCTGGCGGCGCTGGTCAGCCGGGCCGGCGAGGTGGTGACCCGCGAGCAGCTGATGGACGAGGTGTGGGACGAGAACTGGTTCGGCCCCACCAAGACGCTGGACGTGCACGTGTTCGCGCTGCGCCGCAAGCTGGCCGAGCATGGCGAACCGATGGAACGGATCGTCACGGTACGGGGGCGCGGCTACCGCTTCGAGCCATGACTCGCCGCCCATCCGGCGTCAGTCGTCGTGACGGGGGAGCAGCAGGCTGAACAGCGGGGGACTGGCGCGGCTGAGCACCAGCCTGCCGCCTTCGGCCTCGGCCAGTGACCGGGCCAGGGCGAGGCCGATGCCGTGGCTGTGTCCGCTGGACCTGACGAAGGGGTCGCTGTCCGGGGCCACGCCGGGCCCGTGATCGCTCACCTCGACGGCCATGCCGGGGCCCACGTCGGAGACGGTGACGGCGACCTCTCCCTGGCCGTGGCGCAGGGCGTTGTCGAGCAGGACGCGCAGGATCTGCCGGACGGCGGCGGGCTGGGCGGTCACCGGCGGCAGTGCGGGTTCCACGGTGAAGGTCAGGCGGCGGCCAGCTTGGGCCAGCGGGCCGTGCCATTCCTGCCGGATCTCCTCCATCAGCGCGTCCACGTCGAGTCGCTCGGCGGGGGTGCGGTTGTCCCGGCTGAGCCGTACGAGATCGTCGAGCACTTCCTGCAGCCGCTCGCCCCTGGTCAGCGCCGCCCGTACCGCCGGGGTCAGGTCCGTGCCGGGCCGGGACAGGGCCGATTCCAGGCCGAGCAGCAGGCCGGTCAGCCCGGTGCGCAACTGGTGGGAGACGTCGGCGCTGAAGGCGCGCTCGCGGGCGAGCACGTCGCCGAGCCGGCGCGCCGTCGTCTCCAGCGCCTGGGCGGCCTGGTCGGCCTCACGTAGCCCGGAGGGGGCGGCGCGGACGCTGAAGTCGCCGCCGCCGAGCGCCTGCGCCGCGGCGGTGAGCCGCTCCAAGGGGGCGGCGAGCCGCGCCGACTGGCGCACGGCCGCGCCCGCGGCCAGCGCGATCACGATCAGCGCCAGCCCGCCCATGAGCAGCCACGCCTGGTGGATACGCTGCTCGACCTCGGCGTTCGGCGTCGCCACCCGGATGATCAACGCGGGGCCCTCGTCGGAGGGGGCGGGGGCGGACACCGCCAGGAATCCGCCCTCCACCGCGTCGTGGACCCGGCCGTCCTTGCTGGAGGCGGCCAGGCCGGAGTAGGCGGGGCCGTTGCCGAACAGGCGGGCCCCGGCCTTGGTGTAGCCGCCGATGGCCAGGTCGCCCGGCACGCCCGTCGGCAGTTTCAACGGCCCCCGCGGCTCGTCGGGGACGGCGGCCGCGACCCAGGCGGCGTCACGTTGCAGGGCCGCCACAGCCTGATCGTGGTAGAGGATGTTCACCGCGATCGCCAGCGGCACCAGGAAGAGCGCGACGGCGACGGCGGTCACGCTGACGATCACCACCAGCACCCGCCGACGCAGCGGGACACCCTGCGCTGTCACCCTTCCAGGGTGGCAGACGGCAGGTAAACGTCCCGCTAACCGGTCGCTGAGCGGGCGCTTGCCGGCCTGTTCCTAGCGTGGAGACATGAAGGTACGGCGAAGCGTCATGGCCCTGGTCATGGCAGGGCTGGCGGCAGGCTGCTCGACAGTCACGCCCGCCCAGACCCAGGCCCAGCCCCAGTCGCAGACACACGCACAGGCGCCCACGGGCAACGACACCCCGGCTCCGCAGCCCACGGAGTCGAATCCGCCGGGTGACATCCCGGACGACACGGTGTTCGTGGCCTACCGGCATCCCGGGCAACCGTATGAGGTGAAGGTGCCCGAAGGGTGGGCGCGCACGGACCTGCCCACCGGAGCGAGCTTCACCGACAAGCTCAACAGCATCCGCATCGAGACCAGGCCCACCGCGTCCGCGCCGACCGAGGCGTCAGTGAGGAGCGGGGTGCCCAGCAGCAACATTCGCACGGTGGACACGGTGGCAAGGAAGGGCGGCAAGGCCGTGCGGATCGTCTACCGCGCAGGCAGCAGCCCCGACCCGGTCACCGGAAAGGTCGTCAAGGACGAGGTCGAGCGCTACGCCTTCTACCGGAGCGGTCGCGAGGCGATCCTGACCCTGTCCGGGCCGGTCGGCGCCGACAACGTGGATCCATGGCGCACGGTCTCCGACTCCTTCCACTGGACGACGTCGTGATCGTCCAGGCCGAAGAGCTCTACCGGTTCTACCGGTCGGGCGATGAGGAGACCAAGGCGCTGCGTGGCGTCAGCCTCGAGGTCGCCGCGGGCGAGGTCGTGCTGGTCAGCGGCCCGTCGGGTTCGGGCAAGTCCACGCTGCTGGCCTGCCTGGGCGGGCTGGACGACCCGGACGGCGGCACCGTCAGGGTGGACGGCCATCGCATCAGTCACCGGCCGGAGGCCGAGCGGGCCGCGCTGCGCGCCCGCCTGGTGGGCGTGCTGTTCCAGAGCGGCAACCTGATCGAGCACCTGACGGTGGCGGCCAACGTCGACCTGGCCCAGCGGCTGGCGGGGCGGCGCGATCGTCGCCTGCGCGATGAGCTGCTGGACGGTCTGGGCCTGGCGGCCAGGGCGCGGGCGTGGCCGAGTGAGCTGTCCGGCGGCGAGTCGGCCCGCGCGGGGCTGGCAGTGGCGCTGGCCAACCGGCCGGCGCTGCTGCTGGCCGACGAGCCCACCGGCGAGCTCGACCAGCACACCGAGGGGCCCGTACTGCGGCTGATCCGCCGGCAGGCGGGTGAGCGGACCGCCGTGGTGATCGCCTCGCACAGCCCGGCCGTGCGGCGGCTGGCCGACCGCGTCCTGGAGCTGAAGGACGGCCGAGCGACATGACCACGGAGGCCAAGGCCCGGGCAGCGGGCACGACCGCGCTGGTCACCTGCCAAGGTTTGGCCCGCTCGTACGGCAAGGGGGCGAACGCCCTGGTAGCCGTGCACAGCGTCACCTGCGAGCTGCGGCCGGGACAGCAGGTCGCGATCACCGGCCCGTCGGGGTCGGGCAAGACGACGCTGCTGCACCTGCTGGCCGGGCTGGACCGGCCCACGGCCGGCCGGATCGCCTGGCCCGCCCTCGACGACCGCCCGCGGGGCCGCGTCGGCGTGGTGTTTCAAGGACCCAGCCTGCTGCCGCCGCTCAACGTCGCGGAGAACGTCGCGCTGCCACTGATCATCGCGGGTGTCGAGGACGCCGAGGCCACGGAACGGGCGCTGATCGCGCTGGCCACGATCGGTCTGGCCGGTCTGGCCGGGTCGCTGCCCGAAGAGCTGTCGGGCGGCCAGGCGCAGCGCGTTGCGGTCGCCCGCGTGCTGGCTGCCGAGCCGCGCCTGATCATCGCGGACGAGCCCACGGCACAACTCGACTCGGACCTGGCCCGCAGAGTGGTGGACCTGCTCGTCGGGGTGGCCTCCCGGCTGGAGGCGGCCCTCGTGGTGGCCACGCACGACCCGCAGGTCGCGGCGCGGCTGCCCGCCACCTGGACCATGGGCGACGGAGCTCTCACATGCTGATCCTCATCTGGCTGCGCGGCCTGCTGATCCGCCGGACGGGCAGGCTCGCCGCGGCCGCGGCGGGCATCGCGCTCGCCGTGGCGCTTCCCGCCGCGCTCGGCGCGTTCCTCGCGACCGCGAAGGCTACCATGACGGCCCGCTCGATCCAGCGGGTTGCCGTCGACTGGCAGGTCGAGCAGCAGCCCGGCCAGGCCGTGTCCGTTCCGATGCCCGGCACGTCCAGGCCGGTGAGCTTCGCCAGGATCGACGGCTTGGAGTCCCGGCAGGCCGGGCAGACGCTGACCACGGGCGCGGGCCAGGTCCTCGGGCTGCCCGCCGACTATGCCGCCACCTTCCCCGGCGAGCTGCGCCTGCTCGCCGGGAGGCCGAACGGGCCGCTGCTGGCCCAGCAGACCGCCGCCAACCTGCACGCCCAGCCCGGCGCCAGTGTCACCGTGCGCCGTCCGGGGCTGCCGGACGCGACGGTGGCGGTCACCGGGGTGGTGGAGCTGCCCGCCGCCGACTCGCTGTTCCAGCGTGTCGGAGCGCCGCCCGGGGCGCAGCCGCAGGCGCCCCCGGACAACGTGCTGCTGCTGCCGGAGAGCGATTGGCACCGGCTGTTCGACGGCATCCCGCGCGACCGGGTGCGCACCCAGTTCCACGTCCGCATCGACCACCGGCTGCCGCCGGACCCTGCCGCCGCCTACACCGCGGTCACGGGGCAGGCGCGCAACCTGGAGGAGCGCATGGCCGGCAGCGGCCTGGTCGGCGACAACCTCGGCGCGGCCCTGGACGCCGCCCGCGAGGACGCCCTGTACTCCCAGGTGCTGTTCCTGTTCCTGGGCGCGCCGGCGGTCGTGCTCGCGGCCCTGCTCGCCGGTCTCGTGACGCGGGCGGGCGCACCGCGGCGGACGGCCGATCAGGCGCTGCTGCGTACCAGGGGCGCCTCCAAGCGCACACTGGTGCGGCTCGCGCTGGCCGAGACGGCGCTGGTGGGCGTGGCAGGAGTGCTGGCGGGCCTGGGGCTGGCCGCGCTGGCCGGGCGGGCGCTGTTCGGGTCGGCGACCGTGTCGTGGTGGGCGGCCGCTCTGGGACTGCTGGTCGCGGCCGTCACCGTGCTGCCGTCCACGCTGCGCGCCACCACCGTGGCGGCAGCTCGCCGTCCGGTCGGCGGGCCGCGCCGCTCGCCCGCCTGGTTGCGGTACGGGCTGGACCTGTGGCTGCTGGCCGGATCCGCGGTGATCTTCTGGATCACCAGCAAGAACGGCTACCAGCTCGTCCTGGTCCCCGAGGGCCTGCCGCAGCTGTCGGTCGACTACTGGGCCTTCGCCGGACCGGCCCTGCTGTGGACCGGCGCGGGCCTGCTGATCTGGCGCCTGACCAGGACGCTGCCCATCACCTGGGCGGTCCGGCCGCTGACCGGGGGCCTGGCGGGCACCGTCTCGGCGATGCTGACGCGCCAGCGGGCCCCGCTGGCCCGGGCGGCCACCCTGGCCGCGCTGGCCGTCGCGTTCGCCGTCTCCACCTCCGTGTTCGACACGACCTACCGCCAGCAGGCCCAGGTGGACGCGGAGCTGACCAACGGCGCCGACGTCACCGTCTCCCAGACCACCGCCACCCAGGGGCAGCTCGCGGCCGTGCCCGGCGTCGGTCGGGTGGAGCCGCTGCAACACCGCTTCGCCTACGTCGGCTCCGACCTGCAGGACCTGTACGGCATCCGCCCCTCCACCGTGCGCCTGCACGACGCCTACGTCTCCGGCGGCACCGCCCGCGAGATCCTCGACCGGCTCGCCCTGCAACCCGACGCGCTGCTGGTCAGCCAGGAGACCGTCAACGACTTCCAGCTTCACCTCGGCGATCAGGTGCGGCTGCGGACCGAGAACGGCAGGACCGTCCCCTTCCACTACGCCGGCGTCATCACCGAGTTCCCGACCGCGCCCCGCGACAGCTTCCTCGTCGCCAACGCCTCCTACCTGGCCCGCACCATGCCCGCCGACACCATGTACCTGATCAGCACCGACGGAGCCCAGCCGAGGCAGGTCGCCGCCGCGCTTCGCGGCAGGCTCGGACCGACGGCGAAGGTCACCGACGTGCAGACCACGCGCCAGGTCGTCGGCAGCAGCCTCACCGCCGTGGACCTGGCCGGCCTGACGGCCGTCGAACTCGGCTACGCGCTGGCGCTGGCGGCCCTGGCCACCGGTCTGCTGCTGGCCCTCGGCTTCGCGGAGCGGCGCCGCACCTACGCGCTGGCCCGGGTGCTGGGGGCGACCCCGCGACAGCTGGGCTCGTTCGTGTGGGCCGAGGTGGCCCTGGTCGGGCTGGCCGCGGCCGTGCTCGGGACACTGTGCGGGTGGGCGCTGTCGAGGATGCTGGTTGCCGTCCTCAGCGGGGTGTTCGACCCGCCTCCCGACGCGCTGGCCGTGCCGTGGGCGTACCTGGCCGTGCTGGCGGTCCTCGGCGTCGCGGCGTTGCTGGCGGCCGGGGCGGCGACGGTGCGGGCCGCCCGCCGCCCGCCGATGACCGTGCTGCGCGACCTGTGACCCGTCAGCGGCCCGTCTCCAGCTCGGCCAGGAGCTCGGCCCAGCACCGGCCGACGACCTCAGGGGTGTAGCGCCGCGAGGTGGTCAGCGCGGCCGTGCCCATCGTCCGGCGACCGGCCTCGTGGTCGATGAGCAGCCCGATCGCCGCGGCCAGGGCGGTGACGTGCTGCCGCGGGACGAGCAGCCCGTCGTGGCCGTGGGTGATGATCTCGCCCGGTCCGTGCGGACAGTCGTAGGCGACCACCGGCACCCCCTTGCTCAGTGCCTCCAGAACCGTCATCGGGAATCCTTCGCGGCGGGAGCTGAGCACGAAGATCGAGGCGTCGTCGAGTTCGGCGCCGACGTCCGCAGAGGGTCCGGGGAACTCGGCCGTGCGGGACAGGCCGAGCTCGTCGGCCAGCTTGAGCAGGCGGGCGCGCTCGGGGCCCGAGCCGACGATGCGCAGCCTCCAGCCAGGACGGGCGGCACAGACCTGTTCCCAGGCGCGCAGGAGCAGGTCGAAGCCCTTGACCTTGGCCAGGCGGCCGATCGCGACGACGGTCTCGGCGTTCAGCGGGGAGGGGCCGCCGGTGAGAGGTGGAGTGGCGTTGGGGATGCGCAGCAGGTGCCGCGGCGCGCGCGGGCCCAGTGCCACCCGGTAGGCGTCCAGATCGGCCTCGGTCAGGGTGACGAGCGCGTCGAGCCTGCCGTATCTGCGGGCGATCAGGTCCCGGACGGCGGGCTTGTGGGAACCGAGGCCGGTGTGCTCCTGCCCGATCGTGATGACGCCCGGCGGGGCCAGCAGGGCGGCGGCCAGGTTGAGGCCGGGGCGCGTGGTGATCAGGACACCGGTCCGCAGGCCGCGCAGGAACCGCAGCAGAGCCAGATCGGTACGCAGGTCGAACCTGTCGTAGGCGGCCTCCTGCCGCGGGATGAGCCTGCTGCGGCGCAGCCGCGCACGTAGGGCGCCTGCGGGCCGGCGGCCTGCGCGGCCGTCCAGGAAGGTGATGCGAACGCCGGGCGGGACCTCGAAGAAGGGCTCGTCCCTGGTCCTGGTGACACTGACGATCTCGACGTCATGATGGGCCGCCAGCATTCCGGCGAGGTTGAAGGCGGTCCTGATGGTGCCGCCCATGCCGTACGCGTGCAGCAGGAGGATCTTCACCTGCCGGGTGCTGCGCGGACCGGCCCTGCGCGCCCTGCGGCGGTTGTCCGCCCGCAGCAGGAGTTCCCCGACCCGTCGCGCGTTGACGGCCAGGTGGATGGCGGCCGGGGTGAGGATGATCGAGCCCAGGGTGTCGCTGGGATAGTGCGCCCCGAGGTAGACCCTCGCGGCCATCTGACCGGCCACCAGCACTGCGCCCGCCACCATCACAGGCCGGAAGAGGCGGGTCTTCCTGGCCAGCAGCGCCCCGGCCACCACGATCGACAGGGTCAGGCACACATGACCGCTGGGAAAGCTGTCAGAACCGAGCTCCCGCACCAGCGCGTCCACCGCCGGGGGCCGGGGACGGGCGACGATCATCTTGACCAGCGCGCCCACGCCCCACCCCGCCGCGATCACCGTCAGCACGCCCAGGGCGGCGCGGGTCCGTCCGGTGACGGCGACACCCACGACGAGGAGGACGGACAGGGCCGTGCCCACGACGGTGCCGAAGCCCACGTTCAGGACCTGCGCCATCGCGGTGAGCCATGGGCCGCGCAGCGACTGCACCGCCTGGCTCACTCTCATGTCCACCGCTGTCCACGCCGGCGTGCGCGCGGCGAAGCCGACGACCACCCCCAGGCCCAGGAACGCGGCGGAGACCGGCACCGGGACGGTCGTTGTGCTGCCTGATCTCATGGACGCACACGGTAGAGAGAGGCGTGACAGCGCCCGCTCAGCACTCGGTTAGCGCGGCGCTTACCTTCCCGCGGGTGCAGGCCGGAGCAGATGCGGGGTTCCGGGCAGGATTAACCCCACGTTGTGGTCCGCCGAACCTGCCGCTGTCCCGCGTCTCCGCAGACTGAGTGCGTCAGTACGACGTCAATGCATCGGAGATATTTCAATGCGTAAGTCCATGCTCATCCCCGGGCTCGCCACCGTGGTCGTCCTGGTGGCGGGCGGCGGAGCTGCCGCGTACGCCTCCTCCCTTGACCAGAGCCCCGCCCCCACCTCCTCCCAGTCCTCCGCCGCCCCCTCCGAGCAGGCCCCCGAGAACGAGGCCGCCACGCCTGCGGAGAGCGCGGACCCCAACGAGGGCACGCAGGAAGACGCGCAGGGCCAGCAGGCCGAGGCCGAGGACGGCAACGACGACCAGGGCGCCGAGAAGGCCGAGGCTGAGGACGGCCAGGACGACCAGGGCGCCGAGAAGGCAGAAGCCGAGGACGGCCAGGACGACCAGGGGCAGGAAGCCGGCTCCGAGACCCAGGAGGGCACGCAGGGTCAGGCGGGCGACCAGCACGAGCAGGAGGACAAGGGCGACGCCTCCGAGCCCGAGGACGGCTGAGCCAGGCGCCGGGCCCCGCCGCGACCGCGGGGGCGGGGCCC
>NZ_JBSFGF010000058.1:0-14055 GCF_053596455.1 Nonomuraea sp. NPDC001699 | reverse complement strand
CACGGTGACCGTCGCCGCGTCCAGGAGCAGCAGGCTCGGCCGCGCGGTGAAGGCGATCGTGCCGGTCCCCGTGCCGGCGGGCAGCGTGCCGATGGGCCAGCGCAGCGTGGTGGTGCCGTCGGTGTTCCCGCTCACGGAGCCGGGGCGGGGCCCGGCGCCCTGGTCGAGCGCGGCGCTGTAGTAGAGGCCGGCGGGCAGCGTGGCGGTGAGCGTGGCGCCGGAGGCCGCGGCCCCGCCGGTGTTGCGGTAGGTCAGGGTGTAGGCGGCGGCCTCGCCGGCGTTGACGGTGGCGGGCGCGGTGGCCGCCACGCCGATCACCGACCGGTGCACCGTGGTGGACACCTCGGCGGTGTTGTCGGACAGGGTGCCGGTCTCGGCGTATCCGCGCTCATTGGTCCCCGACACGGCCGCCTTGTTCGTCAGGACCGTCCCGTCCGTGGTCGCACAGGGGATGTCGTAGGTGAACGTCTCCCGCGCGGAGCCGCCCGCCGGAACGTCGGACGTCGTGCGGTGGACGACGTCGCCGCCGGGCATCGTGTCGTCGATCTTCACCGCCGTGGCGGTGGCGGGTCCCTTGTTGCCCACGGCCACGGTGTAGGTGAGCCGGTCGCCGGGGGAGGCGTCCTGCCTGTCCACGGTCTTGGCGGCGGTGAGGTCGATCGGCGGGTTGAGACTCGCGGCGGCCTCGGCGGTGATCTCGGCGCTGCCCAGGCCGAGCACGCCCTTGTGCGCGCCGTCCTCGAACCAGGGGCTCTCGCGGAAGTTGAGGTTCAGGTGGTCCCAGTCGTTCCAGGAGGTGAGGGTCTGCTTGGGGGAGACGGGGCAGGACGTGGTGTCGGGGCCCATGATGATGTGGTTGACGTCCCCGGACTGGCTCGTCGCGCGGGTGCCGTCGCCATTCCAGTCGACCGGCTTGTTGGCCGGCGTGGTCAGCGCGACTCCGGGTTTCCCGGCCACCACCGTCCCGTACACGACCGTCGCGCTACCCGCTCCCGGCAGGGCGTCGCCCACCTCGTCGAGACCCTGGTCCTCGTTCATGGGGGCGCGCTCCTGGGGCTGGTAGTCCAGGGGGCGGGACGCGGTGGACGCCGTGGGGAACTGGTAGGAGTAGTTCATGACGCTCAGGTAGTTCGGCTTGCAGTTGACGCTGTCCAGGCCGCCGTGCTGCAGCCCGAGCGTGTGGCCGAGCTCGTGCATGAACGTGCCCGCCTCCGCCGCGGTCTGGCCGCCGTTGGCGGTGATCCGCGTGTTGTCCCACGCGCCGAGCGAGATGACGAAGTCGTTGCCGCCCGGCAGGGCGACGCGGGCCAGGTGGGCCAGGTCGACGTGCTGCTGGGTGTCGTCGCCCGCCTCGGCCTGGCCCGATGTGGTGCCGAGGCCGGTCAGCCCGTGCACCGACACGGCGTAGCGGAACGCCAGCCGCTTGGCGCCCAGAATGTTCTCGCAGTTGCGTGAGATCCGGTCGAGCACGTCGCCGAAGTTCCCGTCGCAGGCGATGGCGGAGTCGCCGAACTTGACATCGTCGAAGTCGTCCCAGCTACCGGGGCTCTTGGTGTCGAACGTGATCCGCTCCGCCTCGCCGGCCCGCTCCCCGGTATGGACGTGCAGGGTGATGCCGTGCGCCGCGAATGCGGTCACCACCTGGCTGATGGCGTTCGGGTCGAACTCCCTGGAGCGCCGGCAGTACGACGCCAGGCAGAACATCGCGTCCAGCTCGACGAAGATGTCCTTCTTGTTCGGGTCGGCGCTGTACGGGGGCTGGTTCAGCGCGAGATCGACCGTGCCGTCCTGGTCGTAGTCGATGCCGTTGATCTCCCAGTCGTCCAGCAGCCCGTCCTGGTCGGTGTCACGGCCGGTGTGCACCTTCAGGGTGGTGGAGCAGGTGCCGATCGTCGTGTCGCCCGACAGCGTCGAGGTGATGTCGATCCGCAGGCCGCTCGCGTCACCGAGGCCCTCCGCGTACGCCGGCGGCAGGTCGAACTCCCCCTGCACCAGCCCCGTCTCGGCGGATAACAACTGCCGGTAGAACGGCGTGGCGTGCCAGTAGTGGAACCCGGCCTCCACCGTGGCGGTGAACCAGCCGCTCTCCTGACTGTCGTTGAGGAAGGTGATACGGGCACGGGGCCGCTCGCCCTCCGCGAGCGACAGGGGCGAGGTCCCGAGGAACTCGCACTCACCGTGCACCGCGCCGTCGGCGTGCCCTGCGGGGGCGCCGAGCAGGGCGGCGACGACGAATAAGACGAGCGGCACGATCACGCGGCGGATAACCATGGGCCGAGTGTCTGCGCCCGCGCTCGTGCCGTCATGAGTAACCCGTACTCATCCTGTTCTGGTGGCGGCCACAACCTGGCCGCCACCCCTGCGACGGTGGTTCCACAGCCGGGCAACAATGAAGGAGCCGAATATGTCCGTCCCGTCCGTCGTCGTTCACCCCGGTGGCGACCAAGACGTGCACGTTGATGATGCGGCCGCCCTCGCGCGCCTTCTGGGTCAGGGCGTCCAGCCAGACGAAGGCGTACGGGCCGGCGTCCAGCGTCCGGGTCCGGAACGCTTCGACCTGCTCATCCAGCGTCTTGGCCACCGCCGAGACCTGGCTTTGGAGATGTGCTTGATGCCGAGCTGCTCGATCAGCTTGTCCACGCGCCGGGTCGAGACGCCGGGCAGGTAGCTGGTGGCCACGACGCTGATCAGTGCCTGCTCGGCTCGGCGGCGGCGTTCCAGCAGCCAGTCGGGGGAGTAGGAGCCCGACCGCAGCTTCGGGATGGCCGGCTCGATCGAGCTTGCGCGGGTGTCCCACTCGCGGGTGCGGTAGCCGTTGCGCCGGTTGGTCCGTTCGTCGCTGCGCTCGCCGTAGCCTGCCTCGCACAGGCTGTCGGCCTCGGCCGACATCAATGCCTCGGCCATGGTCTTGACCATGGATCGCAACACGCTGGGGTCATCGGTCTGCGGCCATCGCCTTGATCTCCTTCGTTGTTCGCACTCGAAGGATCACGCGTTGGCCGTCTCCATTTCACGGCCGCCACGCTTGTGACCAGGTCAAACTCGTACACCACTCCCGTGGACGCAACCAGATCTTGGCGCTGAACGTCGAGGACCTCGACCGGGAGCATCGACGTGCGCCTGTGCGGTCCAAGAGCGGCGCCGTCGAGTGGGTGTATTGGGACCGCGGCACCGCCCACCTGCTGCCCCGCCTGCTCCGGCTCCCGGACGACAGCGCCCGAACGCACGGCCCGCTGTTCCTGTCCGAGCGGCGTCCGGACCCGGCGACATCTGCCCGCACACCGGCCGCGCCCGCCTCGGCTACGACCGCGCCCGTGTCCTGCTGGAGAAGTACGCCGGGCTCGATCTGCACCAGTTGCGCCACAGCGCGGCCACCCACCTCGGCGAAGCCGAGATCCCGCTGCAGCTCATCATGGGCAAGACCCGGCACAAGAACCCCCGCACCGCCATGCGCCATGTCAAACCCGGCGCTGAGGCGATCGCCAAGGTCACCGAGGTGCCGGCGCCCCGCCGTCGTACCCACTGATCAACCCAGTGGCGGCTGGCCGGAGCGGTAGGAGGTCCCCGGCCATCACGTCACGGATCCCTAACAGGCGTAGGAGCCCCAGGTCGCTACCGCTCATTCCGGCACTCAGCCTCCTCGAAGGCCGACTGGGCTGGGAGACCAAGGCAACCTTCGCGGCGTGCTGTGCGTGTATGGGGTCATGATTTCGAAGGGCGTTCAGTGACGCCGCATACGGACGGGTTCACGGAGTTCGTGGCCGCCCGCAGTACAAGTCTGATGCGCACGGCGTACCTGACCTGTGGTTCGTTGGAGGAAGCCGAAGATTTGCTGCAGACCGCGCTGGAGCGGGCGTGCCTGCGTTGGGACAGGCTGTGCCGTGGCGGCGACCCCGAGCCCTACATCCGGCGGATCATCGTCAATCTGGCGATCAGCCGGGCGCGGCGGCTGGCCCTCGTGCGATTGATTCCGATGCACACCCCTCCCGAACTGCCCACCGCGCGGGAGGACATCGAGTTACGGCACATCGTCGTAGACGGGTTGCGGGCGTTGCCGCCCCGGCAGCGGGCTGTGGTGGTGCTCAGGTTCTGGGATGACATGACTGAGGCCCAGACCGCGAAGATGCTCGGCTGCTCCGTCGGCACGGTCAAGAGCCAGACGTCCAAGGCGCTGAAACGCCTGCGGGCGCTGCTGGGTGAGGAGGTGGCGAACAGTGCGCGGTATTGAGGAACGACTACGCCAGGGAATGACCGACGCGACCCGGCCAGTGCGGGGGGCGCCGGAGCTGGCCGTACGGGTGACGGCCCGGGTGGCGCTGCGCAGAAGGCGGCGCAGACTGGCGGCGAGCATCGCTGCGGCCGCCGCCGTGCTGGTGGCGATCGGCGTCGTGTCGCCGTACATCGTCACCCGGCCTGACCCGGTCGCCACCTCCCCGGAACTGGAGGGTGTGCGGATCGGCTACATCCCGGAGGGGCTGGGTGCCCCGCAACGCCTGCGGGCGCAGGAGAAAGACGTCGAAGGAGAGATCCGGCTGCGCGGTGAGGCGCTGAGATGGCAGGCCGGCGGCGACTTCGCCCAGGTTTCGGCCTACCGCACGGACGGTGTCGTGCGCGACGCGATGGACATTCTCGCCCTGAACATGGTCGACTCACCGGTCGAACCGCGATCCGTCGACGGTCCAGTGCTGTCAGGCGACGGCACCAGCGCCATGTGGGTCGCCGACCACCGCCTTGTACTGAAAGTCGCGGTCTCGGAGGCCCTGAAGGGCGAGCGCGACCGGATCATCGACGGGCTGCGGGTGACGGGCTGGAATCCCGCCTTCGCCGGACTACGCGTCACATACATGCCAGCCGGCATGTGGGCCGTGGGGAGGGCGGGCACGGATCTTGAGGCGCTTGCCCGGCTCTGGCAGGGCGAGTCCGGTCGGCGCGTCTCCGTCGAGGTCGTATACGGCCGGGCCGCGGCGACGCTTGCGAAATTGCGTGCCGCCGAACCGCCGAAGGAGCCGCTGACTGATATACGTCCGGCCTCGGTGCATGGCCAGCCGGCCTACGCGGGAGCCACCGGACAGTCAGGCCGGGTGTTGCTGTGGCTGGTCAAGCCGGGAATCGGCGTGCGGGTCAGGGGGGACCACCTACCGGAGGGGGACCTGGTACGGATCGCCGAGGGCATCCAGTCGCCTCCCCAAGGCCAGGGCGAGTCCGTCGACAGCATCGCGATCTCCTTCAATGATCCGAATTTGCGGTCGGGTCCTGTGGAGACCGTCATGGCACCACGCTGGCGTTCCACCACCCGGCGGTGGATCGGCCCGGACGGCGAAGACACCGTCACTGTCTCCATCCAGCGTGGGGCGGCGGTTCCGAGCGCCACCTGGTGGAGCAGCGTGTCCAGAGGCGAGCCGGAGTCGGCGACCATCGCCGGGGTGCAGGGGGAACTGCTCGACACGGGGGCCTCCACGCCCACCCGGAAGTTCGCCTGGACTCCAGAGTTCGGCCTGGCCATCGTGGTCACCGCCCCCGCGCGTGATCTGCGGCGAATCGTGAAAGGTATCGCGGCGCCATGACGCTGAAACCCCTGCCAGCTTCAAAGACGCATACCATGCCATCGCTGCGAAATGTGGGCGGGACCGCAGCCCCCTCGCAATTCTGCGGACCGGCTCGTGTCCACCCGATCCGGCCCGGGCCGATCGGATGGACTGCGGTGAGCCATACCCGTACCCGCCGTCTCCCCGGGAACCCGCAGGTGGAGTTCCGCTCACCAATGACAGGCTGGTGGCCCTGTATGGCACGGTTGAGCTCGATGGCCAACCGCACACCAGCGAGCTCACCCTCGACCATGTCCTGGACGTACCGGCACTAGCCTGTCCTCAAAACCAGCGAAGTGCCGACGCCCATCGGTGAGTCGGCACTTCGGCCGGACGGCTCCGGCACACGCCGGAGCTGCCCAGCCACCCTCATCAGCCTCCCGGACTTCGAAGGCGCCGGCGAACATTGCAGCTACGGAGGCCGCGCCACGTCCACCAGCACATGTTCACCGGCCTCGTACGCCGACTTACCGATCAACAGTGCCTCACGACGTAAGCCGAAACCGTGGCCGCCGGGCCTGGACTCACCGCGTTCCCCGCACCGACGCGCCCAGCGGCCAGCCGCCGATCCAGTGGTGTGATGGCGGCTGGTCAGGGCGAGGCCAGCGCCTCTGTCGGGGCCAGGTGGCTGGCACGGATGGCGGGGTAGAGCCCAGCCAGGCCGCCGATCATCAGGGTTGCGGCCAGACCGCCTACCAGTGCCCAGATGGGGATCACCATCGGCAGGGCCTGGATGGCCGCGTACACACCGGTCACCGCAATACCCAGGAACAGGCCGCCGATACCGCCGAGACCGGACAGCAGCAGCGCCTCGGCCAGGAACTGGACGCGGATCTGCCCCTGCGTGGCCCCCAGTGACCGGCGCAGCCCGATCTCGGCCTTGCGTTCCAGGACCGCGATGACCATGGTGTTGGCCACGCCGACACCCCCGACGACCAGGGCGACCGCGCCGAGGCCGAGCAGCAGGCCGGTCAGGGCCCGGTCCGTCGCCTGTCGGGCGGCGAGCGCGTCGGATGGCCTGGACACGTTCACCTCGCCGGGCACCTGAGGTTTGGCGGTGGCGGCCAGCACGGCGCGCACCGCTTCCACGGCCGGGTCCTCGGTGCGGGTGTAGATCGTGGTCGGATGCCCATCGAACGACAGGTACCGTGCGGCAGCGGGCCAGCCGATCATCGCGGAGGAGTCCAACTCCGGCGCGAGCGGTGCCGGGTCCAGCATCCCGATGACGGTGAACCAGTGTCCACTCAGGTACACCTGCCGTCCCAGCTCTGTGACGCCCAGCCGTTCAGCCGCCGTCGAGCCCAGCACGACGGCTGGGTACCGGGCCGTCGCGCCGTTGAGCCAGGTGCCTCGCGCCACAGCCGCCCCGACGAGATCGGGGACGGTCAGCTCTGCGGCGACGACGGCGATGCCGCCGCTCTCGGCCGCAGGGATCCGGTCGTTGCGGTAAACGTGCGCGTCGGGCAGCAGCGCGGTAGCGGCGGCACCCGTCACCGGGCGGATCCTGCGGATCATGGCCGCCGCCCCCTGCGGCAGCTGCGCCTGCTTGCCGAACACGGTCTGGCCCGGCGCGACCGTGAGCAGGTTGGTGCCGAGCCTGGCCAGGGTCCGGTCCAGCTCGGCTCGGCTGGAAGCGGAGATCCCGACGACCGACACCATCGCGGCGATCCCAATGGCGACGCCGAGGGCCGACAGGAGGGCGCGCATCGGCCGGGTGCGCAGCCCGGCCCCGCCCACCCTGATCACGTCCCTGGCCGACAGCGCCGTCATGGCAGCACCCGCCCGTCCCGCATGCGCACCTGCCTGGGCAGGGCGTGCGCGATCTCCAAGTCGTGTGTGATCACCACGATCGTGGTCCCTGACGCGTTCAGCTCTCGTAGCAGCGCGAGCACGCCCGCGCCCGCCGCCGAGTCGAGGTTGCCCGTCGGCTCGTCGGCCAGCAGCAAGACAGGCCTGCGCACAGCCGCCCGTGCGATGGCCACGCGCTGCCGCTCACCGCCGGACAGCTCGTGCGGCCGGTGCCGAACGCGACGGCCGAGCCCCACCTGGTCGAGCGCCTCCAGCGCCAGGGCGCGCCGCCGCCCGAGCGGCACCCCTGCATACAGCAGTCCGTCGGCCACGTTGTCCAGCGCCGACGCGCCTGTGGTCAGGTGGAACTGCTGGAACACGAACCCGATCCTGGTGGCCCGCAACTCCGACAGGGCGTGGTCCGGCAGCGTGCCCACGTCCTGGCCGTCGAGGCGCACCCGGCCACTGGTGGGCCGGTCCAAGGTGCCGAGGATGTGCAACATGGTGGACTTTCCCGACCCGGACGGCCCGACGATGGCCAGCAGCTCGCCCTTCTCGACCTCCAGCGAGACGTCATCCAGCGCGATGACACCACCGGGGTAGGCCTTGGTGACGCCCTCAAGCCGCGCGATCATGTCGGCATCCCCACCTTCAGTCCGGTGGTGAGCCCCTGGCCCGACACCTCGACACGCCCACCGGCGAAGAGCCCCGTCCGGACCGGAACGACCCGGCCGTCCGCGAGTTCAACGCCATACCCGCCCTCGGACAGCGCCAGGAGCGCCGCGACCGGCACCGTGAGAACGTCCTTGCGCACCTCGGAGACGAGCGTCACATCGACCGCCGCCCGGTCGTAGCCCACGGCCCCGATCGCCACGGTCAGCTCCACCTTCGTGGTCGTGCCTCGCTGATCGGAATTGACCACGAACTGCGCCGTGGCGACCTTCCCCTGAACCTGCTCGCCGGCCGGTGTCCTGACCGTCGCCGCAGCGCCGATCTTGGCCAGCCGGTACTCCGTCTCGTCCAGCCGCACGGTGACCAAGTGCGCGGTCCCGGTAACGGTGAGGAGAGGAGAGCCCGGACGGACCAGCGTCCCAGGCACTGCCGTCTGGTCGTTGACGCGGACGGCGTCCGGCTGGAAGACGACCCGGCCGAGCTCGACCACGCCGGTCTGTTTGACGCCGAGGTCCTTCTGCCACTTGCGTACGGCCCGCGCGCTCTCCCCGCTGAATACGTCATCGATGGTGAAACCGTGATAGCCGAGTTCGCGCAGGTTCTCTTCCAGCTGCCGGACATCGGCTCCTCGCACGCCGGACCGCAGCGTCCGGTAGGCGGGCACCTTGCCGTACAAGAGCACGGTGGGGACCTGGTCGACCTTGAACAGCACGCCACCGCGCCGGACCGTCGAGCCGATGGCGGGGAGCGCGGTGACCGTGCCGGGAGCGGCCGCGGCCAGCGGACGCTCCCGGCCGTAGCCCACGATCCCCGTGGCCGTCGTGGTGTCGGCCAGGTCCTGCTCGGTGACCTCGGCGAGAGCGGCGGGCACGGCGTCGCGGGCGACCGGTTCGTCTCCGCGCCCGCCGAACACGATGACCGCGGTGGTGGCGCAGACCGCCGCGAGGATCAGCGACCCGGCCGCGAGCCGGCCGGTCATGCCGCGCGGCACTTTTCCATGGCGGCCTTGAACTTCGGGTCGTCAGGGCCGGCTCCGAGGGCGCCGACGTCCAGCTTGAGCCTTCCGCTGGAGTCGGGGTCGGGGAACGTGGGGTACCCGTTCTCGCGCATGCACCTGGCCTGCTTGCGCGCGCTGTCGAGATCTTGCGGACTCGGCTTGCCTCCCTGACCGCCGGGCAGGAGGTGACCGCACTTGGCCATCGCGGCGTCCATCTTCTTCTTCTCGGCGATGTCGCTGCTGACCTCGAAGCGGCCGTTGGTCGGGTCCTTGATGTCGATGCCCTCACCTCGCATGCACCGCGCGAAGGCCAGCTCGCCGTCGCCGGCGGCCGAAGGGCTCGCGGCCGCGCTCGCCGTGGCGCCGCTCGCGGTGGCGACCCTGGTCTCAGGTTGGGCGCCGCAGGCGGCAAGGACGAGGCCCATGGCGAGGAGCCTGATCAGCGTCTTCGTCTTCATGGCCCGGAGTTCATCGCAGAGCCGATTACCGTGGCGTTAGCGCGAACGTTAACGGTGGCGATACACCCAACCGGATAGAACTTCTGAGCGTGCGTGTTCTGATCGTCGAGGACGAACCGGTGCTGGCCGACGGCATCGCCGAGTGGCTGCGTCGCGACGCGCTGGCCGTTGACGTGGTCAACGACGGCGGCTCGGCGCTCGAGCGGCTCGGCGTGAACGACTACGACGTGGTCATCCTTGACCGTGATCTGCCCGCCGTCCATGGCGACGACGTGTGCCGATCGATCGTGGAATCGGCCACCCGAACCCGCGTTCTCATGCTGACCGCTGCCGCGGCCGTACGGGATCGGGTGGCGGGCCTCCAACTCGGCGCTGACGACTACCTGCCCAAGCCGTTCGCGCTGGCCGAGTTGTCGGCCAGAGTGCAGGCGCTGCTGCGGCGCACCGGGCCCGCCACGCCTCCGGTCCTCAGCCGCCGTGGCATCCGGATGGATCTGGCCAGGCGGGAGGTGTACCGCGATGGGCGTTACGTCGCGCTGTCGCGCAAGGAGTTCGCCGTTCTCGCCGAGTTGCTGCGCGCCGACGGGGCGGTGGTGTCGGCCGAGGACCTGCTGGAGCGGGCCTGGGATGAGCACATCGACCCGTTCACCGGCGTCGTGCGGGTGACCATTCTGAAGCTGCGCCGCAAGCTGGAGGTCCCCATGATCGACACCGTTCCCGGAGCCGGGTACCGGATCGCGTGAAGAAGCTCACGATCAGGGCCAGGCTGACCCTGGTGTACGCGGCGTTCTTCCTGGTGGGCGGAGTGGTGCTGCTCGGCGTGACGACCCTGCTGGTGTCCCAGCAGGTGCCGTCGGCCGTCAGCGGCAAGCACATCCTGTCGTCCACGCCGTCTGGACCGCCGATGGACGAGGGACGGCAGATGCTGAGCGAACGGATCCGTACGGCGACCACCACCTCGCTGATATCGCAGGGCGCGATCGGGTTGCTGCTGGTCGGCGCAGCCTCGGTGGGGTTCGGCTGGCTGGTGACGGGCCGCGCGCTGCAGCCCCTGCACCGCGTCACCGAGACCGCGCGGCGGCTGGCCGTGGGCGCGGGGCGGGGACTGCACGAACGGATCGTCATGAACGGCCCGCAAGACGAGGTACGCGATCTGGCCGACGCCTTCAACCTGATGGTGGAGCAACTGGACGCGGCCTTCGACGGACAGCGCAGGCTGGTGGCCAACGCCTCTCACGAGTTGCGCACCCCGCTGGCCATGAACAGGACGCTGGTGGAGCTCGCGGTCAGCAGGCCGGGCGCCTCGCCGGACTGCATCCAGCTCGGCACGTCGTTGCAGACCGTCAACGAACGGCACGAACGGCTGATCGACGGCCTGCTCACGCTGGCCGACTCCGAGCACGGCATCGCCGAGCGCACCCCCGTCGACCTGGCCGACATCGCCGGCCATGTGTGCGACCAGCGCGGCGTGCCCTGGGACGGCGCGGCCGCTGCGGTCACCAGAGGCGATCCCATCCTGCTCGAACGGCTGGTACAGAACCTGGTCGAGAACGCCGTCGAGCACAACGTGCCCTCCGGGCTCGTCTCCGTGACCACGAAGACCATCGGCGAGGACGCGGTGCTGACCGTGGCCAACTCGGGGCCTGTTGTGCCGCACTACGAGATCGAGTCGCTGTTCCAGCCGTTCCGGCGGCTCAACCGCGAGCGTACCGGCGGTGGGAGAGGGTTCGGCCTCGGCCTGTCCATCGTGCGCTCCATCGCCCGCGGTCACGGCGGCTCGGTGACGGCCGTCCCTCGACACGGCGGCGGCCTGGTGGTGACCGTACGGTTGCCCGGCCCAGGCACCGCCTCGCCGCGACAGGCCGTGTGACGCACACGGCCGGCCATCCGCCGGCCGAGCTATCCTGGGCCGCCGGCTCAGCCTGTGTCGGTCGTCTTGCGCTTCCAGCGCTTCGTGCCGTGCTCGGTGTCGTCGGGCGGCGGGCGATGCCGGCGTCGATGGTGCCGCGCTCCAGGCCGATGTACGCGACGATCTACGTGCAGAGGTCTTGAGCAGAATGCGTGGGCAGTTCAGCGGCGAGCAGGTCGAGGCGGAGCCCGGCGGCGATGAGGACAAGTTGGACACCGCATGGTGAACAGGCCGGAGGACCGGGCCCTTGAGCTCGCACCACGTCCGTGGACGTGGTGCATGAATCACGTAGATGGCGGTATCTCCCTCTCAACGGCCATCCACGGGACGTTCGAGTCCTGATTCGCCACCTCCCCGGCGCGGACCTCTTCGCACACCTACGAGCAAGACTCCGGCTAACGCGGCGGCCACTCCGATGGCCAGCCAGCCGGGTGACCCGCCGGTGATGGGCCGGCAGTCGGCGACGCACAAGATGGGATCGATTCGTACCAGGTCGGCACCCTGGAGGATCCACAGCAGACCCAACAGGATGAGGAGTGTCCCCCCGGCGATCCTGGCGCCCCTGCGCCACCTCACTGGACGCGCGGGGGAGGGGTGGGGCATCTCGTCTCCTTCGGCTATGCTGAAACTATTCAGGAAGCTTTATAAGGTGAGGTTATAAGGTGGCCGAACAATCTGCACCCGATGAGCCGCTCCTGTTGCAGCTCATCGGGCAGACGTTCAACCTGATCCTCGACGGGTTGCTCCGCCACCTGGTCGAGAACGGGTGCAAGGATCTACGCCCCACTCACTACCTGAACGTGTTCCGGCTGATGGACTGCGGCGGCACCCGGCCCACCACACTGGCCCGCAGAGCCGGGATGACCCCGCAAGCGATGAGCGAACTCGTGGGTCACCTCGAACAACACGGCTACGTGCGACGCGTTCCCGACCCGGCCGATGGCCGAGGCAGGGTTGTCGTCTTCGCCGACCGGGGCACCCGGGCCGCCGAGATCAGCGCCGCCTACTTCGCCGGACTGGAGGCCCGCTGGGCCGGCGTCGTCGGGGCCGACGGTATCCAGGGCGTCAAGTCCACCCTCACGCAGATCCTCGCCGACCTGTCGGCCGACAACACCGCAGTAGAGGGCAGTGTCTGAGAAATTGCGCCAGGACGATCCGCGTACCCTCTTCGCCTGAGATCAGCGAAGCGGAGCCCGAACATCACTTCTGCACGGACATCGGGACGCGGCCGGTCGGTCATTCAGATCGTCCGCGCGGACGGCGCTCCCCAAACGGCGCACCCATCCCTGGCAGGCAAGCAGTGACCGGTAAGCCTGGCACACGGGAGCCGGAACACCGCCCGACAGGCGTTCCTGCACACCTTCGACGCCAGTAACACCGACGGACGCACCAGAGTCGTGGGGCGCTGGATGGCCCCACGATCCTGAGACCGTTCCCGCCAGGACCTCCTGCGCCGCCCGCCCCGGGCGCGGGAGTCCCTGGCTGTGTGGCTGGAGGTAGGCCTCGAACAACTCACGCGACCGGGCAGGAGGTGAGCGCACGACGTGCTACGTGACGCTCGTCCACCTACCCATCGACCGGACCGCCGATCGCGTGCGTGACGCCCTGGTGGAAACCATGGCCACGCTGCCCGCCCATCTCAGGCGCTCGCTGACGTGGGACCAGGGCGGCGAGACGGGCCGTCGCCGCCGAGTTGCACACCAGACCACGAAAGAAGCTCGACCGGGACACGCGCCGAGCTCTTTCTCTCTGCAACCTGTGCCTGACCCGGTGGGACGCAATGCCCGCAGCGGGGCTGTGACTTTGTGACTGGACGGCGTGATTCACCCGGCGGAATTCGGCGTGCTGTCAGCGGGCCCGATCGGTGGATGGGGCGGCCCGAACGTCCGAAAAACCTCTCGTCAAAGGCGGCGTCCACGTCCAGCAGCCGCTGCTCGAGTTCTACCAGGGTCACTTCGATGCCACTCATCCAGCCAACTCCTTGTTGTGGGGTGTGCGGCCCACGCTGTCAGATGTGCCTGACGTCGTCTGGCAGGTACAGCCGGCGATCCTGCAATGCTGACTCTCATGTCCACCGCTGTCCACGCCGGCGTGCGCGCGGCGAAACCGACGACCACCCCCAGGCCCAGGAGAGCCGCGGAGACCGGCACCGGGACGGTCGTTGTGCTGCCTGATCTCATGAACGCACGGTAGAGAGAGGCGTGACAGCGCCCGCTCAGCACTCGGTTAGCGCGGCGCTTACCTTCCCGCAGGCGCAGGCCGGAGCAGGTACGGGGTTCCGGCCAGTATTAACCCCACGTTGTGGTCCGCCGAACCTGCCGCTGTCCCATGTCTCCCCAGACTGAGTGCGTCAGTACGACGTCAATGCATCGGAGATATTTCAATGCGTAAGTCCATGCTCATCCCCGGTCTCGCCACCGTGGCCGTCCTCGTGGCGGGCGGCGGAGCTGCCGCGTACGCCTCCTCCCTCGACCAGAGCCCCGCCCCCACCTCCTCCCAGTCCTCCGCCACCCCCTCCGAGCAGGCCCCCGAGAACGAGGCCGCCACGCCCGCGGAGAGCGCGGACCCCAACGAGGGCACGCAGGAAGACGCGCAGGGCCAGCAGGCCGAGGCCGAGGACGGCAACGACGACCAGGGCGCCGAGAA
>NZ_JBSFGF010000057.1:0-15993 GCF_053596455.1 Nonomuraea sp. NPDC001699 | reverse complement strand
CAAGCTCCGCTGCTGCCCGCACAAGGCGGGCCAGCTGTGCAAGGCGATCGCCGTCCTGCAGAACTACGAGCTCGCCCACAGATGAAAAAGCCTCATTGTCAGCGTTCGCCGGTGTGTGACGGCCCCGCCGAGAAACACTCCGACGTCGTGCCCGTTGACTAGGAGCCACTAGCTAGGCGGTCGTCAGTTTCGCCAGGCGATCTTCTGCCCCCCGTTGTTCCCTCCCTCGCACCAGTATTCGGTTACCGTGATGAAGGTGAGCCCGGCAGGGTCGTTTTCGTTGTAGGTGTCGGGATCAAATGCCTGAACTTGCCTCGGCACTGCTGCGCCACCGTAGTCGTTGCAGTCGGCGAAGCTGATGTCTGCGCTGGCGGGAGCGGCCACACTGAGTGCGGCGGCGGCTCCCAGAGCAGCGGTGATGACGGTAAGTCGCGTGATGCGCGTGAGCACTTGGGGCATCCTTTGGTCGGTGGAGCTATGGACACACCGACAGTAACTTAAAGTTATGGATAGTTACAGTTAGTAATTGCTGCCCCGGGAGGCAGGGGCATCGGCCAAGGGTCGTGTTTCACGGCCGAAGCTAGCGGCTTCGTCGCAGTTGTCGACCTCGGAACCGCCACGCCCTCCAGCGGGGGCAGCCCTCGCCCGGGGAGTCGGCGAGGCCGTCGTGCCGCGACACGGTCTTGGATCATCGCCCCCAGGTAAGGATTGCCCTACCTGTAGCAACTCTATGCAGTCTTGTAACTACGGAGTGTAGTCGCGATGGTGAGAGAGACCGCCCCGGGTGCATCAACGGCCATGACACCAGCACCCGGCCAGCCCCCCAAAGGAGAGTCACTTTGTCACCGATCCCACGCTCCCGCGTCGCCGCCCTGCTGGCCACCCTGATCGCCGTCACCGGCCTCATCTCCCTCACCACCCCCGCCGACGCCGCCGGAAGCCTCACCTGCGACACCTCCGGCACCATGTACTTCAAGCCCGGAGTGCAGATCGTCCCCCTCAAGCAGGACATCGAGATCCGCGGTGCCAACGGCTCCTGCCGCGACTCCACCGGCCTGGGCATCGACGAGGCCAGGCTCACCGCGAACTTCAGCGGCGTCTGGCTCACCTGCGAACTCGGCGGCGGCGGCACCGGCCACGGCACCGGCACCCTGGACTGGACCCTCAACGACGGCAGGAAGGCCCGCAGCGACCTGGACCTGAACTTCGAAAGCAACATCGCCAGCGAGGTGACCCTGTCCGGGCAGGTCGTCGGCGGCCCCCTCGACGGCGAGAAATTCTCCGCCCACCTGCACGCCGATCTGTTCCGCGGCAGCCTCAAGTGCACCGTGGGCGGCCCCTTCGGCGGCGCCAAGAGCATCGGCTACCACGGCGACCTCACCGTCGGCTGAGCTCACCTCGCCCTGTCAGGGCAACCTGAAGCCACCCCCTGCAACAGCCAAGCCGGCCCGGAGTCGCCCGAGCCCTGCGTAGGGCGGCACCGTGGCCGGCGCCCCTGCAAGGGCCTGCGTCGCGAGGCCACCCGGCAGGCGGCTGGGAGGAGACATCGTGATCAGCGGCCATGACGTGATCCCCAGTCACAACATTCTGTTCACCACGCTCGATTCACTTCGCTTCGATACGGCGCGTTCGGTTCTTCGTGCCGGCCGGAGCCCGAACCTGGCGCGGATCCTGCCGGACGGCCATTGGGAAGAGCGCCGGACCCTGGGGACCTACACCTTCCCGGCGCACATGTCGTTCTTCGCGGGCTGGCTCCCCACTCCCGCACGCCCCGGCCGGCCTCCCCGCCTCCTGGCCTGCCGCTCCCCGAACGGCGCCACCATCGGCGAGCGCACCTACGTCTTCGACGCGCCCGACATCGTCTCCGGCCTGGCCGGCCTCGGCTATCGCACCGTCTGCATCGGGGGCGTGGAGTTCTTCTCCCGCCTGACACCACTGGGCAGCGTGCTTCCCGCACTCTTCCAGGAGAGCCACTGGCATCGCCGGATGAGCGCCGACGAGCCGGACTCCACCCGCCATCAAGTCGATGTCGCTCTGCAGGTCCTGGACGGCCATCCCAAGGACCAGCGCCTGTTGCTGTTCCTCAACGTCTCCGCCACTCACATGCCCACCCACTTCTACCTGCCAGGTCAGTCACAGGACTCGTGGGAGAGCCAGTGCGCCGCGCTCGCCTACGCCGACGCCGAACTCGGGCGTCTGTTCGACGCACTACCGTCCCTTGGTCCCTGGTTCGGCCTCATCTGCGCCGACCACGGGGAGGCCTACGGCGAGGACGGCTGGACCGGCCACTCGATCTCCCACCCGACCGTATGGGCCGTCCCATACGCCGAGATCATCATTCCCACCGCAACACGCTGATGGAAGGTCGAGGAACGCGTCAGCTCGGCAAGGGCCCCGCTCGGGTCGGCGCGACCAGGGCCTGTTTCGAAGTGTTGATCAACGGTGTGTCGTAGCCGGACATGCAGAGAGGTCTCCGGTAAGGGTTCAACGACCAAGAAGAACCTGAACTCCGGAGACCTCGTGGACACCGTAGCGGTGACGCGGCGGTTCGACCTCACCGATGCGCAGTGGGCGCGGCTGGAACCGCTGCTGCCTGCGAGCAGGAAGCCAGGTCGACCGTCGCGGTGGAGCAAGCGCCAATTGATCGACGGCATCCGCTGGCGAGTACGAGTGGGCGCGCCGTGGCGGGACGTGCCGGAGTACTACGGCTCCTGGCAGGCGGTCTACAGCCTGTTCCGCCGCTGGCAGCGTGCCGGCCTGTGGCAGCAGATCCTCACCCGCCTGCAGGCTCTGGCCGATGCTGCGGGCTTGATCGGCTGGCAGGTCGGGGTGGACTCCACCGTCTGCCGGGCCCATCAGCACGCGGCCGGCGCCTCCAGGAACGGCCAGGCGCAGGTCGAGCCGCCCAGTGGTGCCCTGCCCGAGCCCGCCGATCACGCCCTGGGACGCTCCCGGGGCGGCCTGTCGACCAAGCTGCACCTGGCCTGTGAGCAAGGTCAGCGCCTGCTTGCCCTGGTGGTGACGGCTGGGCAGCGCGGCGACGCGCCACAGTTCCCCACGGTCATGGCTGCCATCAAGGTGCCCCGGCTCGGGCCCGGCCGCCCGCGCACCCGACCCGAGATCGTCCGTGCCGACGAGGCGTACTCCTCCCGCGCAGTCCGGCAGCACCTATGTGCTCGCAAGATCCGATGCACCATCCCCGAGCCGGCCGACCGCATCGCCGCCCGACAGCGGCGCGGCCGACTACCGTCCACATCGCCGCCATCAACAACTGGCTCACGATCCTTTGAGACACGCCTAGTCGTCGTCTTTGTCGTCAGGATCTGGAGCATCTACGTTCGCGTAGTGCTTCGCGAGCTTGTAGGCGAGCTTGATCCCCTTGCGGGTGGCCTTGTCGTGCTCCCTCTGCTCCTCAGGAGTCATCGCGTCGTACATGGCCCAGTACGCCTTCAGCGGAGGGGTCATTCCAGGCATCTGTACCTCCGGAGCTCCATGTCAGTCCTCTGACGGTGACTCTCCGAATCCCGCTGCACCACTATCTCAAGAGGGTGATTGAGGTACTTCCTCTTTCTCATGCCAAGCGTGGCGACGGCAGCCCTCACCGGAGCCCTTCGCTCCCCCTGTTCGCCGCGACCTCCGCCGTCTCCGCGGCGCAGCCCGATGCCACGTGTTCGGCGACTTCCTCCCTCACCGACAAGCCCGTCATGCTACGCCCCGCCATCACCGATGAGGTGTGACGAGGACCGGCGCGGCACAGCGCAACCATTGACGGCACCGTGGCCGAGTGGTCGCTGGACGGACCCGGTCGGCTGGCCCCGCTTCTCGCCGTGCGAGGGTGGGGCCAGCCAACGGTGGTCAGTAACGGATCGGTGCGCATCCAGACCGTCGTACCCCGCCGGGATCGCATCCGCAGTCAGCAGCCCTGGAACTGCGACCGGCGCGCACTGCGGGCTGTTGATCAAAGCGTGTCGACCAGGGTGACCTCAGTGGTTCTGACGCTGCCGTCGCCCCTGCGGTAGGTGACGGGAACGACGGCTCCCGCGCGCAACACTCCGACCCGGGCGACGCTCTGCTCCCTGGCATTGGTGATGGCCTTGCCGTTGAAGGAGATGATGACGTCACCGGACCGGATCCCGGCCTTGTCGGCAGGGCTGCCCGGCACCACATCGGAGACCAGCGCGCCGCTGTTGTTCGGGGCGTCCTCGCGGACGATGCCCAACAGGCCCTGCTTGCCCTCGGTGATGATCACGTCGAGTGGTTGCCGCTCGCCGTCGACGCTCAGGCTGCCGCTGTAACGGGCCCGCTGCATGGGGGCGTTGGGTGCGGCCTGCAACCAGACCCGTACCGGCGTGTTCCAGCGCCAGCGCCCTGGGCCCATGCGGACGGTGGCGGTGGAGCCGTCGGCGGCGATCGCCTCCGCGCAGGGCCGGGGACGGCAGTCCATCTCCAGGCGCGTGACACGGGTGTGGGGCGGGGCGGTGAAGAGGAAGGTGCCCGACGTGGGGCGGGTGCGGTGGTCCGGCGGATAGGTCACAGGCCGGGCGTCGCCTGGAGCGGCAAGCTCAGGCACCTCTTGCTGTGGTTCGACCCGTGCGGAGGACGCCGCCGCGGCTTCCGTCGAACCGGCGGCCAGAGACGTGGATGACGCCGGAGCGGCGACCGCGGGGCCGGAGACCACGGCGGTCAGGACGGCCGGCACGAGGCACGCGGCGGCAGTGGCGCGTCGGGCGCGCGACCGGTGGGCGCCGGCGGGGTTGCTGAGGTTCACGGCGAACGTCCTTCCTGAAGGTGGCTGGGCAACGGTGAGCGCCGATGGGCGCCGGACTGGTCTATGCGCGCGACTCGACAGCCGATGCGACATGTATCTGACTCATAACTGTCAGTGATCGACAAGATGGACTTTACAGCAGGAAATCGGAGCGCAGGCCGAGCGACTCGTGGCCACGCGGTCGTCGCCGGCGGACCGTCCGCGACATCTCGGCGTTTCCTCCGGGACTCGTCCCGCAACCCTGACAGGATCAGGTGACGTTCATGGTCGCGGGAGGAGGGCCGGGGCAGATGCTGAGTCGGCTTGCCGGGCAGTTCCGGCTCATCACGCGTTCGTTCCCGGCCGCGCAACGGAGATACGGCGTCGCCCGGACGCTGCGGCTGGTCGCGCACGAGCTGCTGTTCGACGTCCGGCACGGGACCGACACCTCGCTGGAGCCGCGCGGCCGCACGACCGCGCACGAGGGCACCAATCCGCTGCTCTTCGCGGAGATCCTGCGGGACGCCCCGGCGGCCACCGCGGGCCGGGTGCTCGTGGACTTCGGCGCGGGCAAGGGACGGGTGCTCATGCTCGCCGCCGGACACGGCTTCGCCGCCGCGATCGGCGTGGAATCGTCGCCCGGGCTGTGCGCGATCGCCAACGCGAACCTCGCCAGGTTCAGCCGCGGCCGTTCCTGCGCGCTGAGCGTCATCTGCGCGGACGCCGGGTCCTTCGCCGTCCCGACGTCCGTGACCGTCGGCTACCTCTACAATCCGTTCGGCGCCGAGACCATGCGCGCGGTCGTGGGCCGCATCCTCGAATCGCTCGCGGAGGCTCCCCGGGACTTCCACGTCCTGTACCTCAATCCGCGCCACGCCGACCTGTTCGTCACCGCCGGATTCGCTGAGACCGCGCGGCGGCACGACGCGGTGCTTCTGTCGCGACCTCGATGAGGGCCCGGGCCGCGCGCGAGCGGTACCAGCGGCTGAGGAAGTCGTACAGGACGAGCTCCTGGGCGCGGGCGGCGGCGGGCAGCATCCGGTTCGCGTGCATGTGCAGGAAACCGCCGGCGAGGGCGGTCACCTGACGGGTGAGCCGGTCGGCGCCCGCGCACGAAGCCAATTCGGCGACGATGGGGCGCGCCGCCTCGGAGCGAGCCCGAAAGGGATGATCCGGCGCGGTCAGGAGCGACTCCAGGAGCGTCCGCTCCCGCCGGTAGCGCGCGCCGAGGCGGTGGGCGAAGGCGGCGTCGGCGCCGAACTCCCGGCCGAAACGATCGCGCGCCGCCGCGCAGACGGAGAGCCGACCGGCCAGGTCCAGGCCCAGATCGTCGAGCAGCCGGTCGAGACCGACCAGCGCCAGCCGCCAGCGGGCGTCCATGTCTCGGGGGGTCGCCTCGATCGCCTTGAGGGCGGCGTCGCTGTCGGCGTGGAACAGCCGCTCGGCCAGCACGATCCCGTCGGCTCCGCCGTAGCGCTCGACCTCGCGTTCGTAGGTGTCCACCTGGATCCGCCACAGCATGCCCTCGGCGTGGAACGGCGCGCAGGCGGCGAGCAGTGCGGGCAGCACCTCGTTCGTCAGGCGGCCGGGATCGCCGTGCAGCCGCAGCCGCAGATGCGGGTCGGGATCGGCGTACCGGACGAAGAACCAGCGGTCGACTGAGGCGTCGGACACCGCCTCGCGCACCAGGGGACGCACGACCTGCTGGAGTATGGTGTCGGCACCGACCGGGCCGCTGTACAGCTTGGCGTAGAGCCAGGGTGATCCGGGTGGGAAACTCCGCGTGAGCTCCCTCTCCGGCCTCTCCCGGTGAGTCGGCGCCTGGGCGCCGCCGACAGGTTCGAGGGCGCCCGTGCGCAGGAACGGCACGATGATCTCGTGCGCGAAACGACCCTCCGGCCCCCTTACCGGCATCTCGTCCGGCCCGAAGAACACCTCCTCGAGCCGCACCGGCCGCTGCTCGCGGAACAGGTGAACGGCCATGTCGGTGAAGAGCGGGTTGTCCAGATCGACGGGCAACCGCTGGTCCGCGTCCACCACCGCAACCCATCGTGGCAGGCGAAGCAGGCGTCGCAGATCCTGCACCGCGGCGAATCGGGTGGCGGCTGTCGGGCCCTCCAGGGACGCCACTTGCGCGTCCGACAGACGCCAGCGGGCCCGCGACAGCACCAGCCGACCCGCGGTGACCCTCGGCAAAAAGGGCGCATCGCCCGGGTCGCCGAACGAGAAGGACAGCCCGCCCGCCCTCCCCTGGCCCTGCAGGTGGCACAGGAAGCGGTACAGGGCCGGGCTGCCGGCCCCGTCGAAGCGGTGCGCGACCGTGAGCCGGGGGAGGACCTCGCGGCCGAGCGAGCGCGAGCGGAGCACCACCCGCTTGCCGGCGAGGGAGACCGTGAGGTCGTCGAGGGATATTCGCCGGTCCGGCGCCGCCGGGCGTCCGAGGTAGACGATCTCGTGCTCGCGAAGGTGCGGCCGGACCAGGACGTTGCCCACCTTGCCCGGCACGGGATGCACGATCTCCGCGTGGATCGCCTCCGGCCGCAGCGCCTCTTCGGCCCGTAGATGCCGTCGCAGATGGCGGAGCAACCGGTCGTCACGCCGGCAGAACCGGCCCATCAGTGTGGTTCCCGACAAACCGCCCACCGCGGACAGTGCGATGCGGTAGCGTCCTGCCGCCACGTCGTCCTCATCGGCCGCGAGGATCGTGGCGACGACCCCGAAGGAGTCCGGCAGTGAGGCGGCGTCGCCCGCCTCTTCAAGGGCCTGCACCTCAGCCTCGCCCAGCGACACCTCCGTCACGCCGGCGCGCGCGGCTTCGGTCGACCAGCGCAGAACAAGCGCGTCCCGCCTGCTGAACCGAGTGTCCTCGGCCCGTGGCGGAGACGGGAACGCCAGATCGTCCAGCAGCGGAGCCGGCGCCGCCCCAAACTGGCCGTCAGCGGGGAATCCGATACCGATCTCGTCGTCCAGGGCCTCGCACAGCGGCACCTCGCGCCGGTCGTACCGGTCGCGGAACGCCTCACGGAAGCGGCCCAGAGGGTCGCCGCGCCGCCCCACGCCGATGCGGCGCAGGAGGCGCACCCCACGTTCGATCTCCGCGACCACGTCTCGTCCGAGTGTCGCCCGGGCGGGCTTCATGAGATCGACATGAAAGGAGACCGGGGTCTCGGCCACGGCCGGAAGTGCCGCGGCGACCTCGCGGTAACGCTCCGGCTCGGCCCCCGGCGGCAGGTCGTCCAGACCCGCGAGCATGGTACGTGCCTGGCGCAGGGCCGAGACGACCGGCCGGGCGGACGCTCCGCCCACCCGGCCCAGCCGGTCAAGGAGGTCATCGACCGGCTCGGGCCCGCTCACCGTGGGACCGAGCTCGCAGACCAGGAGCTGAGCGTCGATCAGCCGGTTCACGAAGTCGAGCGCCTCGCCCCGGCCGACCTCGGGGTCGACGGCGGCGACGGCGCGGGCCAGATCCCCGGGGAGGGCCCCGCCCGTGGCCCGCTCAAGCGCGGCCTCCAGATGGACGGTCGGTTCGACGGCCACCAGATGGTACGACGTCCCGGCGCCGGCAGGGCCCGTCTCGGTATACCTCAGACGTCCGGCCGCCCGGTAGATGCTGGAGTTCGGCAGATACCTCAGCCGCGGTCGCAGAGCCGGATCTCGCTCCAGGGATTCCGCCAGGGCGCCGAGATATCGGGAATCCAAGCTCGTGTGGCGGCGGTAGGTCTCCCGGCACGCAAGACGCAGCCGGGTCTCCTCGCCGATCGTCCCGAGCGAGCAGCCGGCGAAGAGCCCGAACGGCGTCGGGCGCCCCGCCATGCGCGCGACATACCGGAGAAGACCATGGCCGATCTTGGGCCCGCCCTGCGGGTCACGCGCCCAGCCGTCCAGCCGCCCCTCCAGCGACGGCGAGGCCAACCACAGGGCCTCGCGCACATCGGGCCGCAGGCACAGCGCCCGCAGCCGGTCGAGGGAGCGAGCGTGTTCCGCCATCGCACTCTCGTGCGAGACATCCGTCTCCACCAGGCCGCCACCGCCCAGCGCGGACAACGCGTCCAGCGGAAGGTACGGCGTGCGGAGCACGAAGAACCCCGCAGGCCGCCAGGCCGGCTCCTCCTCGGCGCCCGTCATCCCCGCAGCAGCCGCCTCACCCTGGCCGACCCCCGCCGGAGCAGGAACCTCCACAGCGACGGCGTCATGATGCCCTGCGGAAACGGACGCGGCCAGAAGAAGTTGACGTTCAGCGCCCACGGTGTCACCACCGTCACCTGGTGATACCAGCCGACCGGGATGTAGAGCGACTCGCCCGGCCGCAGAGTGCACTGCCAGCCGGACGCCTGCCGCGCGAGCGGGAACCTGTCGAAGTCCGGAACGTTGGGATCGAAACGGCAATGGGTGATCCGAGGAATGCGATACACCAGCCGCGACTGCGAGGGCGGGAACAGAACGAAATGCTTGCGGCCGATCACCTGGACGTTGCAGTTGGGAGTCACATCGCAGTGCAGCCCGGAGGAGGTGCCCAGGACGCCGCACCACAGATTGACGTCCACGGGAGAGGCGCGGAACCAATCCGGGGCCGGCGCGTCGTCGGCGAGCCTCGCCGACAACTGGCCCAGCTTCGCGTCGAGATAATAGGAGGCCTCGAAACCGCCGGCGGCGACCGCCTGGGTGATGGCGCCGACGTCGGCGTGCCTTTCGGCGACAGACCGTAGATCGTGCGCGGTTTCCAGCACCCAGTCCAGATAATCACCGAAAGACGTGCGGCCACCGCGGGCCAGATTCTGGAAAATATTGCTGGGTGGGCCGTTCGTCTCTCGAACGGCAACCTCCCGGTGGCCGGCCACGGACTTCAGGTAGGCGCTGTTCCAGCACTCGACGGCCTGCCATCCAGGCACATTGCCCACGACCACCAGGGGACGGCCGGCGAGGCGCGCCGGCCGGAAGTCGCCACGCGAGACGCGTGGAACCGGTTTCAGCTTCACCGCCGACCCGCCGTTGTCGTCTACTTGACCCGCTCGCCCTGAATCTCCTGGTCGGCGCCGGCGTCGTCGCACGTCCACAGACTCCATCCCTGTGTGCTCAGGATGGGGTCATTGAGGTTGCGCACCGTCTCCCGGTCCAGGGAGAGTTTCTTCATCGGCTTTTCCGTTGTCGGTTCCATGACGAGTGTCCTTTCGTGTTTCGGACGGCCGGAGTTCATCCCAGGGCCGATCCGAGGCTCCAACCTGCACCGGCCCTGCTGGCGCGACTGATACCCCTTGTCGTTTCGACTTAATTGTTGCGGTCGGTAAACAGGCGGGCGGCATTCGGAAACGATCGGCGGGACCGGGGGCTCTCGACGCACTGGCGGGGGAGTACCGCGAACTCCGGGGCTCATGCCGCGAGCCGCGGCGCGACCGGCGCCGGGCGGTGCCCCCGCACGCCAACAGTGTCATGTTGCTGGGCGCCAACCCCGCTCATCACTTTATGCTACTTAGCGTGTACTTGGTGTTATCAAGGGGTTGTCCGTACCCGCAGAACCTCGACAGCGAGGAGCAGCATGCATCTCCGAATACGCCGCACAGTGCCGGCCATCGTTCTGGCTGCGAGCGCGGCACTGATCACAACGGCCCCGGCCCATCTTTCACGCGAGCAGAAACGAGATCGAGTACACCATCGCCAACGGCCCGACCAAGACGGCGTCCGCCCGCGTGATGACGGGTCCGGGCGGCAGTCGTCACATGGCCTTGGGCGGCGGCGACTTCCAGACCGCTGTTCCCTTCGACCAGTGCAATGAGCACGGCTGGGTGCTCAAGCTCCGAATCATGCGCGACAACGGCTGGACGTTCGACGTGACCCGCGTCTGACCTTCTCGCCGACGCGCGACGGCCTGCCTCCTTGAGGGTGGGCCGTCCGCGTTCCGCTTCTCCAGCTGGGCGCGTAGCCGTACCGCGCCCAGGATCTGGCGGGTGAGCGTGATGATGTGCTCCTGGATGAGCGACGTGCGCCGCGCGTCGGTCTCGGCGGCGAGAACCTCGTCCAGCAGCGCGGAGTCGTGGTCCTCACCGGCACGGCCCAGCTCGGCGAGGAGTTCGGAGGCCGCGACGGCGGGAAAGCCCTTGGCGTACGCGCCGGCCTCGATCGGGGAGTAGGCGACCCGGGTGTGGCCGGCGGTCAGAATGCGGCCCAGCGCGTCGGTGCCGTCCTCGGGCGACATCATGACGAAGCCTCGGTCGGCCAGGTGCTGTCCGCGGCCGGTCCGGGCCCAGGCGCCCCAGTGGATCGCGGTGGCTGGCAGCCCAGGGGCGGCGCGCCAGTCGGCCAGGTCGTCCAGGAAGGTGTTGGCTGCGGCGTACATGCTCTGGCCGGGGGAGCCGATGAGGGAGGCGACAGTCGCCCTGGCCGTGACCGCGCTGTCGGCGATGTCCCCTTGGACGACGTTCACGGAGGTGCCCGACCCGCGCAGCAGCGCGAGCGTCTTCTCGGCCTCGCCGGTGGGAGCCGAGCGGCCGACGAGGATCAGGTTGGTCTGCTCCCTGAGCGGCCAGCCACTGGGCGGTCGCCAGACTGAGACCGGTCAGTCCGCCGGAGATCAGGATGTCGGCGGCCACCTCGGCCATCCCGCCGGCGCACTCGAGCCCGAGCAATGGCCGGCCAAGCACCGCATCGATCCGGCCGAGGTGGCGTGATGACCTTTGGACGCCGTCAAGGCCGCGTTCCGTTCGATCTCCCAGTGTCACGCACGTCTACCTCCTTGAAGATCGCCGTTCCATGCGGCTGCCCCACCCAGCGCACCGGCCGGGTGGGGCACGCCTGGGATCAGGCGCCTGCGTCCGGGGCGCATCGGGTGCCCGGCTCGGCGTCCGCGCGTGCTCGTACGCTGCTCGACCTGGGCGGTTCTGCGGCCGTGGTCGCGTACGACTTCCGGCGCTACTCCCCCGCGACGGCCCGCTTCACCGAGGCCGCGTGCGCCCGCGGGGCGCGGCTGGCGCTGATCACCGACGCCTGGGAGTCGCCGCTCGCGGCACGGGCAGAGGTGCTGATCAGGCTGCCGCGCGAGGCCGCCGGGCCGATCGCGCCGCTCGCGCACCAGATCGCCGTCACCGAGCTGCTGCTGGTCGCCGTGGCGGCCCGCCTCGAACCGGCCGGACGCCTGGCCGACCTCGACGCGCTCACCGAGATGTTGTGAACCGCCTGTAGAAGAAGCAGCAGTCCAGCAGTGTGAGGCCGGGCACGATGCCGAAGCGGGCCCAGTTGTCGTGGATGACTCTCAGTCGTGCGGCAAGTACTTCAAGTAGTGTGGGCGGCTACTTGACGCACAGAATCTGGGGGTCCGTACGGCATGTCGGGCAGGTCGGATTCGCCCGAGCCTGCCATACCCGGCTGCGCGGCAGCAGCCCGTTCCTGGAACCGACTACCCCCTGGACGCCGACATCGCCGCCGTCATGGCCCTGATCCGCACCGGAGCGCTGCGCCGTGGCGCTGGCCGAGTAGCCCGGGTCGCGCCTGCACCACTTTTTCTGGGGAGCCTGCGTCGTCGTGCCGGGCCGGGGCTGATTTCTAGCGTTACCCACATGTTCATGACCACTCAAAACACGAAAACCTCCGCCGAGTTCACCACGGTGCCATGGAAGGAGGTCACCTTCTTCCTGATCTTCACCATGGCGGCGGCGTGGATCACCGCACTGCCGATGTGGATCGCTGACGTAGGCCCGGGTGACGCGGCGTTTCTCCTGATCAGCGTGGGCACCATGCTGACACCCTCACTCGGGGCGTTCGTGACCTTGCGGATCTTCCCACCTGCGCGCGGCATGGCGCGCTCCACCGGGCTCATCCCGCCGTCATGGCGGCAGATGTGGGGCTACAGCCTCTTGGGCCTGGCCTATCCGATCGTCGCGGCGTCTCTCGCGCTCCCGCTGGGCCTCGTCACCGGGATCAATGACCTCGACCTGACCCGGATGTCGGGGGTCCGATCCCTGGTGGCGCCGTGGATCGAACTCGCCTCGGCCGACCCGGCACAGATCGTGCTGAGCGGCGTCCTGGCGATGGCGGTCAGCTTCCTGATCGGGCTGATCCCCTGCTTCGGGGAGGAGTGGGGCTGGCGGGGCTACCTGCTGCCCAGGCTCATGCCCCTGGGCATGTGGCCGACGCTGCTGATCAGCGGCGCGCTGTGGGCTCTGTGGCACGCGCCGCTGGTGCTGCGGGGCTTCAACTACGACGACGGCGGCATCGCGGGAATGGTGGCCATGACGGTGTCGTGCATGCTGGCCGGCATCGTCCTGGGCTGGCTCGACCTCAGTTCGGGATCGGTCTGGCCGGCGGTCGTCGCGCACAGCTCCAACAACACCTTCGCCGTGCTGATCACCTCGGGGCTGGGCAGCAACGCCGCGACCCAGGTCAATCCGCTTCTCAGCCAGATTCCCGTCTGGGTGACGACCGCGCTCATCGTGGCGGTGCTGGTCATCCGCCGGGCCGGCTCGTTCGCGCGGGCGCAGGTGCGGGGGCGGACTCGTGCGAGGGTCGCGTGAGTACGGCGGGCCGGCTGTCGAGGTAGCGCAGCACGGCCGCGACCCGGCGATCGCTCTGGTCGTCGGGGTGCAGGCCGAGCTTGAGGAAGATGTTGCGGATGTGCTTGTGCACGGCTTTGTCGGTGACGAAAAGCCGCTCGGCGATGGCCGTATTGCCGAGCCCTTCGGCCATCAGCGCCAGCACCTCGCGTTCGCGGGGGCTGAGCGGCCGCATGACATCGACGGCGCGCCGACGGGTGAACAACTGGGCGACGACTTCCGGATCGATCGCGGTGCCGCCGGCGACCACCCGGTGCAGCGCGTCCAGGAACTCCTGGACTCTTCCGACCCGCTCCTTGAGCAGGTAGCCGATGCCGCCGACGCCGTCGGCGAGCAGGTCGGCGGCGAACGACTCCTCGACGTAGGCCGACAGGACCAGCACCGCCAGCGGCGGATGCAGCCGCCGCGCCTGTACGGCGGCGCGGACGCCTTCGTCGGTGAAGGTCGGCGGCATCCGTACGTCGACCACGGCTACGTCCGGCCGGTGCTCGGCCACCACCGCCAGGAACTCCTCCGGCGTCGGCACGGCCGCGACCAGATCGAACCTGCGGGCGGTCAGCAGCAGGGTGAGGCCTTCGCGCAGCAGCGCGTCGTCCTCCGCGATCACGATGCGCATGGCAGTTCGATCTCCAGGACTGTTGGCCCGCCGATCGGGCTGGTCAGGGTCATGGTTCCGTCGTGGGCCTCGACACGCCGCCGGATCCCGGTCAGGCCGGTGCCCGCGCCGACGGCCGCCCCGCCCTGGCCGTCGTCACCGACCTGAAGCCTCAGCACGTCTCCTGAGCGGCTGACACTGACGGACGCGGTGGCGGCGCAGCCGTGCCGGGCGGTGTTGGTGAGGGCCTCGGCGGCGATGAAGTAGGCGGTGCTCTCGACCGCGACGGGAAGGTGGCCGAGTTCGGCCACCGTGACCTGGCAGGGTACGGGGCAGTCGGCCGCCAGCGAGGTGAGGGCGCCGGCCAGGCCGTGCTCTTCCAGCACCGGCGGCAGGATCCCCCGAATCACGGTCCGAAGCTCGCCCAGCGCCTGTTCGGCGGCGCTCTGGGCCCGGTCGATGGCTCCCTCCGCGCTCGCGGGATCGCGCGTCAGCGCATCGCGCGCCACGCCGAGGAGCACAGCCACGCCGATGAGCCGGTTCTGGGTGCCATCATGCAGCGCCCGCTCGATGCGGCGCAGTTCGGCGGCGTGCGCCTGCAGGGCGCCCGCGCGGGTCGCCGACAGCCGGGCGAGGCGTTCCGACAGGTCCACCGACGGGTGCGGGCCGAGCAGCCGTAGCCCCGGCAGGGCCTGCAGGCGAGCCATCGCCGGGCCGAGACCGACGAGGATGGCCGCCCAGCTGACGCCCATCAGGCTGACCGCCAGCGCGGCCGGCCAGGTATGCACGGGGAAGCCCAGGGACGTTCCGGTCTCGTCGGGTGGAAGCAGCCGCCACCACAGGGGGAAGCTCAGGTCGCGCACGGCCAGGACCGGCAGCACGACTCCCAGAAGGCCCAGCAACAGGCCCATGCTGGCGTGGCAGGCGAGCCAGCGCAGGTCACGCCAGGTCGCCGGGTCATGGGCGGCCGCGCGGGTACGGCCGGCCCAGCCAGTGGCGGGGCCGGCGGCGTACGGGCTGATCACCTGGTGCCGCCATCGGCCGAGCCGCGCGCGCTCACGTTCGGCGACCAGCCGTACCAGCGAGACCATGAACGGCAGAAGCAGCAGTCCGACACCCACCACGCTCGCCGCCACCGCCACCGCGAGCCCGGCCACGGCGGACAACGCGAGCAGGCTCGTTCCCAGGCCTCCGGCGAGCCGCTCCACTGCCTCGAGCACATCCCGCGGGCTGGTCCAGCGCCCGCCCGGCACGTCGTTGCTGATGACAACCCCCTTCATGTCGTTTCGAACTGTATGTCCAGACGCGAGCGTGACGTGTGGAGGGATGCGGAAGGTAGAGCCTGCACCACCGGGACTCGGGTGCATGCGTCCTGTCGGCGAAAGCGCCGCCTCTTCTAGCGTCAGGAGGGCTCGTTGACGAAGGGAACACCGCCATGCCCGACCCGTACCGTGACCAGAGCGCCGCGCGGCGACGCCCGTCCTCCTTCGGCCGCCGCGTGCTGCGCGCTCTGCTGTGGACCGTGATGGTGCTGAGCGCTGCCGCGAACGCGGTCGCCTCGCTGTCGGGCATGTCGACCCCGGTGCGACTGGTTTTCGGCGTGACGGCGGCGCTGTGCGTGCTCGCGCTGGTCGTCGACAGCGTGCGCGGACGTCGCCGCCGCTGAGCGAGGAGGCGGCCATGCCTTCCCTCTGGGTGCTGCTACTTCGCGTCTGGTGGCGTGCTCGATGGCCGCCAGGACGTACTGGCGTTGTCCGCTGAGAGTGATGGTCTCGATGAAGCCGAGTGTGCCGGTGTCAGCCAGGTCGAGACCGTGCTCAACGTCGTCGGACTCGGGCGGGTCATCCAGAGCGGTTCGCCGGGCTGGGCGGGGTCCTGTTGAACGATCCCCTGATGTTCGGTTACTGCTACACGCAGCTCACCGACGTCTTCCAGGAGCAGAACGGGGTCTACCGCCTCGACCGTACGAGCAAGCTGGACGTGTCCCGGATCCGGGCGGCCCAGCTCCGCTCCGCCGCCACCGAAGCCGCCACCGAAGCCGCCACGGGGGTGGCTACCGAGGTGGCCGCCGGGGGCGGCCACCTCGGAAGCGCATGGCTAGCTCGCCAGAC
>NZ_JBSFGF010000056.1:0-16510 GCF_053596455.1 Nonomuraea sp. NPDC001699 | reverse complement strand
CACTCGGGAGGGTGTGGGAGAGTAGGTCACCGCCGGACAATCTTTTGAAAGGGCTCCGACTTAGGTCGGGGCCCTTTCTGCATTTCTGGAGCATTTTCCAGACGTCTGTGCCGGCGACGGCGGGTACGGCCGGGGCGCTACCTCCCGAAGGTTGTGATCTTTGGTTGGGCTGCCGGTGTGGGGTGGGTGTCCTGGGTGCCGTCGTGCGCCGAATGCCCTTCGAGGATTCCGAAGGGCAGATGAGGGTTCTGTCCAGAGGGCCGTTGAGGCAGTCTTGCAAGGTCGAGGGGCGCATAGGGCTCTCGCGCTGGTGGGGGACTCTCGGGGGTGGTAGGCCCGAGGTTCTGGATGCGCCGGGCGGTTCAGGAAAGAGGCCGGACTTCGCGTGTGCTGCAGCCAACCCCTGGTCGAGGACAAGACCCATGCCTTGTGCGCGCTGAAGGAGTTCGAGGCCGCCTACGGCATCGCGCCCCCAAGCCCGTCGCAAAGACTGTCGGTGACCTCGACGAACTGTTCGCCTTCGACGGCTCCCCGGTCAAGCGCTGTGTGCACCTGCGCACCGTCAAGCCGATCGACCCGACCTTCGCCACCGTCCGAGCGCCGCACCAAGGTCACCAAGGGGTCCGGCTCGCGGGCCGCCGGCCTGGCCATGACCCTCAAGCTCGTCGAGCCCGGTCAGACCCGCTCAACGTTCTCCCTCTTGTCGCACCCGTGCGAGCCGGAGTTCGGTTCGAGCGTGGCGTCCTGGTCGGACGCGAACATGTGACCGCGGCATGACTGGCCACCAGGGGCGCCCCCTGCTCTTCCTTGATGTCGACGGGCCGCTGTTGCCGTTCGGTGAGGGCCTGCAGCGCCAGCCCTCAGGCAGTGGGCAGACCAACCACCTGGCGCGGCTCGACCCGCAGGTGGGGCTTCGACTGGCGGCGCTGCCGTGCGACCTGGTCTGGGCCACCACCTGGGAAGATCAGGCCAACGTCGAGATCGCACCCCGGATCGGATTGCCACGGCTACCTGTCGTGAACTGGCCCGAGCCCTCCGACGAGGACGAACGTCAGGACCAGTGGTTCGGGCTCTGCTGGAAGACCAGGACCCTGGTGGCATGGGCCAACCAGCGTCCATTCGCCTGGGTCGACGACGAGATCACCGATGCCGATCGGGACTGGGTGTCCGCACAGCATCGCGGCCGAGCCCTCCTCCATCATGTTCCGTCGGCTCAGGGGCTCACCAACGACGACTTCATCGCCCTGGATCGCTGGCTACGAGCAGTCTGATCAGGCGGAGATCGTCATTGCTACCGACAGGTCACCGAACACGTCGAGTCGTACAGGGATGTGGCTCGCGTGTGGGAGTCGGTGGGGGTTTCGTTGTGTGACGGGGGGCTTGGGGGCGGGGGGAGGGATGGTTCGTGGGTGGGGTTGGGCGAGGTCAGAGGTTGTTCATGGACCTGGCAATATCGATAGGATACTTAGCGTAATCGGGTAACTCTATTAGAGTGACCGCTTCTCCCCCTTCCAGGCAGTCAGCGCGCCGTAGCCGTCGGCTGCTGGTGTGGACGTTCGCGTCGATCTCCGTCGGGTTGGTGGCCGCGGGGATCGTGGGGTTCTTCGCTGAGCCGTTACAGCTGGAGCTGCTGGACAAGCGGGCCAGTGTCGTCAGCATGTTCGTGGGTGTGGCGGGGTTGTTCATCGCCGGTGTCGGGCTGTGGGCGCAGCTTCGGGCCGCCATGGGGTCCTCCGGTGGTGGGGAGTCGGCTGGTGCGGGCGGAAGTGGAAGTGCTGGGGGTCAGGAGGAGGTTGGGCGGCCCGGTGCCGGAGCCGGTTCGGAACCGGGTGCAGGCGAAGCAGATGGGCCGGGTGCGGGCGGAGCCGGTGGGGTAGGTGAGGGTGGCGGGCTCGGGCGGGTGGTGGGGGGTGCTGAGGGCGAGCGGTCGATCGTTGTAGGGCGGCAGGAGTCCGGGCTGGCCATGACCGGGGACAGGTCCACGGCGGTGACCGGTGGGCAGGTCAACGTCATCGGGGCCGTGCATCTCCCGTCGCGGCCTCAGGTGGCGTCGCGGCCCGTGCAGCTGGCGCCGCGGCCGCCGCAGCTCGTCGGACGGGACGATGCCGTGGCGGAGCTGCGGGAGCGGCTGCTGGGGAGCGACGTACGGCCGGCGGTGGTGGCCGTGCACGGGCTCGGCGGCGTGGGCAAGACCAGTCTCGCGCTGGAGTACGCCTACCGGTACCAGCACGACTACGAGCTCGTCTGGCAGTTGCCGGCGGCCGAGCCGGCGGTGTTGTCGGCGGCGTTCACCCGGTTGGCGGCGCTCATGGGACTGCGGGAGCTGGGCGCGAACGCGGCGGACCCGGTCGACCAGGTGCACGCCGCGCTGGCGGCGCGTACCCGGCCGTGGTTGCTGATTTTCGACAACGTGCCGGGGGCCGAGGCGGTGCAGGCCGTGCTGCCTCCGGCGGGGCCGGGGCATGTGCTGATCACGAGCCGGTCCGGGAGCTGGCCGCGGGACCAAGGGCTGGAGCTGCCGGTGCTCGATCTGGAGTCGGCGGCGCTGCTGATGCTGGCGAGTTCGGGGCAGGACGACGCCGTGGCGGCCGCCGCCGTGGTGGCGGAGCTCGGGGCGTTGCCGCTGGCGTTGGAGCAGGCGGCGGCGTACATGTCGGAGACGGGGCTGGAGCTGTCGGAGTACCTGGATCTGCTGCATCACCAGCGTGCCGAGTTGCTGGCGCAGGGGCAGGCGTGGGGGTATCGGGAGCGGGTCGCCTCCACGTGGCAGTTCGCGTTCCGGCGGCTGGCCAGGACGAGTCCGCAGGCCATCGCGCTGCTGCGGCTGCTGGCCTGCTACGCGCACGAGGCAATTCCGTACCATTTGCTGCTTTCGCCGCTGGCGCGGTGGGCGCCGCGCGAGCTGTTCCGGGGGGACATGCAGCGGCGGCTGGCGTACGGGCGGGTTGCCGGGCCGCGGACGCGTCTGCTGCGTGACGTGCATCCCAGCGTGCTGATGATGATGCGGGCGCTGCCGCACGACACGCTCAGGATCAACGCGGCCCTGAGCGCGTTGCGGCGGCACAGCCTGATCGGGCCGCCCGTGGACGGGACGGTCACCGTGCACCGGCTGGTGCAGGCCGTCACGCTCGACCAGCTTCCGCTGCGGGCACAGCGCCGGTGGCGGGAGGTGGCGGCAGTGCTGGTGGAAGCCGTGCTGCCGGACGATCCCGGGCAGAAGGTGCGGTGGCCGCGGTACGCCAGGTTGTTGCCGCACATCCGGACGGTGCTCGGGCCGACCTCGCCCGGCATGGACAAGACGGCCCAGTATCTGGGGGCCAGCGGCGACTACCGTACGGCGAAGGCGTTGTTCCAGGAGATCGCCGACGCGCTCGCGACGGCGCTGGGCCCGGAGGAGCCGGCGACGCTGACCGCCCGGCACGAGCTGGCGCTCTGGACGGGCGAGGCGGGCGACCCGTCGGCGGCGCGCGACCATTACCTGGAGCTGCTTCCCGTCTACGAGCGGGTGCTCGGTCCCGAACACCCGCACACCCTGACGACCCGGCACAACCTGGCCCAGTGGACGGGACGGGCGGGCGACCCGGTGGCCGCCCGCGACCAGTACGCGGCGCTGCTGCCCGTGCGGCAGTGGGTGTCGGGGCCGGAGCATCCGGACACCCTGACCACGCAGGCCAACCTCGCCCAGTGGACCGGGCAGGCGGGGGACGCGGCCGCCGCCCGCGACCAGTACGCGGCGCTGCTGCCCGCGCGGGAGCGGGTTCAGGGGGCCGAGCATCCGTCGACGCTGATCAACCGGCACGAGCTGGCCCGTTGGACCGGTGAGCTGGGGGACGCGCTGGCCGCCCGCGACCAGTACGCGGCGTTGCTCCTGGTACGGGAGCGGGTGTCGGGGCCGCATCATCCGGACACGCTGACGGTCCGGCATGAGCTGGCGCGGTGGACGGGGGAGCTGGGGGACGCGGCGGCGGCCCGTGACCTGTACGCGGAGTTGGTCCCGGTACGGGAGCGCGTCCAGGGGCCTGAGCATCCTGACACGCTCACCGCCAGGGCCAGCCTGGCCCAGTGGACGGGGAAGGCGGGGGACGCGGCGGCGGCCCGTGACCTGTACGCGGCGCTGCTTCCGGTCCGGGAGCGCATTCTCGGGCCCGACCATCCGGACACGTTGACGATCCGGCATGAGCTGGCGCGGTGGACGGGGGAGCTGGGGGACGCGGCGGCGGCGCGGGATCAGTACGCGGAGTTGGTCCCGGTACGGGAGCGCGTCCAGGGGCCTGAGCATCCTGACACGCTCACCGCCAGGGCCAATCTGGCGTACTGGACGGGGGAGGCGGGGGATGTGGTGGGAGCTCGGGATCTGTGTGCGGCGCTGCTTCCGGTCCGGGAACGCATTCTCGGACCCGGCCATCCGGCCACGGTGACGACGAGGGAACAACTTGCCCACTGGACGGCCCGCACCCGACCGTGAGGGGGGAGCCGGGGCGCGAGGGGGCGAGCCTGCCCCTCGCGCCCCGGCCGCTACTGGGGAAGGACGAGAAGGGCGTCGCCGACGCCGCGCTCCACGCCGTCCGATGGCCGGTTGACCAGCTTGTTCGACACGACCATCGCGGTCGAGCCGCCGCCGTCCAGGTTGACGGCCTGGACCGCGCCGAGCCAGCGCATGAACTGGGCGGCCTCGTGGAAGTTGGCGCCGATGGTCACGCCGGGCTGGCGGCCGTCGATGGTGGCCAGGATGAGGCTGCCGTTCCTGGTGACGCCGAGGAGGGTGCGCGGGTGGCGGCGCAGGATCATGTTCACGGAGTCATGGCCGTCGCGCTTGGCGGTGATCTTCACGCGGCCGTTGCGCACGAGGCCGACGCCGCCGGCGATCACGTTCAGGTCGGGGGTCAGCTTGAGGGCCTTGCCGGTACGCAGGTCGGTGACCTTCGTGTCGATCTTGACCGTCCAGCCTTCCCAGGCGTGCTCGGCGAGCCAATCGGCGGACGTGCCCTGGCCGTGCAGCACCCGGGTGCCCTTGGCGACGGCGGCGCCGCTCGTGCGTACGGCGACCGCCTTGCCGTTGGCGTCGAGGACGATGTCGGTGCCGCCGGTCGGGGTCTTGGCGCCGTACTCCTCGGTGTAGAGCACGGCCTCGTCCGTCGCGGCGGCGCGGTTGACGCCGTTGACGACGAGCTTGTCGCCGTCCTGGGAGATCGCGGTGACGGCGGTCTTCAGCTCGGTGACGCGGACGCTGCGGCCCTGGAGCACCACGGCGGAGCGGCCCGGCACGGCCTCGCTGAGCAGGCGTCCGGCGACCACGGAGGCGCCGACGGGCTCGCCGCGCAGGTTCTTGGCGGTGTGGATGTTGAAGAAGCCGCCGTTGACGCCGACCACCGCGTTGCGCGCCTTGGCCATCGAGGAGACCGTCTCGCGCTTGGCGACGCTGGTGCCGAGGGAGGCGGCGTACGAGCCGCGGAACGTCCGGGAGTCGATCATGACGACCTTGGCGTCCCAGGGGCCGGTGGTCTTCAGGCCGTCGTCGCCGAGGTAGTCGACCTTGACCTTCAGCCCGGCTTCCTTGAGCGTCTTGGCGGTCTCGTCGGCCTTCGCCTTGTCCTTGAAGGACCACAGGCCCACGCGGACCATGTAGACGGTCTGGGAGGGCGCGTCGGCGACGCTCGGCCGGATCACCTTCTGCAGGCTCGCCGCCTCCCCGGCCGCCTCGACCTCGGTGACCTTGGCCTGGGCGGTCTCCAGAGCGCCGTAGTCGCGGCCGCTCGGCATGAGCACGGTCACCGTGTAGCCGTCGGTGGAGCTGCCGGCCTTCACGTCGTACAGGTCGATGCCCTGGGTGACGGCGGTCAGCGTCTTGGTGGCGGCGGACCGGGCGCCCAGCGGGAAGTCGGCCGACGGGAACTGCACCGCGAGCTGCGCCGCCGAGGCGGGAACTGCGGTGACGGTGATCGTGGCGGCTATGGCCAGGCCGCCGGCGAGGGTGCGTCGAGACATGAACTCTCCAGAGGGCGGAAAAGGGACCGAACCATCCTGACGAGATCAAGGTCCTGGGGTCAGCAGAACGCGCCAAACCGCTCAAGAGTTACCAGATTGACACCCAGTCCGGATAACATTGTGTTATGACCCGTATCAGCATGTGGTGGCGGCCGGCAGACGGCCGCTGATCTTCCATGCTGGGCCGTCCTGATGGCGGCCCTACACGAGCGCGGGATCCCCTCAGGCGGCACACCTGAAGGAGAGACCCACCGTGAGCGACGTCGTCCTGACCGGCGACCGGCCGACCGGACGCCTGCATCTGGGCCACTATTTCGGCACCCTCGCCAACCGGGTGGAGCTGCAGGACCGATACCGGACGTACGTGCTGATCGCCGACTACCAGGTGATCACCGACCGTGACCTGCCCGGCGAGATCCAGCGCAACATCACCGAGGTGCTGCTCGACTACCTGGCCGTCGGCCTCGACCCGGCCAAGGTCACGATCTTCCAGCACAGCGCGATCCCCGAGCTGAACCAGCTGCTGCTGCCGTTCCTGAGCCTGGTGTCGGTGGCGGAGCTGAGCCGTAACCCGACGGTGAAGGACGAGATCGCGCACAGCGCCCGGCGCGCGGTCAGCGGCCTGCTGTTCACCTATCCGGTGCACCAGGCCGCCGACATCCTGTTCTGCAAGGGCACGCTGGTGCCCGTGGGCCGCGACCAGCTCCCGCACGTGGAGGTGGCCCGGCTGGTCGCGCGGCGCTTCAACGAACGGTACGGCGAGGTCTTCCCGCTGCCCGAGGCCATGCTGGGCGAGCGTCCGCTGCTCATGGGCCTGGACGGCGGCAAGATGAGCAAGAGCCGCGGCAACGCCATCGCCCTGGCGGCCACCGAGGACGAGACCGCCGCCCTCATCCGCAAGGGCCGCACCGACTCCGAACGCCTGATCACCTTCGACGAGCTGCACCGGCCCGGGGTCGCGAACCTGCTCACGCTGGCCGGGCTCTGCCTCGGGCGCCAGCCCCAGGAGATCGCCGAGGAGATCGGCGACGGCGGGGCCGCCGCACTCAAGGCGCTGACGACCGAGGCGGTCAACGAGTTCCTGCGTCCGATCAGGCGGCGGCGGCGCGAGCACACCGAGGCCGACGCCAGGCAGGTGCTGGCGCGGGGCAACGAGCGGGCCCGGGAGCGGGCGGTCCGCACGCTGGAGGAGGTCCGTACGGCGATGGGGTTCTAGCCGGACTGCCGGGACTGGTAGACCTTGCGCAGGGTCTCGTGCACGATCCACGTCGTCCGGGCGCCCTCGGCCAGCAGGCACACATCGCCCGGCCCGACCTCGATGGTGGTGCCGCCCTCGACGGCGATGGTGGCGCGGCCGGACAGCACGACGAAGATCTCGTCGGTCTCGACGTCGGTGACGACGCCGGGGGTGATCTCCCAGATGCCCCGGCCGTCGCCCAGCTCCAACGACGAGGTGGCGGGGTCGCCCGCGACGATCTGCTCGGGGGCGAGCTCGTCGGGGGTCAGCCGCACGTCGTGCACGGGCACGGCGAACGCGCCGGCGGTCGCGATCATGCGGCCGAGGTCTTCGAGGTCGGGCATCAGGACGTCAGACATGTTGCTCATTTCACCAGGTCGGCCAGGCGGGCGCCGTCGAGTGCGTAGGCGGTGAAGCCGTTCGCGCCGGTCATCGTGTCGGCGGCGACCATCGCGTTGACGATGGCCTCCTCCGTGGCCTCGATCGCGGCGTGGAAGAGCGGGTCGAGGAGGGCGTCGGCCAGCACCCGCACCTCGAACACGCCCGAGCCGCCGTCGTCGAGGGCGTTGGAGGGCAGGTCGCGGTTGCCGGTGGCGAAGCAGACGAAGCCGTCGCCGCTGGAGCTCTCGCCGGCGCCGCCCGTCCTGGCCACGCCGAGCCCGGCCCGCTGGGCGAGCTTGCGGCACTGGTGGGGGAGGAGCGGCGCGTCGGTGGCGACCACGGCGATGATCGACCCCGCGCCCTCGCGCATGCCGGGGCAGGGCACGTCGTCCATGACGATCGGGCGGCCGTTGACGGTGAGCCGGTCGCGGCGGCCGTGGTTGGCCTGCACGAGCACGCCGACCGTGTAGTCGCCGGTCACGCGGGACGCGGTGCCGATGCCGCCCTTGAAGCCGTGGCAGATCATGCCGGTGCCGCCGCCGACCGAGCCCTCGGGCACCGGGCCGGCCGAGGCGCCGTGGTAGGCCCGCTCGACGTGCTCCTGGCGGACGTGCCGGGCGTCGATGTCGTTGAGCCGGCCGTCCCAGGTCTCGGCGACCACCGGCAGCGACCACGCGCCCGCGCCCCGGCCGCCGACCTCCAGGGAGACCAGCGCGTCGCGCACCACGCCGACGGAGAAGGTGTTGGTCAGCCCGATCGGCGAGTGCAACAGGCCGAAGTCGTCGAGGTAGGGCAGGCCGGTCATCTCGCCGTTGCCGTTGAGCCAGTGGTAGCCGGCGTAGACGGGTGAGTCGTAGGCCGAGCCCGGGCCGGGGCGGACGACGGTGACCCCCGTACGGGCGGTGCCCTCGGTCAGCGTGGTGTGGCCGACGAGGACGCCGGGCACGTCGGTGATCGCGTTCAGCGGACCGGGGACGCCGGTGCCGACGACGATGCCGTGATCACGAGCTCTCAACGGTTCTCCCTGCGGAAGGACTCCAGCGCCAGCAGTGCGACGTGCAATGACAGGCATGACTCGACGTCGTCGAGGTCGGTGTCGAGGATGCGTTCGAGGCGGCGCAGGCGGTCGTAGAAGGCCGGCCTGGACAGGTGGGCCTTCTGCGCGGCCACGGCCTTGTTGCGGCCGGCGTCGAGGTAGGTGCGCAGGATCCGGGTGAGGTCGCCGCCGCGCTGGGCGTCGTGCGCGAGCAGCGGGCCCAGCTCGCGTTCGGCGAACGTCTGCAGCCGGGCGTCGTCGCGCAGCAGGTGGAGCAGGCCGCGCAGGCGCAGGTCGGGCAGGCGGTAGAAGGCGCGGCCGTCGGGCTGGCGCACGGCCACGTCCGCGACCTGCTCGGCTTCGAGGAAGCTGCGCCGTACGTCGCGGATGGACTCCACCACCGACCCCGCGGCCAGCACGAACGCCGAGCCGGGCCGCCACAGCACGCGCAGCCGCTCGGCGAGCGCGGTCAGCGCGGGCTCGGCGCCGGTGCGCGGCGGGAGCGGCAGCAGGACGCCGACCCGCTCCTGGTCGAGCGCGCCCACCAGGGCGGGCAGGCGGGCGTCGCGGCAGGCGGCGGCGGTGGCCTCGGCCAGCTCGCCGAGCTGCGCCTGGCCGTCGAGCGCCTGGTCGGCGGGTTCGGTCGGCCTGATGACGACGCTGACCAGCTTGCGGCCGGTCAGCGGCACGCCGACCGCGCGGGCGCGGGCGGCGGCCTCGTCGGGGTCGGCGTAGGCGTGGGTCAGGATGCCGGTGATGATCGTGCCGTGGGCCTGGCGTTCCAGGGACTCCTGGTGGCGTTCGAGCAGGCGGCCGAGGGCGAGCGTGGTGGCGGCGCGTTCGGCGAGCACCATCTCGCGGGGCGTCGGCGGCGTCTCGCAGATGAGGATCAGCCGCCCCCAGTCCTGGCCGCGGGCGCCGACGGTGGTGATCAGCCAGCCGGAGGCGGGGTCGTACGCCGTGCGCCCGGCCGGGGCCACCCCCCGCGACCTGCTCTCCCACCCGGCCAGCAGCGTGCCGGCGTCGCGGCCCGCGGACTCGCAGGCCAGCACCTGGTGGGCGAGGTTCTCCAGCAGCACCGGTCGGCCGGACAGCCGGGCGACCTGGGTCAGCACATCGGCGGGCGAGGCGCCCTCGACCGACAGCTCGGTGAACACCTCGTGCAGCTGCTCGGAGGCGCGCAGCTCCTCAAGCTGGATGTCGATGATCCGGGCGTGCACGGACTCGGTGATCTGCACGAACGGCGTCTCGCGGGCCAGCACGATGACCGGCAGCCCGTGCTCCTCGGCCGACTTGACCACCGCCCCGGGCAGCTCGCGCAGGAATCTGCGGCCCAGCTCCACGATCAGCCCGGAGGCCCCGACGGAGGCGAGCTCGCCGATGTAGTCGGCGAGCTTCTCCGGGTCGTCGGGGAGCGCGACGCCCGTGGTGAGCACCAGCTCGCCGCCGCGCAGCAGATGGGCGATGTCGACGATCTCACCGACGTGCACCCACCGCACCCTGGTGTCGAGCCGGTCGGCGCCCGCGACCACGCGCGGGCTGCCCCGGCGCACGGTCTCAAGAGCGAGGACGTCGGCGATGGTGGGGAGCACGGGGCGAGCCTAGCCGATCAACCTGTAAGAACGGTCATACAGCCATATACACACTGTCACAGATTGAACTCCTCCTCGCGGTACTCACCTTGGGGTTCGCGCACCCGGAGCTCCACCCGCCGGATCTTCCCCGAGATCGTCTTGGGCAGGTCGGCGAACTCCAGCCGGCGCACCCGCTTGTACGGCGCCAGCTCCCGCCGGCAGTGCTCGAAGATCGACCGCGCGGTCTCGGCGCCGGGCTCGAACCCGGGCGCCAGCATCACGTACGCCTTCGGCACGGCCAGGCGCACCGGGTCGGGGGCGGGCACGACGGCCGCCTCGGCCACGGCCGGGTGCTCCAGCAGCACGCTCTCCAGCTCGAACGGCGAGATGCGGTAGTCGGAGGCCTTGAAGACGTCGTCGGTCCTGCCGACGTAGGTGATGTAGCCGTCCTGGTCGCGGGTGGCGACGTCGCCGGTGTGGTAGTAGCCGTCGCGCATGGCCTCGGCGGAGCCGCCGACGTACCCGGCCATCAGGCCCAGGGGGCGGGGGGCGAGCGGCAGGCAGATCTCCCCGTCGTCGCCGGGCTCGCCGGAGACGGGGTCGATGAGCACGATGTCGTAGCCGGGCAGTGGGCGTCCCATCGATCCGGGTTTGACCGGCTCGTCGGGTACGTTGCCGATCTGGGCGGTGGTCTCGGTCTGGCCGTAGCCGTCGCGGATAGTGATGCCCCACGCCTTGGTGACCTGGTCGATGATCTCGGGGTTGAGCGGCTCGCCCGCGGCCACGGCGGTGCGCAGCGGCAGCTTCCAGGCCGCCAGGTCCTCCTGGATGAGCATCCGCCACACGGTCGGCGGCGCGCAGAACGTGGTGACCCGCTCGTCGCGCAGCACCTCCAGCAGGGCGCGGGCGGCGAAGCGCTCGTAGTTGTGGATGAGCACGGTCGCCCCGGCGTTCCAGGGGGCGAACACGTTGCTCCAGGCGTGCTTGGCCCAGCCGGGGGAGGAGACGTTGAGGTGCACGTCGCCGGGGCGCAGGCCGATCCAGAACATGGTGGACAGGTGACCGGCCGGGTAGGAGGCGTGGGTGTGCTCGACCAGCTTGGGGCGGGAGGTCGTGCCGGAGGTGAAGTAGAGCAGCAGGGGGTCGCCGGCCCTGGTGGGGGCGTCGGGGGTGAAGCGCTCGCCGGCCTCGTACGCCTCGTGGTACGGCAGCCACCCGTACGCGTCGCCGACCGCGATCTTCGTGAACTCGCCGGCCCCGAACTTGCCCGCGTCGGCGGCGTTGGCGATCACGTGGGCGACCTGGCCGCGTTCGAGGCGTTCGCCGATGTCCTTGGCCGTCAGCAGGGTCGTGGCGGGGATGATCACCGCGCCGAGCTTCATGGCGGCCAGCATGGACTCCCACAGCTCGCTCTGGTTGCCCAGCATGAGCAGGACGCGGTCGCCCCGGCGCACGCCCTGCTCGCGCAGCCAGTTGGCGACCTGGTTGGAGCGGGCCGACAACTCGGCGAAGGTGTGGGAGACCCGGCCGCCGGGGTTCACGATGGTCAGGGCGGCGGCCTGCGGCGTCTCGGCGGCCAGCACCCCGTCGAACCAGTCGAGCGCCCAGTTGAACTGCTCGGCCTCCGGCCAGCGGAAGTCACGCCGGGCCGTGGGGTAGTCGGCGCTCAGGAGAAGATCGCGGGCCGCGCGGAAATCGCTCATGCCCCGGATCCTGCTACGTCGCCAGCCGCCGCTCAAGGCCGTCGAGCACCGACACGAGCCCGAAGTCGAACGCCGTGGCCCGAAGGACCTGCGGATCCTGGTACGCCCCCATGGCCAGGCTCTCCAGCATGTCGGGGAAGTCGGCCGCGGCCTTGGCGACCATGCCGCGCATCTCGTCGGCGTCGTACTCGGAGTCTTTCGCGGTGGCGTCCCAGGCGATCTCGGGCAGGGTCATGCCGTAGACGAAGGCGGTGACGGCGGCCACGGCGTAGTCGACGTCGAGGCCGTGGAACCCGGCCGTCCTGAAGATCTTGCGCATCCGGTCGGAGGCGGACAGGGCGTGCGGGCCGAGCGCGGGCACCCGGCCGAGGAGGTCGGCCGACCACGGGTGCCGCAGCATGACCGCGCGCATGCCGTAGGCCATGGCCGAGGCGGCGTCGCGCCAGCCCACCTCTTCGGCGTCGGGGACGGTCATCTCGGCCCAGACCTGGTCGTAGGCGAGTTCGAGCAGTTCGTCCTTGTTGGCGACGTACCAGTAGAGGCTGGTGGCGCCGGCGCTCAGCCTCGCGCCGAGCTTGCGCATGCTCAGCCCGGCCATGCCCTCCTCGTCGAGCAGCTCAAGGGCGGCTCTGACGATCTCCTCGCGGCTGCGGCCGGGGGCGGCGGTCTTGCGCGGCTCGCGGAACCAGACGGAGGTGAACTGCTTGCCGGTCATCCCCCAAGGATAAATGCTCTCGCACAGTGTGCGAGAGTTGTCGTACGCTGTGCGAGTGACCTCGAACACTGTACGAGACCCGCGCCGCTGGTGGGTCCTTGTCGTACTCTGCCTTTCGCTACTGGTGCTCACGGTGGACGGAACCGTGCTGAACCTGGCGATCCCGTCCCTGATCGAGGAGCTGGGCGCGACGCCGTCCGACATCCAGTGGATCCTCGACGCCTACGTGCTGGTCTTCGCCGGCCTGCTGCTGACCGCCGGAAGCCTGTCCGACCGGTACGGCCGCCGCCGCTTCCTCGTCATCGGCCTGGCCTTCTTCGGGGGCGCGTCGCTGCTGGCCGTGCTGGCCGCCGAGCCCTGGCAGGTGATCGGCGCACGGGCCCTGATGGGGGTCGGCGGCTCGATCCTGATGCCCTCGACGCTCTCCATCCTCATGACCGTCTTCGAGGAGGACGAGCGGCGCAAGGCCATGGCCATCTGGGGAAGCGTGGCGATGCTCGGCGTGATCGCCGGCCCGACGCTGGGCGGCTTCCTGCTGGAGCACTACTGGTGGGGCTCGGTCTTCCTGCTCAACATCCCGATCGCGGTGCTGGCCATCGTGGCCGCTTTCGTGCTGATGCCCGAGACCCGCAGCGCCGGGCGGCGGATCGACCCGGTGGGCGTGGTGCTCTCGATCGTGGGCCTGACCTCGGCCGTGTACGTGATCATCGAACGCGAGTGGAACCTGCCCGTCATCGCGGTGGCGGTCGTCACGCTGACCGCGTTCGTCATCTGGGAGCGGCGGGCCGAGCACCCGATGTTGCCGCTGCAGCTGTTCAGGAACCGCAACTTCAGCGGCGCTTCCTTCTCGATCCTGCTGATGTCGTTCGGCGCGGGCGCCGTGATGCTGATGCTCACCCAGTACCTGCAGTTCGTGCTGGGCTACGGCGAGCTCCAGGCCGGTCTGGCCATGCTGCCCCAGGCGGCGGCGGCCGTCGTCTTCAACGGCGTCGGCGCGGCGCTGGGCAAGAAGGTGTCCAACCGGGTGCTGATCTCCGCCGGGCTGCTGATCATGGCGGTGGGGTTCGTCGTGATGGCGCTCACCACCGGCTACCTGCCGCTGATGGGCGGGCTGGTGCTGATGGGCGCGGGAGCCGGCCTGGCCGGTCCGTCCGCGTACGCCTCGCTGATGGGGGCGATCCCCTTGGAGCACGCCGGCGTCGGGTCCGCGCTCAACGACACCGTGCAGCAGGTGGGCCTGGCCATGAGCATCGCCGTGCTCGGCAGCGTGCTGGCCGGCGTCTACACCTCGGAGATGCCGCTCGACGCGCCCGCGGCGGCCCGCGAGTCGATCGGGGTCGCCGAGCAGATCGGGCTCGGCGAGGTGGCCGACCGGGCCTTCACCGTGGCCGTGCACCTCGGGTCGTGGGTCGGGGCCGGGTTCAGCCTCGCCGCCGCGCTGCTCGCGCTGGTCGTGCTGCGCCCGGCCGCCCCCGTCGCGGCCGCTCCCGAGCTCGCCGAGGTCTAGCGGACGCGGGGCTCACGCATGCTCTCCAGGCTGTCGAGCTTGTGCGTGCGCTCGTCGTGGCCGATCTGCCGGAGCAGGTCGGCCACCGAGCGGTAGCGGCCGTACTCGTCGGCGTACGTGCCGGGGTCGGGCACGAAGTCCAGGTCGGGGTTCTCGGCCACGAACGTCATGTACTCGTGCTCGGCGTGGTCCTCGAACTCGGCGTTGAGCCGGTAGCTCCAGTCCGGCCGGACCACGAAGAGCACCCAGGACACGTGGTAGTAGAAGAAGGCGATCAGCCACGGCGCCGCCTTGTGCAGCAGCCAGTTCTGGCGCTGCCCGGCGCGCTGCACCAGGTCCTGCATGATCAGCAGGTGCCACTGCTCGTTGTCCTGGTCGGCACGGGCCTCCACGATGCGCTCGAAGACCCTCCTGGCCAGGGCCGAGCGCCCGGCGTGCCGGTGGACGGCCCAGTAGCCCATCCGCTCCCACGCCTGGTACGGCACCCGCGCGATGATCTCCAGCATGGCGAACTTCGTGTACGAGCCCTTTCTGCCGTACATCAGGTCCACGGGCTTGAACATCATCCGCGCCAGCAGGCTGTAGTCCATGCGCGGGGTGTCGAGGGTGTCCTGCTGGGCGCGGCGGAGCTGGTCGCGGTCGAGCTTGGGCGGCCCGGCGGGCGCCTCCGGGCGAAGGTCGATGGTGACGGTCATCTCGGTCTCCTCGGTTCGTCGATGATCCGATGGTGGCCGAGCGGGCCCCGCCGGGTCGTCGCCCGCGAGTGGTCAATCGCGATGCCTCTGGCGGCGTACCGGGGGGCCGGCGCGTACGCCCCCAGGCGCACGGGTGATCCCCTAGGGGGAGGACTTACATCTTGTAAGGTGATGTGGCCCCCCGCCGACAGCCTGCCGCTGTGAGGAAGCACGGGAGAACGGGATACTCGATAACATGTCGGAGCTACTCGCGCGCCACCGGGCAGTGATGCCGAACTGGCTGGCCCTCAACTACAACGAGCCCATCGAGATCGTCAGCGGCAAGGGCAACCGCGTCATCGACGCCGATGGCAAGAGCTACCTTGACTTCTTCGCCGGGATCCTGACCAACATGATCGGGTACGACGTGCCCGAGGTGCGCGACGCCGTCGAGCGTCAGCTCGCCACCGGCGTGGTCCACACCAGCACCGTCTACCTGCTGCGCGGCCAGGTCGAGCTCGCCGAGAAGATCGCCAGGCTCTCCGGCATCCCCGACGCCAAGGTGTTCTTCACCAACTCCGGGACCGAGGCCAACGAGACCGCTCTCCTCCTCGCGACGTACGCCCGCAAGACCGACCAGGTGCTCGCCATGCGGCAGAGCTACCACGGGCGCAGCTTCGGCGCGGTCAGCGTCACCTCCAACCGGGCGTGGAAGAACAACTCGCTCTCCCCGCTCAACGTGCACTTCCTGCACGGCGCCGACCGGCACCTCACCCAGTTCAAGGGCCTGTCCGACGCCGACTACATCAAGGCGTGCGTGGACGACCTGCGCCACGTGCTGGCCACCTCGGTCTCCAACGACGTGGCGGCGCTGATCGCCGAGCCGATCCAGGGCGTGGGCGGCTTCACCATGGCCCCCGACGGCCTGTTCGCCGCCTACAAGGAGGTCCTGGACGAGCAGGGCATCTACCTCATCTCCGACGAGGTGCAGACCGGCTGGGGCCGTACGGGCAGCGCGTTCTTCGGCATCCAGAACCACGGCGTGACCCCCGACATGATCACGTTCGCCAAGGGGCTGGGCAACGGCTTCGCGGTCGGCGGCATCGTGGCCCGCGGCGACCTGATGGACGGGCCGCACGCCGTGGGCCTGTCCACGTTCGGCGGCAACCCCATCTCCATGGCCGCCGCCAACGCCACCCTCGACTACGTCCTCGACCACGACCTCCAGGCCAACGCGGCGCGGACCGGCGACATCATCATCGGCGGCCTCAAGGAGGCGGCCGCGCGCCTGCCGATCGTCAAGGACGTGCGCGGCAAGGGCCTGATGTTCGCCGTCGAGCTGGAGAGCCCCGCCCAGGCCGTCCGCTTCATGGAGGAGACCAAGAAGGCGGGCCTGCTGGCGGGCAAGGGCGGCCTGTACGGCACCGCCATCCGCATGGCCCCGCCCCTCACCCTCACGGTGGACGAGGCCATCGAGGGCCTGGGGATCATCGTCAACGCACTCGAAGTCATCAACGCAGAGGCAGCAGCTCAGTGAAGTCGGTCAAGCATTGGATCAACGGCGCCCTGACGGACGGCGGTGGCCGGACGGCGGAGGTCTTCGACCCGGCGACGGGTGAGGTCAGCGGTCATGTCGCGCTGGCGTCGGTGGCCGAGGTGGACGCGGCGGTCGCGGCGGCGGTGGCGGCTTTCCCGGCG
>NZ_JBSFGF010000055.1:0-17277 GCF_053596455.1 Nonomuraea sp. NPDC001699 | reverse complement strand
GCACCGTCCCCCTGTCGGTCAAGAAGTAACACCCGCACAGCGCGTACACGACGAAGGGCGTTCCCCGATCACGGGGAACGCCCTTCTCGCATGTCAAGGAACGGCAAACGCCGCCTCCGCCCAGCCGCCATACTGACACCCGGACGACCGGAGTGACGAGGTGGTGACCGTACGTGATGGATCGAGGGCCCGACGAGGCGCTGAACTTCGCCGTCCTGCGCGTGCGCGGCCCGGAGGAGGCCGTGGCGGGGGCGGGCTTCCTGATCGCGCCTGACCTGGCCCTGACCTGCGCGCACGTCGTCTCGGGCGCGCTGGGCCGTCCGGAGGGGCCGCCGCCGTCCGACGCCTGGGTCACCGTCGAGCTGCCCTTCGCCGACGACCCGGCCCCCGTGCGGGCCCGCGTCGAGCACTGGGTCCAGACCGCCGACGACGGCTCGGGCGACATCGCCGTCCTGCGGCTGGAGGCCGCGCCCCCGGGCGGGCGCCCGCTGCGCATGGCCGAGCCGCGCAGCGTGTGGGGCCACCGCGTGGCCGTGGCCGGGTTCCCGCACGGCCTGCGGGGCGGCGGCTGGCACACCGGCCGGCTGCTCGGCGGCACCCAGCAGGGCTGGCTCCAGTGCGCCCCCGACGACCCCGGCGGCGTGCCGATCGAGAGCGGCTTCAGCGGCAGCCCCGTCTGGGACGTCGAGCTCGGCGACGTCGTCGGCATGGTCGTCGCGGCCCAGCCAGGCGGCCCCCGCCAGGCGTTCGTGATCCCCACCCGGTCGCTCACCCGCGCCGTCCCCGCCCTGGCCGCCACCGTACGGCCGGCCTCGCCCTTCCGCGGGCTGTCGGCCTTCCGCGAGGGCGACGCCGCCGTCTTCTTCGGCCGCGACGCCGAGACCGCCCGGATCCAGCGCCTCCTGCGCGCCCACTCCGAGGTCACGCTCACCGGCCCGTCCGGCTGCGGCAAGTCCTCGCTGGCGCTGGCCGGGGTCGTGCCCGCGATGCGCCGCGAGGGCTGCGAGATCGTCGTCCTGCGGCCCTCGGCCGTGCGTTCCTGGCCGGACGCCCTCGCCGCCGAGCTGGCCGCCCTGTCGCACCCGGGCCTGACCGGGGCCGAGGCGCTGGCCAGGGCCGACGCGTTGCGCGAGCCGCTGAGGAACGGCAGGCTGCCCGACGTCGTCGCCCAGGTGCTGCGCGACACCGGCGCCACCGGGCTGCTGCTCGTCGTCGACCAGGCGGAGGAGCTGCTGGTCGGCGTGGAGGAGCAGGCGGCCGAGGCGGCCGGGGTCCTGGCCGCGGCCCGCGCGTGCGCGGCCGTCCGGGTGCTGTTCACGCTGCGGGCCGACTTCCTGCCCGCCGCCCTGTCCCATCCCGCCCTCGGCGGCGCGCTCGGCCGCGAGACCTACGGGCTCACCCCCATGACCCGAGACCAGCTCCGGGAGGTCGTCGAGGCGCCGCTGGACGCCGTCCCCGCCGTGACGTACGACCCCGGCCTGGTCGACCGCATCCTGGCCGACGCCGGCACCGCGCCCGGCGCCCTGCCGCTGATCGGCTTCCTGCTCGACCGCCTCTGGCACGAGCAGCAGGGCGGCCGCATCAGCCACACCTCCTACGAGGCGTGCCGCGGCGTACGCGGGGCCCTGGCCGCGCAGGCCGAGCAGGTCTGGGCGGCGTGCGTGCCCGAGCAGGACACCGCCGCCGGCCAGGAGCTGCTGTCCCGGCTCGTCCGGGTCGCCGCCGGGGCGCACGCGCCGCTGCGCAGGCGGGTCGCCCGCGAGGAGGCGGGGGAGGAGCGCTGGCGGCTGGCCGGCCGCCTGGCGGCCGGGCGGCTGCTCGTCATGGACACCGGCGAGGACGGCCGCCAGACCGTCGAGCTGGCCCACGAGGCGCTGATCGCCGAATGGCCGCGGCTGGCCGGGATCGTGGCGGCGGACCTGAAGTTCCTCGAATGGCGCGACCTGCTCCACCAGGACATGCGCCGCTGGCGGCAGGCCGGGCAGGCCCCCGACCGGCTGCCGGGGCCGCCCGAGCTGGCCGCCGCCGCCCGCTGGCTCGCCGAGCGGCCCGCCGACCTGACCGAGGGCGAGCACGACTACCTGCGCCAGGGCCGCCGCCGTCAGCGCGCACGCACGCTGCGCCGCCGGGGCGCGATCACCGGCGCGGGGGTGGCGCTGCTGACCGTCGTCTCGCTGGTCGCCTGGACGCTCTACCAGGGCCGCATCGGCGACCAGCGCGCCGCCGAGGCCCGCTCCCGCGCGCTGGCGGGCGCCTCGGCCGACCTGGCCGGACGCGACCCCGAGCTGTCGTCGCTGCTCGCGGTCGGCGCCTACCGCGCGGCCCCCACCCAGGAGGCCAGGACCCAGCTCCTGCAACGCTACGTCGAGCACCGCTACACCAAGGGGGTGGCCACGGGCGCGCTCGGCTCGCTCACCGCGGCCGACGCCAGCGACGACGCCCGCGTCCTGCTGGCCACGACCGCCTCCGCCGCCGGCCGGGCCACGCTGTTCACCCGCGGTCCCGACGGCCGCTACCGGCCCACCCACCTGCCCGACCGGGGCGGCACCAGCCATCCGGCCGTCTCCGCCGACGGCGGCCTGGTCGCCTACGCCGTCGAAGACGGCAGCATGGTCTGGCACCGCGTCGACCCCGACGACGGCGAGCTGCTGGACCAGGGCCACGTCCTGGACCGCCAGGACCGGCAGGCCCTGGCCGACGAGCCCGCCGCCGACATCAGGGCCGACGGCGACGACGGCTGGATCGCGACCGCCGGCCCGAAGAAGCTCGTCCTGCAGTCGCTCGGCACCACCGGCGCGGCCCGCACCTGGGTGTACGACCTCCCCGCCGACCTCGTCCGCTTCGGCCCCGACGCCACCACCCTGGTCGCCAGGGAGAAGGGCGTGGCCAAGGTGTACAGCAGCAAGGGCAGCCCGGCGTGGCAGGAGCTCACCGTCCGCACCCTCGGCCCGGCCGACGGCCTGGCCGTCTCCGGCGCCGGCGCCACCGCCGTGACCTGCCGCAACAGCGACGACGGCCGCACCGCCACGTACACGGGGTACGCGGTGAGCGACGGCGCGCGGCTGGGCGGCTTCAGCGCCGGACGCCCGTGCGGCCCCTTCGTCGTCGACCGCGAGGGGCGGCGGGTGGCCGAGCAGGGCGCCTCCGGCTGGGAGCTGGTCGACCTGGCCGAGGGCGTCACCCTGTCACGCACCTGGATCGACGCCCAGACCGCCCCGACCGGCGCCGAGACGGGCGCCGCCCCGGTCGCGCTGGTGGGCGCCCCGGGCGCGCAGGAGCTGCTCACCAGGTCGTCCGAGACCATGGTGCTGACCGCGCTGCGCGAGGGCGAGCAGCGCGTCGGCAACCCGGCGCTGCTCCAGGGCGGCCAGCGGATGGTCGCCCAGGTCGACGGCGGCGCCCGCCTGCGCCTCATGGAGACCGGCGATCCGCAGCGCACCCTGGCCGACGTCGCGCGCACGAAGAGCCCGAAGGGCCTGAACGCCTACGGCGACCCCGTCGCGGACGAGTCCGGACGCCTCCTCGCCGACGCCGTCGGCCCCGCGAAGGTCGCCGTCCGCGCGCTGCCCTCGCTCACCCCTGTCACCGAGGTCGCCACCGCCCGGCCGCCGCAGGGCGCGCAGCTCACGTACTTCTTCAAGGACGGCGACCTGTTCACCTTCGCCGGCCGCCGCCTGGAGCGCTGGGATCCGGCCACCGGCCGCCGCAAGAGCGCCTTCGACGTCGCCGGCCCCGGCACGGTCGTGACGGAGGTGCAGGTCAGCCCGTGGAGCGCGGACCACCTGATGATCGCCGTGCAGGGCGCCGACTACCTGCGCACAATCGACCTGCGCACCGGCGAGGAGGTCAAGGACCGGCGGCTGACCGTGGGCTCCGACGTCGTCAGCGGGTTCGTCCTCGACCGCGCGGGCACCCACCTGCTGCTGTTCCGCAATGGCATGCTGCCCGAGGTGTGGCTCACCCACCCGCTCAGGAAGGTGCTCGGCCCGCTGCGTTCGGCGGGCGAGAACATCCGCGGCGGCGAGCGCATGACGTCGATGATGCCGGAGAACGCGGGCAGGCTGTTCCTGTTCGGCGAACGGGAGATCCGCGTCTTCGGGCTCGGCGAGACCCAGGTGTCCTACGAGGAGGGCTACACCTTCCGCCAGGCCCAGGACTTCCTGGAGATCTCGCCCGACGGCGCGCTGCTGCTGCGGCTCAAGGGCGGCGACAGCGTCATGGGCTACTCCACCGACCTGCTCCGGCTGGACGTGGACACCTGGCGGCGGCGGCTGTGCGAGGTGTTCGGCCGCCCGTTCACCCCGGACGACCGGCAGCAGGTGCCGATCGCCCTGCCGGAGGCCGTCTGCTGACGGTCACGGCTTGCGCCCGACCCCGCCCAGGAACGTGTGGTACGTGATCCCCAGATCCGGCCGGTACCCCGGCTCGGGGCGCCACTCGGCCAGCGGCACCAGGCCGGGCTCCAGCAGCTCCAGGCCGTCGAAGAAGGCGAGGATCTCCTCGCGGGTGCGCCACCGCCCGGTACCCATGGTGTCGTTGAAGAGCCGCTCGGCCTCGAACGCCTGCCGCGACACCTCCGGGCGCTCCTCCATCGGGTTGTGGAAGCTGGAGACGGCGACGTGGCTGCCCGGCGCCAGCCGGGCGACCAGGCGGCGGGCGATGCCGGCCGGGTCCTCCTCGTCCGACAGGTGGTGCAGGATGCCGAACAGCAGCAGGCCCACCGGCTCGTCGAGGTCGATGAGCTGCCTGGTCTCGGGGTGGTCGAGGATGTCGTCCGGTCGGCGGATGTCGGCCTCGATGACGGTGGTGCCGTCGTCCACGGCCAGCAGCGCCCGGCCGTGGACCAGGACGATCGGGTCGTGGTCGACGTAGACGACCCGGCAGCCCGGCGCGGCCCCCTGGGCGATCTCGTGCACGTTGCCCTGCGTGGGCAGGCCCGACCCGATGTCCAGGAACTGGCGGATGCCCGCCTCGACGGCCAGGTCGCGGACGACGCGCGCCAGGAAGTCCCGGTTCGACCGGGCCGCCTGCGGGGCGTCCGGGGCGATCCCGAGCGCCATCTGGGCCACCTCGCGGTCGATCTCGAAGTTGTCCTTGCCGCCGAGCATGTAGTCGTAGACGCGGGCGACGCTGGGCTTGGTCGTGTCCACGCCCGGGATGGGCGTTCCCTGCTCGTCGTCGGCCACGGTGGCTCCTTCGGTTGCGTCGGGCGAGTTCGGCTGGCGTGATCATACGTCCCGGAACGCCGGAAATCAGGTCCCGATGCGACCGTACGGCCTACGGGATTCCCGGGGCCCGCGTTGACATGATGGGCCCATGACGATCGAACCACTGGCCCCGGACACGCTGCTCACCACCACCCGCAGCGTGCGCAGGCGCCTCGACCTGTCCCGCCTGGTCCCGGCGTCGCTGGTCCGCGAGTGCCTGGAGGTCGCGCTCCAGGCGCCCAGCGGCGGCAACCGGCAGGGGTGGCACTGGATCGTGGTCACCGACCCCGACCGCCGCAAGGCGATCGGCGACTACTACCGGCGCTCGTGGAACGCCTACTCCACCTCCGGCGGCTCGGCCCGGTCGATGTTCAGGGACGACCCGGCGCGGACGGCGGCCCAGGAACGCGTCAGTGACAGCGCCGCCTACCTGGCCGAGCACATGGGCGACGTCCCGGTGCTGGTGATCGGCGCGATCGAGCTCCCCGGCGGCCGGCTGCCCGAGGGCAACCAGGCCGGGCTGTGGGGCTCGCTGCTGCCCGCCGCGTGGAGCTACATGCTCGCCGCCCGCGCCCGCGGCCTCGGCAGCGCGTGGACCACCCTGCACCTGGAGTACGAGAGCGAGATCGCCGAGCTGCTCGGCATCCCGGCCGAGGTGCGCCAGGGCGTGCTGCTGCCCACCGCGTACTTCACGGGGGAGACCTTCAAGCCGGCCGCGCGGCAGCCGCTGGACGAGGTCCTGCATCTCGACCGCTGGTGAACCGGCGACGCGCGTGACCGCCTTCACCGACATCTCCCTGCGCATCGTCCTGCGCCTGGCCGTCTAACCCTGCTCGACGCCGTTCGCCGCGATCACCCCGCGGTACCAGTGGGCGCTGTCCTTCCAGGTGCGCTCCAGCGTGCCGCGGTCCACCCGGACGACGCCGAACCGCTTGGCGTAGCCGTGCGCCCACTCGAAGTTGTCCATCAGGGACCACAGGAAGTAGCCGCGCACGTCCGCGCCGCCCGCCATGGCCTCGGCCACCGCGCGGATGTGCCGGCGCAGGTAGTCGATCCGGTCGTCGTCCCTGACCCGGCCATCGGCCTCCACCGGGTCGGGGAACGCCGCGCCGTTCTCGGTGATCATCGTGGGCAGGCCGGGATGGTCGCGGCGCAGCCGCAGCAGCAGCTCGGTCAGCCCGGTCTCGTCGATGTTCCAGCCCATCTCCGTGTACGGCCCCGGCTGCCGGACGAACTCCACGTCCTGGCAGGCGATCCACGGGGACGCGACGCCGTCGGCGTGCCCGTCGGCCGTCTCCCGTCCCGCGCCGCCCTCCCGCCGCCGCACCAGGACGGGGTTGTAGTAGTTGACGCCCAGCACGTCCAGGGGCGCGCACGCGGCGGCCTCGTCGCCGTCCTGCACGAACGCCCAGTCGGTCACCGCGGCGGTGTCGTCGAACAGGGAACGCGGGTAGGCCCCGTCGAGCATCGGGCCGAGGAAGGCCAGGTTGGCCAGGGTGTCCACGCGGCGCACCGCCTCGGCGTCGGCCTCGGACACCCCGCGCACGTGGTGCAGGTTGAGCGTCACCGACATCCGCGCCGCCGGGTCGGCCGCCTCGCGCAGGGCGCGCACGGCCAGCCCGTGGCCGAGGTTCAGGTGGTGCACGGCGGCCAGCGCGGCGGCGGCGTCGGTCCTGCCGGGGGCGTGCACGCCGGAGGCGTAGCCCAGGTAGGCCGTGCACCACGGCTCGTTCAGGGTGATCCAGGTGTGCACGCGGTCGCCGAGCGCCTCGCCCATGAGCCGGGCGTACTCGGCGAAGCGGAAGGCGGTGTCGCGGTGCGGCCAGCCGCCCGCCTCCTCCAGCTCCTGCGGCAGGTCCCAGTGGTAGAGCGTGGCCACGGGGGCGATGCCCTTGGCCAGCAGCCCGTCCACCAGGCGGTCGTAGAAGGCGAGCCCGCGCGGGTTGGCCGGGCCGCCCCCGCCCGGCTGGACGCGCGGCCAGGAGATCGAGAACCGGTAGGCGCCCACGCCCAGCCCCGCCAGGATGTCGAGGTCCTCCTCCAGGCGGTGGTAGTGGTCGCAGGCGACGTCGCCGGTCTCGCCGCGGGTCACCTTGCCGGGGGTGCGGGAGAAGACGTCCCAGATCGACGGGGTGCGGCCGTCCTCGGCGGCGGCGCCCTCGACCTGGTAGGCGGCGGTGGCGGTGCCCCAGAGGAAGTCGGTGGGGAACATGGTCACTCCGTGGTCTCGTGAGGGGCGGTTCCGGATCCGCGGCGGCGTCCATCACGGCGCTCACCTCGGGCTGCCGGTCCGTCAGGTGGTCGAACGCCCGCCTTGCCCTCCTCCACCCGCGCCCACGCGGCGACGTCGCGCAACGAGGTCATCTGCACCCGGCCTGGACGGTGGTCGAAACGTTCGCCAACGTAGGGTCGGATTCAGGGGGATGTCAATGACCTCGGGGTCGTCGTCCGGAAGGCGGTCCCGGGTGGGAAAATCGTTTGTCCGGCGGTCGGCACGGCCCTACCTTGTGACGGTCGCAGGTCAACCGAGAGGACTTCACTTGCTGGGCGCCCATGTGCACGCGTACCTCCGAGCGGCGGCCGGGTCCCGGGCGCACCGGGCCGGGCCGTTCCTGATCCGCTTCGACGAGCACGACGACGCGCCGCCGTTCAACTACGCCGTCCCCGACGACGGCCTCGCGCCCACCGGCGAGGAGGTGGCCGCGCTGGCCGCCACCTTCCGCGAGCGGGGCAGGACGCCCCGGCTGGAGTACGTGCCGCAGGTCGCGCCCGAGGTGGAGGAGGCGCTGCTGGCCGCCGGGTTCGTCGCCGAGGGCCGGTTCCCGCTGCTGGTGTGCCCGGCCGGATCGCTGGTCGAGGCGCCCGCCGACGCCGCCGTACGGCTCGCGCTGGTGACCGACGAGCCGGGGTTGTGGCAGGTCGCGCGGGTGATGAACGCGGCCTTCGACGCGCCCGAGGCCAACGAGCACGACGTCGCGCGGCTGCGCGGCGTCCTCGGCCGCGGCGGCCTGGTGGCCGCGGCCACCGACGCCGCCACGGGCGAGGTCGTCGGCGCCGGCCAGCTCGGCGGCCCCCAGGAGGGCGTCGCCGAGATCGCCGGCATCGCCGTGCGCCAGACGCACCGGCGGCGCGGGATCGGCGGGGCCGTCACCGCCCTGCTGACCAGGGCCGGCCTCGACGCCGGGGTCACCATGCCGTTCCTCACCCCGGCCGACGACGCCGCGGGCCGCGTCTACGCGCGCGTCGGCTATCACAAGGCGGGCGAGGTGCTCCACATCTCGGCCCCCTGACCTCAGCAGCTGCAGTCGCAGCAACCGCCGCAGTCGGGGCAGTCGCAGCCGCCGCAGTCGTCCAGGTAGCAGCGGTCGGAGCAGGGACGTCCCGCCTTCTTGCTCCACCTCGGCCGCCAGAGTCCGCAGGTCAGGAACGTCGCCACGCCCGCCACCGACTTGCGGACCCAGCCGGGCCGCTGGTAGGAGGCCGCGGCGAACGCGCGCTCGACCGCCCGGCGCACCTCGGCGCCGAGCAGCCGTTCCACCAGGTGCCGCTGCTCCAGCTCCAGGTCCGCCAGCGCGAGGGCGAGCCCGTGCGCGGCGTCGTCGCAGAGCCGCCGGGCCTGCCTGCGGCCGGTCCCGGTGGCGGTCAGCGGGTTGAACGCGCCGCGCTCGTCGTCGGCCGCCTGGTCCTCGACGGCGTCGAGGAGGTGCGCGATCCGGCCGAAGAACCTGCCCGCCTCGGCCAGCGCCTCGACGTTGCCCGGCCGTCCGGCCAGCACCGCCGTGTGGGCGAAGGCCGCCGCCACCGCCTCCTCGGCAGGCGCGGTGAGGTCGAGCACCTCCGCGGGGGCGGTGCGGGCCCGGCGTTCGCGTTCGAGCTGCCGGTCGACCGTCGCCGACAGCACGGCGGTGTCGAAGCCGACGCCGGAGGCCAGCCTGGCGCCGCCCGCCTCCCAGCGGGCCGCCAGCAGGCGGCGGGCCGCGGCCGTGCCCGGGGCGGCGTCGCGGTCGGCCACCTGGTCGCGCAGCTTGCCCGCGGCCAGGACGAGCGACACGCCCGCCGCCAGCCTGGCTCCCCGCCCGCGGGCGTCCACCACGTCGGCGGAGCGGAACCCGCGCAGCGCGCACGGCCCGGCCGTCCGGTGCGGCACGGAGGACGGAAGCTGGGCCTCGGTGAGCACCGAGAGGATCAGCGTGTCGTAGTTGGTGGTCAGCCGGGCGGCGTGCCCCTGCCCGTCGCGCAGGGTCAGGCAGAGCCCGCACAGGTGTGCCCGCCACGCCGTGCGCACCGCCGCGCACCCGTGCTCACCGCACGGACGGATGATCCCGAACACCACATACCTCACAAGATCCTGAAAACGCTGGAGGAATCGTACGGGCGATCGCCCGCTCCGGGGAGCCGCGGGTTCAGGCGCGGGGTCAGGCGCGGGTTCAGGCGCGGGGGCGCCGCAGCCGCCTGGCCGCCACCGTCAGGACGGCCAGCCCGGCCAGCGTGATCAGCGCGGTGAACAGCCACTCGTCCGAGCCGTCCGGGCCGTAGACGCGGGTCTCGCGGCCCGTGTCCACGGCCGGGGTGGCCTGCCCGGCCGCCAGGGTGCCGCGGTCGCTGCCGTACAGCTCGACGTCGCGCCGCCGGATCCGTCCGTCGCCGGAGGTGAAGTCCCCGGCCCAGACGCACGACTCGTGCCCGGGATGCGACACGCACCGCAGCTCCCGGGCGGTGAACGCGCCGCCCACCCCGTCGGCGCGCGCGGCCCGTACGACGGGGCCGAACTCGGGCACGGACACGAACAGCAGCAACAGCCCCAGAACGGCCAGCGCCACCGTGAACCCGCTCGGACGTCGTCTGGTGACCGCCATGCCTAGTGCGCCACCGCGCAGGTGCAGACGGCCCCGCCGTGCTCGGAGGCCCGGCGGTGGAGCAGCATCGCCACCACCATCGGGGCGAAGACGACCGCGTTGTAGAACAGGTGCAGCTCCATCCGGGGCAGGAAGATCTGCAGGACGCTGGTCGGGACCGGACGTCCCAGCAGATAGAGCCCGGTGAGCTTCTGCACGAGCAGGAGCAGGTGCTCCATGTGGTGCCAGACCTGGATGCCGAGGGAGATGTTCCACCACGTGCGCGAACGGCCGGCGAACCCCTTGCGCAGCAGGACCAGGCCCACCAGCATGAGCAGCGCGTACCCGTAGTGCATCCACTCCGAGGTCACCAGCCACGGGAACGGCAGGCCGAGCACCCCCCGGGCCTCGCTCAGCGGCCACCCCCAGACGTAGACCTGCACGGCCTGCACCAGGTGCTCGGCCCAGTGGGCCACCACGATGGCCATGAAGGCCGTGAGTGCCGCCTTGTGGTGGCGTCCGTTGAGCGTGGACGCGCTGATCGCCGTCGCCATTCCTCACCTCGTGTCTGTCGCGCTGACGCTGGACAGAACGATCTCGGACGGCACTGGGAACGGGCTTGTATCCCCTTGCAAGTGGCTGGTGGCCTCCGGACGCGGCCGGCGACGGAACGCCCGCCGCCCGCCGGTCCCGCAGAACGGCCCCTCACAACACCCGGTAACGCTCCCAGACCTCCCGCAGCCGCGCGCCGCCCAGCAGGTCCGACAGCACGTCGGACTCCGTGGCCAGCCGCGCCTCGGCCCTGGAGACCACCTCGGACTCGCGGGCCCGGGGCACGGCCACGATCCCGTCGTCCTCGGCCAGCACCAGGTCGCCCGGCGTGATCAGCACCCCGCCGCAGGTCACCGGCTCCTGTACGGCGGCCACCCGCATCCTGGCGCGGTAGTCGACCGGCCGCGTGCCCAGGGCGAACACGGGGAATCCCAGGTGCAGGATCTTGGCGCGGTCACGGACGTACCCGTCGCAGACCACTCCGGCCGCGCCCCGGCCCTTGGCGGCGGCCGAGAACAGCTCGCCCCAGCAGGCCGACCGGTCGCCGCCCCCGGCCGCGATGACCACCACCTCGCCCGGCAGCACCGAGTCGATGAAGTCGATCATGTCGTCGTACGGGTTCTCGCCCGCCGTCTCGGCCGGGGCGAAGCACACGGTCCTCGCCCGGCCGAGCACGCGCATGCCGGCGCGCAGCGGGCGGACGGCGGGGGTCAGCACGTTCGCGCGCACGCCCGTCTCGTCCAGGGAGTCGGACAGCTGCGCGGCGGCGACGCCCGGGTCCAGCGGAACGCGGACCGGCTCAGACGATGACATGGCCCCTCCCGGGCTGGTAGGTGTAGCGGCGCTCCATCTCCGGCGTGAGCCGCAGGCCCAGGCCGGGAGCGGTGGGCGGAAGCACGTGGGAGCCCTCGACGCGCAGCGGCTCGGCGAGCAGCTCCTCGCGCAGCGGGTTGGGCAGCGTGCACAGTTCGATCAGGTCGAGCTGCGGGGTGGCGAACGCGGTGTGCACACTCGCCATGAGGTTGACGCCGGTGGACCAGATGTGCGGCACGCAGTCCAGCCCCGCGCCGAACGCGCGGGCGGCCACCCGCTGGAACTCCACCACGCCGCCGACCATGCCGACGTCGGGCTGGACGATGTCCACGCCCCCGGCCTCGATCAGCCGCTCGAACTCCTGCCGCGTGGAGTAGCTCTCCACGCCGGAGACCGGCACGCCGAGCGCGTCCCTGACGGCGGCGTATCCGGCGACGTCCTCGGCCCGGCACGGCTCCTCGAACCAGCGCGGATCGTGGCCCTCCAGATGCCTGCCGACCCGCAGCACGTCCTCCAGCGGCCACGGCGTTCCCGCGCAGCCCTGGACCGCGTCGAGCACGAACCGGGTGCCCGGCTCCAGGGCCGCGGCCACCCGGTCGATCAGGCCGATGGTGCGCTCGGGGCCGGTCATGGCGCGGAACTTCACCGTCGAGAAGCCGCGTGCCTCCATGTCCTTGACCCAGGCGAGCACCTGGTCCTCCTCGACGCCCAGGCCGCCGCTGGCGTACACCTCGACCCGGTCGCGCAGCGGGCCGCCGAGCAGCTCGTGCACGGGCAGGCCGCGGGCCTTGCCGAGCGCGTCGAAGGCGGCCACCTCGATCGCCGCGATCACCCCGGAGGCCACGCCGCCGCGTGCCCAGAAGGCGGTGCTCGCGCGCAGCGCGTCGCCCACGGTGGCGGGCTCGTCGACCGGCAGGCCGACGGCGTAGCGGCGCAGGGCGTCCACCACGCCCGGTACGGCCTGCGCCCCCATGATGCCCTGGGCGACCTCGCCCAGCCCGGTCACGCCGTCCTCGGTGGTGATCTCGACGAGGGCGGCGTCCCAGGTCTCGATCCGGCCGCCCACCCAGGCGAGCGGCGGCCGGCCGGTGTAGTCATGACTGAGCAGCACCGCACGTATCTTGGCGATCTTCATCTCGACCCTTCCGTAATTGGTCCAACCAATATAGCCATCTGAGGGCATACGGCTAGAGTCGAAGGGGGTTTTGCGGGAATTGGTAGGGCTAATTGCCGAGCTGGGTGCGGAGGAAGCGCTCCACGTTCGCGATGTGGGCCGCCGCCGCGGGAGCCGCAAGCGCGGGGTCCCTGTCGCGCAGCGCCTCGTAGATCGCCTGGTGCTCGTGGATCGCGCGGTCGAACACGCCCTGGTCGACCTGGCCCCGCCAGATGCGCGCCCGCAGCGTGCGGGTGCTCAGCGCCTCGACGAGCGCCGCCAGCACCGGGTTGCCCGCCGCCTCGGCCACCACGGCGTGGAAGCGGGCGTCGGCGCGTACGACCTCGTCGACGCTGCCGTCGCCGCTCTGCGGATCGTGCCGCATGTCCTCCAGGCAGGCGGCCAGCTCGTCGAGCTGCCGGTCGGTGATGCGTGCCGCCGCCTGCGCGGTGGCGGCGGACTCCAACACCCGCCGCACGGCCAGCATGTCGAGCACGGTGGCGTCCGGGGACAGCTCCACGAGCATCGCGAACGTGTCGAGCAGCATCCCCGGCGACAGGCTGGTGACGTACGTGCCGTCGCCCTGCCGAGCCTCCAGCAGCCCGGCCAGGGTCAGCGCGCGGATGGCCTCGCGCAGCGTGTTGCGCGAGACACCGAGCTGCACCGCGAGATCGCGCTCCGTCGGCAGCCTCGTGCCCGGCGGGAACGCCCCGGAGGTGATCATCGTCTTGATGTGATTGATCGTCTCGCCCGAGGCGGATGTGCGCGCGTCCTTGGCCACCACGTCGTCAGCGTAGCGGCACGCGCAGGTCGGCGCCGCGCGTCTCCGGCACCGCCAGCACCGCCACCAGCGAGATCACCGCGAAGACGCACACGAGGGCGGCGATCGGCCAGGACGCCCCGCCCGCCCAGGTCAGCACGGCCGAGGCGACCAGCGGGGCGGGGCCGCCGATGAGCGCCGCCGTGGACTCGCGGGCCAGCGCGATGCCGCTGAGCCGGAAGCGCGCCTCGAACAGCTCGGCGAACAGCGAGGCCTGGGCGGCGTACATGGAGGCGACGCCGACCGCCAGACCGAGCGAGACCGCCACCACGATCAGCGCCGGGCTGCGGGTGCCGAGCAGCCAGAACATCGGGAAGGCGAACACCGCCAGGAAACCCGCGCCGGCGAACCACACCGGCTTCCTGCCCACCCGGTCCGACAACGCGCCGAACAGCGGCGTGGCGACGATGCTCAGCGCGGAGGCGGTGACGTTGGCGGCCAGCCCCACGCCCTTGGGGACGCCGAGCGTGGTGGTCATGTACGACAGCACGAAGACCTGGATGAGATAGGAGATGGCGACGAACGGGCCGTTGGCCGCCATGGCGAGCAGCAGCCGGCGCGGCTGCCTCCTGATCACCTCGGCGACGGGCGCCCGGCCGGTGGCGCCGGCCGCCTTCAGCTCGGTGAACACCGGCGTCTCGGCGACCCGCGCGCGGAAGTACAGGCCGAGCGCCACGCCGAGGAGGCTGAGCAGGAACGGCAGGCGCCAGCCCCAGGAGTCGAACTGCTCCTTCGGCAGCGAGGAGATGCCGCTGAAGGTGAGCGTGGCGAGCAGGATGCCGATGAACACCCCGGTGCCGGGCAGCGAGGCGAGCAGGCCCCGACGGCGCACGTCGCCCGACTCGGCGGACATGACCAGCGCGCCGACGTACTCGGCGCCCGCGCCCAGGCCCTGCAGCAGCCGCAGCGCCACCAGCAGGATCGGGGCGAGCAGGCCGATGCTGCCGTGGTCGGGCAGCACGCCGATGGCGGCCGTGGCGAAGCCCATGAGCAGCAGCGTGATCACCATCATCGGCTTCCTGCCGACGCGGTCGCCGTAGTGGCTGAAGATCACGCCGCCGAGCGGCCTGGCCAGGAAGCCGACGGCGAAGGTGGCCAGCGAGGCCAGGGTGGCGGCCGCGGGCGAGGACTTGGGGAAGAAGTGCTCGCCGAAGACCAGGGCGGCGGCGAGGCCGAACAGCGTGAAGTCGTAGTACTCGACCACGCTGCCGACCATGCCGGCGGCGGCGACGCGGTTGCGCGGCGGTCCCGTCCGCAGGTCGGGGGCGGCTGGTTGGACGGACATGGCGGCTCCAGAATGGAAGGTCCAATTGAGGGATATGGACTAGTTTTTCGGCAAATTTCGTCTCTTGTCTATAGATTGGTCCAACCAATACGTTGTGCCCATGAGACGACGCACCCTCTCGGTCCTCGCCGCCGCCCTCGCTCTCGCCACTGCCGCCACCACCGCCCCGCCGGCCGCCTCGGCGTCGGCCCCCGCCGCGCAGGGGCCGTACGAGCCGACGAAGGACTCCCTCGGCCGCCACACCGCCCCGCAGTGGTTCGAGGACGCCAAACTCGGCTTCTTCGTCACCTGGGGCGCCTACTCCGTGCCGGCCTACGCGCCACTCGACGGCTCGGAGAGCAAGTACGCCGAGTGGTACTGGTCGAAGATGAACACCGGGGACACGCCCACCCAGAAGCGCCACGAGCAGGTCTGGGGCAAGGACGTGGCCTACGACGACTTCCTCACCAAGTACTGGAAGGCCGAGAAGTGGGACCCCAGGGCCTGGCTCGACCTGTTCAAGCAGGGAGGCGGCAAGTACTACGTGTTCGTCGCCAAGCACCACGACGGCATCGCCGCCTGGGACAGCGCCTACTCCGACCGCACCACCGTCAAGTACGGCCCGAAGCGCGACTTCACCGGTGAGCTGATCCGGGCCAACCGCGAGGGCGGCTACGGCCTCAAGGACGGCATCTACTTCTCGATGCCAGAGTGGTACAATCCGGCCTCACCGGTGCAGTGGGGCGGCTGGTTCGGCCGCGGCGCGCCCAAGAACCCGTACACCGGGCAGCCCGTGCCGTACACCGGGTACCGGCCGGTCGCCGACTACGTCAAGGACTTCCAGCTCCCGCAGATGCTGGAGTTGGTGGACAAGTACGACCCCGACATCGTCTGGTGCGACATCGGCGGCGTGAACGACTCCGACACGTTCATGGCCCACTACTTCAACAAGGCCGTCGAGCGCGGCAAGGAGGTGACCGTCAACAACCGGTGCGGCAACGGGGTGCAGGACTTCACCACGCCCGAGTACTCCGTCGAGCCGGACATCAAGAAGTCCAAGTGGGAGGCCTCGCGCGGCATCGGCGCCTCCTACGGCTACAACGCCGAAGAGGGTCTGGCCGAGCACCTCACCCCCGACCAGCTCGTGGACTCCTTCGTGGACGTCGTCTCCAAGAACGGCAACCTGCTGCTCAACATCGGCCCCAGGGCCGACGGCACCGTCCCCGACCTCCAGGCCACCAGGGTCCGCGCGCTCGGCGAGTGGCTGAGGACCAACGGCGAGGCCGTCTACGGCTCCCGCTACTGGACGCAGGCCGAGGACAAGGGCGCCACCGTGCCGGTGCGGTTCACCACCCAGCCGCGTGCCTTCTACGTCACCGCGCTGGACTGGCCGGGCGCCAAGCTGAAGATCACCGCGCCGGTCCCGGTCAAGGACGGCGACGTGGTCACCATGCTGGGGGACCCGCAGCCGCTGCCGTACAAGAAGAACGCCGACGGCACGCTGGAGATCACCACCCGCGCGCCCAAGGGCGCCTACGCCTACACCTTCCGCATCGCCGGGCCGGGCTACCAGCCCTCGGCGGAACGGCTGCTCGGCGTGGAGGGCACGGCCGCCCCGGTCAAGGTGGGGGAGAGCGCCAGGATCGAGGTGACGCTGGCCAACCGGGGTGACAAGGAGGTCGCCCGGGGCAGGCTGACCGCGCGCACGCCGTTCGGGTCGCAGGGCTTCGACTTCCCCGCGCTGGCCCCGCACGCCCGGCTCACCCGGACCGTCGAGCTGCCGGTGCCCGCCCGGACCGCGCCCGGCTCGTACGACGTGACGCTGGAGGCGGCGACGCTGTCGCACGGCTCCTTCACCGGGACCGTCCGGGTGAAGGTCGCCGGCGAGAGCGTGCCGGTGGACCTGGGCGGCGTCTACGACCACGACTCCATCGCCACGGCCGACGCGCCGGACGACGGCACCTTCGGCAACGCGCCCGTGGCCTTCCCGGCCGACGAGCTGCCGCCGCCGGGCGAGGTCGTCTACGACGGCCTCCGGTTCACCTGGCCGTCGGGGGCGACCGGCGTCAGGAACAACGTCCAGGTCAACGGGCAGAAGATCGCGATCCCCCAGGGCAGCTACGTCAACCTGCACCTGCTGGCCTCCGCCGGGTACGGCCCGGCCGCGAGCGACGTGACCCTCACCTACGCGGACGGCGGCACCACGACCGCCCGGCTCACCGTGGCCGACTGGATGACCGGCGGCGACCCGGCCGTGATCACCACCGCGCACCGCTACGCCTGGGGCAAACCGGCCGACGCGCAGGCCAAGGTCTACCGCTACGAGGTCCCCGCCGACCCGGGCAGGCAGGTGGTGGCGGTCGCCGTCGGCAAGCCGTCCGGGCCGAGCGCCGGTACGGCCACGCACGTCTTCGCCGTCACCGCGGAGCGTTCGGGCCGCTGACGTCGAGGCCCCCTGGGCCGGTCCGCCGAGGGCCGGCCCCTTGCGGGAACGCCCAGGTCATGAGGGGAATGCACGGGGCTTGCCTGTCGTTTGCCTACGCATACCCCGGTGTGCTTTGACGGTGATTGAGGCTGTTTGCCGGGGGTTTACGGTTCAGAGGTAGATCATTGCCCGTTTTGGGGTGTTTGGT
>NZ_JBSFGF010000054.1:0-19094 GCF_053596455.1 Nonomuraea sp. NPDC001699 | reverse complement strand
ATCCAGCCCTGACACCCATGATTGAAGATCATCAGCGGTTAACTCATCAGGCATGACCACAGACTACAGATCACAAAGCCTGGCTGTAGTACTAGTCGGACGCGGTCTCCGTCCGTTCGGTGAGGCGTTCGTGGCGCTGCCGGGCGGCCTGCGCGGTGCCCAGCCCGAGTCCGAAGGCGATCTCCTGCCAGGTCATCCCGCGCCCCCGGGCCATGCCCAGCAGCGCGGCCTCCAGCGCGTCCAGCTCCCCGCGGACCAGCGGGACGAGGCTCAACGCGGCGGTGATGTCGGCCTGGTCCACCTCCGGCTCGCCGTCGTCCAACTTCGCGGCCCCGCTGAGCAGGAACGACACCAGCCGGACGGCCTCGTGCGGACCGATGACCGACGGGTGTGCCTGCCGGCTCCGCTGCTCGTCGGTGGCGGCATGCCGCTCGGCGATCCGGAACAGGGAGGCGTGCACCCGCTGAAGGCGCGCCTGCTCGGCGTCCGGTGGGGAGAAGGGGTGGTCAGTGCTCGACATGGAGGTAACAATGCCGTCCGACGCAATCTGATGTCAACAGTCTGTTTTGAACGACTTGTTCAAGGCGAATCGGCCGGTTGAGGGTTTCAGACGGTGGAAGCCGTCTTTGAAGCGCAAAGGTTACACCGAAAGTTCAACGATAGCGTTGAAGGCATGGACATCAAGGACATCGCCTGGCCGGTGGACGGCGCGGGGGTTTCGGCGTTCCTGCGGTCGCTTCCCGCCGAGCCGCTGCTGCTCGGTCTCGGCGAGGCGCGGCACTTCGTGGGGGAACTGGGCGAGGTGCGGAACGAGATCTTCCGGCACCTGGTCGAGAACGAGGGGTACCGGTCGTTCGCCATCGAGAGCGACTGTCTCAAGGGCCTGCTGGTGGACGACCACGTCACGACCGGCGCCGGCACGCTCGACGACGTCATGGAACGCGGCTTCAGCCACGATTTCGGCGCCTCGGCGGCCAACCGGGAGCTCGTCCGCTGGATGCGCGCCTACAACGAGGAGCATGACGAGAAACTGCGCTTCTTCGGGGTCGACGGCCCTCTGGAGTACTGGGCGGCGAGCCCGCGCGAGGCGCTCACCGGCCTGTACGACCTTCTCGACGGCCCGCTGCTCACGAGCGTGGTCACCAGGGAGACCCTCGACACGCTGCTGGGCCCGGACGAGCGATGGTCGGACGAGGCCACGGCCATGGATCCGTCGAAGTCGATCGGCCAGTCCGCCGACGCCCAGCGGCTCCGGGTGATCGCCGACGATCTGGCGGCCCTGCTCGACACGCAGTCCCCGCAGCTCGGCGCGCGGGACAGGGAACGGGCGGAGCTGTACGCGCGCACCGCCACCGGCCTGCTGCGCTACCACCACTGGATGGCCGACGCCTCCCCGGAACGGTGGACCCGGCTGTCGGCCCTGCGGGACGCGATGATGGCGGCCAACCTGCGGGCCGTCGCCCGGCGCGGCCCGGCCCTGGTCTTCTCCTCCAACCTCCACCTCCAGCGCGACCGGACGTCCATGCAGTTCGGCGACCAGCGGCTGGAGTGGTGGAGCGCGGGGGCCATCGCCGCCACCCGGCTGGGCGACCGGTACGCCTACCTGGCCTCGGCCTTCGGCACCACCGGCGACGTCACCCCGCCGCCGGACACCGTCGAGGGCATCCTGTCCGCGCTCCCTGGGGATCATTCGGTGATCGACGCCCGCCGCCTGGCCGACCTCGTCACGGACCCCGCGAAGCGCGTCTCGCACGATTTCGCCTACTTCCCGCTGGACCCGTCCCAGCTCGGCGCGATCGACGGCGTCGTCTTCCTCAAGAAGGTCGGCGGCTGGGGCTGACCGCCTGAGGCCGGACAGCACGATGGTCCCTCCCCGCAGGGAGGGACCATCAGGTTGACACGGATGGAAGGCGGGAGGACCTAGTAGGAGGTCTCCCAAGGCATCGCCATGTCATCCACCTCCGCGTACGGGTTGTCCGTGTCCATGTTCTCCATCTCGTCCTCGCGCTGAGGCTCGGAGAACTCGTCCATCGGACGGCCCATGTCCTGCTCGGTCCTCTCCTCGTGGATGGGAGCGCATCCCCACTTCGAGGTCTGCGTCATCCCGGGCGGGCACTGGCGACCGTGGTCGTACCTGTGGTCGACCTTGTGGTCGAACCTGTGGTCATGGCCGGGGTGGTGCGGCTTCTTCCCGGGCCGGCAGTGGTCGCTCTTCTTCCAGGGCCGGCACGGGCGGTGCGGGGGCTGCTGCTTCTGCGTCACCCGGATCCTGGCCGTCGCCGGTGCGGAGGTCAGGCCGTCCGCCCTGGCCACGGCCGTGTTGGTGATGGTGAAGTTGCAGCCCTTGCGGCAGTCCTTGCCGCCGCCGGGACGGCCCGGCACGACGAAGATACCCGTGCAGGTCGTGCTCTCGCCCGGCGCCAGAGTGGTGGCCCGGCAGACGATGTTCGTCACCCGGTTGTCGTCGATCCTGAGGTTCCGCACGGTCTCGTCGGAGGTGTTCCTGACGACGTAGCGGTAGGTGACGCGGTCACCGGGCCGGTACGTGCGCGTGTCGTCGACGCTCTTGTCCAGCAGCAGCTTCCCGCGCTCACCCACGACCTCGATCGTGGCCTCGGACGGCGGCGAGGTCACCTCGACGTCCTCCACCAGGCCCACCGCGGTGGCGGTGTTGGTGACCGAGCCGCGAGCCGCGTCCTCCTCGGTGACCGTGTACGTGCCCGTGCAGGTCGTGGCGTCGCCCGGGTCCAGGGTGGTGGTCTCGCAGGTGATGTCCGTCACCCGGTCGTCGTCGATCCGCAGGTCGGTCACGGTCTCGTCGAAGGTGTTCCGCACGAGGTAGCGGTAGTCGACCCGGTCCCCGGGACGGTAGGTGCGGGAGTCGTCGACGGTCTTCTCCAGCTCCAGCATCCCGCGCTCGTCCGTGACGCCGATGGTCACCTCGGACGGCGGTGAGGTGACCTCCGTGTCGTCCGCCCGGCCCGTCGCGACGGCGGTGTTGGTCACCGAGCCGCGCTCGGCGTCCTCCTCCGTGACCGTGTAGAAGCCGCGGCAGATGACCCGCTGGCCCACGTTCAAGGTGGTCCGCGGGCAGACGACCTCATCGACGACGTCGTCGTCCACCACCAGGTCGGTGATGTTCATGTTGCCGGTGTTGGTGACCACGTACTCGTAGGGCACCTCGGTGCCGACCGGCACCGGATCGGGCAGCTCGGCGTCGTCGTCGATGCGCTTGGTGAGCGTCAGCTCCGGACGCTCGGCCACCGGACGCACGACCACGTTCCGGACCAGGTGCACATCGGTGAACAGGCCGGTGGAAGCGGCGAAACCGAACTTGTACGTCTCCGGGACCGGCTGCGGCGCGGGCAGGGACAGCACTTCCTGCATCCCGTTGCCGTCGTTGAAGTCGATCGAAACGGTGATCTCAGGGTTCGGCGCCGGGGTGATCCGGACGTTGACCGTGCGCTTGGACTCCTCAAGCGCCTCCTGTGCCGCCCGCGGGTCGCTGGGCACGGACCGCGTGGGCCCCTGCAGGGTGCCCGGCAGCGTCGACGGCCACGGTCCCGTAGTGGTGAAGTTGCTGGTGGTGGCGGTCAGGAAGCAGTACCCGGCGGTGCCGTTCCCCGGGCCGCGCACCGTGACCATGTTCGGGCCCGGAGCCGGGACGCGGAACCCCGTGCCGGCCGGTGAGCGCTCGGCGCAGGTGCGGCCGCGCTGCTCCCAGTCCCCGAAGTAGTTGCCGAGGACGTCCAGCCCGACGCCGACGTAGCCCTGGTTGACCCCAGGCTCGAACGGGTTCGCCGGGTCGTCGTCGGGCAGCTTCTGGGCGTAGCCGAGGCTGCCGCCGAACGCGCCGGGGCGGTCCAGCGTGGCCTCCCCGTTGATCAGGAAGAAGGAGATGCCGTCGGCCGGCACCGCCGTGGTGTTGCCGTACTGCCACTGCTCGAACGTCACGTCCAGGCCCTCTTCGGCCGGGATCGGCGAGTTGTAGAGGGCGGCCGCCGTCTGGTCGAGATCGGCGCTGGTGAGCTGGAGGTAGCCGAACGGCGCTCCCCCGGTCGGCGGGACGGGACCCGCCGCGTTGGCGGGACAACCTCCGAGCGGATGGTCGCCCGGCCCGGCGGGCGGGGCCGCCGGCGCGCCCGTCAGACAGGCTGATCCCACACCGATGAACTCGGGAATCGCGGTGGCTCCGGTGAAGTCCTCCTCGACCAGCGGCACCGGTTGCGCGGCCGCGGGCTGGGCGGGCTGGAGCGCGACCGATACCGCGCTCAGAAGGAGCATTGTGGAAACGGCCGCACGTTTTGGGCCAGATGAGCTGGTTACCGGCCCCGTAGGGCCAGATCGTATCTTCACGAATACCGAAGGTAGCCATGCGCACTTGTGAACAGCCCGATTGACATAGCAAACGATCTCCCACGAATGAGACCTTCCCTCTTTACGGGAACTTCGGGTTTCGCCATCAGCGCGGCCATTCCTGGAGGAAGTTCAACATTCACCCCGTTCATTTCGCCGCGAATACGGCTTTATGGGTTACGGGCGCTTTTTCGGCTTACAGTTCTTTTGTGGGCCGGGGGTGCGAGAGGATGCGGGGCCATGGCCGAGCGTTCGCGGGGGGTGCGCGCGGCGGTCGTGGTGCTGGTCGGCGTCGCCGTCCTGTCCGCCGTGGGATGGCCGGGGGAGGCCGTCACGGTGACGGCCGGTCCTGTGGCGGGGCCCTGGAGGCCGCCGGGGCGTGGCACGCCGTCCATCGACGTCCTGGGTGACGTCCCGTCCGGCGCCGAGTTGTTCGATGACGTCGCGGTGAGCGTGGGCCGCCGGGGGGTGGCCGCCGTACGGGTCGGCGGCGGTGGGCGGTGGACGTACCAGCGGTTGTGGGGCGACGACCTCGTGGACTGGGTCCGGGTCGACGACCGGCGCGGGGCGGCCGTCTGGCGCGACGGCCGGGTCACCCTCGTCGACGTGCCGACCGGCCGCGTCGTCTGGCGGGCGGACCTGCCCGCCGGGCCGTTCGCCGCGGCCGGCCGGACCCTCGACGGCGAGTGGCGGTCGATGTGGACGCTGTCCGTCGCCCGGCCCGGCATGCTGGTGATCCTGCACGACGGCCGCCTCGACGTCCTGGACGCCCGGACCGGCGCCACCCGCTGGACGCGCCCGGCCGCCTCCTGCGGACCCGTCGACGAGGCCCGCGCCCTGGGCGACGTCGTGCTGACCGCCCGGCGCTGCGCCGGGTACGCGGGTGCCGCCCTCGGCGCCGAGGACGGCGAGCCTCGCTGGACGTTCGCCGACGCCGGGCCGTACGACGCCCGTGACCTGGGCGCGGGACGGGCGGTGACGGTGGAGGACGGAGGGCTCGTGGTCCGCCGGACCGCGGACTGGCAGGTCGTGTGGCGCCTCCCGCGCGCGGGACTGCGTCCCAACCCCTCCGCCGGCTCCCTCGGCGTGACGGCCGACCTGGTGATCGCCGACACCGCTGCTGGGATCGCCGCCTACCGCGTCGCCGACGGCGGCCTCGCCTGGCGCCGGCCGCTGGAACGTCCGGCCGGGACGTCGCAGGACGTGCTGACGGACGGGCGGGTCGTCTACGTCGCGGCCGACGAGCGGACCGTGCTCGCACTCGACGCCCGGACCGGGGCGGTCATCGACCGGCGCGGCTTCGACGACCGGATCGACCTGCGCTCGATGCGGTCCGACCTGGCCGTGGTCACGGTGGGCGCCGGCAGGGATCAGGTGCTCGCCTGACGGCGACGCCGGTCCAGCCTCCTGGCTTCCACCAGCGGGTTTTCTGCCCAACCAGGCGATGCGCGACGGCATCGCGCAGGGATGGCCGGCCGTCCTGGCCAACCTCAAGTCGCTGCTCGAAACCGGCGAGGTCCTTCCTCAGGCGCCGTGGGAGATGCACCGGGCGCACGCCTGAGGGAAGCCGGGACCCCGGGTCAGCGCGGCTGGTTCGGTGGTTCCGGGCGTTCGGTGCGGGTGGGGTCGCCGCGTACGAGCTCGTCGTGGACGCGCCAGCGGGCAGTGGTGACGGCGCGCTCGGCCGCCTGGTCGCCGTGTTCCAGACGTTCCCGCAGCAGCCGCATGGCGATGCGGCGGTTCAGGCTGAACTGCCGCTCGGTGTCGACCACGACGACGGTCCCGGTGGGCCGGTGGGTCGCCCGTACGGCGGTGCTGGCCTTGTTGCGGTGCTGGCCGCCGGGGCCGCCGGTGCGGCAGGCGACGACGTCGACATCGGCTTCGGCGAACGTCGTCCGGGGGGTGTCGACCTGGCACGGATGGGCGATGACGTACCAGTTCTTCCGGCCGGTGGCGGTCCGGTAGGGGCTGGGGGCCTGCCAGCACAGGGTTCCGGTCCAGGAGGCGGCGAACGTCTCGGAGTCGTCACCGTCGATCTGGACGAGGACCGACCGGTAGGTGCCGGGCCGGTCGCCGGGGACGGTGTGCGCCCGGCGGGTTTCCAGGCCCTGCCGGGCGGCGTCGCGTTCCAAGCGGTGCAGCAGCTGGGCCAGCGCCCAGGCGCACTCCTGCGGGCCGCGCCCGGCCGACAGGAGCAGGTGGACGCTCACGTCCGGCCCCTCCCGCGCCGCCGGTTCCTCTGGGCCGCCGGCCCGAGGTCGGCCGTCTTGTAGGTGACCAGCGGGATCGTGGTGGCCACGGGCGTGGCCAGGTCGTGGGCGACGAGGTCGGCGATCACCTGCTCGATGCGCTTGTAGGCCGTCGGCGCCTCCTCGAAGAGGAGCTGGCGGTCGCCGCACACCACCAGCGACCCGACCGGGGTGCGGCGCAGCTCTTCGACCGTGTGCTTGGCCCGGCCGCGGCGAAGGGCGTCCGCGCGGGACATCTTGCGGCCGGCGCCGTGGGCGACGGAGTGGCCGGCGTCCGGCCCGGCGTGGGCGGCCACGAGGTAGGACGGGGTGCCGCGGGTGCCGGCGATGAGCACGTCGCGGCCGTCGCCCGGCGCCGCTCCCTTGCGGTGCAGGTAGCTCCCGTCGCGGCGCTCGACCAGGTTGTGGCACTGGTCGAGGATCGGCTCGGCGGCCTCGAACCCCAGCGCGTGGGCGACCCGGGCGGCCAGCAGCCGCCGGTTGAGCGCCCCCCACCGTACGGCCTCGTCGTGCATGGCCAGGTAGGCGTCGGGATCGGGGGCGGGGCCGGCGCCGTGGACGGCGGTGTGCTCGCGCAGGATGCGTTCGCCCAGCCCTCGGGAGCCGCTGTGGACGACGAGGACCAGGTCGCCGGCGTCGACGCCGAGGCGGGTGGCGTGGTCGGGCGCGAGGACGGTTCCGACCCTGGCCAGCTCGACGAAGTGGTTGCCCCGGCCGACCGTGCCGAGCCCTTCGGCGTGACCTGCGGGGATGTCGTCCTTCATGACGGCCCAGGCGGGGTCGTCGGCATCCCGTTCAGGGTCCAGCGCGCGGTCGAGGTCGGGGAACCGGGCGGCGAGCTTCTCGGGTACGGCGCGCTTGAGCCTGACGGGGAACACGGCGATCCCGCAGCCGATGTCGGAGCCCACCAGGAACGGGTACAGGACGGCCGACGTCATGGCGGCGCCGATGGGCGCGCCCTTGCCGGGGTGCAGGTCCGGCATGGCGGCGACGTGCGTCATGCCGTCGAGGGCGGCCACCTGGTGGCACTGCGCGACGGCGTCGGACTCGATCCAGCTGGTGGGGGAGGCGAACACGGTGACGGTGGCCGAAGTGTGTCGCTGAGACAAGGACGCTCTCTTCGCTGAAAAAGGGTATGGGCGGGCGGCATCTCGAAGTGGCGGGGTGCTGTCGTCAGAGCCTCATGGAGCTCACGATCTCGGAGCGCCACCCTGCCGGGCAAACGATTTTCGCCCCGCACGCCCTACGGGAGGTCGAAGGGCGCGGGGGAGTGGCCGTCCCAGATCCGGAGTGAGGCCTGTTCGGGGTAGGGCACGGTCTCCGACTCGGCGTCCAGGACGCGGGTGAGCCGCCGGTCGGGCCGGTAGGCGGCCCATCCCGCGTCGCCGGTGGTGACGAAACGGACCCAGGCCTCCCTGAGCTCGTGGGCGAGCGCGACGGCCTCGGGGCCGGGCTCGTCGCCGATGAGCTGCGCACCGACGGGACTGTCCAATGTGCCGAACGCCAGGGGCACGTCGAGGCTGTGGCAGGCGCCCAGGGTGCCGCCGAGGGCCGGGGCGGGCCAGCGCAGTTCGAACAGGTACGAAGTGCCCCCGGCCGCGGCGTTCGCCTCGGCCAGCTTCTGCGACGGCATGCGGAACAGGGCGTCGGAGTACACCGTCTCCACCAGCTCCTCCGGCCCGGCCTGCGGGAACGCGGCCCGGTACGCCTCCGCCCCGCGCGGACGGGGAGCGAGCAGTTCCAGGGCCGTGCGGGCGTCGTGGTCGGTGAAGGTGCCCCGGCGTCCGCTCATGACGCTGAACAGCCGGAACTCGTCCCTGGTGTGACCGACGAGCAGCTCGATCCCGCTCGCGCGTCCGCCGGTCAGCGCGGACCAGGGCGTCTCGGGCAGCACCTCGCCGTCGACGACGGGACACAGGGCGGTGCCGGTCGCCGTGAGTCGTCCCCAGCTCTCCTGGTGCGCGTGGAGGCCGGCGTTGAAGGAGGTGAGCTCGGCGGCCAGCCGCCAGGGGGCGATGTCGCGCAGGGCCGCGGCGGTGGGTGCCGTCGCGCCGAGCCGGTCCGCGAGCGCGGCGGTGACCTGCCGGGCCAGCGCGGGGGTGCTGTGCAGCCCCGGCACCGAGTGGGCGACGGCCCGCCGGAACAGGTCGCGTGCCGGTTTCATCGTCAGGAGGGCGGCGACCGACCCCGCCCCGGCGGACTGCCCGGCCACGGTGACCTGGCCGGGATCGCCGCCGAACGCGGCGATGTTCCGCCGCACCCACTCCAGCGCCGCGATCTGGTCGAGGAAGCCGCGGTTGGGCGGCGCGTCGTCGAGGAACGCGAAACCCTCGGCGCCCACGCGGCAGTTGACGGTCACCACGACGAGCCCCGCCTCGGCCGGCACCGCCGGGTCGTACATCGGGTCGCTCGACGCCGCCGAGACGTAGCCGCCTACGGGCAGCCACACCAGCACCGGCAGTCCGGCCGCCCCCGGATCCGGGGTGCCGACGTTGAGCGTCAGCCAGTCCGTGCCCTGCGGCGGGCCCACGTCGACCGGCAGGGACAGCGGTACCGCGGGGCCGAACTCCGTCGCCTGCCTCGTTCCGTCCCAGCGCGGCGGCGGGGCGGGCGCGGCGAAGCGCAGCGCTCCGACCGGGGGCAGGGCATAGGGGATGCCGCGGAACACCGCGTGCCCCCGCCGCCGGCGTCCCTGCAGCACACCTTCCGCGGTCCGCACCTTCGGCTCTTCACGCACGACGCCTCCCTTCTCGGACAGTTGTAAGTCAACTGTATTATGTCAATCGTATGGGAAAGACGCCGAGGGAGAGGTCCGCAGATGCCGAAACAGGTGGATCACCGCGAACGCCGCGAAGCGATCGCCCGTGCGCTGTGGCGGGTGGTGGAGCGGCGCGGCGTCACGCACCTGACGACGCGGGTGGTGGCGCAGGAGGCGGGCATGTCCCTCGGGCAGTTGCAGCACTACTTCGCCACCCGGGCCGCCATGCTCGCCTTCGCCGTGGACTTCGCCGCCGAACAGACCTCGCTGCGCGTCGAGCAGGGTCTGCGAGAGCTCGGCGACCGTCCGCACCCCCGCGACGTGCTCCGGCTGACGCTCGCCGAGATGCTCCCCCTGCACGCCGACGCCCGCGCGACCAGCCGGATGAGCGCCGCCTACGTCCTGGAGGCGCTGCACGACGAGGCCGTCCACGAGCAGGCGCGCCGTGGCCTCGTCCGCGGACGGGCCCTCGTCGAGCAACTGGTCCGCCGAGCGATCGCCGACGGGCACATCCACTCCGACCGCGACCCGGCGACCGAGACCAACCTGCTCCTCGCCCTCACCGGCCTCACCCCCCTGATCGAACTGGACGTGATCGAACCCCAGGACGCCCTCACCGCGATCGACCTGCACCTGGACCGGCTCTTCAGCTCATGACCTCGGGGTGGGCAGCGCGTCGCTGAGGGACGTGAGCAGGAGGTGGCGCTGAAGCAGGGTGAGCTCGCCGACGCTGGTGCCGGGATCGATCCCGGCCTGCCGCAGGGTCCGGGTGATCTGGTCGGACGTGTGCTCGGGCAGGGCGCGCAGCAGGGTGGTGGCGTCGGCGGCGATGGTGGTGGCGTCCCTGCGCGCCAGGAGTTGTTCGAGGGAGAGTTGCCTGGTGTTGACGGCGGCGCGTAGCTGGGCCTCGGACAGCTGCCGAGGCGCCGCGGCGGACGAGGACGCCGGGCCGGCGCCGCGACCGGCGGCGACCGGCGAGGAGGAGTGCGGCGGACCGTCGGCCAGCAGAGTCTGCGTGGCGACCAGCAGGCCGCCGATGGCGGCCACGGCGGAGGCGGCGACGACGAGGTGACGGCGGGTCAGGCGGCGGCTGTCACGGGCGATGGTGAGCCCGATGACGCCGGTGCGCAGCAGCACGCCGGTGACCATGCCGAGCAGGATCGGCACGCTCTGGGCGGGCAGCGGCGCCACCGTCGCCAGCACGACGCCGGCGGCCGGGGCCAGGCAGGACAGGGCCAGCCAGGGCGCGGCCGGTCTGCGTGCCAGGTCGAGCATGGCGGTCAGGGCGAGCCCCTCGCTGGCCGAGTGGATCACCAGGGCGGCCACCACGACGGCCGAGGCGGCCAGCGCCAGGGTGGCGCCCTCGATCATGCGGTGCAGGGACAGCGCGGCGGCGGTGCCCACGCCGCCGTAGACGGCGGCGCTGACCGCCTGCTTGACCCGGCGGTGCAGGCCGGGTGCGTGCCGCCCGCCACCGGCCTTGTCGCCGTGACCGTGCCCGCAGCCCTTACGGGTGAAGAAGGTGATGACCAGGAAGCCGAACGCGCCGGCCAGCCCCACCACCCACAGCGGCACACCGGTGGCGTCGGCCTCGTGCCAGGCGTCGGGCAGCAGGTCGACCAGGGCGGTGATGAGCATCAGCGCCGACGCGACGGCCAGCCAGACGCTGATCGTGGCGTTCTTGCGGCGCGCCAGGGAGGCGCCGACCAGCGTGGACAGCGCCACCAGGACCACGGCGGCCCACGTCGTCCAGGCTGGCAGGGCGGTGTCGATGGGGGTGTCTGCCACATTCAGCTCGAACAGGGTCAGGACGTGCGGGGGCGGTGACAGCGGCGTCGATCCCCCGAGCGGCACGGACATGACACGGCCTTTCCGGCGTGGGTGCGGGACTGGTGAGCGGTCGTCGCGTGGTGACACCGCGACGACGGACGGGACAGGCCGTTCGTCAGTGACCGGCGGCCGGGTCGCGGGGGGAGGGGAGCAGGCGTTCGGGGAACGGTCGCGGCGATGCGGCCTCATGGGCGCCGTGGCTGGTCGGAGGGCCGTGCGTGTCCAGGTCGGCCAGCGCGGCGCGCAGGTGACCGAGCTGGGTGTGCAGGTTGTGCTGGAGGTTCCGGCCCTGCTCGGTGATGGCGCGTTCGAGCCGGCCGAGCTGGTCGTCGAGAGCCTGGCGGGTGGCGTGGGTCAGCGCGTCGGCGGCCGACGCGGCCTCGCGGCGCAGGCGTTCGGCGTCGGCGTGGGCCTCGGCGAGGATCCGGCGGGCTTCCTGCTGGGCGGACTCAAGGGCTTCCTGGGCGCTGCGGTGTGCCGCCGCGAGCACGCCGGCCTCGGTGGGCGTGTTCGCGGGAGGGGCGGCGCCGAGGCGTTCGCGCAGTTGGGCGTTGTCCTGCCAGAGCAGGCTGAGTGTGGTCTCCACCTGGGCCAGGAAGGCGTCCACCTCGGCCAGGTCGTAGCCGGAGCGCAGGCGGACGACGGTGAAGACCTGGTGGTGCACCGCGGAGGAGGTCAGCAGGGCGAGCCGCCCGGCCGGGCCTGTTGGGAACGGGGGAGAGGTGGCGCCGTCCTGGGCGGCGTGGCTGTGCGGGAGGTGGGGGCCACGCTCGTGGCCGCTCTCGTGGTCGTGGTCTTCGTGCTCGGCGTGCATGAGGAACTGATCCAGCCTTTCACCGTCGTCTCGATGTCGTGACTCGGCGGGGCGCGGGGCGCTCCGGCGTCGCCCATGGACGAGCCGGAGCGGGATCGGCCGCGCGAGCGGGGGGTGACGGCCTGACCGCCGAGGTGCGGGCCGCCGTGTCGGGCTAGGGCGCGGTCGGGTCGTGATCGTCGTGGCAGTGTCCGGCGCCGCAGTCCGGGTCCTGCCCGGTCGCCGCGGTGTGGTCGTCGGCGCAGCCGGTCTCGTCGCCGGAGGCGTGGTCGTGGTCATGGCCCTCGTGGTGATGGTGGTGGTGCGGGTGGTCGTGGGGCTCGGTCACCGGTGTTCCTTTCGCTCGGTGGTTCCACCTCTGACGTGGGAGGCCAGGGCAGGGCGACGGGAGACGGAGGCGGGGGGTGTCACCTGGTGGAGGTGGTCTTGCGCAGGTAGCCGTTCCAGGCCCAGCCGTGTGCGCCGGTGGACGTGGTGACCAGCCGCGTCTGCCGGCGCACGCCCCGGTGACGGCACGGCCGTTGGGGTGCAGCACGGCGATCGGGCGGTGACCGAGGCCGCGCCGATGCCCAGCCCCAGGCCCCGGTCGGCGTGGCGACCTGCAGCCAGCCGCTGGTGATCATCAGGATCGCGGCGGCGGGGGTGTGGACGGTTCTCATGTGGCGAGCCCTTCCTGTGCGTGTGGCCGCACCGGTGCGGGGGAACCTGTAGAGCGCGACCAGGTCCTCGGGCTCCGGACCGGCGAACTTCTACGGTGTGTAGTTGACGCATTACCGAAAGTTTAAACATCTGATCAGATGTTCATGAGTAAAGCCTGTTTTCGGCGATCATCCGTCGCGGGCTCTTGACCTCCGGGGCTACAGCGGCAAGCATCTGTACATATGAACACCCAGTCAGATGTAGCGGATCATCAGGTCGCGCGGGTACGCCCGGCCTGCTGCCGGCCGTCGGCCGCCGACGTGCACAGCCGCCTGCGTCTGGCCATCACCTACGTCCCCCACCCTCCGAGGAGCTCCAGGCATGTCTGAGCACGGGCACGATCACGGGCACGGTCATGGGCACGGGCATGCGGTGAGCGCGGACGCCGACCGGCGCTACCTGCGCGGGGCGCTCGCGCTGATCGCCGGCTTCATGGCCGTGGAGGTGGTGGTCGGCGTGATCGCCGGTTCGCTGGCGCTGATCTCCGACGCCGGGCACATGCTCACCGACGCCATGGCGATCGTGCTGGCGCTGGTCGCGATGCGGATCGCGGCCCGGCCGCCGCGCGGCGGCTTCACCTACGGCCTGAAGCGCGCCGAGATCATCTCCGCCCAGGTCAACGGCATCACCCTGCTGCTGCTCGCGGCGTACTTCACCTTCGAGGGCGTCCGCCGCCTGATCGTGCCGCCCGAGGTCGAGGGCCTGTTCGTGGTGGTGACCGGGCTGGCCGGCATCGCCGTGAACGTGGCCGCCACCTGGCTGCTGTCGAAGGCCAACCGCTCCAGCCTCAACGTCGAAGGCGCCTTCCAGCACATCCTCAACGACCTGTACGCCTTCATCGCCACCACCCTCGCCGGCCTGGTCGTCTGGCTGACCGGCTGGTACCGCGCCGACGCCATCGCCGCCCTCGTGGTCGCCGCCCTGATGCTGAAGGCCGGCTGGGGCCTGGTCCGCGACGCGGGAAGGGTGTTCATGGAGGCCGCCCCCGCGCGGCTGGACCCGGCCGAGGTGGGCCGCCAGATCGCCGCGATCGACACCGTGGTCGAGGTGCATGACCTGCACATCTGGGAGGTCACGTCCGGCTATCCCGCGCTGTCGGCACACGTGCTGGTCGTTCCCGGGGCCGACTGCCACGCCGCCCGCCTGGCCGTCGAACGGCTGCTGCGCGAACGCCACGACATCGAGCACACCACGCTTCAGGTCGACCACGCCATGCCCGGCGGCCACGCCTTCGACGAGGACGGCGGCCTGCGACGCCTGACGCCGCACTGTCCCGACCCGCACGGCCCCACCCATCACGCCCCGCGGCCCGACGCCGCCACGGTCGCGGCCACCGCTGCCGCGCCCGCCGCCGCCCCCGTCCGCGCCGCTGCCGACGAGCCGGCCGCGAACTGGGCCGCCACCTGCCACGACGGCGACCAGGGCGCGTGACCTGTCGCGCGCGGCTCGCCGCCGGCGATGGGGTCCCTCGCGGAACCTGCCGGCGTCCGCCCGTGCCCGTGGGCGGGGCGATCCGATGACTCCTCGGCCGTCCCGTCGCGAGGCGCTGCGTTCGGGGGCGATCGCCACGCTGGTCGCCGCGATGAATCTCGCGCCGGTCAGGCCGCCCGCCGCCCTGGCGCTCCCGTCGGCGGCCGACTCGCGTAGCCTCGCCTCGACCGGCCGGATCCTGCTGCGGGACGGGCGGCTGCTGCACGGCACCGTCCTGCAGTCCTTCGCCTTCGACGAACGCGACGGTCACCTGTACGCCCTCCAGCTCATGCAGGGCGGCGTCCGCCTGGACGGAGAACGCCGCCCCCGCACCCACGCCGAACGCGCCCGGCGCGGCGACCTGTGCCTCAACCGCCTGTCCCTGGACGGCACCCTCACCGGCGCGATGTACCTGCTGGGTTTCGGCCACGGCGGCGCCCTGGGCGTTGAACGGACCACGGGCCCCGGCACCGTGGTGTGGACCGAATGGGACGCCAGCCCGGCCTCCGGCTACGGCCGCGGCATCTGCCGCTTCTCCTTCGTCGACGGCGCCGTGCTGACCCCCGGCAGCCGGTTCCTGACCACCTGCCGGCCGCTGCTCGGCTCGACCAGCAACGCCCCCACCCTCGATCCCGACTCCGGCCGGTTGCTGCTGCGCTACAAGCTCGCCGGCGAGCCGCGCCTCCGGCTCCTGGACCTGCGCCGCCTGGCCTACGGCGACCTCCGCCCGCTCGCCGACCTCCCGCAGCCCGGCGCCGCCCTCGGGCTGCCGTTCCAGGGCATGGCCCTGCGCGCCGACCACGCCTACCAGCTGCTCGGCAGCGCCTACGGCCCCGCCAACCCCGTCTCCTCGCCGGGGAACATCCGCCTCTACCGCATCCACCTGCCCAGCGGGAAGGTGGAGCAGCAGATCCTGGACCGCACGGCCAGGAACCTCGTCCCCCGCGAACCCGAAGGGCTCGCCGTCCTCGCGTCGTCCGGCGCCGGGCCGCTGCTGTGCATGGGCCTGACCCAAGGCCCCACAGGGGACAAGTCCTTCTCCCTCTACGCGCGGCCCTTCGGATGAGCCGCGGCGCGCCCTGCCTGCACGTCACCGTCCTGCCGACGCCCTGTGTGGCGGGGGTCACGGTAGCCTCTTTCCGGTTGGAGCCCGCAAGGAGGGTCAGGATGCAGCTCGGCAACCTCGAACGTTCGATCATGGAAGCCCTGTGGCGGCATCCTGAGGGCATGTTCGCCCACGACCTCGCGGCCGGCCTGCCCTCCGGTCCCGCCGTCACGACGGTGCTGACCGTGCTGATGCGCCTGGCGAACAAGGGCATGGTGGCCCGTGAGCGCGTCGGGCGGGCCCATCTCTACAAGGCGACCGCGGGCAAGGACGCCTTCGTCGCCGAGGCCATGCGCGCGGCGCTGGAGGAGGCCGGCGACGTGGTGGCGGCGGTGCAGCGGTTCGTCGGCACGGTGACGCCCGAGGTGGCCGCGGCGCTGCGCGAGGCGCTGGACGAGGAGATCGGAACGGCTCGGTGATCGGCTGGCTCGCCGCCGCCGGGGTGGCGTTGCTCCCGGTGACGCTGGGCGATCGCGCCGCCCGCGCCCTTGCCCGGGCGGCCTGGGCCGTGCGCTGCCCCAGTGCGGCGCTCGCGCTGTGGCAGGCCCTCGGGGTCGGGGCGGGGCTGGGCGCGGTCGCCCTCGGGCTGGTGGCCGCGGTCGCGCCGCTGGCGGCCGTGTTCCCGCACGGGATGCACACGCTGGCCCGTCAGATCCTCGGCGGGCACGGGCTCGACGGCCTCGGGCCCGTGCACGTCCTGGCCCTGGCCTGGTCGGCGGGGCTGCTGGGCTGGCTGTCCGTCCACACGGCGCGCGTCCTGGCCGGGACGATCCGGCAGCAGCGGCGGCAGCGCCTGCTGGTCGACGTCGTGGCCGAGCATCTGCCGGCCTACGACGCCTATGTGCTGCCGGTGGCCGGGCGCGTGGCCTACTGCGTACCGGGCAGGCGCCGGCGGATCGTGCTGAGCCAGGGGGCCTTGGACGCGCTGACGCCGGTGGAGCTGGAGGCCGTCCTGCGGCACGAGCAGGCGCACGCCCGCGGCCGCCATGACCTCGCCCTGCTGCCTTTCGTGGCGTTGTCGCACGCGTTCTCGTGGCTGCCCGCCGTGCGGACCGGGCAGCGGGCGGTGACCGTGCTGCTGGAGATGATCGCCGACGATCACGCCTGTCGCGCGCACGGCGAGCTGCCGCTGGCGCGGGCCCTGGTGCGTATGGCGGCCGTCGGGCAGGACCCGGGCACGGCCGCCACGTTCGCGCTGGCCGACGCCGGTGTGGTGGAGCGGTTGCAGCGCCTGCTCCATGGGCGCGGCGAACCGGGCTGGGTCCCGGTGGTGGCCTACGCGGCGGCCGTCCTGCAACTGGGCGGGCCCCTGGCCGTGCTGATCGCCCCCTTGGTGTGCGTCACGGTCTGACCGGATGCCGGGCGGGCGGCGACGCCGTACACTCCCTTTAGTTTCTACGTTCCGTAGAAGCAGGACACCCGGCTGCGCGAGGAGCGGCGCGAGGCCGAGAAGCTCATTGCCACGATCGCCGCACAGGGACGTCGGCTTACGGCATCCATATTCTACGTACTGTAGAAGTTCTACGTACGGTAGAAGAACGTCGTCGGAGGTAGGCGGATGGGCAAGAACGCCGAAGGCACGCTCAAGGAGCGGCTTTCCGCGCTGCAGGCCGAGCAGCGGCGCGCGGAGCGCCGGCGCCGGGGCGTCATGATCAGTGTCTCGGTGGTCGTCGCCGGCGGGCTGGCCGTGGCGGCCACGGCCTTCGTCCAGGCCGACCGGGCCGGCCGGTCGCTGGACGCGGTCCAGACGATCAACGTGAGCGCCCGGAACCACACCGACAAGGCCGTCAGCTATCCGCAGGCCCCGCCGGTCGGCGGCGACCACGCGCCGGAGTGGCAGAACTGCGGCATCTACACCAAGCCGCTGCGCAACGAGAACGTCGTCCACAGCCAGGAGCACGGAGCCGTCTGGGTCGCCTTCCGGCCGGGGCTGCCCAAGGAGCAACTGGACATCCTGCTCAAGCAGGCCCAGGGACGTGACTTCGTCGTGCTGTCGCCGTACACGGGCCTGTCGGCGCCGGTCGTGCTCAGCTCCTGGGGCAAGCAGCTCAAGCTCGACAGCGCCGACGACCCGCGGCTGACGGCGTTCCTGCGCGCCAACATCAACGGCCCCGGGACGCCCGAGCCGGGCGCGTCCTGCAGCGGCGGGGTCGGGGAGCCGTCGGTATGAGGTTTCCGCCCCTCCTGCGGCGGCGCGGGGTCCTGGTGGCGGTGACCGTCGTGCTGACGCTCGCGCTGTCCGGGCTCGGGTTCCGCCTCTGGTACGCGGGCCCGCCCGGGGACGCGTCGCTGGAGGCCGGCTTCGCCCGGGACATGCAGGCCCATCACGCGCAGGCGGTGCAGATGGCACTGATCATCCGCGACCGGACCACAGACCGCCAGGTCAGGACGCTCGCCTACGACATCGCGACCACCCAGCAGCAGCAGATCGGGCAGATGTACGCCTGGCTGGACATGTGGGGCCTGCCGCAGGCGTCGCTGGAGCCCCGCATGGCCTGGATGCGGCAGGGCCACCAGAACATGCCCGGCATGGGACAGCAGACCGCCCAGATGCCCGCCCAGATGCCCGGCATGGCCACGCGGGAGCAGCTCAAGCAGCTGGAACAGGCGAGCGGCAAGGAGGCGGAGACCCTCTTCCTGCGCCTGATGATCCCGCATCACCAGGGCGGCGTGCAGATGGCCCAGGCGGCGCAGGGGAGCGGACAGCCGCAGGTGAAGCGGATGGCGAGCTCGATCCTGGCCGCCCAGCAGGCGGAGATCGAGCTGATGCGCGGCATGCTCGCCGCCCGCGGCGCGGCCGAGACGTCGCCTCCGGCTGCCGGCTGAAGCATGTCGACGAACCTGCGCTTCCTCGGTGTGAACATCAAGGACGACAAGGCTCAGGCCCTGGCCTTCGAGCGCAACGCCGCCGCTGCTGGCTGTTCTACCCCTGGCTTTTCGGGCCGCTCAGAGCTCTGGCCATCCTGTCGAGCAGCTTCGCCTTGACCATCGTGCTGTGCCTGCCGCAGACCCGCGACCTCTTCAAGTGGGTGCTCGAACCCCGCCTGACCTGGCTCTACCGGCGGCCGTCGGAGGAGACCCCGGCTACCAGCCGACCTCGTCGCAGCCGATGTGGCCGTCCGGCTCCACCTGAAGGGTCGCGTGTGCGACGCCATGACGGGTGCGCAGCAGGTCGCGGGCCTGATCGAGGACGGAGTGGTTGTCGCTCTGGTCGCCCGTGACGAGGTGGGCGGTGGCGACGTTCATGCCGGAGGTGAGCGTCCACAGGTGCAGGTCGTGCACGTCGCGCACGCCCTCGATGGCCGCCAGGTCGGCCGCCACGGTGGCGGCGTCCATGCCCTCGGGCACGTGCTGGCCGAGCACCGCGAAGACCTGCCGTCCGAGCGAGATCGCGCGTACGGCGACGAACACGCCGATGGCCAGTGCGATGACCGTGTCCCAGAACACCTGGCCGGTCGCCGTGATCAGCCAGCCCGCCGCGATGACGCCGACCGAGCCGGCGGTGTCGGCCACCACCTCCAGGTAGGCGCCCTTGACGTTGAGGCTCTCGCTCGCGCCCGACCGCAGCAGGAAAAGGGCGATCAGGTTGACCACCAGACCGAGCGCGCCCACCACGAGCATCGGCCCGGAGGAGACCTCGGCCGGGCCGCCGATCCTGCCGATCGCCTCGGCGACCACGTAGACGGCGACGCCCAGCATGAGCAGCACGGCCAGCAGGGAGGCGAACACCTCGGCCCGGTAGGAGCCGTAGCTGCGCCGGCCGGTGGTGTCGGGGCGGCCGGCGATCCTGGTGGCGACCAGGGCCGCGCCGAG
>NZ_JBSFGF010000053.1:0-23208 GCF_053596455.1 Nonomuraea sp. NPDC001699 | reverse complement strand
GTCACCGCCGCCAGGTCGCACACGCACAGCTCGCCGTCCAGCAGGGCGACCAGCAGCTTCAGGCGGTTGGGGTCGGACAGCAGGCCGAAGACGTCTGCGGTGTCGGTCAGGTCCTCGGCGGCGGGCATGCGCTCGTGCACGGCCGCGACGCGGTCGGCGTCGACCACCTTGACCGCGCACCCGTCCACGGACAACACGTGGTCGTCTGAAGAACTGTTCATATATCCAACCTAGCCGGGCATATCGGTGAGCTGTCAAGCGCGGCTCAGGCCCGCAGTCGCGGGGTCAGCCGCTTCAACGCCGCCGCCAGCCGGTCCACCTGCGCCGTCGAGGTGTACAGGGCCGGGGTGACGCGGACGGCGTCGCCGCCGGCCATGCCCGTCCGGGCGACCGTGTAGAGGCCGTAGGTGTCCAGCAGGGTGGCGGCGATGGCCTCGTTGTCGGCGGTGGAGGTGCGGCCGGTGATGCGGAAGGCGGTGATCGCGCCGTACATGCCGGGTTCGTCCGGGGTGAGGATCTCCAGGCCGGGCAGGTCGCGGACCTGGCTCACCCAGCGGTCGCGCAGGTGCCGCAGCCGGGCCTGCTTGACGGGGGCGCCGAGCCGCTGATGGAAGTCGAGGGCGTCGGGGACGGTGAGCGGCGCCGCGACGTCCATGGTGCCCGAATGGACCCGCGAACGGATGTCGCCGGCCGGGAAGCTCTCGTCGGCGAAGACGGGCTCGACGTCGGCCAGCCGTTCCCGGCGGATGTAGAGGAACCCGGTGCCGAGCGGCGCGCCCATCCACTTGTGCAGCGAGAACGCGGCGAAGTCGGCGCGAAGGTCGGGCAGGGTGAAGTCGAGCTGCCCCCAGGAGTGGGCGGCGTCCACGATGACGTCCACGCCGCGCTCGCGGGCCATGGCGACGATCTCGCGCACCGGCAGGACCAGGCCCGTGCGGTTGTTCATGTGCGACAGCAGGAGCAGCCTGGCCCGGGGATTGGCGCGCAGCGCCCGCTCGTAGGCGTCCAGCGCCGCCTGCCGGGTGGCGGGTTCGGGGAGGACGAACCGGGCGACCGTGGCCGCGCGCCGCCCGGCCAGCCAGTTCATGGTGTGCTGGGCGGCGGGATAGTCCAGGTCGGCGTAGAGCACGGCGTCGCCCGGCCGCAGCCGCTGGTAGCCGGAGATGAGGTTCTGCAGCGCCTCGGTGCCGCCCCGGGTGAGCGCGATCTCGTCGCGGGCGACGCCGAGCAGCCCGGCGATACGGTCGCGCACCTGGTCCGCCCTGGCCTTGTACGCCGTGCGCAGCAGGTGGGAGTTGCGGGCGTTGAGGTCGTCGACGTTGCGGTGGTAGGCGCGCCGGACCGGCTCGGGCATGATCCCGTAGTAGCCGTTCTCCAGGTTGACGAAGTCGCCGCTGACCCGGAACTGCCCGGCCACGTCCGCCCAGAAGCGTTCGTCCCGGGCCGGGCCCGAGGCGTCGGCGGCGGCCGGCGGGAGCGCGGCCAGCGCGCCGACCCCGGCGATGACCGCACGTCTGGACAGGGCCATGACACACCCCCAAGGTCGGGCGGCGCGGAATCGGGGCCGCGCCGGCGAATGCCAGTGTCGCGGAGATGTCGCGCCCGGCGGGGACGGCTCGCCGTTGTGCCCGTCATCCGAAGAAAATGCCGATAAGGAGGATCGGGGCGCGAAAGGCAATTCGCGGCGCCCATTTCCGTGCCCCGGTGATTTCTTTACGTCGACCTTGGCCTTTTCCCGGCGAGCCGCGCCGCGCGGCGGGCATGCTCTGGGGTGATGCTCACCACCAGGTCGGCCCGCACACGCCGCCCGCCCGCCCCCGGGGCCGGCCGGTGGCTGCCGCGCGCGGTGCTGGCCCTGGCCATGCTGATCACCGTCGTGTTCGCGCACGGCGGCGCGTGCGCGGCCGTCGAGCTGTCCGAGCGGGTCCAGAGTGGCTCCGCGCCGACCCTCCAGAGTGTGCACCACGACGCGCACCGGCACGTCAGAAGGCTGTCCGAGCGGATGCCGGTGCTGGACGCCGGGTGCCTCCACGGCGAGCTGCCCCCGGGGCATCTGCACGGCACCGAGCAGCAGTGCTCGGCGACCGCGGCCTCGGCGCCGGCCGTGGCGGCCGTCCCCTCGCTCGCCGCCCTGCCCGTCGCCGTCGCGGCGGTGCCCGTACGACCCGCGCCGCGGGCCGCCCCGCGGGAGCCCGCGCCGGGTCCCGAACGTCTCCGCGTGATGCGCATATAGGACGCGCGCTTTTCGTCGCCGTCCATTTCCATCGCGCCATTGACGCGGCGTCTTCCGTGCCGCGCGTGCGCCGTTCATCTCGGGGATATCAACCAATGTCGTACGACACTTTGTCGCGCCCTGACATTCTGCCCGCCATCGGAAATCCGGGTATTTCTGTCACCGTCGGAAACACACCACTGGCGTTCGTCGCCGCGCCGTTCGTCGCCGGCGGCGGCTTCTGGGCCAAGCTGGAAGGCTTCAACCCGGGCGGCATCAAGGACCGGCCCGCCCTGCACATGATCCGGCAGGCCCGCGCCCGGGGCGATCTGGCCCCCGGCGCGACGATCGTCGAGTCCACCAGCGGCACCCTCGGCCTCGGGCTGGCCCTGGCCGGGATCACCTTCGGCCACCCGGTCGTCCTGGTCGCCGATCCCGGCATGGAACCGCTCATGCAGCGGCTGCTGCTCTCCTACGGCGTACGGCTGGAGATCGTGCCCGAGCCGCATCCCGTCGGCGGCTGGCAGGGGGCCCGCCGCGACCGGGTCGCGGACGTGCTGGCCGGGCTGCCCGGCTCCTACTGCCCCGACCAGTACAACAATCCTGACAACGTGGCCGCGTACGCCGGGCTGGCCCGCGAGCTGCTGGCCCAGCTCCCGCACATCGACACGCTGGTCTGCTCCGTCGGCACCGGCGGGCACAGCGCGGGCATCACCCGCGAGCTCCGGCGTCACCTGCCCCGGCTGCGGCTGGTCGGCGTCGACACCGTCGGCTCGACCATCTTCGGGCAGCCCGACCGCCGCCGCCTGATGCGCGGCCTGGGCTCCAGCATCCATCCCGGCAACGTCGCCTACGACGCCTTCGACGAGGTCCACTGGGTGAGCGCCGCAGAGGCGGTGTGGGCCTGCCGCACCCTGGCCGCCCAGCACTACGTCTCCGGCGGCTGGAGCACGGGAGCCGTCAGCCTGGTGGCCCGCTGGCTGGCCGGGCGCGGCGGCCCGGGCGGCTGCGTCGTCGCGGTCTTCCCCGACGGGCCCTGGCGCTACTGGAACACCGTCTTCGACGACGGCTACTGCCGCGCCCACGACCTGCTCGGCGTGACCCCGGCCGACGAGCCCGACGTGCTGGCCAGCCCCTCCGAGCGCGAGGTGCGCCGCTGGACCCGCTGCACCACCGTCAGCGACCCGCTGGCAGGCGCACGATGAAGGCCACGCTGGCGCAGTTCCGCTCCTTCGACCGGCCGATCCGGCTGCTGCAGATCAACCAGGCGGGCATCAACATCGGCTTCTACATGCTGATGCCCTACCTCGCCCAGCACCTGTCGGCCGGCGCGGGGCTCGCCGCCTGGACGATCGGGCTCATCCTCGGCCTGCGCAACGCCAGCCAGCAGGGCATGTTCCTGATCGGCGGCACGCTGGCCGACCGGTTCGGGCACAAACCCATGATCATGGCGGGGTGCGCCCTGCGTACCGTGGGGTTCGCGCTGTTCGGGCTCACCACGTCCGTGCCGCTGCTGGTGGCGGCCGCGGTGATCACCGGGCTGGCGGGGGCGCTGTTCAACCCGGCCGCCCGCGCGTACCTGGCCGCCGCGGCCGGGCCGCGCAAGGTGGCCGCCTTCGCCGTGTTCAACGTGTTCTACCAGGGCGGCATCCTGCTCGGGCCGCTACTCGGGGTGCTGCTGCTGGCGGGCGGGTTCACCGCGGTGTGCCTGGGGGCGGCGGGGATCTTCGCCGTCCTGACCGTCCTGCAGGGGTTCTACCTGCCGTCGCGGCCCCGGGAACCCGGGCAGGTGCGGCAGCCGGTGTTGCGGGCCTGGCGGCGGGCGTTCGGTGACCGGGCGTTCGTCTCGTTCGCGGCGTCGATGATCGCCTCCTACGCGTTGTCGTACCAGATGTACCTCGCCCTGCCGCTGGCGGTGCAGCGGGCCGGCGGCGGCCAATGGGCGGTGACCGCCCTGTACGCGGTGTCGGCGCTGCTCGGCATCGCCGGGCAGGTGCGCCTGACCACCTGGTGCGGCGAACGGTGGAGCCGCGGCCAGGCGATCACCCGCGGGCTGGCCCTCATGGGTGCGGCCTTCGTGCCCATGGTCGCGGCGACGCAGCTGCGCCTGCCGCCGGCGGCGACGATCGCGGCCGCCCTGGTGTGCGCGCTGCTGCTCGGCGCGGGGACGCTGGTGGCCTTCCCGTTCGAGATGGCCACCATCGCCGACATGGCGGGCGAGGAACTGGTCGGCACCTACTACGGCCTGTACAACCTGGCCTCAGGCGCCGGGATCCTCGCCGGGAACCTGCTGTCGGGCGCCCTGCTGGACGTCGCCGCCGACGCGGGCTGGGCGGGCCTGCCCTGGTTGTCGCTGACCTTCGCGGGGCTGGTCTCCGCCCTGGCGGTGGCCCGCCTGGAACACCGCAGAGCCCTCCGGCCGCGCCTGCCGGCGGCCATGGCCACCTAGAAGATCGCCCGCGACCCGGTCAGGGGTCGCATGGCGACCTTGGAGCGCCCGCGACCCGCTCAGGCCCTGGGGGGCATGGCGAGCTGGAGCGCCCGCGACCCGGTCAGGGCCTGGGGTCGGCGTCACCGGTGGCGCGCCTGCGGCGGCCGGCCACGACGGTCGCGGCTCCGCCCGCGACCAGCGCCGCCGCGGCCACCCACAACCAGCCGGGCACGCCGCCCGAGCCCGTCTCCGCCTCGGCCTGGGCGACCGGTGACGAGGAGGCCGCCGGGGCGACCTCGGCCGAGGTCCCGGTCGGGGTCGGGGTCTCGGTCGTGGTCTCGGTAGGGGTGGCTTCGGGCTCGCTCGCGGTCGGGGTGGCCGGGGCGGTGACCGTGAAGCGGAGCTCGCCCGAGATCGGGTGGCCGTCGGAGGAGACCACCCGCCAGGCCAGCCGGTACTTGCCGGGCTCCAGCGGCGCGGCCGGCTCGGCCTTCACCGTGAGCCCCTGGGCGCGCGGCTTGCCGAGAGGCAGGTTCTCACCTGCCGGGCCGTCGAGCACGAGGGTGGGCAGGGTCATGCGCGAGGTGAACTCCAGCTCGATGCTCTCCACCTGCGCGACCTTGGCGCCGTCGGCGGGGGAGCTGCTCTTCAGCCGGTCATGGGCCAGCGCGGCGGGCGCGGCGGCCAACAGCAGCAGCACGGCGCCGCCGACGGCGACACCGGCACGACAGGCCGCCCGGAACGGGCGGCGTACGGAACGAAGGGAACGGGTCACTGCGAACTCCGGAGATCCGGCATCCGGCTCGACCGCCGGATGGGCATGCGGTCCGGCGCGCGACGGGACGGAGTACGTGCCGCGACGGCGCCGGCTGGGTCGTCTACCTGCCGGGAGGCACGCGGGACCCGCCGCATGACGGGAACGTCAGCGGCTGAGGGGCCGGGCGTGCCGGGTGGCGCGGGGCGGGCCGCGCCGGGAGAGCACCGGAGCCAGCAGCAACGCCCGGTGGCCCGCCACGCGGGGCCAGAGCGGGCACGCGCGGGCGGGCCCGGCGGGCGGCGGCGCCAGGACGGACAGCCAGGCGCACAGGACGGTCCAGAGCCGGGCCAGCCGGACCGTGCTCAACCGCAGCAACGCCGCCAGCGCCGCGTCCCCCCGGGCCAGCCACCAGCTCGACGAGATCGCCACCGCCAGGTGGATCACCACCATCCCCGAGGAGCCGTGCCCGTGGGCCCCGGCGGGCATCGCGGCGGGCATCGCGGCGGACGGTCCGGCGGACACCGGCAGGGAGGCGTCGAGCAGGTGGCGCAGGCCGTACCGGGCGGACTCGGAGGCGTCGAAGAGCTCGTGGAGGCCGTACTGGGCGGCCACGCACATGGCCAGCAGCAGCGGCCATCCCCGGGGACGGGACCCGGCGGCGTAGGCGGCCGCGAAGGTCGCCGCGACGGCCAGGGCGAGCGGGCCGGGCGCGACGGCCGTGCCGCCGACCAGCGTGTGCAGGGCCGCCGAGGCCAGGACGCAGACGGCCGTGAACACCGCGGCGCGAAGCGCGCGGAACACGGGACGGGCGACCTGCACCCGGCCATCGTGCCAGAGCCGGGCAGGGTCGTCATCCGCGTCCTTGCGCACCATACGGGGGCGCCGGGTCAGTGGTGTTGCGGCGTCTCGAGTTCGCCGCCCACCCGGCCTCGTAGCCGTTGCAGCAGGTCGGACGCGGCCACCACTACCCAGCGGTCGCCCACCAGGTAGGCGCCGCCGTACGCCTGGGCGAGGTCGAGCCAGTCTCGTTTGCCCTTGTCGGTGGTGAACGTCACGATCGTCAGGCGGCCCTGGGGGGTGTCGCAGGCCGCCTGCCGCAGTTCGGCGGCGTCGGTCTGCAGCTTGCCGGCGGGGCAGCCGAGCAGGGTGGTGAGCTGTTCCATGCTCGCGGCCGGCAACTTCGCCGCGACGGCGGGGACGGGGGGAGCGGCGCCGTGATGGTGTTCCGCCTGCCGCAAGGGGGCGGGGCCGGTCGCGCACCCGGCCAGCAGCGCGACGCCCAGCGCCACGACGACCGTCAGCCGCGAGGCGTGGACCGTGGACCTGAGGTCGGTGTGCCGCCGGAGCGTCGATCCGGCCGGCGCTCCGGGGTGAGGGGTACGGCGATTCTGGCGTCGCCACCGCTGGTTCATGTGTTCGCTCCGAGAATGGCTGGGTTCACGAAACCGCACCTGACGTCTTCTCCGCCTCCGGCGGCCCTGCGGACCGTGCGGCCCCAGCCGCCGAGGACCTGCATGGCGCTTCCTGATGCGCGGTCAGGGGGTGGGGGCGGGGGAAGGAGGTGGGGGTTCGGGGAGTTGGTCATGGTCGACCAGGCCGGTCGATTCCAGGTACGTCATGTGGCGCATGACGAAGTTGATGCCTTCCTGGGCGAACTTGCGGATCTCCTCGTTCCGGGTCCCGGCCCGTACGAGGGCCAGGGTGCCGAAGACCTTGCCGTGGGCGGCGCGCAGCAGGTTCGCGTAGTCCTGGTCGAAGGCGGGGCCGCTCTCGGCGGCGAGCTGGGCCAGCCAGCGCTGCTGGTCGGGGTTGGGTTCGTCGGGCAGGGCGACGCCGAGTCTGGCGGCGGTGTCGCGGGTCAGCTGGTCCAGCTTCTGGTGCTCGCCCATGATCTGCTTGCCGACCTGCTTGACGCGCGGCGACTGGGCGCGGGTGGAGGCGTAGTCGCCCGCGGGCATCTCCCACAGGCCCGCCTGTCGCACCTTGATCAGCAGGTCGATGTCGGCGGCCGAGAGGGGGCCCGAGGGGGTGCGGGTCCGTTGCGCGTCCGCGGGGTCGATCGAGGGGGGCAGGATCAGCAGGATCGTCGCCGCGGCCGCCGCGACGAAGCCGCCGAGCATGAACATCTCACCGCGCAAGAGCCTCTGCATGCTCGGAGGTACGCGGGGCCGCCGGAAACGGTTCAACGTCATCCAGCACGATTCTTCATATACCCCCTCTGGGTATATAGTGCCGAGTTATGAGACGTCTTGCACCGCTTGTTCCGGAGAAGGCCCCTGAGAAGTCCCGTCAGATCCTGGAGGACATCGTCGCCAGGCACGGCGGGGTGGGGGACATGGTGTCCACGATGGCCCACTCGCCCGCGTTGCTCCAGGGCTATCTGGACTTCTCCCGCGCGATGAAGCGGGTGAAGATCTCGCGCTCGCTCAGCGAGAAGATCTCCCTGGCCGTGCAGGAGTGGATCGGCTGCGGCACCTGCCTGGCCGCGCACACCGAGGGCGCGCTGGCCGCGGGGCTCAGCGAGGCCGACGTCGCGCTGGCCCGCCAGGGCACCTCGGCCGACGCGCGTGAGGCCGCGCTGATCTCGGTGGCGGTGCGCGTGCTGGTGGAGCCGTCGTCCATCACCGACGAGGAGGTGGCGGGGCTGCGGGAGCTCGGCTGGAGCGACCGGGTGATCGCCGAGGTCGTCGGCCTGGTCTCGCTCAACCTGCTGACCGGCGCGTTCAACCTGCTCGTGGGGAACCAGCCGGAAGAGCAGTAGGCCGGGGCGGCGTGGCGCCGGTCATGCGGTGAGCCGTTCGCGGGCCGTCCGATCGTGATGTACTGGCTCATGGCGATCGGCGATGGTTGGAGGACGACATGACGCTGCGCGAACCGGGGGCATCCCCGCAGCATCACCGGGCACACGCCGGCGCGGCCGACGCGGTCGACGCCTTCATCGCCGCGGCCAACTCCGACGATCCCGACCACCGTTCGGCGCTGCTCAGCCGGGCCCTCGCCGCCGACGTGGTGTTCTGGGGGCCGCTCGGCCGCGGGTCCGGCCGGGGCTCGGTGGCCGACTTCATCACCGAGGTGGTGCAGGGCTACCGGGCCGGTGGCTGCCGCATGGTCCGTACGACGTCCGTCGACGCGCCGCACGAGTGGGCCCGGTTCGGCTGGCGCTTCGAGGGGCCCGACGGCGCCACCGTCCTGTCGGGCACCGACATGGTCCATCTCACCGCCGCCGGCGACATCGACGAGATCGTGGTCTTCGCCGGCCCGCTGCACTGACCCCCGTACTGACCGCCGCCGTCCCGCCGGGCCAGGACCTTAGCCCCTGCGCCTCCGGGACGTTCGCCGCTGCCGCCGCGCCCCCGCAGGAGGGACCGTGGAGGTGGAAAGCGAGGTGGCGATCATGTCGATCGAGGTCAAGGACGTCATGGGACGCGTGGCGATCGCGGTGCTGGAGCATGCGTCGTTCGCCGACATCGTGGCGGCGATGAAGCGGTACGCGGTGGGCGCGGTCACCGTCATCGACGCCGACCGGCGGCCGGTGGGCGTGGTGTCGGAGGACGATCTGCTGCTCAAGGAGACCGGCCACGCCCGGCACCCCGTCTCCGTCTTCGAGTCGCGCGCGCGGCGGCAGGAGCACCGCAAGGCCGCGGCCGTCACCGCCGCGGAGCTGATGACGTCGCCGGCGGTCACGGTCACCCCGGGCATGCCGGTTCGCGAGGCGGCCAGGATCATGCACGCCCGCCGGGTCAGGCAGCTCCCGGTGATCGACCCGGTGACCGGCCGCGTCGTCGGCACCCTGCACCAGCGCGACGTGCTGCGCGTCTTCACCCGCCCGGCCGCCGAGCTGGAGGCGGACGTCAGGGCGGTGCTCCCGCAGGACGGGACGTACTCGGTCGGGATCGACGCCGGCGTGGTCACGATCGCCGGCCGGGTGGCGACCAGGTCGCGGGCGGCCGCGCTGGCGGAGTCGGTGCGGGCGGTGGAGGGCGTCGTCGACGTCGTCGCCGAACTCGACTGCGACCAGGACGACCTGTTCACCGTCCCGCCGCTGCTCTAGAGGCGGAGGGGCCCGGCGGGCTGATTCCGGCGGCGAGGGCACGTGCTGGGACACTGAACGGTATGTCGGAAAGTGAGCAGCGTAGCCTGATGCCCCAGATGCGGCTCGACGAGCTGCTGGCCGAGCTGCAGACGAGGCTCAACGCCGTCCTCGCCACCCGCGACCGCGTGCACGCGCTGCTGGAGGCCGTCGTGTCCGTGGGCAGCGACCTCGATCTGGAGACCGTGCTGCGGCGGATCGTGGAGACGGCCACCAAGCTGGTGGACGCCAGTTACGGCGCGCTCGGCGTGGTCGGCGAGGAGCAGACGCTCGTCCAGTTCATCCCGGTGGGGCTGAGCGGGGAGGAGATCGCCGGGATCGAGCACTGGCCCCACGGGCTCGGCCTGCTCGGCCTGCTGATCAAGGACGCCCGCCCGCTCCGGCTCGGCCGCATCTCCGACCACCCCGAGTCGTACGGCTTCCCGCCCGGCCACCCGCCCATGGGCACCTTCCTCGGCGTCCCGGTACGCGTCCGCGACGAGGTCTTCGGCAACCTCTACCTGACCGAGAAGCGCGGCGGCGGCGACTTCGACGAGGAGGACGAGGCCATCGTCGTCGCGCTGGCCACAGCCGCCGGCGTCGCCGTGGAGAACGCCCGGCTGTACGAGGAGTCGCGCAGGCGCGAGACCTGGCTGAAGGCGTCCTCGGAGATCACCACCAGCCTGCTGTCCGGCGCCGGCTCCCGCGAGGTGCTCACCACCATGGCGGCGCGGGCCCGCGAGATGTGCGACGCCGACCTGGTCCAGGTGCTGCTGCCCGACCCGTCGGGCCGGACCCTGACCGTCGACGTGGCCGAGGGTGACGGCGCCGACGAGCTGCTGGGGATGGAGTTCGACGTCTCGGCCACGCTGGAGGGGCAGGCGTTCACGCAGGCCGAGCCCCGGTCCGAGCGGGACCTGCCGGGCGCGGCCTACCCCGACTCGCCGCTGCGGCGGCTGGGCTACGGGCCGGGCCTCATGGTCCCGCTGGGCGCCGCGCCGCGCGTACGCGGGGTGCTCATGCTGGCCAAGTGCGGCGGACGGCTGCCGTTCAGCGGGGCCGACCAGCAGATGCTGGAGTCGTTCGCGGGGCAGGCCGCGATCGCGCTGGAACTGGCCGAGACCCGCCGCGACGCCGAACGGCTCGGCCTGCTGGAGGACCGCGACCGCATCGCCAAGGACCTGCACGACGTCGTCATCCAGCGGCTGTTCGCGACGGCGATGACGCTGATGAGCACCGTACGGCTGGTCGAGCGGCCGGAGGCGGGCAAACGGCTCCAGCACGCCATCGACGAGCTGGACGAGACGATCCGGCAGATCCGCTCGTCCATCTTCGCCCTCCAGGCCCCGCGCGAGGACACCGCGCCGAGTCTGCGCACGCGGATCGTCGACCTGGTGGAAGGGGCGGGCGCGCACCTGGGGTTCATGCCGGGTCTGCGCATGGAGGGCCAGATCGACACCCTGGTGCCCGACCCGGTGGCCGAGCACCTGCTGGCCGTCCTGCGCGAGGCGCTGTCCAACGTGGTGCGCCACTCCCACTCCACCCGGGCCGAGGTCTCCATCGAGGTCGCCAAGGGCGGGCTCACCCTCGTCGTCGGAGACAACGGTGTCGGCGTGGGGGACGGCGGGCGTCGCAGCGGCCTGCGCAACATCGAGGAACGGGCCGCCGACCTGGGCGGGGCCGCCGAGCTGGAGGCGCAGGAGGAGGGCGGCACCCGCCTGCGCTGGCACGTCCCGCTGTGACGACCCCCGGAGCCCGTCGCGCGTCCCAAGTCCCGGGTGGTCGGGACCTTCGTCCATACCTCACGTCATGCCCGCTGAGCTGTGATGGGACGGCACAGCCAGGTGGCCGCGGCCATGTCCGGCCGCCCCGCCTCCGCATGAACCACGTGAGGAAGACATGACGAACGCACCGGCCACCACCCCCGGCCGCAGCCCGGCGTTGATGCTCACCCTGGCGACCCTGGGTTTCGCGGTGAACTTCTGGGCCTGGGCCCTGCTCAGCCCGCTCGGTCCGCGTTTCAAGGAGCTGCTCGGGCTGTCGGCCGGGCAGCAGGCGCTGCTGGTGGCCGTCCCGGTGATCGTGGGGTCGCTGGGCCGCATCCCGGTCGGCGCGCTCACCGACAGGTTCGGCGGGCGGGTGATGTTCCCGCTGGTCTCGGCGGCGACCATCGTCCCCGTCCTGTTCACCGGCCTGGTCGGCGCCGCCGGCGGGCTCGGCGGGTTCGTCCCGCCGCTGGTGATGGGCTTCCTGTACGGCCGGCTCGGCTCGTACGGCGTCGGCCTGGGCCTGCTGGCGGCCACCGCCGTGCTCACCCTGGCCCTGACGGTGACCGCGGTCCGCGCGCTGGCCGCCCGCCGCGTGGCCGGGCCGGTCGCCTCACGCCGACCGCACCCCACGAAAGAGCGGGGCCCGGCCGTCGGCCGGGCCCCGCACGAAAGCGTCTGAACGGTACGTCACTCAGCGATCCGGCGGCCGGACACCTCCTCGGCGTCCACCACGATGTAGTGGTCGCGGCTCCCCGGAGCCCACGGGGACAGGGGCAGCGCGGACAACCGGGCCATCTCGGCGGGATCGGTCACCGCCCGCGCGTGCCCGACCGCCGTCACCGACCAGCCGGTGCGCATCGACGGGTCGAACTCGTCGGCCTCGAACGCCACCACGGCGTGCCGGGTGGCCGCGGCCAGCTTCGACCCGATCGAGGTGCGGATGACGACGCTCTCGCCGTCGAGGCAGAAGTTGACCGGCTGCACCGCCGGCAGGGCGCGATCGGTGAAGACGATCCGCCCGATCGGCGTGGACGACAACAGGCGCAGGCACTCCTCACGGGAGAGCACCTGGAGCCCGGACGAATCGAGTTGCATGCTTCTCAGCCTCCCACCAGGACCGTTCCCGATGTCAGAGGCGAAAGTCCCATCCCGGGGGACGTTCAGCCGCGCCGGTCGGCCCGCAACCGCGCCGACAGCGCCGCCGCCTGCGTACGGCGCTGCATGTTGAGCTTGGCCAGCAGGTTGGACACGTAGTTCTTGACCGTCTTCTCGGCCAGGAACATGCGCTCGCCGATCTGCCGGTTGGTCAGCCCCTCGCCGATCAGGTCGAGGATGTGCCGCTCCTGCTCCGACAGCGCCGCCAGCGGGTCCTGCCGGACCGCCTGGTCGCGCAGCCGCTGCAACATGGCGGCGGTGGTCTGCGGGTCGAGCAGCGACTGCCCGGAGGCCACCGTGCGCACCGCGCCGACCAGGTCGGAGCCGTGGATCTGCTTGAGCACGTAGCCCGAGGCGCCGGCCATCACCGCGTCGAACAGGGCGTCGTCGTCGGCGAACGACGTCAGCATGAGGCAGGCCAGCGCCGGCAGCTTCGAGCGCACCTCGCGGCACACGTCGACGCCGTTGCCGTCGGGCAGGCGCACGTCGAGCACCGCGACGTCCGGCTTCAGGGCCTGGATGCGGGCGATCGCCGACTCGGCGGTCCCGGCCTCGCCGATCACCTCGATGTCGTCCTCGGAGTCGAGCAGGGCGGCGACGCCGCGCCGCACGACCTCGTGATCGTCGAGAAGGAACACACGAATCATGTCCTCGACGCTACCGCCTCCCGTCACCCGGCAGTAGGGACCAAGGTCCCGGGCGCCGGCGGCGGGCCCATCGGGCCCGTACGGAGGGACTTTGGTCCCTGCCGGGACCGGGCGCCCACCCACCAGCCTGGGGCCATGACCGTTGTGGCAGGGGACAAGTTGTGAGCGACATGAGCGACACGGACGCGATCCCGGGCATGGGGCCGTTGCTGGCCGCCAGGAAGTTCTTCACCAGGGCGGAGGTGTCGGCGGACGGCCGCACCCTGCACCAGGTCGACCCCGGCGCCTGGGACCGCTTCTACCGGGACCGGTGGGCGCACGACAAGGTGGTGCGCTCGACTCACGGCGTGAACTGCACGGGCTCGTGCTCCTGGCAGGTGTTCGTCAAGGACGGCCTGATCACCTGGGAGCACCAGGCCACCGACTACCCGTCGGTCGGCCCGGAGTCGCCCGAGTACGAGCCGCGCGGCTGTCCCCGTGGCGCCTCCTTCTCCTGGTACACCTACTCTCCCTCGCGGGTGCGCTACCCGTACGTGCGCGGCGTGCTGCTGGAGATGTGGCGCGAGGCCAAGGCCAGGCTGGGCGACCCCGTGCTGGCGTGGGCCGAGCTGACCGGCGACCCGGAGCGCGCGCGGGCCTACAAGCGGGCGCGCGGCAAGGGCGGGTTCGTCCGGTCGAGCTGGGAGGAGGTCCTCGAACTGATGGCCGCCGCCCACGTGCACACCATCAAGGACCACGGCCCCGACCGGGTGGTGGGCTTCTCGCCGATCCCGGCGATGTCGATGGCCTCGTTCGCGGCCGGCACCCGCTTCCTGTCGATGATCGGCGGCACGCTGCTGTCGTTCTACGACTGGTACGCCGACCTGCCGATCGCCTCGCCGCAGGTGTGGGACGACCAGACCGACGTGCCCGAGGCGGCCGACTGGTGGAACTCCCGCTACCTGATCATGTGGGGCCCCAACATCCCGGTCACCCGCACCCCGGACGCCCACTTCATGACCGAGGCCCGCTACCAGGGCACCAAGGTCGTCGCGGTCAGCCCCGACTACGCCGACAACGTCAAGTTCGCCGACGACTGGCTCTCGCCGCACCCGGGCACCGACGGCGCCCTGGCCATGGCGATGGGCCACGTCACGCTGACCGAGTTCTTCCGCGACCGCCAGGTCCCGTACTTCACCGACTACGTGCGCAAGTACACCGACCTGCCGTTCCTGGTGACGCTGGAGCCGCGCGGCGACGCGTACGTGCCGCGCCGCTTCCTGACCGCCGCCGACCTGGGCCAGGAGAGCGAGGGCCGCTGGAACCTCGACCTGGACGGCGCCGTCCCCGCGCTGACCCTGCTCGGCCGGTCCGGGCGGGCGGTCGAGGTGGACCTGCCGCGCTTCGACGAGGGGCCCACCGAGGGCGGCCCGGTCATGCGCCGCGGCGTCCCGGTGACCGAGATGGCCGGCAAGCTCGTGACGACGGTGTTCGACCTGCTCATGGCCCAGTACGGCGTCAAGCGCGACCTGCCCGGCGACTGGCCGGAGAGCTACGAGGACGCCGGCCGGCCCTACACCCCGGCCTGGGCGGAGGAGATCACCTCGGTCCCGGCCGCCACGATCGCCAGGATCGCCCGCGAGTTCGCCCGCAACGCCGAGCGCACCAAGGGCCGGTCGATGATCGCGATGGGCGCGGGCACCAACCACTGGTTCCACTCCGACCAGATCTACCGCTCGTTCCTGACACTGGTGCTGCTGACCGGCTGCCAGGGCGTCAACGGCGGCGGCTGGGCGCACTACGTGGGCCAGGAGAAGGTCCGCCCGGTCACCGGCTTCCAGCACCTGGCTTTCGGCTTCGACTGGCAGCGCCCGACCCGGTGGCGGCCCTACGTCGTCTACCGGCGACGGGTGCCCGTCCGGTCGCGCTGACCCTACATCGCGTGGATGCGGCGGCCGGTGACGTGGTGGGGGACGATCCGGATGTGCAGCGACCGGTCGCCGCCCGCCCACGGGGTGACGTCGTCGCCGGCCTGCTCGTCCGGCGTCACGTGGTGCGCGGGCCCCTGGACGAGCACGCTCCAGCCCTGCCGCCGGGCCTCGTCGATGCGGTCCACCTCGAAGCCCACCATGACCTCGACGCCCTCCAGCCCGGTCCGCAGGTCCTGGTCCATGGGGCCGCCCGAGGCGGTGCGGAAGACGATGGCGCCGTCGTGCACGCGGTAGTTGACGGGCAGCACCGTCGGCCCGTGCGAGCCGTTGAACGCGATCCGGCCGATGCCGCCGGGCGCGATCAGGCTCAGGCATTCGTCACGTTCGAGCACCTCCAGGACGGGTTCGGCCATCGCCGGCCCCACGCCCGGCGGCCGGTCGCGCCCGCCGCCCAGCAGGTCCTCGCCGGTGGTCCCCAGCGCGTCGGCCAGGCGGTTCAGGGTGCCCCTGTCCGGGATGTCCACGTGCTCCTCCATGTACCGGAGGTAGCCGGCGGACATGTCCGCCCGTTCCGCCACCTGCTCGACGGTGAGCCCGAGCCGTTGCCGGTGGTACTGGATGCGGTGGCCGAAGTCGCCGGTCCGTGTCACTGTCTCCTCCTGCCTCTGCGTCCCCATGCGTGGTGAAGCCGTCCAGGCACCCCGTACCCCGGACAGGGTCCTTCGCCCCTCCATGGGACCAACGTCCCTCGTCCCAGGGACGCACGGCCCTACGGCGCGACGGTCGGGAAGAGGAGCCTGGCCTGCATGGATGTCCTGGATCTCTCCCGGTGGCAGTTCGGCATCACGACCGTCTACCACTTCCTCTTCGTGCCGCTCACGATCGGCCTGTCGATCATCGTGGCCGGGTTGCAGACGGCGTGGCACCGGACGAAGAAGCCGGAGTACCTGCGGCTGACCCGGTTCTGGGGCCGGCTGTTCCTGATCAACTTCGCCATGGGCGTCGTGACGGGAATCGTGCAGGAGTTCCAGTTCGGGATGAACTGGAGTGACTATTCCCGGTTCGTCGGTGACGTGTTCGGGGCGCCCCTGGCCATGGAGGGGCTGATGGCCTTCTTCCTGGAGTCCACGTTCCTCGGCCTGTGGATCTTCGGATGGGACCGGCTGTCGCCCCGGCTGCACCTGGCCACGATCTGGCTGGCCGCCATCGGCACCAACATCTCGGCCTACTTCATCCTGGCGGCCAACTCCTGGATGCAGCACCCCGTCGGCTACCGGATCAACAACGGCCGCGCCGAGCTGACCGACATCTGGGCCGTCCTGACCAACTCGACCACGCTGGTCACCTTCCCGCACGTCCTGTTCGGGGCGTTCCTGACGGCGGCCGCGTTCGTGCTGGGCGTCAGCGCCTGGTTCCTGCTGCGCAAGCGGGACGTCTCCCTTTTCCGCACCTCGGCCCGGCTGGCGCTGGCCGTCAGCCTGGTCTCGGCGGTCGGGGTGTCGTTCTCCGGCCACTGGCAGGCCCAGATCATGACCGAGCAGCAGCCGATGAAGATGGCCGCCGCCGAGGCCCTGTGGGAGGACGAGACCTCCGCCGGCTTCTCCCTGTTCGCCATCGGCGACGTCGAGAACGGCCGCAACCACGTCAACCTCCAGATCCCGTACGGCCTGAGCCTGCTGTCCACCAACACCCTGGACGGCGAGGTCGAGGGCATCAACGACATCCAGGCCCGCTACGAGGCCCTGTACGGCCCCGGCGACTACCGGCCGGTCGTCGGCCTGGCCTACTGGTCCTTCCGGCTCATGATCGGATTCGGCATGCTGTCGGCGCTGCTCGCCCTGGCCGGGCTCTGGCTGACCAGGCGCGGCCGGCTGCCCGCGGGCCGCTGGGCCTACAGGCTGGCCGTCGCCGGCATCGGCCTGCCGTTCCTAGCCAACAGCATGGGCTGGATCTTCACCGAGATGGGCCGCCAGCCGTGGACCGTCTTCGGGCTGATGCGCACCGCCTACGCCGTCTCGCCCACGGCGGACGTGCCCTCGGTGGCCATCACGCTGGTCGGCTTCACCCTGGCCTACGCCGTGCTCGCGATCATCGAGATCCGGCTGCTGGTCAAGTTCATCCGGATCGGGCCGAACGAGCAGGACGAGCCCGAGACCGCCGTCCCCGCGCTGAGCTACTGAGGAAATCATGGAAAACGTCTGGTTCGTACTGATCGCCGTGCTGTGGACCGGCTACTTCCTGCTGGAGGGCTTCGACTTCGGCGTCGGCGTCCTGATGCCCGTCCTGAGCCGCGAGGAGGCCGACCGGCGAGCCGTGCTCAAGACGATCGGCCCGGTCTGGGACGGCAACGAGGTGTGGCTGCTGGTGGCCGGCGGCGCGACCTTCGCCGCCTTCCCCGAGTGGTACGCCACCCTGTTCAGCGGCTTCTACCTGCCGCTGTTCCTCATCCTGCTGGCGCTCATCGCCCGCGGCGTGGCCCTGGAGTACCGCAGCAAGAGCGACAGCACGCGCGGCTGGGACCGGGCGCTGTTCTGGGGGTCCCTCGTCCCCGCCTTCCTTTGGGGGGTCGCGTTCGCCAACATCGTGCGCGGTGTCCCGCTGAACGCCGAGCACGAGTACACCGGCACGCTGCTGACCCTGCTCAACCCGTTCGCGCTGCTCGGCGGGCTGGCCACGCTGCTGCTGTTCACCCTGCACGGCGCGGTCTTCCTGGCCCTGCGCACCACCGGCGACCTGCGCCTGGCCGCCGCCCGGATGGCCAAGAGCATCTCCCCGGCGGCGTTCCTGGCGGTGATGGCGTTCCTGCTGCTCTCGAACGACGGCGCCGGGCCCGTCCGGTGGGCCGCCGTGACGCTGGTCGCGCTCGGCCTGATCGGCGCGGTGGCCGCGACCGTGCGCGGCCGTGACGGGTGGGCCTTCACCGCCAGCGCGGTCGCCGTGGTCGCGCTGGTCTGCGCGATCTTCAGCGGCCTGTTCCCGAACGTCATGCCCGCCCTGGACCCGGCCAACAGCCTCACCGTGACCAACGCGGCCTCCAGCCCGTACACGCTGACGGTGATGACCTGGGTCGCGGCCATCTTCACGCCGCTGGTGCTGGGCTACCAGGCGTGGACGTACTGGGTGTTCCGCCGCCGGCTCACCGGCGCCGTCTGAACCGGCCCGCTCCCGGCGGCAGGGGGCTCGTCCCGGCCGCCGAGAGTCAGGGGCTCAGCGCGCCCGGACGTCCGCCGGGGACCCGCCGAGTTCGGTCACGGTCAGGGCGCGCATCAGGTGCGGGTGCAGGCCCTCGGCCCGCCACCGGGGCAGACCGGCGGCGAGCGCGGCGTCGATGAGCGCGGCCCGCGTCCACGCCAGGTCGACACGCCGGCCCGCGTCGCCGCTGAGCAGCGGATGGTCGGCGGGCCGGTCGCCGCACAGGCGGCGCAGCGGGCGGCGCAGGTAGGGCGCGAGCGGGAAGGCGACGATGTCGCCCCGGCCGTCGTGCAGGGTGATCAGCACGGGGTCGCCGCCGCCCACCAGGTGCACGTCGCACGCGGTCAGCCGGGCCAGCGCGTCGACGGACGCGCCGGTGGACTCCAGCAGCCCGACCGCCACGGCCTCGGCTAAGCGCCCTTCCTCGGCCAGCGTGGCGATCCCGCCGCGCAGCAGCCGCCGCTCGGCCGGGGTGGGCGGATGGGCGGCCGGCGCGGGCAGAGCCCGCCCGTGGCGCCCGGCGAAGGCGTAGAACGAGGCCAGGACGGCCCGCCTGCGGACCACCGTCGCCTTGGCCAGCGGCCGGCCGGACGGCGCCAGCCCGGTGGTGAGGGCGGCCAGGCAGTAGGCGTCGACCTGCGACCCGCTGCCCAGCACGTCGCCGGCGAGATCCTGCGCCCGCAGCCACCGCAGGTAGGAGGCCAGGACCCGCAGCCGGGTACGCCGCAGGGCCGGGGACGGCCGCTCGCGCAGCCAGGCCGCCGCCACGCCGGCCGCCGCCGGAACGAGCCCTTCGACGACGTCGACGTCGGCCGACGGCACCTCGCCCCCGTCGCCGGGACCGCGCCGCGGGCGCAGCCCCTCGATGCGGGCGACGAGGCCGCGGGCCTCCTGACCGGTGAGCGCGTCCCAGGACGCGACGGTGTCTTCGGCCATGCTCAGCACGCGACCGGCACGGCGACGGGACCGGCGGCGGCCCGTGCCGGGGCATGGCAGGACGAAAGCGAGGCGTGGAGGACGTGACTGCTCGCGCCCAACGGACCCATCATGATCTCGATCGTCTCATGGAACTGCGCCCGCGGGCTCCATCCGGACGGGCCGCGGGGCCCACGGGACCCGGCGGCGAGGTCGTCCGCCGAGGTCAGGGTTCGATCAGGCCGGCGCGGATGGCGTAGCGGGTCAGGTCGAGGCGGTCGTTGAGGCCGAGCTTGGCCAGGATGTTGCTGCGGTGGCGGTCGACGGTCTTGGGGCTGATGACCAGGGTGTCGGCGATGGCCTTGGTGGAGTGGCCCTCGGCGATGAGCTTGACGATCTCCTCCTCGCGGGCCGTCAGCAGGCTGTCGGGCAGCGGGTCGCCGTGCCGGTGGCGGTGGAGGTAGTCGCGGATCAGCGCGGTGACCGCCCCGGGGTAGAGGAACGGCTCGCCGCGCATCGCCGCCCGGCACGCCTCGATGAGGTCGCGGTCGGCCACCGACTTCAGCACGTAGCCGCAGGCCCCGGCCTTCAGCGCGGCGAAGAAGTACTGCTCGTTGTCGTACATGGACAACATCAGCATGCGCACGCCCGGCCGGCGGCGGGCGATCTCGCGCGCGGCCTGCAACCCGGTCATGCGCGGCATGGCGATGTCCAGGATGACCAGGTCGATGTCGTGGGTGCGGACGGCCTCGACCGCCTCGGCCCCGTCGGCGGCCTCGGCGACCACGGTCAGGTCGGGCTCCGCGTCGAGGATGAGACGGACGCCCTGGCGGACGAGCGCGTGGTCGTCGGCGAGCAGGATGCGGGTCATCGGGCGTTCTCCTTGGCCGCGCCGGGGACGGTGAGGACGATCTCGGTGCCGCCACCGGGCGGCGAGTGCACGCTCAGGCGGGCCCCGATGAGCAGGGCGCGCTCGTGCATGCCGCGGATGCCGGCGCCCGGCTCGCCGATGCCGCCCCGGCCGTTGTCGGCGACGCGCAGGACCAGGTCGCCGCCGTCGGGCGTCAGCGTGAGCGTCGCCCGGGTGGCCTCGGCGTGGCGGGCGACGTTGGTCAGGCTCTCCTGGGCGATGCGGTAGAGGACGAGCTCGACCTCGGAGGTCAGCGGCGGCAGCCCCGGGGCCAGCCGGCGGCCGACCTCAACCGTGCCGGTCTGCGACAGATCGGTGGCCAGCGCCGTGAGGGCGCTGATCAGCCCCAGGTCCTCCAGGACGCCGGGACGCAGCCGATGGGCGACCTGGCGCACCTCGTCCAGGCTGGTCCTGATCGCCTCCTGGGCGTGTCCCAGCTCCTCGGCCAGCTCCGCGGGCGCCCGGTCGCGCACCCGCTTGAGGGCCAGCAGCGCGACGGTCAGGCTCTGGCCGATCTCGTCGTGCAGCTCGCGGGCGATGCGGCCGCGTTCGGCCTCCTGGGCGGCCAGGGCCTGGGCGCTGGCCACGCTGCGCTCCTCCTCCAGGCGGTCGAGCATCTGGTTGAAGGTGTCGGTGACGCTCCTGAGGTCCCGGTTGCCGGCGGGCAGCCGGTCGTGGGTGTGCAGCAGGTCCACGCGCCGCATCAGGGCGGTCAACGAGGTCAGCGGGGCGAGGCTGGCCCGCACCAGGAACGCGTTCGCCGCCAGGATCAGCGCCAGGCCGATCAGCAGCACCGGGACCTCGGTCAGGAGCACCGGTGAGGAGACCGTCGCCGGAGACAGCGCCAGCACGAACGTGCCCGCGGCGAAGACCAGCGCGTTGATGACGAACAGGCGGCGGAACAACGCCTGGGCCGGGGTGCGGCCTGGCGGCTCCGGCGCGGTGGCGACGGCGTCTCTCATGCCTCCAGCCTGGGCGTATTCCGCCCGCGCTGTCCACTTACCTCGCCCGGATACGGCTCCGCCCCCACCCGATATGGGGGCCGGACCCGATGGGCGCGGCCCCCCGCCCGGTGATGACATGGGTCTCCCCGGAAAACAGGGACGGACCGTAAGGAGGTGGGCGATGCGTGGCACGGACCTTCTCTGGGCCGCGGCGGCAGGACCGCTTCTCCTCCTGCCCGCCCGCGGGTCGCGGTCCGTCCCCCGGGGCCATCTGACGGGCGGGCCGCGCCGGGGGCCGGCCGCCGTCCCGTGGCCGGGGCAGGGCGTCTGAGCCCCCTGGCCGCCCTTCTGACGTTCGCCCCCGCTGGAGGTACCCCATCAAGATCCGCCATGCGGCCGCGCCCGGAACCGGCGCGGCACGCCGTTCCCAGACCACTCCGACCACCGTGGACGGTGCCATGCGAGCACACGATATCGCCGTCACCCTGCCGACCGTGACCGCCCGCGACTCCGTGGTCCGCGCGGTGCGCCTGATGGTCGTCAACCGGCTCCCCGGGCTCATCGTGGTGGACGAGCACGGCAGGCCCGCGACCGTGCTGCCGGGCACGCAGGTGCTGCGGCTGGCCATCCCCGGCACCTACCAGGAGGACCCGGCCCTGGTCCGCACCCTCGACGAGAGCGACGCCGAGGTGTTCTGGCAGGAGCTCGCCCACCTGACGGTCGGCGACTGCCTGCCCAAGCCGCCCGCGCGGCCCGTCACCGTGCCGCCGGAGGCGACGCTGCTGGAGGTGGCGGCGCTGATGGCCCGCACCCGCAGTCCGCTCGTCGCCATGCTCGGCGCCGACGGCACCCTCAGCGGGGCGATCACACTGGAACGCCTGCTGACCAGCCTGGCCATCACGAGCCTTCCGGACTGATCCGGATGAGCGCGATCCTGGCCATGGCCATTTTCGTGGTGGCGTTCTTCTTCATCGCCACCGAGAAGGCCGACAAGGTCAAGGTCGTCCTCGTGGCGGCCGGGCTGATGACCGTGCTCGGGCTGACGCCGGGGGAGGAGGTGTTCTCCTCAGGGCACGCGGGCATCGACTGGAACGTCATCTTCCTGCTGCTCGGCATGATGATCATCGTGGGCGTGATCAAACAGACCGGGCTGTTCGACTACCTGGCGATCTGGGCGGCCAAACGTTCACGGGGACGGCCGTACCGGCTGATGGTCATGCTGATGGCCATCACCGCAGTGGCCTCGCCCTTCCTGGACAACGTCACGACGATCATGCTGGTCGCGCCGGTGACGGTGATGGTGTGCGGGCGGCTGCGCATCCCGGCGGCGCCGTACCTGATCGCCGAGGTGCTGGCCTCCAACATCGGCGGGGCCGCGACGCTGATCGGCGACCCGCCGAACATCATCATCGGCAGCCGGGCGGGGCTGACGTTCAACGACTTCCTCGTGCACATGGCTCCGGCGGTCGTGGTGATCTTCGGGGTGTTCGTGCTGCTCACCTACCCGCTGTTCCGCCGCTCGTTCCACTACAACGCCGACCACGTGGCCAAGGTGATGGCGTTGCAGGAGCGGCGGGCCATCACCGACCCCGCGCTGCTGGCGCGGTCGCTGACGGTGCTGGCCGGGGTGGTGACGGCGTTCGCGCTGCACTCCGTCCTGCACCTGGCGCCCTCGATCATCGCCCTGGTCGGCGCGGGGGTCATGCTGCTGGTGTGCCGGGTCGAGCTCGGGGACGTGCTGCGCGAGGTCGAATGGCCCACGCTGGTGTTCTTCGCCGGGCTGTTCGTCATGGTCGCGGGCCTGGTGCACACCGGGACCATGGAGACCATCGGACGGGCCACCATCGACCTGTTCGGCGACAACTACTTCGCCGCGGCCACCTCGCTGCTGTTCGGCTCCAGCGTGCTGGGGGCCTTCTTCGACAACATCCCGTACGTGGCGACGATGGCGCCGGTGGTGGAGGAACTGGCCGCCGCCGCACCGGACGCGTCCACCGGGCAGGCGCTGTGGTGGGCCTTCGCCTTCGGCGCCGACTTCGGCGGCAACGGCACCGCGGTCGCCGCCAGCGCCAACGTGGTGGCCCTCGGGATCGCCGCCCGCACGGGCAACCCGATCTCGTTCTGGCAGTTCACCCGGTACGGCATCGTCGTCACCCTGGGCAGCACGGCCCTGGCCTGGGTGTACGTGTGGCTGCGCTACTTCTGACAGAGATGATGTAGGTGAGCACCTCCCGCCAGTCCTGACCCAACCTCTGACTGACCTCGGGTCTTCAACGGGATCTGTCGGTCTGAGCGGG
>NZ_JBSFGF010000052.1:0-23724 GCF_053596455.1 Nonomuraea sp. NPDC001699 | reverse complement strand
GCGTCCCGGTGCCGGGCTGCGCCCGGGGCGGGCCCCCGCCGCCTCGTCGGCGGGGGGGCCCGGCCCACTCCTGAACTGCTCGGCTCCCGCCTCTGCCGTTGCTACGGCAGGTCAGCGGCACTGCGGGCCTTCCGGCAAGTCTGTCCGGCCGCACGTCAAGACCCTCCGCCACCACGGGCGCCGGCTCGGCCGGGCGGCCATGGCCTACAGGCGCGCCAGTTCCTGCCCCCGAAGTTCGGGTCACTGACGGTAATCGATAGGTTGCTCAGATGATTGACCGGGTGGTGGGCGCGGTGCAGCGATGGCTGCTCGCGTTGATGATCGTCTGCTATCTGCTGGCTGCCGCCGCACCGCGGCCGGGCGAGGCGTTGCGGGCGATGGCGCTTGGATCGGGTGTTCCGGTCACGGTGCCCATGGTCTTGCTGGCTGTGATGTTATCGACCGCCGGTCTCGGAGTGCGGGTACGGGATCTGCGCGCCGTCGTGGGTCGGCCCCTGCGGTTGGCGTCGGGCGTGGCGATGAACGCGTTCCTGCCCGTGGTGCTTTTGCCGGTTGCTGCGATGTGCCTGCGGGCCTGGCCCGACGCCGCGGAGGTGGAGTGCCTCGCGGTCGGGTTGCTGCTGGTGCTGGCCATGCCGATCGCCGGCGGAGCGGCGTCATGGGGGCAGAACGCTGGAGGCAACGTTCCCCTGGTGGTCGCCATGGTCGTGGGCTCGACGCTGCTCAGTCCTGTCACGGTTCCGTGGGGGCTGACCGTGTCCGCCGCCCTGGTCGGCCCAGGGGGCGCCCGTAGCCTTGATGACACGGCGCGGCTGGACGGGCTGGCCGGGACAGCGGGCGCGGGCGCATTCGCGCTGGCCCTGATCGTGCTGCCCTCTCTGGCCGGGATCCTTGCGCGGGCCATGCTCGGCGATCGGCGAGCGGCACGCATCGCGCCGGTCATCAAGCTGGTCAACATCGCGAACATCCTGCTGCTGTGCTATCTCAACGCCTCCGGCGCGCTCGGGCAGGCGCTGTCGCCTCCCGACCCTGACTTCCTGGCCCTGGCCGTCGGCGTGGCCGGTGCGGTCTGCTGCCTGTCCTTCCTCGTCGGCAGGTGGATGTCCCGATGGACCAGATGCGACGCTCCCGACGGCATCTCCCTCACCTTCGCGACCGGCATGAACAACACCAGCGCGGCGGCGGTCCTGGCCACAAGCTGGTTCGCGCACCGTCCGCAGGTCCTCGTGCCGATCCTGGCCTACAGCCTGCTGCAGAAGCTCGCCGCCGGTCTGTTCGGAACCCGGCCTCGAGCGTGATCGCGATCGCAGGCGAGGCCAGTCGCATCACCAGCGGCCAGGTCACCGACCACCTCAGCCCGGTCAGGACGTTCATGACCGCGCGGGCGGTGCCGTCGTCCAGGGCCGAGGTGACCTCGTCGCAGATCAGCACGTCGGGTAGAGTCCGGCCCCCCTTCGGCGTGACGATGATCGGAGCCGGCGTGCGGACGATTCCCGAGCACACCCTGCTCTCCGAACGGCTGACCAACGTGCTGGCCACCGCGGCGCCGGGGATCCGGTTCTGTTTCAACACCTCGCCGGAGACGATGATCGACGCGATCCGCTGAGATACGCGGGAGTGCCTGGTCGATGCAGGCGCCGCCCGGTAGCCATGGCGGAAGGTCCAACGGATCCAGCCTGGACGCGAGTTCGCGCCATCGCATCGACGGCCTGAGGCCCGAGAGCACGCGCAGGTCACCGACGTGGCCATCACCCACAACCACGAAGACGACGTGGGCGGCCTGATCACCCCGGACGGTGCGGAGGCGTTCACCGGACTTGAGCGAGTGCCCCCGTCCGGTGGCGGTTGCGCGCTGGAGTACCTCGCGCCGCCGATCGGCTGATCGAGCCTGCCGGCTCCGGGCCGCGCTCGCGGTCCGGAGCCGGCAGGCTCGTCCGGTCACCCGGGGTGTATCGGGATCAGCCGGCGCGGACCGGGCGAATCACCGCCTGATCAACGCCGGTGTCGGGTCGGAGCGGGGCCTCAGGTGTGGTCGATGAACAGCAGTTCAGGCTGCTTGTAGAGGATGCACCCGCTCGGTTCGGGGTCGCCCGGGTTACGGTGGCAGACCCAGGTCTGCCAGTAGAGCACTCCCCAGGTGTCGGGCTTGCCGACGTTCTTGAGCTTGTTCCAGCCCTCGTCGGGCATGGTGTACTGGCCGTACGCCTTCGTGAAGTTCTTGTACGACGGCTTCGCCGTGTCACTGTTGTACGGCCACGAGGTGTTCTCGTTGCGCAGGGTTTCGTCCCACAGTGCAGCCTCCGACGTGGCCCACACGCCCAGGACCTCGACGTTGATCTCCTGGCCGGCCTCGATGGGGGCCAGCTTCTTGGTCGTCCAGTTGTAACACATGAGGCGGACGTTGAGCGTGGGGGCCGCGTCGCTGCTGGAGATCTCCATCGGCCCTGACGCGATCGACGCCGACAGGCTGCCGGAAGGACATGGGTTCTGAGGGGTGGGCGTCAGGCGGTCCGCCACGCTCGCGTGGGAGATGGTCGCGGAGGACACCAGAGCGGCGGCCGTCAGCATGGGGAGAAGGAGCTTTCTGATGATCAACTCTTCTTCCTCGCCTTCTGAAGAGTTCGTCTTCTCGTCGCTTGCACCCACAGGCTGCCGACGGAGTCTTGTGATCCACTTGGAAGCCAGTGAGCGGAGGCGGCGTGAGCGAGGAGACCTGGGGTTTCCCAGGAGGGCGCGAGCGCAGGCCCGCGCCCGAACAGCAGCCGGTACCTGGCGACGGCCGACAGCATGGCCTAGACGTACAGGCCTTCGGGGAGGATCGGACAGCCCGCTTTCGCCAGTTCCGGCCCGAGGTGTCGGTGGCCGAACTATGCCGGCGCGTGTTCGCCGACAAGAAGTCCGGCAAGAGCGCCGAGCGGCCCCGAGCCGGCGGCCTGCCACGCGTTCCTGACCGAAGGCGACACCCTGGTCGTCCCGAGCCTCGACCGCTACGGCCGCTCTCTGGCCGACCTCATCACCATGGTCGGCGAGCTGCGCCGCCGCGAGATCGGCTTCACCTCGCTGCACGAGAACCTCGACACCACCACCCCCGGCGGCCGGCTCATCTTCCACGTCTTCGCCGCCCTGGCCGAGTTCATCCCGAACTCATCGTCGCCGGCACCCGCGACGGCCTGGCCGCCGCCAAAGCCCACGGCTGGACTCTCCCACATGGGGAGACACCATGCTGGGGGCATGGACGAGGAGCTGTCGCCGATCGGACAGTTCGCCAGGCTCGGCCGGCTGAGCATCAAGCAGCTGCGGCACTACGCCGAGCTCGGACTGCTGGTGCCCGCGTACGTGGACGAGCACACCGGGTACCGCTACTACCGGCACAAGCAGGCGCGCGATGCGCTGTCGATCGGGCTGCTGCGCTCGCTCGACGTCCCGCTCGCCGTCATCGCGCAGGTGCTTCCGACACGCCAGGTGTCCTGCAAGGAGTGCACGAGCGGCTGGAAGCCGGGCTGGCCAAGCGCCGATCGACGCTGCGCGCAGTCTCGGAGGTCACCTCCGGGAGCCTGCTTCCGAGGCTTGCCGATCTCGGGAGTACAGGCAAGGCTGCGCCGGCATCCCTCGTTGGCTGGCGTCTACGGGGTGCTCTCCGACGGCGAAGATGAGGTGGTTCCAGCGTGTGAGTGGGCCCGGTATGGTGCTCGCGCCAGTCGAGCACCCAAGAACCGGGCAGGCATGGGCAGGGCCGGCTGATGCCGCCCGCAGGAAGCGAGGGTCTCAGGCGGGAAAGGCGGCCACGTTCCGGTCGTAGTGGCGGTGTTGCAGGATGGCGGCGATGAACTGCCCGGTGAAGTCGTCCGCCGCCGCGGAGTCGACGACGCCCTGGCGGCCGGGCAGGGCGGCGGTCTGTAGCAGCGGTTCGCCGTCCGGCAGCGCGCCGATGGCTTTACCGTGCCTGAACGCCTCGCGGACGAACTGCACGGCGTGCCCGTTGCCGGTCAGCTCCGCGCCGCCGGTGCACAGCACCGCGTCGTACAGCACCGAGGAGGCGGCGCTGACCTGCTTGTCCACGGTCAGCGATCCGGCCGTCCCCTCGTGCGGCGCGATCACATCGCAGACCGCCTTGCCGCTCTCCAGCTCCTGCATCACCGGATACAGTGCGCCGGCATCGGTCCGGTCGCTCACCAAGATCGCGATCTTGCGGGTGGCCAGGCTGGAGGGCTGGCCGGCCTGGCTGAGCGCCGGGGAGGACTTGCCGTGGTTGCTGCCCTTCGGCGCCGGGGCGGGCAGGCCGAGCCCGGCGGCCACATGCCCGGCCAGCCCGGTGTCCACGTTGGCCAGCCGTTCGACCACCTGCTCCTTGATGTATCGGCGTTGTACGTGGCCCAGCTCGAACAGGAACGCCTTGATGATGTGATGCTGCTCCCAGTCCGACATGCTGTTCCAGAACAGGGTGGCCTGGCTGTAGTGGTCGGCGAAGCTGGGGCTGCGCCTGCGGATCTTCTCACCCTCGACCCGCTCGGTGTAATGCCGGAACACGCCCGTCATGTCACCGCTGAGCACTCCGGTGGCCGGGCAGCCGCCGCTGATGGAGTTCTTGGAGTAGTTCGTGTGGCTGGTGTGGATCATGTGCTGGTGGAAGCCGTCGCGGTTGTCGTTGTGGACGGGGGCGAGCGGGCGGTTGATCGGGATCTGCTGGAAGTTCGGGCCGCCCAGGCGCAGCAGCTGGGTGTCGAGATAGGAGAAGTTGCGGCCCTGCAGCAGCGGGTCGTTGGTGAAGTCGATGCCCGGCACCACGTTGGCGGTGCAGAAGGCGATCTGCTCGGTCTCGGCGAAGAAGTTGTCCGGATTGCGGTTGAGGGTCATCTTGCCGACCATCCGCAGCGGCACCTCCTCCTCCGGGATGATCTTCGTGGGGTCGAGCAGGTCGAAGTCGAACTTGTGCTCGTCCTCCTCCGGCACCAGTTGTAGGCCCAGCTCCCACTCCGGGTACTGGCCGGCCTCGATCGCATCCCACAGATCGCGCCGGTTGAAGTCGGGGTCATTGCCCTGGATGCGCAGAACCTCGTCCCACACCAGCGAGTGCGTGCCGAGCGCGGGCCGCCAGTGGAACTTCACGAACGTGCCCCGCCCCGCGGCGTTGACCAGGCGGAAGGTGTGCACGCCGAACCCCTGCATCATGCGGAAGCTGCGCGGGATCGCCCGATCCGACATCAACCACATGACCGTGTGCATCGTCTCCGGCTGCAACTGCACGAAGTCCCACAACGTGTCGTGCGCCGACTGCGCCTGCGGGATCTCGTTGTGCGGCTCCGGCTTGACCGAGTGCACGAAATCGGCAAACTTGATCGCATCCTGCACGAAGAACACGGGAAAGTTGTTGCCCACCAGGTCGTAATTGCCCTGACGGGTGAAGAACTTGGTCGCGAAGCCGCGTACGTCCCGCACCGTGTCGGCCGAACCGCGCGAGCCTGCCACCGTGGAGAAACGCACGAACACCGGAGTGAGCAGCTCCGGGTCGCACAGGAAGTCGGCACAAGTGTACTCAGCCAGCGACTCATACACCTGGAACACCCCGTGCGCGCCCGAGCCGCGCGCGTGCACCACCCGCTCCGGGATGCGCTCGTGGTCGAAGCGCGTCACCTTCTCCCGCAGGTGGAAGTCCTCCAGGATCGTCGGGCCACGCTCTCCGATCGACAACGAGTTGTCGGTGTCGTCGATGCGCACGCCCTGGTCGGTGGTGTACCGCGTGTTGGTGGAATCCACCCGGTACTGATCGAGTTGCTGCTGTTTCTGGCTGTTGTCGGTCACAGAGTCCCCCGTGTTGGACGATGGCTCGAACCGGGGGGCCATGGCTCTTCCTACCCTCACGTGTCCGGCCGCCAACCCCGGTGCGCCGGATCGCCGACCATCTGCCGGCGACCGCCATCCCGATGGTGCCGCGCCGAACGGATGCGGCGTCATCGGGCCCCTGACGCTCGGGCGAGCCACGACCCAGCGACGTCTTCCGCGGTGGATCCGACCGCATCTCAGAGCGGGCGCTTGTGACGGCACCGGCGGGGCGGGGGTAGTCGCTCGCATCACTGACCGGTGCCCGTCCCGCCGGTGGGTGCTGCCATCGATGCTGCCCCTCTCTGACGGGGTCGGTTGCGGCCTACCAGGCCTGGCTGCGGCCGATCGGGCGGCCCGGCAAAGAACTCCGCATCCTGCCTTGGCCTTAGACCAACCGTGAAGCGCGGTATTGCCTGCCCTGGAGCGATGTGCCCGGATCTCCTGGCGCGCCGTCTGGCCCTCGACAAGGGCTGCGGCGGCGAAGGGGGCCGGAGCGCACCCGCGGCGTCCATCTACATGACCATCGCCCTCTTGGAAGGTTCACGGTGCCATACATCACCACACGCGACAACGAGCAGATCTTCTTCTACGACTGGGGCAGCGGCCCGCCGGTCGTCTTCATCCACGGCTGGCCGCTGAACGCCGACGCCTGGCACGACCAGATGAAGGCGGTCGTCGACGACGGGTACAAGGCGATTGCGCACGACCGGCGTGGTCACGGTCGCTCCAGCCAGCCGTGGGAGGGCTATGACTTCGACACCTTCGCCGACGACCTCAATGACCTCCTGACCGCTCTGAACCTGCGCGACGTGACGCTGGTGGCGCATTCCATGGGCGGTGGAGAACTGGCCCGCTACATCGGCAGGCACGGCACCTCCCGCATCAGCAAGGCCGTGCTGCTGTCGGCGGTGCCGCCGCTCATGCTCAAGACCGCCGACAACCCCGAGGGCACCCCCCAGGAGGTGTTCGACAAGATCAAGAAGGGGATCCTCACCGAGCGGTCGCAGTTCTGGAAGGACACCGCCGACGGCTTCTTCGGCGCCAACCGGCCCGGCAACAAGGTCACCCAGGGAAACAAGGACGCCTTCTGGCTCATGGCCATGGCCGAGAACATCCAGGCCGGCGTGGCCTGCGTGGATGCCTTCTCCGCCACGGACTTCACCGCCGACCTGAAGAAGTTCGACATCCCCACCCTGATCGTCCACGGCGACGACGACCAGGTCGTGCCGATCGCGGCGTCGGCCGACAAATCCGCCAAGATCATCCAGGACTGCGTCTACAAGGTGTACCAGGGCGGCTCGCATGGCATCGCGCTGGTCCCCGGCGACAAGGAGAAGTTCAACGCCGACCTGCTGGAGTTCCTGCACAGCTGACGGCGGTTGCCGACCGGCGCGATCACCCACACTGCGAGGCCGTCAGACCCGGCGGAACGCCGGCGAGATCGGTGATGCGAAGTCTGGATCCGCTGGGCGCCCCTGGCCTTCCGGGGAAGCCAGGGGGCCAGTACCGAACCGGGCTTGCGCCGGCGGCGCAGCGCGTGGTCCAGGGGCACCCCGGGCGGCTGACGTGCTGCGGCGCCCGTGTCCCGATCGGTGCCTGCCAGCCTGCGATCCGTTGGGCTCGTAGGTCGCGCGTAGTTCCGAATGGATGCGATGCCGTGGCCGGCGATCTTGCGAAGGACGTGGACGGGGACCCCGCCGTCGGCCATCCACGTCAGTCCGGTGTGGCGGAGATCGTGACGATGGCGAGCAGCAAAGTGCCAGTCCCGGCGATGCATGCTGCCGCAGCATCTCAAAGATCAACGGCCGTTCTGGACTGTGGGAGCCGAATCGCAGGCCACAGGGTTGATCCGGGTTTGCTGCCTTCGGCGGCTCAGCTCCGACAGGACTCGACCCGGATCCTCATCAGAAGGAACATCACCTGCGCAAGCGGTGCTCACGTGGCTGGTCTTCGGCTTCACCGAGCGGTCGCCGCGGCGACGACCGCTCGGTGAGCGCGCGCATGGCCTGAGGCTGGGCAAGGGTAAGCGGAGATGGTTCTGCTCTGCGCGAAGCCGACAGAACTCGAACGCGCCATCGACCTATGGTGAGGTATGGCCTCATCCCTGCCGTCGCGTCCAGCGATCAATCGGACCGCCCCCGAGCCGCCTCCGGCTCGCGAGCCGCTGTGGCGGCAGGTGCTCGGTGAGCGCTTGAGAGGGCTTCGTCATGAGCGGGGCGAGAAGTTGAGCGAGACGGCAAGCCGCGCCGGAGTCTCGCCGCAATATCTCTCCGAGATCGAACGAGGCGTCAAGGAGCCGTCGAGCGAAATGATCGCCGCGGTCGCCGGGGCGCTGGATGTGACCCTGGTCGATCTGACCCTTGCCGTCGCCGAGAGTTTGCGGCCTGCTCAGCAGGGCGCGTCGAGAGGCGCCACCTGCTCGGCGGCGTATGCTCTGGCCGCGTAGCGCGGCTTGCCGGGGTTGTCCACGGGCCTATGAACGCTCCTCGATGATCTGATCGAGGAGCCCGTACTCCAAGGCCGCGGTAGCAGTGAACACGCGATCGTGATCGGTGTCGGCGCGCAGGGTCTCGACCGTCTGGCCGGTGTGCCGTGAAAGTATGCGCTCGATGTCCGCCCGGACACGTACGACCTCGTCGGCCTGCAGGATGAGATCGGGGATCGCTCCGCGTCCCTGGGCTGCCGGCTGGTGCAGGATGATCCGTGCGTGTGGGAGAGCGGCACGCTTGCCTTCGGCGCCCGCGGCGAGAAGTACGGCACCCACCGCGACGGCCTGTCCCACACAGGTCGTCGAAACCCGCGGACGGATATGGCGCATGGTGTCGTAGATCGCGAGCATCGCGCTCGGGTCTCCGCCTTCGCAGTTGATATAGAACTGGATCTCCGCCTCGGGGTTGTCTGATTCCAGAAAAATCAGCTGCGCGATGAGAGCATTCGCGACGCCCGCGTCGATTGCGGTGCCCAGGTAGACGATCCGTTCGGTGAGCAGGTGGGAGTAGACATCCATGATCCGCTCGCCACGAGGGTTCGAGGCGATGACGTTCGGGATCGTATATGTGGTCACTGGCCGACTCCTTGGGTGACGCCGAATCCGAGCCGTGGGCGGTTTTGTGGCGCGATTTCGTCGAAGTTCTGCACGATGGCGTCGATGAAGCCGTAGTCCAGTGCTTCCTGTGCCGTGTACCAACGATCGTGCAGAGAATCCTCGAATATGCGCTCGACAGGCTGACCTGTGTCCTCGGCAATCAGACCGAGCACCGTGTCGCGCGTATGGCGAAGGTCGCCGGCCTGCAATTCGATGTCGACCGCAGTGCCACCGATTCCCGCCGAGCCCTGGTGCATCAGGACTCGTGAGTGCGGTAGAGCGCGGCGCTTCCCGCGGGCCCCCGACGACAGCAAGAACTGCCCGGCACTGTAGGCGATACCCAGAACGAGGGTCGATACGTCACAGGGAATGAGGCGCATGATGTCGCGGATCGCAAGCATCGACGGGACAGATCCACCTGGGGAATGAATCCACAAGGCGATGTCGGACGACGCATCCTGCGTGGCGAGTGCCATCAGCTGGGTGGCCAGCAGTGTCCCATTGTCGTCGTCGAGAGGGCCGTCGAGAACGAGAACACGCTGCTCATAGAGTTCACGTCTCATTCGTGTGTTGAACAGCAGAGGTGTCGATTCTTCGCTCATGCGTCCATCATGTGAGGCGAAGCGGACCGGCGTCGACACGATCTGCCTGGGGCAGATCTGCTCTGAGCAGCGTGAGAGCTCCTGAGCAGGGACAGCGCGATTACCGGCCGGTTCGGGGAGTGCGGCCCGGCTGCCGGGTCGGGGTCGGGCCTGTGCGGCGTGGCGCCGGTTCGAGGCCGGCTCGTTCGAGGATGTCGCGCACAGTGCTGGGAGGCAGCGTCAGCACACCCATGACGATCAGCGCGATCGGATGCCTGCCCTCGATCGAGCGCAGGTGGATGACGATGATGACGACCAGCAGAGGAAGGGGCCACCACGAGCCGGCCAGCAGCAACGCTTTGGCCGAGAACCCGACCAGCACCGCCGTCGACAGCTTGCTGGACAGGGCGGGCGGGTCAGGCAGCGTGGTGCCGGGTAGCGCCACCTCCACGAAGACCTGGGCGTTGTCGTCGACGCCGGTGGTGAGCGTGCCACCGGCCGCCGCGACCTGGGCGGGGAGATCGGCCAGGAATTCGTCCGTGGCACTGGGAGTGCCGTCGTGGGCGATGTTCAGCCGGACAGTGCCGTCTTCTGTGGCGGACTCGATCACGCAGCGGGAGGTGGCGCGGCGCCGGACGATCTCGGTCACAGCCTCGCGCAGGACGGTGGCCAGCAGCAGTGAACCGGCGACGAAGCCGAGGGTGCCGACCGAAGTGTCGAACACGAACATGGAACCGTAGGCGGCGGCCTGCAGCGCGATCAACCACCAGGACCGGCGCCGGGTGAAGAGCACCTGTAAGCCGAGTACGGCCAGGGGTGACCCGGCCATCGCGTAGACGCCTGCTAACCCGGCCGGCACCAGAAGGACGGTCCACTTTGCTCACGTTTGCCAACGAGCGCCGCAGGACCGCTGTTGCTGCCGGTGACCGAAGGGCGGGGACGTCCTTGGCGTGGTCATCGGCAGGTGATCGACGACATCCTGTGGCGGTTACGGACCGGGGCGCGGTGGCGGGACGTCCCTGAGCGGTACGGGCCTTGGCAGAGGTGTTACGAGCGTTTCACCCGCTGGAAGCAGGACGGCACATGGGCGCGGCTGCTGGAGGAAATGCAGGTCAAGGACGACTCCCTCGGCCAGGTCGAGTTCACCGTCAACATCGACTCCACCATCGCCCGCGCCCACCAGCACGCCGCCGGCGCCCGTAAAAAGGGGACGACGGCGAGACAATCGACACCAGGCAATCCCAAACCCGGCAGGCTCTCGGACGGTCCCGCGGCGCGCTGCTGGAGGGCTTCGGCTGGCAGGCAACCATCTTGTCCGTCGGGTCGCTGTCCGTCGGACCTTGATCGGGGTGTGGTTCATCGTGCGGCAGCTGCGTGCGCCACGGCCGCTGCCGGACGTGCACGCCACGCTCTCCCCGGTCTTCGCCCGCAGGTTCCGGCCGGGGAACGTGATCGCCGTCGGCCTGCTCACCCAGGTGGCAGGATACGTGTTGTTAACCCAGCTCGATGCCGGAACCGAGCTGGCCCTGGTGATCGTGAGCTGCGTGATCACCTATCCCGGCGTCGCCCCGTCCATGGCGCTGACCACCGACCTGGTCGTGGGTTCGGTGCCACCGGAGAAGGCGGGTGGCGCATCCGGGCTCGCGACCACCGCCAACGACCTGGGCATCTCACTCGGCATCGCGCTGATCGGCAGCATCGGCCTGGCCACCTACCGGTCCAGGGTCGACGGTGCCCTGCCGGAGGGCCTGCCGTACGAAATCGTCCCGGCGGGGACGCAGGCCGCAGCGGCGCAGGCGGTCAACGTCAGGATGACCAGTGCCGCCGTCGCGCCGCCTGGTCCCCGGTCGAACAACCCGCCCACCGCGATGCCACCGGCGAACGCGACCAGGCCCGACAGGAACGTCTGCACGCCCAGGTACGCCCCGAAACGCGTCGGCGGGGCGAGCCGGGCGATCGTCTGGAACACCGCCGGCTGTAGGAGCCCGTCGGCGAGCCCGTGCAGCACGGCCACCAGCACCAGGCATGGCAGCCCGGTGCCCGCGCCGGTTGCCAGCAGCAGATGGCCGCCTGCGGCGAGCAGCAGTCCCGCGCGCAGCACGTGGGGGCGGTCGGCGCGGCCGGGTACCACGCACCACGGCTGGACCGCGGCCGACACCATGGCGAGCACGCAGGAGAACACGGTGACCGCTGTCGCGTCCGCGCCGCCGAGCGGTACGACCACCGACGACTGGTCGGTCAGCAGCATGGCGGGTGCCGACACGGCCGCGAACCCGATGAAGACCCGGTCCCGCAGTACCGTTCGCACTCCGGAGACGACCCCGTGCGGCACCCGTACGCGCGGGACGTGCCGCAGGAGTGAGAACAGGAACGCCGCCACGCCCCACAGCGCTGTCGCCGTCAGCGCCACCAGCCAGTAGCCGACGTTCAGCAGCGCCAGCCCGAGCATCGGGCCGGCCACCGCCGCGACCTGCAACGTCATCGCGTACGCCGCGTATCCGCGCGCCCTTCGCCGTTCGGCGAGCCCGGCCAGCAGCGACTGCGCCGCCGGGTGGAACAGCGCCCCGCCCGTGCCCAGCAGCACCACGGCGACGATCAGCCAGGGCAGGCTGGACACAGTGCCCAGCAGGGCGAACCCGGCCGCGCGCAGCAGGCACGCCAGAATGCCCATCCGTACCGGGCCAAGTACGTCCACCAGCACGCCGACCGGCAGGGAGAGCGTGTGCTGCACGAGATTGCGCAGCGCCAGCACCAGGCCGATCCCTCCGGCGGCCAGTCCGAGGTCGGCTCGCAGGTGCAGGACGACGTGTGCCATGGCCGCGAAGTAGCCCAGCGAGATGGCCGCCTGAACGGTGACGACCACGGTGACCGTGCGACGGTCACCGTGGTCTGCGGAGGAGACGGTCACGCCGTGGGCAGGACGTTCAGCCGGTACAGCAGTTGACGGGCGAGCGTGGCGCGCTTGGCGGCGTCGGCGTCCTTGGCGATGTCCATGTTCAGCGCGAAGGTGTATACGCGTCCGCCGCGCTCGACCCAGCCGGTCCACCAGCCGGTGCCGGGGTTGGGTGCGTTCTGCCAGCCTGACTTGGCGTACAGGGTGTACCCGTTCTTCTTCTCCATCAGGATCAGGTCCTGGACGGCACGCTGGTTCGCGCGGGAGGCGGGCAGGCGCAGGGCGGCCAGCCGTTCCATGAACCGGGTCTGCTCCACCGCCGAGATCTTCAGCGGGCCGTCCAGCCAGAACCGGTCGACCACGGTCCCGGTCTGCTGGTTGCCGTAGCCAAGCCGGTGCAGCCACTGACGTTCGCGCGTGAGGCCGATGCGGCGGGCGATCACCTGGAACGCCGCCGCGTTGGAGATGCGTACGGCCTCCCGCATGGTCATGTCCTTTTCCCACTCGGGATACGGCTGCGGCGTGCCGTCCCAGGGGATCACCTCGTCGGGGCTCTTGACCACGCCCGTCTCCAACGCGACGAGCGCGTGCGGGACCTTGAAACTGGACGCGGGCACCATCGGCGTCTCCGCGCGCCGCCGGTCCACCACGGTCGTCGTCTTGGACGACACGTCCAGCAGCGCGAACGTGCCCCGCACCCCGGCCGTGTCGAACACCGTACGCAGGTCGTCGCGCACGGTCGTTCCCGGCCGCACCTCGACAGCCACAGTGGCGGCGCCGGCTGAGGCGGTGGCCGCGTACGAGGGAGCACCGAGGAGGGTGAGTGAGGTGGAAACGATGACGCCCAGCCCGGAACGGAGGGCCTGGGGGATTGCCTTCTTCATGCGCAGAGAAGATCACGGGACATCTGAACTGTCCAATATCGATATCAATGGACGACCGATATTCGAATCCGTATACCCGCTGGCAGAGAAGCCGTCGACGGCGGCGAGCGGCAGATGGCGGTCGGTGACAGGACGTCCCTGAATCGTGTTCGCGCTCCCACCGATGGGGTTCCGACTGACCCCGGCCGGGCTGCCGAAAGCGCGACGCTGCGCGACTCGGCTTCGCGATCTTGCTGAAGTTCTCCACGCAGCACGGCCGGTTCCCGCGCGGTCGTTCAGAATCGCCGGACGACGTGGTCGAGCACGTGGCCAAGCAGGCCCAGGTTCCCGCCTCAGAGCTCGGCTTCTACGAGTGGTCCGGCTCCACGATCGAGTACCACCGCAGTCAGATCCGCACGCACCTGGGCTTTCGCGCCTGCGCGACGGCGGACGCGTCGAAGCTGGCAGTGTGGTTGGCCGAGAACGTCGCGCACGCCGAGCGGCGGCCCGAGCGGGTCCAGGAGGAGTTGCTCAAGCATCTGCGTGAGGAGCGGATCGAACCGCCGACGCCTGGACGGATCTCCCGGATCGTGGCCTCGGCGCTGCACAACGCGGAGGTCACCTGGTCGGTGCGGATCACCTCACGGTTGAGCTCCGAGACCACCCAGCGCATCTGCGCGCTGGTCGGCATCGACGATGCGGGCCGCGCGGGAGCCGCGGCGGCCGGCGACCGCCAGGAGCCCGCCACCGAGACGGCTGCAGGACGCAGGCTGGATGATGGTCAGCCCGCATGCGGAGCTTCGCGCGGAGTTTTGTTCCGTGGTGCCGCTGGCGTGGCGCTGCGTTCGGGAGTTTCTTGCGGGGTCGAACAGGGCCTCGTGGGCGTTGAGGGGGCGATTTGACCACAGCACGTGAAATCCGGGAAACGATCCCAGCGGTCTGATCACGGAGGGAGGTCGCGCCAGCGTTCGGCCGACGTCAGAGCGTCCAGGCTGATCCGCTCCAGGTACGCACCGCCCTTGGCCAGGCGGCGTCCCACTGGCGTGTCGAGCCCGAGCGTCTGCCCCGCCGCCTTCGTGATCTCCGCCGCCGCGAGCGTCTGCCGCGCGCTGATCACCGTCGAGTGATACCAGGCGTCGTCGTCGACCACGTAAATGTCGCGGCGCCGCTGTGGATCACGCTCGCGCCTGATCAGCCCCTGCTGGGTCAGGTAGCGCACCGCCATGGAGATCGAGGCGGGACTGACTTTGAGGCCGCGCGACAGCTCGGCCGCGGTGAGCCGGCCGTCCTCGCTCAGCCACAGGCCGATGAGCACGCGCGCCACCATCTTCGGCAGGCCCATCCCGACCGCCAGCTCGACGGCTCCCTCTTCCACCTCCAAGGCCGTGCGGTCCTGAGGTTCGGGGGAACGGGCCGGGGTGCCGCGCCGTGCCCGCCGCGCCGCCGCGTGGTGCGCTCGCTCGGGGCGGTAGTCGCTGGGACCGCCGTTGCGGCCGACCTCACGGCTGATCGTCGAGGTCGGCCGGTCCAGCCGCCTGGCGATCTCGGCGTACGAACGCCCTTCGGCGAGGCCGGCCGCGATGCGCTGGCGGTCCTGCCGGGTCAACCTTCCTTCTGGCATGACGCCAGTATTGCGTTCGGCGCCACACAATGCAACGTATCGTTGCTTTCAGCCTCAGCGTCAACGCATCAAGTTATTCGCTTTGACCTGCATCAGAGCGTATCGATTGATTGACGAAATTTCTGAAAGCAACGTAGCTTTCAACCATGTCGAACGCGAACTGTCGCGTGGAGCCGGTCACTTTGTCCCTGGACCGCGCACCCGCCTGCCCCTTCGATCCCGCTCCTTCGCTCATCGCCCTGCGCGCAGAGCAGCCAATCGCCCGCCTGGCCGCGCCCGAGGGCGCCCCCGGCGTCTGGATGTCCACCGGCTACGACCTGGCCCGCCAGATCCTCGCCGACCCGCGGTTCGGCTCCCGCTACGAGACCCAGTACCTCCCCATGGTGGGCGGGTACCTGCCGCCCGCCCCCGTCGGCGACCTGACCGGCATGGACGCGCCCCAGCACACCCGCTTCCGCAAGCTGCTGGCCGGCAAGTTCACCGTCCGCAGGATGAACCTGCGGACCGAACGAGTCACCGAGATCACCCGGGAGCGGCTCGACGCCATGGAGCGGCAGGGGCCGCCCGCCGACCTCGTCGAGGTCTTCGCCCAGCCCGTCCCCGCCCTCATGATCTGCGAGCTGCTGGGCGTGCCGTACGAGGACCGCGACCGGTTCCAGGCCCACACGCGGATCACCTCGGACGCCGATGATCCCGAGGCGCAGTACGCCGCCTTCGTCGAGCTCGGCACGTACCTGCGGGACCTCGCGCTCGCCAAGCGGGCCGAGCCGACCGACGACCTGCTCAGCGAGCTGGCCACGGGCACCGACCTGACCGACAAGGAGCTCGGCGGCGTGGCCGCGTTCCTGCTCGGCGCCGGGCTCGACACCACCGCCAACATGCTCGCGCTCGGCACCTTCGCCCTGCTGCGAGACCCGGCGCAGCTCGCCGCCCTGCGCGACGACCCCGGCCTGGCCGACAGCGCCGTGGAGAAACTGCTGCGTTACCTGTCCATCGCGGCCAACGGCACGCGCGGCGTGCTGGAGGACGTCGAGATCGACGGCAGGCGGCTCAAGGCCGGCGACACGGTCGTCATCGCGGTCAACGCCGCCAACCGGGACCCGGCGAAGTTCCCCGACCCCGACCTGCTGGACCTGCGCCGCTCAGCCGCCGGGCACCTCGCCTTCGGCCACGGCGTCCACCAGTGCCTCGGCCGGCAGCTCGCCCGCGTCGAGATGCGCGTCGCCTTCCCCACGCTGCTCACCCGGTTCCCGACGCTGCGGCTCGCCGTACCGGCGGAAGAGGTGCCGCTGCGCACCAACCCCACGCAGATCCACGGCGTACGCAGCCTGCCCGTCACCTGGGACCGGGGGTGAACGCGATGCGACCCTTCGTCTCGGTGACGGGGCTGCGTAAGTCCTACGGCGCCCACCGCGTCCTGGACGGCATCGACCTCACCATCCCGCAGGGCACCGTCTTCTCGCTGCTCGGCCCGAACGGCGCGGGCAAGACCACCACCATGCAGATCCTGTCCACCCTGATCAAGGCCGACGCGGGCGAGGTCCGGGTGGCCGGGCACGACCTGGCCAAGGAACCCGACAAGGTGCGTGCCGCGATCGGCGTCACCGGCCAGTTCTCCGCGGTCGACAGCTTCCTCCTTCCCGGGGTCGACGAGGTGACGATCGGCCGCGTCCTGAACAAGGCAAGCATCGAGATGGCCATTCGACTGAAGGGGGGTGCCACCGCCGGGGAGATCGCTGGGGCACTGACCATGGCCGCCATCGACCTGGTGGCTCCCGCGCGGGCCGAGGACCGGCCCGAAGGCGAAATACGCGCCGGTGAACTGTTACGCGACGCACTCCTGGGCTGTGCGGTCGATCCAACGCCGACGCCCGACCTACTCGAGCTGTCCGAGCTGATGGAAGGGGCGCGCTTCTTGGCGCCGGTACAAGCCGCGGCATTGCGCGGCACTACCACGTCCGATCCGGGAATCGGCGCTGGAGCGGGGCGACCGGTGGGTTCGGCCTGATCTCATGGCACCTGGGCGTGCCTATGCAGGTGTTCCCGAGGCGGGTGATCCGGGGTTGAGGAACCCGGGAACAGTGGTTGGCGGTGAGAATGATCTTGAGCGAGGAGCCACACCCAACGCCGCTGTGTGATGGCTTGGGGCGGGGCGATGATCCTGCGTTCTACGGGGAGGTTTCTGGCCCGTGGATGATGCGGTGGATGGTGGAGCGTCCGACGCTGTACTCGGCGGCCAGGTCGGCCAGAGACACCTCGTTCTCGGCGTAGCGGCGGCGGATGGAGCGTCGGGCGGCGTCTTGTGGGGCGCGGTCGTAGCCCAGGCGGGCGCGGCCGATGTGCGGGCAGATATCGCCAGCCGTCGGCCGGCGGCCGGGGACTGGGCGGCGTTCGGCCAGGAACAGTGGACCGTGCGTGCGCGTGCTGCCGTCCGGGAGCCGGAGAAGCCGCGGCAGCCGCTCGGCGATCAACAGCTGGAAGACGACTGGCGCTGCCTGCCCTCCATGCTGCTGGCTGGCCGGTCTGGCGTGAACGACACGAACTTTGCACATTACGCCGCATGGTTGGTTCGAGTCCGGGACGGCTCCGCGCCGGCCGGGGTGGGGGGCCAGGGCGATCCTGCGAGTCAAGATGGTCACGCGTACCTGGCATGATGGCGGCCCAGGAAGATCGTCGGAAGGTTTGATGTGAAGAAGACGCTGACCATCGCCGTTGCGGGCCTGCTCGTGATCGGCCTTGCCCCTGCCGCGCACGCCGTGTCCACGGCGCAGGTGAGCGCGCGCGATGTCTACGCCGGCTACGCCCAGCTCTCCGCCCAGGAGACCGAGGGCAGGGACTATCGCCGCGTCCAGCGCGTCCCCCGCGGAGCGCGGGTGGCGCACATCGCCATCCACGGCGGCGCCATCGAGGCGCCCACGTCGCAGCTCGCCGACCAGGCTGCAGGCCGCAGGCACGCCTACTACTCGTTCGAGGGCATCAAGGCCTCCGGCAACAGCGCTCTGCACATCACCGCCACGCACTTCGACGAACCCAAGGCGCTCGCGGTGGTGGCGGGCGTCGACTACACCATCTCCTGGCACGCCGCCGCAGGCACCGGCGCCACCACTTACGTCGGTGGACGAGACACGGCGTTGATCAAGAAGGTGAAGGCCGAGCTACGCGCCGCCGGGTTCCCCGTCGCGGCGTCCGTGCCCACGGAGATCGGCGGCACGAGCACCCGCAACATCGCAAACAGGAACCGTAGAGGCATGGGAGTGCAGCTGGAGATCAGCCGGGGCCAGCGGGAGCGGTTCTTCGACGGCGGGAAGCTGACTCGCGCCTGGGTCGAGAACCCCGCCAACCGTACCAAAGCCTTCTACCGCTACGTCGCGGCCGTCAACCGTGCCCTTGGCTGAGCGGCGCGGATCTTCTCGCCGCGGTCCTCGCGCGGCGGCGTGTGTCGGGTAGCCGGGACGTATTACTACGTCCCGGCCCCTCAGAACCGGACGTGCGGCTCGGCACCGCATCCGGCACAAGCAAGCCGCGAGGGGGTTGCGGGTTGTCGTGGGACTTTGAAGCAGTACACACTTCGATCGCGGCTCTCGCCCGTGCGCATCGAGTGAGCCGGGCCGCCATCCGAACTGCGCTGACCGGGCTACTGCCCGGCCAGCCGGGTCCGCCCGCGCCTATCCCGACCTGGTGCCCTGCTTCATAGCCACCCTCGGAACATGCCCGGAATCGCTCGGCGGCGGCGATGACCGCCAGGCGCTCGCATGTCGTCCATGCTTTGATCATGTTCAACAGAGCGCGCCGCCCTTCCTCCGCCCATATCGCTGCCGCACCCAACGCGATCACTGCCTCCACTTCCTGTGCCAGCAGGCGCGTGTTGGCCAGGCGGTCGGTGGAGTACATACCGTTCACCGCGTCCATGACCAGCAGAGCTTGACGCAGAGTGAGTGAAGGTATCGCCGTCATGTGCTGGCACGTGCACGCACGGCACACAGCGCCTCCGTCAGTGATTCGGCGGTGGGGGCGCGTTCCGGGTCGATGAGACGTTGCAGGATCAGCCCCGTCAGCAAGGTCAGGTAGAAGGCGCCGACCGCCCGCCGCGTCGCTGGAGGCGACGTCCCTTCAGTGAGCCAGTAGGTCAATTCCAGGCGTGCGGCCTCCTGAGCGTCGGCCAATGCTTGGCGCAGCTGTGGCCTGCGCTCGGCCTGAGCGAAGACTTCGATGCTGGCCACGAAGACTGGGCGGTGGAGGTCGAGCAGTTCGATCGCCTGCTGCCACAACTTCCCATCCCCCTCGCGTGGCACTTCGCCCGCCATGGCCTGGCGCAGCTTGTCGGCCCACTCGGCGGTCGCCTCGACCATGGCGTCGGCCAGTAGCGCGTCCTTCGATCCGAAGTGGTAGCCGATGGAGGCCAGGTTGGCGCCGGAAGTCCTGGCGATGTCGCGTGCCGTGGTGTGCGCGTAGCCGCGTTCCTGCAGGCAGCGTTTGGCGCCCTCGATCAGCTTGTCTCGCTCTTTCATTCTGCCACCCTATCCAAACAAACGTCACAAACATGTGTTTTGTACGAGTGTTTCAAACATGTGTATGGTCGTCGGCATGGCACAAGCAACCGCAGCGGCTACGGCCGCGAGTGACTTCAGCCGCCTGTCCAGACTCATCCGGCAGGCCGGTCTCCTCGACCGGCGCCCCCGCTACTACCTGATCCGGATCACCGCCGTCGCAGCCGCCTACCTTGCAGGAGCTGCAGCGTTCCACTGGCTGGGCGACTCCTGGCTCCAGCTCCTGCTGGCCGCCTACTTCGCGATCGTCTTCGCGCAGGTCGCCCTGGTTCTGCACGATCTGGCTCACCGGCAGGTCTTCACCAATCGCCGCTCGAGCGAGATCCTCGGGCGGCTCGGCGGCAACCTCGCCATCGGCCTCGGCTACGGCTGGTGGATGAACAAGCACACCCACCACCACGCCAACCCCAACCACGAGCAACTCGATCCGGACGTCACACCCGACGTCCTCGTGTGGTCACAGGAACAGGCACGCAACGCGCGCGGCCTGGCCCGGCTCATCGGCGGCCGGCAGGCGTTTGTCCTCTACCCGCTGCTCCTGCTCGAAGGGCTCAACCTGCACGTCAGCGGTGTGCGGGCACTGCGGCAGCCCTGGATGAAACAGCGCTTCCTGGAAGGCGCGCTGCTGTTCGCGCACTTCGCCTGTTACCTGGGTGTGCTGGCTTGGACCCTGTCACCGGGCAAGGCACTGGTCTTCCTCGCCGTCCACCAAGGGCTGTTCGGCGTCTACATGGGCTGCGTGTTCGCCCCCGGCCACAAGGGAATGCCGACCCTCACGGGGGAGGCCAAGCTCGACTTTCTACGCAAGCAGGTGCTCACCACCCGCAACGTGCGCGGCGGCCGGTTCACCGACATCGCCATGGGCGGGCTCAACTACCAGATCGAACACCACCTGTTCCCCAACATGCCCGCCCCCAACCTGCGCCTGGCGCAACCCATCGTGCAGGCCCACTGCCGGCAATTGCGCCTGCCGTACCACGAAGTCAGTTTCGTCGCCTCGCACGCCGAGGCGCTGCGTCACCTGCACCAGGCCGGTGCTCCGCTCCGAGAGAAGGGCCGCTCATGAAGGCCGGACGCAAACAGTGGATCGGGCTGGCCGTCCTGGTCCTGCCCGTACTCCTGATCTCCGTCGACCTGCACGTCTTGTCCTACGCGCTGCCGTTCATCAGCGCCTCCCTGGCGCCGAGCGGTGCCCAGCTGCTGTGGATCATCGACATCTATCCGTTCATGCTCGCCGGGCTGCTGCTGCCGATGGGCACGCTCGGTGACCGGGTCGGGCGGCGGCGGCTGCTGATGGCGGGGGCCGCCGCGTTCGGGGCCGCCTCCGCGGTCGCCGCGTTCTCTCCCAGTGCCGACCTGCTGATCGTCACCCGTGCCCTGCTCGGGGTGGGTGGCGCCACGTTGATGCCCTCGACGTTGTCGCTGATTCGCAACATGTTCCACGATGACGGCCAGCGCCGCGTCGCGATCGCCATCTGGACCGGCGCGTTCGCCGGCGGCGCCATGCTGGGCCCGCTGATAGGCGGCGCGTTGCTCGAGCACTTCTGGTGGGGGTCGGTGTTCCTGGTCAACCTGCCGGTCATGGCGCTGCTGCTGGTCCTGGCGCCGCTGCTGCTGCCCGAGTCGCGTGACCCGCGTCCGGGCAGGTTCGATCTGCTCGGAGTGGCGTTGTCGCTGGGCGCCATCCTGCCGACGATCTACGGGATCCAGCACATCGCCCAGGACGGCCTCGGCTGGGCGCCGGCACTGGCCATCGTCGCCGGGCTGACGCTGGGGGCCGCCTTCGTGAGGCGCCAGCGCTCGATGGCCGATCCGATGCTGGACGTGCGCCTGTTCGGCAGCCGCGCCTTCACCGTCTCGATCGGCGCCAACACCCTCGGGGTCTTCGCGATGGTCGGCTCCAGCCTGTTCACGACGCAGTACCTGCAGATGGTCATGGGCGCCAGGCCGCTCATCGCCGGTCTGTACGCGCTGCCGTCGGCGGGCATGGCGATGCTGGCCGCCGGGCTCGCGCCGGTGCTCGCCCGCAAGGTCAGGCCGGGCCTGGTGGTCTGCGCCGGGCTGCTCGTCGGCGCGAGCGGGTTCATGCTGCTGTCCCGGCTGGACGTGACGGGGCAGAGTGGTCTGCTGATCGCCGGGATCATGCTGATGGCCGGTGGCGTCACGCTCGTCCTGACGGTCTCCTCCGACCTGATCATCACCACCGCTCCGCCGGAGCGCGCGGGATCGGTCGCCGGGCTGTCACAGGTGGCCACCGAGTTCGGCGGCGCGCTCGGCATCTCCCTGCTGGGCAGCATCGGCACCGCCGTCTACCGGGGACACCTCGCCGAGATGGGCGCTCCGTCAGCGGCACTCGATACTCTGGGCGGCGCCCTGGAGTCGGCGCGGCACCTGACGGAACCGGCCGCGACCACGCTGGCCGCCGCCGCCCGCGAGGCCTTCACACAGGGTCAGCACTACGCCATGCTCGCCGCGGCCGCCGCGTTGTGCGTGATGGCGGTGCTCGCTCCCGTCATGCTGCGTGCCGTACGGCAGGCGAAGGGCACCCCGCCGCCACCCCAGGACCGGCACGCCGGCCGCCACGTGATGCGCTGAAGAGGCCGCTTGCCCACGGCAGGCGGAAGGGGGCGGGTCGGAACGAGGTGGGCGGAACAGGGCCGCTGGGGCGAGGAGCCTGGAGTGGGGCGGCTGGAGTGGGGCCGAGCGGTCAGGCGGGTGCCGATTCCCCGTCTCCCGCCGCCTGGGCGACCGCGCGGAGGCCGGTGGCCAGATCGTGGGCCGCCGGGGCGTTGTCGGGGTCAATCTGCCAGCGCACCAGCAGCCCGATGAACAGCGTCAGCAGCACCTGGGCCCCCGCCTCGTCGTGCCCGGGGAGGCGCGCGCTCAGCTCCCGCTGGGCCAGCGCCTGCCCCTCGGCCAGCCGGGCCCGCACATCAGGCAGGTGAGAGGCCTGCGCGAGCGTCTCGACATTGGCCCGCCAGACGGTCGGGTTGGTGCGGAAGGACTCGATCAGCTCACCCCAGAAGGCCTCGAACCATTCCTTGGAGTCGTCGGGAAAAGCCTTGAGGATCTCCGCGACCGCCTCGCCGGTCACCTCGATCATGGCCTGGGTGAGCAGCGCGTCCTTGGAGCGAAAGTGGTAGTTGATCGCGGCGAGGTTGCTGCCGGAGACGGCGATGATGTCGCGCACCGTCGTGCGGGCATATCCGCGCTCGGACAGACACTGCTTGGTCGCGGCCAGCAAATCCTCAGGAACTCCCACGTGATGATCCTACCAACGCCGCAAACAAGCGTTTCAAACATCCGTAGCGCACGGTGTAGCCGGTATCAGAATCGAACCCTTGCCACCAGGGATAGGACCATACCAAGGCCGGTTCCGGCTCCCGTGCCACCTGCTTACCCTGGGCGGACACGGTGACGTGACGTGACGAGCTGGCCGATGTCGGGCTCGCTGGTGTGAACGGTCACCTGTCTGTCGGGGTTGGGGAGAAAGAGGAGAAGGCGGCTCACCATGGGGCAGGCCCAGCACCTGCGCGGTCTTGGCCAGTCCGTCCTACTTCGGGGCTGGGGTCAGTTTCAGGAGCGGAGGGCCTTTCCGGACTCTTCGGGCCCGGCCAGGAGTCCGGAGAACCCCGACCCTTGGCTGGTGGTGAAGGGTCCGCCTTTCCTGGAACCGCTGCGGTGCCGGCGTTGGCCTGGGGGCAGGCGCGGTGCCGGTCACGGTGTCAGCGTCGGCGGCAGGGGCCAGATGCGGGATCTCGAAGACCGCCCGGCGGCCGTGGTGCCCGGTGCTGACGCGGCGGAGTGCGCCCTTGCTGATCAGCGCGTTGATCACCTCGTAGCGCTGGGGGGTGGCCAGGGGCGGCATGCCGAGCATGGCCTGGATGGGCGCGGTGGTCATCTTGGGTGCCGAGAGAGCGTCAGGCATGTGAGGCAGGTAGGGGTAAACCGCACATGCCTGACGATATCCAGGGGTTGTCAGCCATGTAGGTCATGTAGCCGAGTGCGCCGGCGTCAGCCAGGTCGAGACCGTGCTCAACGTCGTCGGATTCGGGCGGGTCATCCAGAGCGGTTCGCCGGGCTGGGCGGGGTCCTGCTGAACGATCCCCTGATGTTCGTCTTCCAGGAGCAGAACGGGATCTACCGCCTCGACCGTACGAGCAAGCTGGACGTGTCCCGGATCCGGGCGGCCCAGCTCCGCTCCGCCGCCACCGAAGCTGCCACCGAAGCCGCCACCGAAGCCGCCACGGGGGTGGCTACCGAGGTGGCCGCCGGGGGCGGCCACCTCGGAAGCGCATGGCTAGCTCGCCAGAC
>NZ_JBSFGF010000051.1:0-29076 GCF_053596455.1 Nonomuraea sp. NPDC001699 | reverse complement strand
TTGATCGCGGTGGTTGCCTATGTCCCGAGACACACTTTGTTGAAGTTTCCTATGTCCTGCGACATGGGTTTCCTATGTCCTGAACCAGCACACTGCAGGGCGCGCTTTGATCATGGCCTGACCTGCGACTATGCGGGATCGGATGCGTTCTAGAACTTTCGCCTAGCGGTTGCGTGCTCCGTACGTGCTCGGTTGCACCAACCCTGCACTCGCCATGATCATTCGACCTCCCGGGCTGGCCCGGCAAGAGCAGCGGCCCCGCCTCCGCGAGCAGAGGGCGAACGCGGGGCCGGATGCCTAATCCGACTGTCAGCTCCTCAACGAGACGACTCTCGCGGCCTCGGCCTGGTTTTCCTTGCCGAACAGCAGGGCGGCGGTCTTCTCGGTGGCGGCGGTGGCCACCTGCGGGTAGACGGAGGTGTAGGTGTCGGCGGTGAACGCGCTGGATGTGTGGCCCAGCGTTTCCTGCACCACTTTCATGTCCACTCCGGCGGCCAGCATGAGCGAGGCGGTGCCATGCCGGAGGTCGTGCAGCCGGATGGGTGGCAGGCCGGCCAGATAAGCCAGCCACAGGAACTGATCGGAGACGTGCTGGGGGTGCAGGCGAGTGCCGTCAGGCTGGGTGAACACGAACCCGGTGTCGACCCATGCCTTGCCCATGGCCAGGCGTTCCTGCAGTTGCTGCTGCCGGTGGGCGCGCAGCACTTGGACGGTGTCGGTGTCCAGGGCGATGGTGCGTACCGAGGCGTCGGTCTTCGGGGTGCCCTCGTGGACCTGCCAGGCAAGCTGCACTAGCTGCCAGTTCACCGTCAGACTGTGACCGTTGAGATCGACCTCCTTCCACCGCAGCCCGCATGCCTCGCCCCGCCGTAGCCCGCGCAACGCGACCAGCTGATACAAGGCGAACAGCCGGTGGGCTCGGGCTTCTTCGAGGAACAGGCGAGTCTGGGCGGGTGTCCACACCATGACGGGGGAGGGGCGCGGCACGCTGGTGTAGGCGTCGATGGGATCGACCCGCCGTCCGCCCTGGCGCTGCTTCTCCGCCTGCCGGTAGGTGTGGAAGTCCTGCTGCCAGGTGCGGACCCGGTCCTCGGTCCACACCAGTGGCTTGGGGCGGACGTGGGCGGGCATCTCCAGCACGGCGGCGGGGGGGGGTGAAGTCGATCAGCCGGTCCTGTCGCATGGCCATGTTGAGCGCGTGGTGGAGGGTGGCGCGGATGCGGTGCATGGTGGCGATGCTGATCGGCCGCCGGAACTTGACGCTCTCGCGTACCTGCGGGTCGGGGTCGGCGCGGCGTTCGGTGATGGTGTCGTTGAACTCCTCGATCTGCTCGAACATCAACGCGATGTCGCTGACCTTGAGCTGATCCAACCGCAGCCGCCCCAGATACGGGGTGAGGTAGAGGCGGATGTGGCTCTCATAGGAGCGGCGGGTCGTCTCCTCGATCCTCCGCTTACGGTGGAGGAACTCGGTCAGCCGCTGCTCGACGATGATCTCCTGGTTCAGATGCTGCCCAGTCTTGATCTTGCGGCGGACCGTCTCCAGAGTCGGAATCGTGTCGGTCTCGGCCAGCGCCAGCAGGTCACGCACCTGACCGAGTTCACCTTCGGCGGCGTCTTGGGAGGCGAAGCCGCCGCGGCGCAGCGGCCCGCGCCGCTTACCGTCCGCGGTAGGCGGGAGTTCGATCTGGTAGTTCCAGATGCCGTGCCGGTAGCTCCACCCACCGCCGGGGCGGCGCAGCTTGGGGCATTTCTGCCCGAACGCCTTGCCGTCATCGTCGCGGCACGAGCAGCGTTTGAACGTACGTCCCTCAGCCATCGTGTGTCCTGTCTCCTTCTCTTCGGGTGCCGTTCGATCGAGCCGACGCTGCGGCGAGCTGGGTGCGGTCGGGCGGCGTTCGGCACGGTGCCGCTATCTGGCCGCACTGATCGCAGGGTGGATCCAGGTAGGTGTCCCGTATCGAGCGCTGACCCCGGGGCGGCCCTGTTGGTCACGGTCGGCGCTAGCTGAATGGGGTAGCGGCACACCCTCGGTCGCGGCCGTGTCGGGTAGCGCGGGGCGTGTCGGGGCCATCCGGTCCGGCACGATGCGGTGGGCCTGATCACGCGAGCATGCCCGTGGTGATCACCCCACCGCGTTCAGGACCGTGTCGGACAGGGCGTATCGACGCCCACCTGGGTGGCAATGGTCAAGCCGAATCCGACGGTTACCGCCCGCCCGGGACGCTGCCGGTCTCCGCCTTGCTGCGCGGCCAGCCGGCCGCATATCGCCTCTGGCGGGCGTCTGGGAGCAGACTGCTCTGATGTGCAGGCACGCCGTCCTCCGCACGGGAGAGGGGCAGCCGTCTACCCGGAACCAGCTTCGGAAGGCCGTGCGGCCGACGGGCAGCACGCCTCAGTTCCCCCGAACTTCTCCCACATGTCGATCGAGACCACCGACGGAGTTCCTCGCGTCCGTGTGCGCTTGACAGCCACGCTGGCTCAGGACGGCTTCGTCGACGAGAAGATCGCTTACGTGCTGGAGGCGGATGAGCAGGGCGAGCCGACCCGCCGCTCGGACATGTCGCGGTACGACCGCGGGAACATGGCGAGGTGTGCCGTCCTTGGCGACATAGGCCAGGCGGGTCAGGTCGCGAGCCGGCAGTTCCTGGCTGGTCGGCCGGTTCAGTCTCGTTCGGATGCACGGTTGCTCCTCCGTCGTCGGTCAGCGGATCGTTGTGACGAACCCAGGACGGACCCGCTGTCGCGTTCTCGACACCCGCGCGGCGGTCCGGCTTCCCGACGAACGGGCAGCTTAGGCTACGTACTGCCGCCGGACATCACAGACAGGCCATGACCGAAATGTCCAGCACAGCCATCCCATCGCCGGAGCCGGAGCCGGAGCCGGAGCCGGAGCCGACCCGGCGTGCCGTCATCAAGGCCGGCGCGGCCATCGCCGCCCTCCCCGCGGCCCCGTCGCGCACCCGCCCGGATCAGGCCGGGAAGCCGGTCAAGGGACCTGGCCGGGTCCCGCTCACGGTCAACGGCGTGACCTATGAACGGCTCCTCGAACCACGGGTGAGCCTGCTGGACGCGTTGCGCGAGAGCATCGGGCTCACCGGCACCAAGAAGGGCTGCGACCGCGGCGAGTGCGGGGCCTGCACGGTGCTGGTGGACGGGCGGCGGATCAAGTCCTGCCTGACGCTGGCCATCATGCAGCAGGGCCGGGACATCACCACGGTGGAGGGCCTGGCACGCGGTGAGGAGCTGCATCCGGTCCAGCGGGCCTTCATCGACCAGGACGGCCTGCAGTGCGGCTTCTGCACCCCCGGCCAGATCATGTCGGCCGTCGCCTGCATCGCCGAGGGGCATGCCGGCGACGATGCCGAGGTCCGGGAGTGGATGAGCGGCAACCTGTGCCGTTGCAGCTGTTACCCGAACATCGTGGCCGCGGTCCGGCAGGCCGCCGGAGAGCTGTCCTGATGGACGACTTCGCCTACAGCCGCCCCGGCCGCGCCGAGACCGCGCTCCGCCTGGCCGCGCGGCCGGGGACGCGGTTCATCGCCGGCGGCACCGACGTGCTCAACCTGATGCGGGACGGTGTCGAGCGTGCCGACCACTTGGTCGACATCAACGCGCTGCCCTTGGACGGCGTGCGGGAGACCCCGGCGGGGATCGAGCTGGGCGCGCTGAGCCGGATGAGCGACGTGGCCGCGCACCCGGCCGTCCGCCGACGGCTGCCGGTGCTGGCCCAGGCGCTGCTCGGCGGGGCCTCGCCGCAGGTGCGCAACATGGCCTCGCTCGGCGGGAACCTGCTGCAACGTACCCGGTGCTGGTACTTCCGCGACGCGTCCATGCCGTGCAACAAGCGATCCCCGGGCAGCGGCTGCCCGGCGATCGAGGGCCGCAACCGGTGGCACGCCATCCTCGGCGGCAGCGAACACTGCATCGCGGTGCACCCGTCGGATCTGGCCGTGGCGCTGACCGCGCTGGAGGCCACGGTGCACACGCTGCACGCCGAAGGCCCGCGCCGGGTCCCGATGGCGGGGTTCTACCTGCCGCCGGGCGACACCCCGGACCGGGAGACCGTCCTGCGTCCCGGCGAGCTGATCACCCGGATCGATGTGCCCGGCACGCCGCCGGCCGCCGGCTCGCGGTATCTGAAGGTACGGGACCGGGCCGCTTTCGGGTTCGCCGTCGTCTCGGTCGCGGCCCTGGTCCGGCTGGCCGCCGACGGCGAGGTGGCGCAGGCGAGTCTGGCCTTCGGCGGCGTCGCGCCCCTGCCCTGGCGTTCGCCCGCCGCCGAACAGGCGCTGATCGGGCGCCCGCTGGGCCCGGCCTCGATCCGCGCCGCCGGGCTGGCCCTGGTGCGCGAGGCGAGGCCGCGCGCGGACAACGCGTTCAAGGTCGAGCTGGTCCAGCGGGCCCTGGCGGAGGTGCTGGAGCAGTTCGCGCGGGGAGCGGGATGAACGCCGTCGGGCGCCCGGTCGCGCGGGGGGCGGGATGAACGCCGTCGGCCGGCCGGTCGCGAGAGTGGACGGTGTCGCCAAGGTCACCGGCGCGGCCCGGTACGCCGCAGACGTCCAGGTTCCCGGCGTGACGCACGCCGTCCTGGTCGGCTCGACGATCGCCCGCGGCCGCGTCACCGCGATCGAGGTCTCCGAGGCGGCCGCCGCCACCGGGGTGCTCGGCGTCTTCACCCACGAGAACCTGGGCCGGCTGCCCCGGCCTCGCCCGCAGGATTTCCTGCCGTTGCAGGACGACCTGATCCGGTACGCCGGCCAGCCCGTCGCGGCCGTGGTGGCGCGGACCCTGGAGCAGGCCCGGCACGCGGCCGGGCTGGTGGCGGTGAGCTACCGGGCCGACACCCCGCGGACGGTGCTCGCCGACGGTCTCGACGCCGCGTACCTGCCGCCCCAGGGACCTGACGGGGGCGACAACGTGTACGTGCGCGGGGACGTCGAGGCCGCGCTCACGTCCGCGCCCGTCACGGTCGAGGCGACGTACACCACCCCGATGCAGCACCACAACCCGATGGAGCTGCCGGCGACCGTCGCCGCCTGGGACGGCGACCGGCTCACGGTTCACGAGTCCACCCAGAACATCGCCGGTACCCAGGAAGGGCTGATGACGGTGTTCCGGCTGCCCCGCGAGAAGGTACGCGTCATCTCCCCGTACGTGGGCGGCGGGTTCGGCGCCAAGGGCACGTCCGCGGTGCCGCGCATCGCCCTGGCCGCGGCGCTCGCCCGGCACGTCGGACACCCGGTCAGACTGGTGCTGACCAGGGCCGAGTCCTACACCAGCAACGGCCACCGCGCCGCGTCCCACCAGGTGGTGCGCGTCGGCGCCACCCGCGACGGGCGGCTGACCGCGATCGACCACACCCTCACCCAGCAGGTGGCCGGCACCGAGGGCCGGTTCGTCACCAGCGCCCGGATCACCCGGATCCTGTACGCCTGCCCGAACGTGCGCACCACCCAGCGGGCCGTCGCCCTGGACCTGGCCAACGCCGTCTACATCCGGGCGCCGGACACCGTCACCAGCCACGCCCTGGAGTCGGCCCTGGACGAGCTGAGCTACGCGCTCGGCCTGGACCCGGTCACGCTCAGGATCCGCAACTGGTCGGCGACCAACCAGCAGAGCGGCGTCCGGCACGGCAGCAACCACCTGCGCACCTGCTACGAGCGGGGCGCCGAGCGCTTCGGCTGGTGGCGGCGCGCCCCGCGTCCCGGCTCCATGCGTGACGGCGACTGGCTGGTCGGCTGGGGCATGGCCACCGTGGCCCACACCGCGGGCGGCCGGGAGATGGCGGGAGCCGAAGTGATCATCGGCGTGGACGGCGCGGCACGGATCCGCTCCGGCACCCACGACATCGGCACCGGCACCTCCACGGTGATGCGGCAGCTCGGCGCCGACGTGCTGGGCCTGCCGATGGCCGAGGTCCGCTTCGACCTCGGCGACTCCGCCTACCCCCAGGCGCCGGCCTCGTCGGCGTCGGCGACCGTGCCCTGTACCGGCGCGGGCGTCGTCCGCGCCGCGACCGCCGCCCGCGACCAGGTGATCGCCCTGGCCGTGGCGGACGAGAGCAGCCCGCTGCACGGCCTGCCGCCCGCCCGCGTCCGCGCCGCCGACGGACATCTGTTCGATCTCGACCGCCCCGCGCGCCGCACCAGCTTCCGGGACGTGCTGCGCCGCCACGGCCGGCCTCTCCGCGTGACCAGCCCGGCGGGCGAGCGGATGGTCCAGGCGGTCTCGACCGGCGCGGTGTTCACCGAGGTCGCCGTCCACCGGCTGCTGGGCCAGGTCCGGGTGCGCCGCGTCGTCGGCGTCTACGACCCCGGCCGGGTACTCAACGAGCGCACTGCGCGCAGCCAGGCCGTCGGCGGCGTGATCTGGGGCATCGGCGTCGCCCTGTCCGAGCACACCCTGACCGACCCTCACATGGGCCGCATCCTCACCCCGAACCTGTCCGGCTACCTGGTGCCCGTGGCCGCCGACGTGCCCGACCTGGACCTCACGTTCATCGACCGGCCCGACCCGGCCAGCCCGGCGCTCGGCGCCCGCGGCTTCGGCGAGGCTCCCACGACCGGCCTGAGCGCCGCGATCGGCAACGCCGTCCACCACGCCATCGGCCACCGCGTCCGCGACCTGCCGATCACCCAGGACAAGGTTCTCGCCGCCCTTGCCTGACTCCTCGGCGCGGGGTGCGTCACCAGGCCGAATGCCGCGGACCGGGCACGAACGGCCATGCCGGACTCCACCGGCCGCCCTTTGGCCAAAGTCAGCCCCACCCGCCGCGCTTGAGGAATAGCCTGACGCCGGGATCCGCCGGTCGGGCCGTAGGGGGCGATCGCGCAGGCGCGTGATCCATGCGTGGCCCGGCCAGGTGTTCTCCCGACAGGGCGGCTGCCTGCCGCGGCACGGCAGCCCCGGCCCGGGTGATCGTGGCCGGCGAGCGTTGCAGGGGGCAACGATGGGGTTGTGGGGGAAGATCGCGAAGACGGGCCGGGTGGCCGAGCCCGCGCCCGCCCGCGAGGAGGGTGACCCGCCCGCGAAGGCGGCAGAACTCGCCGGATCGGTGCAGATCAGACATGTGGACGCGGGGTCGTGCAACGGCTGCGAGGTGGAGATCGCCTCGGCGTTCGGCCCGGTGTACGACGCCGAACGGTACGGCGCGCGGCTGGTGGCCTCGCCGCGGCACGCCGATGCGCTGCTGGTGACCGGGCCGGTGACCCGCAACATGGAGGTGGCGCTGCGCCGCACCCATGACGCGGTCCCCGAGCCCCGCCTGGTGATCGCGCTGGGCGACTGCGCGCGCGACTGCGGGGTGTTCGCCGGAGCCTACGGGGTGGCCGGGGCGGTGGCCGACGTGCTGCCGGTGGACGTGGAGGTGCCGGGGTGCCCGCCGGAGCCCGCGGCGATCGTGGCGGCGTTGCGCGGGCTGACGGGCCGATGAACCCGGTCGGCACACTGTACGTGGCGGCGCTGTCCGGCTGCGCGCTGGCCGCGGTGACCGCCTTGCTGGCACCGCCCCGGGCGCGGCGGCACCTGGCGGGCTGGTGCACGGCGGCCGCGGGCGCCGCCGCCGCGGCGGCGGGCACGACGGCGATCACAACCGCGATCACAGAGGCAGGCACGACGGCGGTGGGCGGGGCCGGTCGGAGCTGGTCGGCCTGGCTGCCGGACCTGCTGCCGCTGGCCGGGGTACGGCTGGCGGTCGATCCCCTGAGCGGGGTGTTCATCGCGGTCACCGGGTTCGTGGCGGTGTGCGCGGCGATCTACGGGATCGCCTACTGCGCCCACGGCCTGGACGGACGCGTGTTCCAGTCGGTGCTGCCGCTGTTCGTGGCGGCCATGCTGCTGGTGCCCGCCGCGGCAAGTGTGAGCACGTTCCTGCTGGCCTGGGAGCTGATGGCGGTGTCGTCGCTGCCGCTGGTGCTGGCCGAGTACCGGCGGGGGGCGGCCGTGGGCCGGGCCGGGCTCTGGTACGCGGTCATGACCCACCTCGGCCTGGTGACGATCCTCGTCGGCCTGGTCGCGTTCGCCGCCGGGGCCGGCGGGGAGAGCTTCGAGCAGTTGCGCGAGGCCACGCTGTCGCCGGCCGCCAGGACGGTCGTGTTCCTGGCGACGCTGGCCGGGTTCGCCTCCAAGGCGGGCATCGTGCCGCTGCACGTGTGGCTGCCGCGGGCGCACCCGGAGGCGCCGAGTCACGTCTCGGCCCTGATGAGCGCGGCCATGGTGAACATGGGCGCGTACGGCGTCGTCCGGGTCGGGCTGGATCTGCTGCACGGCGGCCCCGCCTGGTGGTGGCTGCTGGTGCTGGGAGCGGGCGCGGCGTCGGCGCTGTTCGGGATCCTTCAGGCGGCGGTCGCCTCCGACCTGAAGCGGCTGCTGGGCTACTCCACGACGGAGAACCTGGGCCTGGTGCTGGTCGGGGTGGGTGCGGCGGGCTTCTTCGCGGCCTGCGACGCTCCCGTGCCGGCGGCGCTGGCACTGGCCGCGGCCCTGCTCCACGTGGTCAACCACGCCGCGTTCAAGACGGTGTTGTTCCTGTCGGCGGGCTCGGTGCTGCACGCGACCGGCACCCGGGATCTGGACGCGCTCGGCGGGCTGCGCGCGCGGCTGCCGTACACCACCGTCGTGTTCGCGCTCGGCGCGTTGTGCGCTTCGGCGCTGCCGCCCGGCAACGCCTTCGTCAGCGAGTGGCTGCTGCTGCAGAGCCTCATCCACGCGCAGCCCGCCGCCGGGGTGGCGGGCGCGGTGACGATGCCGCTGGCCGTGGGGGCGATCGCGCTGTCGGCGGGTCTCGCCATCGCCACCTTCGTCAAGGCGTTCGGCGTGGGCTTCCTGGGCCGGCCGCGCAGCGCGGAGGCCGAACGCGCCGGAGAGAGCCCGCCGGCCATGCTGGCCGCGACGACGCTCGCGGCGGCGTGCTGCGTGGCCCTGGCGCTGGCTCCCACGCTGGTCCTGCCCGCGCTCGTCCGGGCGGTCGGAGTGGCCTTCCCTGGACGGGACGTGGCCGGCGGGCAGGTGACGCTGCGGCTGACCGGGGTCACGGGGATGATCTCGCCGCTGCTGATCGCCGTCGCCCTGGTGGCCGCCGTCGTGGCCGTCCTCTGCCTGGTACGGGTGGGCGCGACGCGGCGGGCACGGCGCGCCGCCCGGCTCTGGGACTGCGGCGCCGGGCCCATGTCGGCGCGGATGGAGTACACCGCCACGTCGTTCGCCGAGCCGCTGCAGCGGGTCTTCGGCGACGTCCTGGAGCCGGAGAGCGACGTGGACGTCACCCCGATGAAGGAGTCGGCCTACCTGGTGGAACGCGTGAGCTTCCACGCGCGGATCCCTGACCGGATCGAACACCGGCTGTACGAGCCGTTGATCTCCGCCGTGACGGCCGCCGGGCGTGGCGCCCGTGGCCTGGCCACCGGCAGCGTCCACCGCTATCTCGGCTACGGGTTCTGGGCGCTGACCGCGGCGCTGATCGTTCTGGTGGTGCTGCGATGACGGGCGTGATCGGAGCGGCGCTCCAGGTGATCCTGGTCGCGGTCGGCTCGCCGCTGCTGGTGGGGGTGATGCGGCAGGTCCACGCCCGGCTGGAGGGACGCGCCGGCGCCGGGATCGCCCAGCCGTGGCGGGACCTGCGCAAGCTGATGCGCAAGGAGCCCATCGCGCCACGCGGCACCGGCTGGGTGTTCCGCGCGGCGCCGCCGCTGCTGGCCGGCACGGCGCTGGTCGTGGCCGCGGTGGTGCCGCTGGTGACCACGGACTCACCGCTGGACGGCGTCGCGGACCTGTTCGCGGTGCCCGCGCTGCTGGCGCTGGGGTCGGTGGCGCTGGCCCTGGGCGCCCTGGACACCGGGACGGCGTTCGGCGGGATGGGCGCCAGCCGGGAGATGACCGTGCTGGCGCTGGTGGAGCCGACGATCCTGGTCTCGACCTTCGCCCTGTCGATCGGCGTCCGCTCCACGAGCCTGGGGGCGATCGTGACGGCGGCGGCCGGGCATCCGCTGTCGGTGCTCTCCCCGGTGAGCGTGCTCGCCTCGGTCGCGCTGGCGATCGTCACGCTCGCCGAGACCGGCCGGATCCCCGTGGACAATCCCTCCACGCACCTGGAGCTGACGATGATCCACGAGGCGACGGTGCTGGAGTACGCCGGGCCCGACCTGGCGCTGATCGAGTGGGCGTCGGCGATGCGGCTGTCGGTGCTGCTGGGACTGCTGGCCGGCCTGTTCGTCCCCCTGGGGATCGCGGGCGCGGGGGCGGGGGTGCTCGCGCTGCCGCTGGCGATGGTCGCGCTCGTCGTCAAGGTGGGGCTGCTGGGGGTGCTGCTCGCCGCCGGCGAGGTGTTCATGGCCAAGCTCCGGCTGTTCCGCGTTCCGGAACTGCTGGCCGGTTCGTTCCTGCTGGCGCTGCTGGCCGTCACCGCTACCTTCTTCCTGACCTGAGACATGGACGTGAACATGACCGATGCGACGTACGTCCAGCTCCTGGACCTGGCCTGCGGGGCGTTCCTGCTCACGGGCGTGCTGGTGCTGTGGCGGCACGAGCTGTCGCCGATCGTGCGGCTGTTCGCCCTGCAAGGCGTGGCGCTGACCGTGCTGATCGTCGTCCTCGGCGTCCGGCAGGGGAGCCTCGAACTGGTCCTGATCGGTCTCGGGGTGGGTGCGTTGCGCGCCGCGCTGCTGCCGTACCTGATGCGCCGCGCACTGGTGGCGAGCGGCGCGGGCCGCGAGACACAGCCGCTGGTCAACGTGGCGACCTCACTGCTGGTGGCGGCGGTGCTGGCGATGCTGGCCTACGCGGTCTCCCAGCCTCTGGTACGGCTGTCGCCCACCCCCGCCGCGCACGCGGTGCCGATCGCGCTGACCGTGCTGCTGATCGGGTTCTTCGTGCTGGTGACCCGGCGGCGGGCGCTGTCACAGCTGGTGGGCTTCCTGCTGATGGACAACGCCATCACCGCCGCCGCCTTCCTGACCACCAGCGGCGTCCCGCTCGTCGTCGAGCTCGGGATCTCGCTGGACGTCCTGCTGGCCGTGCTGGTGCTGCAGGTGCTGACCACCCGGATGCGGGCCGCCTTCGGCGGCACCGACCTGGACGAGCTACGGGAGTTGCACGACTGATGGACAGCCTGCTGGTGATCGCCCCGGTCGCGGTGCCCGCGGCCGCCGCGCTCGCGTACGCCCTGATCGGCTGGAACCGGGTCACCGCCTGGCTGGGCGCGTCGGCCGCGGCCGGGCTGCTGGCCTGCGCCGTCGCGCTGGCCGCGGCGGGGAGGCGGGAGGCGCTGGCGGGGCTGCTGCACAGCGACGCGCTGAGCGCCTTCATGCTGATCGTCATCGGCACGGTCGCGCTGCTGGCCATGCTGGCCGGCCCCGCCTACCTGGCGGCCGAGCTCGCCTCCGGGCAGACCGGCCCGCGCGAGATGCGCCGCTACGGCGTGCTGACCCAGTCGTTCGTCGCCGCGATGGCGCTGGCCGTCCTGGCCTCCAGCCTGGGCCTGCTCTGGGTGGCCATCGAGGCGACCACCATCCTGACCGCCTTCCTGGTCGGGCACCGGCGCACCCGTCAGGCCACCGAGGCCGCGTGGAAGTACATGGTCATCTGCTCGGTCGGCATCGCGCTGGCGCTGCTGGGCCTGGTCCTGACCCACGACGCCGGCGACCACGCCGGAGTGGCCTCCCTGGACTGGACGGCGCTGTCCGAACACGCGGGCCGGCTCGACCCCGGCGTGATGCGCATCGCGGTCATGCTGCTCGTGCTCGGCTTCGGCACCAAGGCCGGGCTGGCGCCCATGAACGCCTGGCTGCCCGACGCCTACAGCCAGGCCCCGGCCCCGGTGTGCGCGCTGATGTCCGGGGGGCTGCTGTCGGTGGCCTTCTACGCCGTCCTGCGCGTCAAGGTCATCGCCGACGCGGCGCTCGGCACCGGCTTCACCCGTACGCTGCTGGTCATCGTGGCGCTGGCCTCCCTGGCCGGGGCCGCGCTGCTGCTCATCGGCCAGCGCGACTACAAGCGGCTGCTGGCCTACTCCAGCATCGAGCACATGGGGCTGATCGCCCTCGGCGCCGCGATCGGCAACACCCTCGCCCTGGTCGCCGTCCTGCTGCACATCCTCGGGCACGGGCTGGGCAAGTCGGTGGTGTTCCTGTCCGCGGGACAGCTCCACCAGGCGCTCGGCAGCACCCGGATCCGTGCCGTACGCGGCCTCATCTCCAGGGCGCCGATGCCGGCCGGGGCGTTCTCCCTGGGGCTGCTGGCCCTGCTCGGCCTCCCGCCGTTCAGCCTGTTCGCCAGCGAGCTGGGCATTGCGCGGGCGGGCTTCGCCGCCGGCCTGGGCTGGCCCGTCGCGGCGGCCCTGGCGCTGATGCTCGTCATCGTCGCCGCCGTCGGACGCCAGGTCCGGCCGATGCTCGTGGGCGGCGGACCCGGCGAGGCCGTCGCGCTGCCGCCCACCCTGGCCGTCCCGCTGGTGGCGGGCCTGGCCGCCTGCGCCGTCCTGGGCATCACGCTCGGGCCGCTGCGCCCCCTGCTGCAAGCCGCCGCCACGATCGCCGGAGCAACACCATGAGCACACGAACCATCGCCGACGTCGGCACCGCCGAACTGCCCGGCCACGCCGCCCGCCTGCTGGCCGGCGGCCACCGGCTGGCGCTGGTCTCCGCGCGCCAGGAGGCGGACGGGTTCGGGGTGGCGTACCTGTTCGTCGCCGGCGACCCCGATCGCCGTACCGAGCTGCGGCTGCGGCTCCCCTCCGAGCAGCCGGCCGTGCCGAGCCTGGCCCACCTGTCCTTCCCCGCGGGCCGGTTCGAACGCGAGATCCGCGACCTGTACGGCATCACCCCGCTCGACCACCCGCTCCCTCGCCGCCTGGTGCGCCACCACCATTGGCCGCGCGGCTGGTACCCGATGCGCGACGACGCCGGGCCGCCGCCCGGCTTCGGCGACTCCGAGGGGCCGTACCCGTTCGTCACCGTCGAGGGCCAGGGCGTGTACGAGATCCCCGTCGGCCCCGTCCACGCCGGTCTCATCGAACCGGGGCACTTCCGCTTCTCCGTGGTCGGCGAGACGATCATCAAGCTCAAGGCCAGACTCTGGTTCGTCCACAAGGGCATCGAAAAGCTCTTCGAGGGCCGCCACCCCGCCGACGGGCTGCAACTGGCCGAACGCGTCAGCGGCGACACCTCCGTCGGCCACGCGCTCGCCTACTGCCTGGCCGTGGAAGAGGCCACCGGAGCTCCGGCCGACGCGCGGGCGCAGCAGGCCCGAGCCGTGCTGCTGGAGCTGGAACGCCTCTACAACCACGTCACCGACCTGGGCGCGCTCTGCAACGACGTCGCCTTCCCCATCCTGCACGCCCACGCCGGTCGCATCCGCGAACAACTCCTGCGCCTCAACGCCGAGGTCACCGGGCACCGGCTGCTGCGCGGCGCCGTCCGCCTCGGCGGCGCCCGCCTGCGGGGCTTCCCCGACCCCGACATGCTGCACGCCATCGGCGTCGACGTGGCCGAACTCACCGAGCTCGCCCTCGGCCACAGCGTCGTCGCCGACCGCTTCACCGGCACCGCCATCCTGTCGGCCGAGGCCGCCCGCGACCTCGGGACGCTGGGCTACGTGGCCCGCGCCAGCGGCCTGGACCTCGACGCCCGCCGCCGGCACCCCTTCACCGACCTCGGCGACTTCACCCCCGCCCACCGGACAGGCGGGGACGTGATGGCCCGCTTCCAGATCCGGGCCGAGGAGATCGCCACGTCCATCGCCCTGATCACGCATCTGGTCGAGACGCCCGCGGCCCCGGATGCGTCACCGCCCCTCGAAGGGTGCTCCTCGGGCGTGGGGCTCGTCGAAGGCTGGCGTGGCACGATCGCCCATCGCGTCGAGCTCGCGCCCGATCAGACGATCAGCCGCCTGAAGATCGTGGACCCGTCCTTCTTCAACTGGCCCGCGCTCCCGGTGGCGCTCGACAGCGCGATCGTCCCCGACTTCCCTCTGGTCAACAAGAGCTTCAACCTGTCGTACGCCGGCAACGACCTCTGACGTCAGGCGGCGCCCGCCGCGAACCCGGTGACCAGCTCCGGCCGCAGCCGTGCCACCACGTCGATCCGCTCGCCGGGCCACGCCTGGAGCCTGGCCAGGGCCTGCTCCAGCTCCTGCGGGTCCGCCACCAGCCCGGCCCGCCCGGTCAGCACGACGCTCCACCCCGTCCGGGCGGCGGCGTCCAGCTCGTCGGCCTCGTACACGACGCCGGAGACCCGCTGCAGCAGCGCGGCGATCTCCGCCTCGTACGGCAGCCCGATCAGCAGGCCGTCACCGTCCATGACATGAGCCACGAACCGGAGGGCCGGCATCGCCCGGCTGATGAACACGATCCTGCCGAAGGTGACGTTCCCCAAGAGCCGCAGCGCCTCATCTCGGGACAGTTCCCTGCTCGTCGGCGCGGACCGCGTGACCTGCTGTTGCACCGCTCCACGATCGCGCACCGGCACCGCCGCCGGTAGGGACGAAAGTCCCTAGCGGGGGCGCGCTCCGTCCGCGGGGTGGGCGAGCAGGCGCAGTCCGACGGCGGCCAGGTCGCGGCTGTCGATCGGGAGCTGTTCGATCTGCTGGAGAGAGGTGAACAGCCGGGTGTCGGCGTCGTCGTTCAGCCGGTCGGTGAGGTACCGGTGCAGGTAGGGGGCGCGTACGAGCTCGCGGATCTCGAAGGCCGCGAGGATCGCCTCCAGCATGGTGTCGCCCGAGTGCAGGTGGTGCTCGTCGCGGTGCCGGCCCACCCATTCCGCGCGGGGGTCTGCCACGGCGGCGCCCTGCTCCGAGAGCACGGCGCCGATGTCGTCGAACCACGACGCGGTGGCGCGATCTGCGCGTTCCCAGGCGAACTCGTCGACGAATCAGGACTCCGCCCGGCGCCAGCGGCGCTCGTGCCCGTTCGACCGCTTCCGCCAGCTGGGCGGTGTGGTGCAGCGACAGGGAGAACGCAGTACTCCGGCACCCTGGTAAAGGTGGGCGAACTGCCAGGTGGCGGTGAGTGTTCATGCAGTCACCGACACCGCGTCCAGTCCACTCGATTAGCGGCTGTTCGTGCCCACGTCATGGGATGACCAGGCCGGTGATGCGGCCACCGGTCCTGAGGTAGCCGCGCGACGGGACCGGTGCGGAATCCCCGGACAGGAGCGGCATCGTCCCAAGTGGATGACGGCGGTGGAGATGCTCGATGCGCTGATCGAGCAAGGGTGCAGGTCTAAGGCGACGCCCTCGCGCACGCTCCAGACGTGGTCGCAGTGCCCCGGGTCTGGTCCGGCCGAGGCCGGCCTCCCACCCGGACCGGCCTGCGTTACCCCGACACCGCCGTCAGCTTGGCCGAACACGTCCGGGCCGCCGGTCGCGACGCCGCGGTCACGCTCACCTGGCGCGAAGGCTCCAAGGGCGCCATGAGCTCGCAGTTCGTCCTCCTGCGGGTGCGGCCGGCCGGGCACCGCATCGCTCGCGCCGGCGACGGCACTCTGCCTGAGCGGTGGCTGATCGCGCAGTGGCCCGATGGCGAGGGCGAGCTGGTCAAGTACGGGTTGTCCAGCCTGCCTGCCGATACCGAACCGGCTGACTTGATCCGGTACGGTCGTTGGCGTGGCCGAGACGGCGTTCGAGTTCGGCACGGTTGTGGCCGGAGGTCTGGGAGAGCTGGAAGGCGAAGGTCGGCTGGGTGCCTGCCCTGCGCGACCCAGCCGAGCCAACTTGGCCGAGGCGGCGCTCATTGCCGCAGGCGAGCCGCCTTGTCGTTGAGGTAGCGCTGCTGAGGCGGGTTGAGGGTGCGCCGCGCCGCCTCCCGGTACTGTTCGCACGCCGCTTCCGGCTCCCCGGCCAGCTCCAACAGATGAGCCCGTACGGCAGGCACCCGATGGTCCCTGCTCATCCGCGGGTCGCCCGCTACTGCTTCGACGAGCGGGAGCGCCACCTGCGGCCCGTGCACCATCGCCGCCGCTACCGCGTGGTTGAGCGCCATCACTGGGTTGTCGCCGTGGCGCAGCAGCAGCTCGTACAGCCTGAGGATCTGCGGCCAGTCGGTCTGCTCGGCACTCGGCGCCTCGCCGTGGACGGCGGCGATGGCCGCCTGAAGCTGGTAGGGGCCGGGGACGCCGCGAGGCAGTGCCGCGGTGACGAGGGCGACGCCCTCGGCGATCGCCTCCGCGCGCCAGAGGCTGCGATCTTGCTCGGCCATGGGGATGAGTCGGCCGTCTGTGCCCGTGCGTGCCGGACGACGGGCGTCGGTGAGCAGCATGAGCGCCAGCAGCCCGGTCACCTCGCCGTCGTCGGGGATCATGCGGTGCAGGAACCTGGTCAACCGGATGGCCTCGGACGCGAGCTCGACCCGTTGAAGGTGCGGCCCTGCCGTACTGACGTATCCTTCGTTGAAGATCAGGTACAGCGCGTGCAGCACGGCCGCCAGCCGGTCAGCCCGTTCGGGGCCGGACGGCATCGCGAACGGCAGACCGCTGTCACGGATCCGGAGTTTGGCGCGGCTGATTCGGCGCGTCATGGTCTGCTCGGAGACCAGGAAGGCGCGGGCGATCTCCGCGGTGCTCAGCCCGCCGACCGCGCGCAGGGTGAGCGCGACCTGCGCCTCCCCGGACAAGGCAGGGTGGCAGCACAGGAAGAGCAGGATCAGGGTGTCGTCGGTTTCGGCGTGCGCTTGGTCGGCGGCAGGGGACCGCCGTTGCTCGGGCAGCACCCATCCGGCCACAGTGTCCTCGCGGCGTCGCCTGGCCTGCTCGTTGCGCAGCAGGTCCGTCATCCGCCGTGAGGCGACTCTGATCAGCCAGGCCGCCGGGTTGTCAGGGACGCCGTGGTCCGGCCATTGCGCGGCGGCGGCGATAAGGGCTTCCTGCACGGCGTCCTCGGCGGTGGCGAAGTTGCCGTACCGGCGGACCAGCGCACCGAGTACCCGCGGCACCAGCTCACGCAGTAGGTTCTCCACACCCTATCCCTCCAGGTCGTGGGCCGTCTCCACGAGGGGCCGCACATCGGCGTAGGCGTTGGCGGCAAGCCCCGGCGGGGCCGGGCACTCTCCCAGCCGCGCAGCGATCTCGGTCGCACGATCGAAGCTCGCGCACTCCACGACCCAGTAGCCCGCCAGCACCTCCTGCGTCTCCGCATAGGGGCCGTCGGTGACGTACGGCACGCCGTCACGGCCGCCGACCCGGCGGGTGTGGACCGGGGCCGCCAGCGCCCTGGTCTCCACCAGTTCGCCCGAGTCAGCCAAGGACTGGTTGAAGTCCGCCATCCAGGCGTACATGGCGGCGAAGTCGTCCGGCTTCAGGCCGAGTTCCGCGCTGTTGCCGCTCATGGCGTCGTAGTGCTGCTGGGAGGCGTAGCTGAGGATGATGTACTTCATCGTGATCTCCTTGTCGGTGGATGCCTTCATGGGAGACGTCGAAGCTGTAGTCGGCACGCGGACAGCACATCGGCCGTGATGAAGGCGAAAATCTACCTGTCCAGTCAGACTCTTCCGCCGGCACAGGCATCGGTCTCTTGTCGCATGATGCCGTCTCTCCTGCGGATGAGCACTACAGCGATGGCAGCGAACTGGATGAACTGGACCGCCGGGCCGAGCACCGGGCGCCAGCTGAGGCTGTTCAGATCGGGTCAGGCCGAGAGCCGGCGAACAAGACCGGAGCCGCGAGACACGCCCACCCGCGCTTCCGGAAGCTGGAAGAGCTTGCGAGCTCAGCACCGGGTGGGAACCTGCGCCGGGATCGGTAGTGAACCCCCCGGCCATGATCTGCCCGACGCTGATCCCGGTGATCAGCTGGTTCTACGAGCGTGCGCAGGCCCCACTCACGCGTCGAATTCGCCCCCACCATCGGCGCATCGCGTATCCGGTTGGTGACGTTCCGGTGACTTTGGCCCCACCTCAGCCGTTGCAGTGAGAGGCGTCCGTGTTCAGCTCGCGCGCCCGCTGGGGAACGACGACCCGGGCAGTGCCGCAGGCTGACGCCGGGAATCTAGGGGGGAAAGCGCTGACGCCCTGTCGGCGCCTTTCCTCCGGGGGTCAGGTGAGGGTGATGCGATCGAGGTTGGGGCCGCCGTTCGCGGTGACACCGGTCAGGCGGATCGTGTTCGGACCGGCGTTCAGCGTGACGGTGAGGGCGCTGTCGGCCCAGGCGTCCCAGTTCGCCGTCGGGCCGAACGAGCGCCCGGCTGACACGACTGTGCCGTTGACGGCGATGTCCATCGGGCGGTCGGCGGTGGTGCCGTTGGCGTAGCGGATGGTCAGGGTGGCCGGGCCGCCGGTTCCCTGGACGGTGAACTCGACGTAGGAGCCGGTCACGTTGTCGTTGTTGACGAAGCCCGTGCCGGTGTAGCCGATGTGGTTGGATTCGACCGCGCCCTGGAAGATCGTGGCGTCCTCGGCCTGGTAGTCCGCCGAGCTCGGTGCGATGTCGAGGTAGTCCACGTTGGGGCCGCCGTTCGAGGTGGTCGCCGTGGCCCGGACGATGTTCGCTCCTGTGGCGAGCGGCACCGTGAACGTGGCGTTCGCCCAGGTGTCCCAGGAGCCCGTGCCGGGGAAGTCGCGGGTGAGGGTCACGCCGTTCAGGGTGACGGTCATCGGGCGATCGGCCGTCGTGCCGTTGGCGTAGCGGATGGTCAGGGTGGCCGGGCCGCCGGTTCCCTGGACGGTGAACTCGACGTAGGAGCCGGTCACGTTGTCGTAGTTGACGAAACCCGTGCCCGAGTACCCGGCATGGTTGGATTCGACCGCGCCCTGCGAGATCGAGGCGTCCTCGGCCTCGTACCGGGGCGCGGCGGAGGTGGGACGTGCGCGGATGAGGCGGGTCTCGCCCGGGCGCAGCGTGGCCGCGTACGAGGTGGCGACCGTGCCCTCCGATGCCCCCGACCACAGGTTCGTGACGTCGGCGGAGCCCGTGAAACCGACCTGCGACCAGGTGACGCTCACCGTGGAACTGCCCGACGTGCCCGTGTTGTACAGAGCCACGATGTAGTCGCCGTTCGCCTCCCGCTTGCGCCAGACCTGGTCGACGCCGCTGTTGACGACACGCTGCGCGGCCACCCCGTCCTGGTCCACGGCGATGAGCCGGTCGTTGGTCAGCATGGCCAGGTCGGTGGCGGTGAGCGCTGTCAGGTCGGTGCCCAGCAGCAGCGGGCCGGCGATCATCGCCCAGTGCGTCATGTGCGAACGGCGCTGGTCGGCGGTCAGCCCAACCTGGTCACCGTTGCCGACCTGCAGCGAGTCGTAGTCGTTCCACCCGCCGGGGCCGGCGTAGGGCTGCCAGGAGGCGGCGGAGTTGAACCGGCTCACGACGTGGGCCCAGTCGGTCAGGGGGAAGCCGCTGCCGTTCGGGCCGGGGCCGCAGTAGCACTCGACGTCGCCTTGGGTGCGCCAGCTGTTGGCCAGCCGTTTCCATGTGGTGGCCTGTGCGATGGGGAGGTTGTTGGACAGCGCGAAGGTGATGGGACGGCCGGTCTGGCGCAGGGCCTTGTCCCATGCTTCGACGTCGGCGACGGTGGTCGCGTCCACGCCGTCGATCTTGAGGTAGTCGACGCCCCAGGAGGCCATCTGGTTCGCCCAGGAGTCGATGAACGCCTGCGCGCCCGGATGGGAGTACTTCAGCCGGTACATGTTCTTGCAGTTGTAGTTCTTGTGCGTCTGGGTGGTGTCGGCGATGTCCTGTGCGTGGTAGGAGGTGCCCTCGATCGGCTTGTTGGCGGTGACGGCGTTCTTTGCGATGCCGGGCGTGACGTAGAAGCCGAACTTCAGCCCCTTCGCGTGCACGTAGTCCGCCAGGGCCTTGATGCCGCTGGGGAATTTGGCGGCGTCCACCGCCCACCGGCCGAAGGAGTCGACGACGAAGCCGTTGGCGTCGCACTTCTGGTAGAAGTCGTCGAGGTTGACGTACACGTAGCCCTTGGCGGCCAGGCCGCTGCTGACCAGCGCGTCGGCCTGGGCCTTCATCTTGGTCTCGTCCGGCCAGCGGCGGACGAAGCTCCAGCTGCTCCAGCCCATCGGGGGCCTGATCGACAATCCGTTGTCCGAGGCCGCGGCGGGCGCGGCGGGACCGGCGAGTCCCGCCGCGCCGAGCACCAGGACCGCGACGGCCGCGCGCCACCTGTTCATGGGGCTCCTCCCCTAGCTGATCGTGATGCGGTCGAGGTTGGGGCCGCCGCCCGCCGTGGTGGCCGTGGCCCTGATGACGTTGGCGCCCGCCGTCAGCGGGACGGTGAGGGATGCGGTCGCCCAGGTGTCCCAGTTCGCCGTCGGCGGGAACGAGGCGGATCCGGCCGGGACGCCGTTGACCGTGATGTCCATGGGCCGGTCGGCGGTGGTGCCGTTGGCGTAGCGCAGCGTGAGGGTGGCCGGGCCCGTTCCCTGGACGGAGAACTCGACGTAGGAGCCGATCAGGTTGTCGTAGTTGACGAAGCCCGTGCCGGTGTAGCCGGTGTGGTTGGACTCGGCGGCTCCCTGGGAGATCGTCGCGTCCTCCGCCTGGTATGTCGCGCTGCCGCCCGCGGTGAGGTCGAGATAGTCCAGGTTGGGGTTGCCGCCCGCGCTCGTGGCGGTGACCCGGATCGTATTCGCGCCCGCGCCGAGCTGCACGGTGAAGGCGTGGGTGGCCCAGGTGTCCCAGTTCGCCGTCGGCGGGAACGAGGCGGATCCGGCCGGGACGCCGTTCACGGTGATCGCCGAGGGCCGGTCGGCGGTGGTGCCGTTGGCGTAGCGCACCGCCACGGTCGCCGGTCCCGCCGCGCTCGCCTGGACCGGCCACTCCACATACGAGCCGGTCGCGTTGTCGCCGTTGACGTAGCCGGTGCCGCTGTAGCCGGTGTGGGTGTTCTCGAAGGCGCCCTGGGAGATGGTGGCGTCCTCGGCCTCGTGACGGCCCGGAGGGGGAGTGGCGCCGCCGGGGTACTGTTCGCCGATCCAGGCCTCGTCCACCCGCCAGCGGGCTATGCCGTGGTGGCCGGTCTTGGTGAGCCTGACGTAGCGGGCGGTCCTCGCGGGCAGGTCGATGATCTGCACGCCTCTGGCGTTCGGCACGGTGCCCGTCTTGATCGCGCTGCCCCAGGTGGAGCCGTCGTCGCTGACGTGCACCTGGTAACCAGACAGGCGCGCCGACCCCGAGGACGGGTAGACCGTGGAGTCCTCGCGCTGGTTGAGCGCCACGTACTGGACGCGCTTGGCCGAGCCGAGGTCGAAGGTCAGCGTCGCGGGCTCGGCGGCGTCGCTGTCCCAGTAGGTGAGGAAGTCGCCGTCGCCCGCCGCCGCGGCCGGATGCCCGCCGGCGGCCGAGCCCGCCGACATCGTCACGCCGGTGTGGATGCCCTGCCGTCCCCTGGAGACGACCTTGAAGACCGTGTCGTAGGGGTCCCAGCCCGAGATCCCGCTCAGCGTGAGCGTGCCGCCGCCCTGCGTGAACGTGACCGGGGCGCCGGTGCGCAGATTGGTCACCGAGGCGATGGCGTAACCGTTGTCCCGCAGCGACAGCGTGCTGCCGGCCGGCGGGGTGAGCACGTGGACGTAGTGCCGGTTCGGGTCGTTCTTCGCGATCGTCGTCACGCCGTGCGCGCCGTCGTTCCAGAACCCGGGTTTGAGGCCGCCGTACATGTAGCCGCCGCCCTCGGTGCCGTCCAGCGACTCCCAGATCTGGTCGAGGTAGCCGGCGGCGAAGGTGTTGAAGGCGGCCTGCTGCGCCGGGAACCTGCCGTTGACCATGGCGGTCTCGGCCATGAGCGCCTTGACCGACGATCCGGCGTTGGTGACGAGCCGGCCGAGCGTGAGCTTGCGGTCCACGGCCTGGTCGGTGCCGCCGTACCACCAAGGGCCGCCGGTGGGGAGCTTGAAGTCGGCCTCGATCAGGCGCGGCAGCGCCGTGTAGAGCGCCTGCGGGTAGTCGTAGGACGGCGTCATGCCGGTCTTCTGCTCGTTGCTGATCATGTCCATGATCGGCGTGTCTTCGTTGTTGTTCGACAGCGTCATGTCGGGGCGCTGCTGGTAGATCTTGGCGTAGAGGTTGTTGCGCTCCCAGTAGGCGTTGTCGTTGTCGATCCAGAACCCGGCGAGTTTCGGATAACGCTGCATCTGCTCGAAGAACTGCAGGTAGCTGAACTCGCCGAAGCCGTCGCGGGTGGTCAGGTCCACGGGGTGTCCCACGTAGGCGGAGAAGGCGGCGGAGTTGAGCCACGAGCCCGACGACAACCCCTCGCTGTGCCACTGCGGGTCGTCGGTCATGTAGTTGATGACCTTGAGGCCCCGCGCGTCCGCTGCGTCGATCAGCTCGCCGAGGAAGTCGCGCGTGGTGCGGCAGGAGCCGGGGATCTGCGACGGGTACGGCCTGGCGTAGCCGAGCCTGCTGTGGAACGTGGCCAGCACCAGGTACTGGGCGTGCAGCTTCAGCGCCTCGTTCACCCAGTAGTCCGGCGTCCAGCCGCCGCTCGTGACGTCGGATTCCCAGGCGCTGCAACTGGTGTGCTGGGGCGAGGTGCGTTCGCCCCAGTGCAGGAACAGCCCGGCGGTCGAGCCCCGCAGGAACGCCTGGCGTGGATGCTGCAGGTCGGCCCGCGCGGCAGGCGCGATGAGCAGGAGGGCGAGCACGGCGATCATCGCCGTCCGCGACGACGCACGGAACATGACGGGGGCTCCTCGGGCTTCTAGGCGGGGGTGGCGACGTCGAGATGGTCGAGGTTGGGGCCGCCGGTCGCGGTGGTCGCGGTGGCCCTGACCGTGTTGGCGCCGGCGACGAGCGGGACGCTGATCGAGGCGGTTGCCCAGGCGTCCCAGGAACCGGTGCCGGGGAAGCCGAGGACGGCGGCCACCGTGCCGTTGACCACGATGGCCATCGGACGGTCGAGGGTTGTCCCGTTCGCGTGGCGCAGGGTGAGGGTGGCCTGTCCGGCGGTGGCCGAGGTGACGGTGAACTCCACGAAGGAGCCGGTGAGGTTGTCGTAGTTGACGAAGCCCGTGCCGGTGAAGCCCGGGTGGTTGGACTCGACGCCGCCCTGGGAGACCGTCGCGTCCTCGGCCTCGTACCTGGTCGGGGGCCGGCCGTCCGCGGGCTCGAAGGCGGGGTCGCTGGACAGGACGACCCGGTCGAGGCGGGCGCCGTCCTCGCGGTAGGCGAAGGTGATGCTCTGCCGGCCCGGCGCCAGGTCGTAGGTGACCGGGAGTCGCACCCAGTGCCATGCCGTGCCAGGCGGGATGTTGTTCCAGCTGGTCCAGGCCCCGGTGCCGGAACGCACCCAGAACGAGTCGTCGGAGGTGGTCGCCGCGATCACGCGAGCCCACACACCGAACGTGCCGGCATCGGGCACGTCGAACGGCAGCGTCGTCCAGCCGGTGGACGGCGGGCTGGTCTGGCTGTTGTTGCCTGCGGCGACGCTCACGTACGAGCCGCCCGAGGCCGCGGGGTCGGCCGAGATCCGCATCGGCTCGGTGACCGTGCCGGACTCGGCCTCGGAGTACCGGGTGACGGGGTTGCCCGGTATGGGGGTGGAGTTCGTGGGACGCACGCGCAACGCCCCGCCGCCGGTGTTCGCGCTGTCGCGCACGGCATACCCGGTGACGCCGCTGAAGCCCACGTCATAGGCGCTGCCGGTGCCGCGTTGTGCCACCACGCCGGTCAGCACCACGTTCGAGGCGTCGTCGACGATGACGGCGGGCCGGTCGTCGTTCTCGTCGAACCGGGTCTCGCCGTTGAGGGTGATGCCGGTGGCGTGCCTGATCCAGTACCCGTACGAGGGCCGTGCGCCGTAATCACGCGGGGGATAGGTGGTCAGGAACTCCCCGGGGACCCGGGTGGCCTCCGAGGCGGGGTGCCCGCCGGGAACCTGGAGATCCACGTCGGTGAGTGTGATGCCCGGACCGATGTCCACCGAGGGTGTGCCCGTCATGGTGCTGGTGTAGTCGGAGGCGCCGACCGTGCCGGTCACGACGGGGGCGCTCAGGCCGGTGCCGGTGACGCGGGTCAGGGTGATGTTCCTGATGCGCCCGGCGGGCGGGGAGCCAGGACAACGTCTCCGTTCGCCGATCTTGAAGAAGAGGGGCGAGGTCGTCTTGGTGAGCGTCACGTCCTCGTAGGCGACGTCCTCGATGATCGCGCCGTCCATGGAGACGATGCCGATGCCGGCCTTGCCCGCGCCGAGCACGCTGATCCGCTCGAACCTGAAGTCGCGGAAGTTCCCGCAGGTCTCCGAGCCGAACTGCAGCGCGTTGTTCTCGTGGGAGTAGACCGTGGTGTCGCGAACGCGGACGTTCTGGCTGGTGTAGGTGTGCCCGAGGGCGTAGTCGCTCTTGAACACCAAGGCGTCGTCGCTCGCCTCGATGCGGCTGCCCGCGACGGTGACGTTCCAGCTGTTGATCAGATTGACGCCGTCGCGCACGCCGCTGCTGGAGTAGACCGTCGTGAGGTTGTCGATCGCGATGTCGTGACAGCCGTTGATCAGCGCGGCGAAATGCCCGCCACGCCGGAAGGTGACCCCGGACAGGCTGACGTCCGAGCACTCGGTGAGCGTCAGCGCTTTGTCGGCCTGGCCCGAGGAGGGGGTGCCGGTGACGAGCTTGCCGTCCCCGTCGATCGTGCCGGCGCCGGTGAGGTGCACATCGGTGACGCCGCTGCCCCACATGAGTGAGTTGTGGAAGTGGCTGTGGCCGTAGTCCTGGTAGGCGTCGTTGGCGTTGGCCTCGGGAACGTCCATGCCGCTTCCCGCAGCCAGGATGGTGGCGCCGCCGTCGAGCCTGAGCGTGATGTGGGACTTGAGGTGGATCGTTCGAGCCCGGTACCGGCCTGGAGGAAACACGACGATGCCTCCAGGGGCGGCGCTCGCGGCGTTGATCGCCCGGTCGACGGCGTCGTCGTCGTTCGTCGAGCCGTCCCCGGTCGCGCCGTAGTCACGCACGTCGAACTCCGCGGCGGCGAACGCCGTGGCGGACAGGGCGGGGATTCCAGGCCAGACGAGAGCACATACCAGGAGAATCCTTCGCAGGACGGTCATGGCCGGAGCTCCACGTAGTCGAGATTGGGCAGGCCGCCCGAGGTCGTGGCGGTGAGCCGTACGGTGTTGACGCCCGCCACCGTGGGAATGACGGCCGAGGTCGAAACCCAGGTCGTCCAAGCGCCGGTGCCAGGAGCGTTCACCGACGGATTGACCAGCATGCCGTTCACTGTGAGCGAGAAGGGCCGGTCGGTCGTGGTCCCGTTGGCGTAGCGGATGGTGAGCGGGCGCCGGCCGGGCTCGGGCAGCGTGACGGAGAACTTCACGTAGGCTCCCGTGACGTTGTCGCTGTTGACGAACCCGGTCCCGGAATAGCCGGCGTGGTTGGACTCGACGACGCCCTGCGAGATCGTGGCGTTCTCGGCCTCGTAGCGGTCCGCGGGCGGCGGCTGGGTGTTCGAGATGTCCCTGCCGTTGACGAAGACGCCGGTCAGCACGAGGTCATCGACGTAGGTGGCGGTGGGAGCGGCCGTGGTGACGCGGGTGAACACGCTGTTGCTGATCGTCACGTTCTTGATGTGGTCGCTTGATCGTCCCTGCAGGTCGTATGCCTGCGCGGCGCCGTCGATCGTCACGCCGTCGGCGGTGACGTTCTGCACGACCGGCGGCAGCGATCCGGACGTCTCGTAGTTCAGCGTGATGAAGAGGGCGCTGCGCTCCAGGTTCCTGCCGGAGATCCGGCGCAGATGGACTCCGTCCACGAAGCCGCCGCGGTTGAAGCTGGTCTTGACGTAGAGGGCGTACTTGAGGGGGTAACGGCCGGGGAAGTCGGCGGGGTTGCACACGCAGTCCTCGGCGAAGACGTCGCGGACGCCGCCGGACATCTCGCTGCCGATCGTGACGCCGCCCCAGCGACCGCTGAACCGGCAGTTCTGGATCACGATGTTCTGCGACGGCCTGCCGACGCGGCGTCCGTCCCGGTCACGGCCTGACTTGACCGGGACGCAGTCGTCGTTGGTGTTGAACCGGCAGCCGGTGATCAGGACATCGGTGCACGAGTCGGGGTCACAGCCGTCGCCCTGGGAGTTCGTCGAGTAGAAGGTGACGTCGCGCACGGTGACGTTCGAGCAGTACACCGGATGCAGGGTCCACATCGCCGGGTTGCGCAGGCTGACGTCCTGCACGAGCACCCCCGTGCAGCGGTAGAGCCCGATCATGTTCGGGCGCAGTTTGTGGCCCGCGCCGAACTGCCGTTGTGCCACCGGGTGGTCGCCGGCGCCCCAGGCGCGGAGCTGGTCCCGGTCCGCGCCGCCGTTCCCCCACGAGGCCCACTCTCCCGCGGGCGCGTTGCCGTCGATGGTGCCCGTGCCGGTGATCGCGATGTTGGTCTGGCTGTCGGCGTGGATGAAGGGTGAGTAGTTGTAGCACTCGATGCCCTCCCACCGGGTGAACACGTTCGGCAGGTAGGAGCCGGTGTCGGTGCGGAACCTGATCGTGCCGTTCACCTGGAGGTTGACGTTCGACAGCAGGTGGATCGCGCCGGTGCGGTAGACGCCCGCCGGGACGACGACCCGTCCGCCGCCCGCGGCGTTGCAGGCGGCGATGGCCTGGCGGAAGGCGGAGGTGCAGTCGGTGGTGTCGTCGCCGACGGCCCCGTGATCGGTGATGGAGAACGTGCGGTCGGGGAAGGCCGGGGGCACGATCCGGGCCAGGATCTCGGGCACCCGGTCCCATGGGCTCGCCGCGGTGCTCCCCGCGGCTGCGCTCGCCGCCCCTCCTCGCGCCTTGCTCGACATGGTGATGATCGCGCCGCCTGCGAGGATCCCCGTACGCAGGACGTCACGCCGCGACGGTCTCATTGGAGCACCTCCAGGTAGTCCAGGTTCGGGCAGCCGCCGGCCGCGGTCGCGGTGAGGCGGATCGTGTTCGCACCGGCGACGAGGTCGGCGGCGATGCTCTTGGACGCCCACGCGGTCCAAGAGCCGGTGCCGGTGACCTCCTGGCGCTGGCGGTCCGTCATCGTGTCCCGGTCCACCGTGTGCATGGTGAAGCGGAAGTTGTTCCCCTCGGGGAAGATGTGCGGCTGACCGGCCGGATGCGAGCCGGCCCGATCGTCCACGCCACGCCTGACGTCGTCGTGGCGGGGCGGGCTGCGGCCGGGGCGAGCAGTGCCGCGCCGACGAGCGTGCCGAGCTGCCGGCGTGACAGGTTGCCGCCCGTCATGAGCCGACCTCCAGATAGTCGAGGTTGGGGCCGCCGGCGGCCGTGACGGCCGTCGCCCTGACACTGTTGCCCCCCGCCCGCAGCGGGGCTGCGATGGCGGTGGTCCGCCACGTCGACCAGGCCCCGGTGCCGGGGAAGGACTTGCCGGGCGCGACCACGATGCCGTTGACGGCGATGTCCATCGGCCGGTCGGACGTCGTGCCGTTCGCATAACGCAGGGTCAGGGCGGCGTGTCCCGCCGCGGCCGCATTCACGGTGAACTCGACGTAGGAGCCGATGAGATTGTCGTAGTTGACGAAGCCGGTGCCGGAGTAGCCCGCGTGGTCGGATTCGGCCGCGCCCTGGGAGATCGTGGCGTCCTCGGCCTCGTAGCGGGCCCCTGTGGGCGGTGGCTGTCCGTACAGGGTGCCGTTGATGCGGACGTTCTGGAGCAGCACGTTGTCGGCGTTGGTGATCTGCGGGGCAGGTGCGTCGATCTGGGTGAACACGCTGTTGGTGATCGTCACGTTCCTGATGTGGCTCGCGGCCGAGCCCGACAGCTTGACGGCGAACGGGGAGCCGGCGATGGTCAGCCCGTCCACGGTGAGGTTCTGGATCACCGGATTGACGATGGGGCCGTTGCCCGGGCCGGTGAGGCTGTAGTTCATGTCGACGAAGAAGCCGCCGCGGTCGCACGGGCCGCCGGTCAGATTCCGGACGTGGACGCCGTCCACCACACCCCCGCGCCGGTTGTTGGTCTTCACGTAGACGGCGTAGAAGCTGTGGTAATCGGAACCGGCGTGGATGCGGTTGTTCTCGGCGAAGACGTCGTGGACGCCGCCGGACATCTCGCTGCCCACCGTGATCGCGCCCCACCGGCCGTAGTAGTCGTTGTCGCGGATGACGATGCCGGTCGACGGTACGCCGACGCGGCGGCCATCGGTGTCACGGCCCGACTTGATGACGGTTCCGTCGTCGCCGGTGTCGAACGAGCAGCCCTCGATCAGCACGTCGGAGCAGCATTCGGGGTCGACGCCGTCCACCATGGCGCCGCGGCTGTAGATTTTGATCCGCCGTAGGGTGATATTTCGGGACAGCACTGGATGGACCGTCCACATGGCCGGGTTCCGCAGGTTGAGATCCTCGATGAGGATGTTCGTGCAGTCGTAAAGCTGGATCATGTTCGGCTTGAGGTAGTGCCCATCGCCGAACTGCCGCTCTTCCACCGGCACGCCGTCCACTGCCTGTTGCTGCAGCAGGTCCCAGTCGGGGCCGCGCTGGGAGTCGAAGCCGAACCAGGGGCCGGCCGCCGCGTTGCCGTCGATCGTGCCGGTTCCCGTCAGCGCGAGGTTCGTCTGGCCGCGGGCGTAGATGAAGGGCGAGTAGTTGTGGCACTCGATGCCCTGCCAGCGGGTGAAGACGTTCGGCAGATAGGAGCCCGCGTCGGACCTGAACCTGATCGTCGCGCCGGACTCTACGTGCAGGCGCACGTTCGACAGCAGGTGGATCCTGCCCGTCCGGAACCTACCGGTCCCGGGCACGAGTACGGTCCCGCCGCCCGCGGCGTTGCAGGCGGCGATGGCCTGGCGGAAGGCGGAGGTGCAGTCGGTGGTGTTGTCGCCGACGGCCCCGTGGTCGGTGATGGAGAACGTGCGGTCGGGGAAGGCCGGGGGCACGATCCTGGCCAGGATCTCGGGCACCCGGTCCCACGGGCTCGCCGCGCTGGCGGAGGAGGCCGGGAAGGAGGCGGACGCGGTGGGGGCGAGGAGCGCGGCCTTGAGTACGGCCCTTCTGGACGGAGGCATCAAGGGCTCCTGGGATCGGTCCGGCGGTCGCGCGCCGGCGCGGCCGCCGGTGGTTTCACTGGATGGCGGAGCGGCGGATCGTGTCGGCGGTGCCGTCGCCGTTGTTGTCGGAGTTGGTCGAGCCGAACCAGATGGCGGCGGCGTTCGGCACCTT
>NZ_JBSFGF010000050.1:0-29593 GCF_053596455.1 Nonomuraea sp. NPDC001699 | reverse complement strand
TGACAAGCCCGTGTGGGGGGTTTTATTAAAAATAGCACCCGGGCGCGGCATCCCCCGGGCCCGCCCCCCCCCCCCCCGGGGGGGGGGGCGGCGCGTCAGCCCAGGAACGACGAGGCGACGACGCCGACGAACGTGACCGTGAGAAGGCCCAGCGCCAGCCGCCTGACCGGCTTCTCCTTCTCCATCAGCCAGTCGATCAGCCACATCGGCTCAGGGATCTCCACCAGGTCCTTCGACGGTGGCACGATCGCGACCAGCGCGAAACCCGGCCAGGTGAAGCCGATCGCGTAGGCCAGTCCCGCCCACCACGGCACCAGCCCGAGCAGGGTGACGCCGAGCGCCGCCCAGGTGAGCGAGGTGACCCTGAACGTGGTCAGGACCAGACCGGTGTCCAGCCCCCACAGGAGCGCTCCCCTGGCCGGGCCGAACCGGTAGAAATGCTGCTGCGGAGTCTGGCGCCGCCACATGGGCGTGCGCAGCCCGAACAGCCCGGAGTCGATCACCAGGCAGGCGAGCATCACCGTGGCCGCGGCGAGCTTGGCGCCCGTCCCCGGCACCGAGCCGAACAGGCCGGAACCGAGCAGGTGGACGAGCCCGTACGCGAGCAGCGCGGAGATGCTGAAACCGAGCATGAGCATGAGGATCGGCCGGTACATGGGCTTCTCCCCGGGAACTCTCCCCTGAACCAGGGGGCGGAGATATCCGACGAAGGAAAGGCCTCAAAAGCTGAACAACTGCGCGAAGCCCGCGCTCGCGATGAGCAGGACCAGCGCGAAGGTCAGCCAGGTGTCAAAGGACACGACATCCTCCATCCGGAGTGGCCGGCCGAGGCCATGACGCCCGGCCGGCCACCCGGTCGCTGTCAGCAGCCGTTGGCGTTGACGGTCCAGCCGGCCGAGCAGATGAACGGACCCGAACCGCAGTCCGCGCCCTTGGTGCACTCACCACAGGCGTACTTGCGCTGGTACGGCGCCGAGCCGCTGCAGCACTGCCACACCTTCATGCTGTAACCGGACGGGCAGACGTACTGCCCGCTGCTGTTGGTCTTGCAGAACGTGTTGGGGAGGGCGAGGTTGCAGCAGCGCCAGTTCGCCGCAGCCGCCGGCTTGGTCATCACGGTGGCGCCCGCGACCGCGCCGATCGCCGCGACACCGACCCTGCCCATCCAGCCGAGGAATCCGCGCCGGTTTCCATCGGGTCCGTCCGACATTTTGTGGAGGTGATCCATGTTGGCCTCTCTGGCCGTGGGGTGAAATCGGATCAGTGCCGTACGGAGGGCTTGCCGGCCAGGTTGTGCTTGTAGGGGACAGGGGCGGCGGCGTACATCTGCCTGACCGTCGGCACCGTGTGGGCCCGTGTCAGCTTCCCTTCGGTGACGTGGAGTGCGGCGGGTGTGATGTCGAGCCCGATGCTGCCGACGATGCTCTCGTCCTCGTCGAGGATGACGCGCTCGCCGTACAGCCCGAACTCGGCGATGAACTCGTTGCCGTCGCCGGACACCGGGACGACCACGACCCACATCGAAGGCGGCACCGCTCCCCCACGCAGCGCTGATGCCAGGTTGTGGCAGGTCTCGCACTTGTTGGACAGGAACAGCACCATGGCCCGCTCGGCCTCGTCGAGGGCCGCCGGCAGGCCGAAGCGGCTCGGCGGGGCACCCTCCAGGGTTCCCAGCTCCACCGGGGTGGGCTTGTCCTCCATGTCGAGGTAGGCCCGGATCTGCTTGACCTGTTGGAAGAGTTCCACCTGCGCGCCGATCTGGACGAACAGCACCACGGCCAGCAGGCAGATCACGATGAGCAGCACCGTCGTCATGCGGCGTGCACCTCCGCTTCGGGTTCGGTGGGGTCGGGAAGCACCATCCGGTCCTCCCGCAGCGGGCGCAACAGGCGTAGTTCGGCCCTCAGTTTCCAGGCGACCATGGCCAGCAGCGCCACGGCCAGGCCGAGCAGTCCCTCCTGCGCGGTCCAGGTCGGCGGGTTCACCTCGGCCAGCACGGCAAGCGCCGACCACAGCGGCAGGTACAGCACCTGGCGCCAGCCGAGCACCGCGCCGCCGTTCCCGAAACAACCGCATTTGATCTTCTCGCCGCGGCTCAGCGCGCGGATCCCGGCGCCGGCGAACGCCAGCGCCAGCAGCACGATGAGCGCCCGGGGCCACAAAGCGGACGGCGCCACCGCCAGGCCGATCACGGCCAGCATCTCGGCGGCGATCACCGCGGTCGCGGCCTGCCGTCCCAGAGCCGCCGGACCGAGTTGGGCGATGGTCCGGCCGAGTTCGCGGTGGGTTATGGTCTTTGACAGTGTCGCTATCAGGAAAACCACGATAAGTACGACCTGAGCAGCGGCTCCTGTCGCAACTGCCGCATTCAGATTCATCCGTCGCTCCCGTCAGGGTCGGATGAACGAAAAGTATGGTACTGCCCCAAAATGATCAACTCTTGACAAGATCGATTTCGCAGGATAGCCGAGGACGGCGCCCGATCGGTCGCGCTGCGGGCGAACACCGAACCGGAGTGTGCTTCGCCGGTAAAGGTGTCGGAAATGGGGAGTGGCGTTTTTCTGCGAGTTGTGCTGCCTCTCGCCGGTTCGTGCGATTCCCTTTAACCTCTGCTGGTGTCGATCCCGGCGACCAGAGGAAGGAACGCATCATGACGATCACGGAAGAGTCGGAGCTCGTCGAGGTCCCGTTCTGGTTCGACCCGCTGTGCCCCTGGGCGTGGGTCACCTCACGCTGGCTGCTGGAGGTCGAGCGGGTCCGGCCGGTGCACGCCGACTGGCGGCTCATGTCGCTGGCCCACCTGAACCTCGTCCAGCGCAAGGGCGAGGGGCTGAGCGACGATTACCGGAACCAGATGGAGAAGGCCTGGGGGCCGGTACGGGTCTGCGCGGCCGCCGCCGAGCACGCCGGCCGCGGAGTCCTCGGCCCGTTGTACACCGCCATCGGCACCCGCTTCCACAACCAAAGACGTCGCGACGACCCCACGGTCATCACCGAGGCCCTCACGGAGGTCGGCCTGCCCGACGAGCTGGTCAAGGCCGCCACCGGCGAGGAGTTCGACCAGCTCATCAGGGACTCCCACGACGAGGCCTTCAACGAGGTGGGGCTCGACGTCGGGACCCCCGTTCTCCGCATCAGCGGCACGGCCCTGTTCGGCCCGGTGCTCAGGCAGGCGCCCCGCGGCGAGGCAGCCGGCCGGCTCTGGGACGGCCTGGTCCTGGTCGCCGGAACCGAAGGCTTCTTCGAGCTCAAGCGAAGCCGCGACCGGAGCGTCAGACCGTCCTTCGACTGAGCGGACACCGCCTGGGCCGGGACGGCGAACGAGGCCACACCTTCCACGCCCTCGAGAAACCCTGCCGGATGGGCGATCTCGTCCTGCTCAGCAGGAAAGCGGCTGAAGAAGGGCAAGACCTGATGGAAGGACTCCCACCAGCTTCACCCCTGGCACACCGAGCTGCTCGGCACAGGGTGCGGAGCACGTTCACCTTCCCCGACGTCCTCGACGAACTGGCGGGCAGGACGCTCTCCGTCGACACCCGCCACCACGGGTGGGCGAGAAGGTGTCGATCAAGGCCCCGGACGCCCGCAGGACGACCACCGAGCTGTGTATCGAGGGCCTGTGCAACTGGCGCCTATCGGGCTGACGGTCCCGGCTCGCGTCAGGTGTCGTGGAAGCTGAGGTGGCGGCTGAGCAGGCCGGTCACCGGGGGGAAGGTGGCCAGGCGCAGGGGCAGGTCGCGCAGGAGGAGTTCGAGGCGGTTCCGGGGTGCATGCACCCCCGTGTTGGCCCGGCCCTTGCGCTGCCGTTCGGTCACCTCCTGCCGCAGGCCGGTCTGCCACGCGCGCAGGGCCGCGGGGACGTCGTCCGGGCGGCGTTCGAGTTCGGCGCCGAGCAGGTCGGCGCCGCCCACGGCGAGCGAGGAGCCGTAGCCGGCGAACAGCGACAGGCACCAGGCGGCGTCGCCGAGCAGGGCGACGCGGCCGCGGCTCCACCGGTCCATGACGATCTGGCTGACGCTGTCGAAGTAGACGTCCTCCTCGCGCAGGTCCGCGAGCAGGGCGGGGACGGTCCACCCGAAGCCCGGGTACGCCTGCCGGAGCGCCCGGCGCGGCCCCTTGGCCAGTTCGGCGCCGGGGTCGGCGGTGCCGTAGGTGAAGAAGGCGGCGTGCCGGCCGGGTCCGAGGTCGGCGACGGTGAACGTGCGGCCGACGGCGGTGATCGTGCTGAAGGCCCGTTCCGGCATGCCGTCGGGCAGCCTGTCCAGGGTGAAGGCGGCCACCACGTGGCTCAGGTCGCGGCGGAAGTGCTCCTCGGGGCCGAAGACCAGGTCGCGTACGGACGAATGCAGCCCGTCGGCCCCGACGAGCAGGTCCGCCCGCTCCGACGAACCGTCGCCGAACGTGACGTCCACTCCCCCGGCGTCCTGCCGCACGCCCGTGACCGTGGCGCCGAACCGGATCTCGGCCCGGTCGCGCACCGCCTCGTACAGGACGGCCTCGATGTCCCCGCGCAGCAGCGCCAGTCCGCCGTCCCCGAGCAGCCGTCCTACGGTCGGGCGCGGGACGGTGAAGCGGGGCCGCCCGTCGGCCCTGAGATAGGCGAGGTCGAACCCGCCGACGTGGCGCGCCTGGAGCGCGGGCAGGACGCCCATGCGTCCGGCGGCGGCGGCGCCGACGCCGGAGAAGACGACCGCGTAGCCGCCCTTCCTGCGTGCCGGGGCGCGTTCGACGACCAGGGGTCGCCAGCCCGCCTGACGCAGCCGCAACGCCGCGGCGAGCCCCGCGATGCCCGCACCGACGACGATCACCCGTCTCGCGGTCCTGCCGCCGCGCGTTCCTGCGAACTCTTCCTTCGTCATGCTCCTCCTCAGAATGAACACTCGCTCATACAGTATGAGCGAGTGTTCATTCTGGCAAGGCGGTAAGGTTCGGAATCATGTCCCCACGCGGCGTGACCATCCCCCAGGTACGGCAGCAGCTCTTCGACGCCGCCGAACAGGTCCTGCTGCGCGAGGGGCCCTCAGGGCTCACGGGCAGGGCGATCACCCGCGAGGCCGGCGTGGCCACCGGCCTGCTCCACAACCACTTCGGCGACCTCGACGCCTTCCTGGCCGCGCTCTTCGTCGACCGGGCGCGGGCGGCGACGGACAGCATGGGCGACCTGCCCGCACGGGCGGGCACCGCGACCGTCGTGGACAACCTGATGGCGGCGATCGAGACGCTGCTCACCGGCAACCTCATGGCGCTCGCGGGCCTGGTGCTGGCCAGGCCGTCGCTGGTGACCCGGCTGGGCGAGGCGCTCGACGACGGCACCCTGGAACTGGACGCGGCCGAACGCCTGTTCACCGCCTACCTGGACGCCGAACGACGACTCGGCCGCCTCACCTCCGACGCCGACACCGCCTCACTGGCCCTGGCCCTGGTCGGCGCGGTGCACCAGCTCCTCCTGACGCGCGGTCCGCACGCCCCCGACCTGCGCGAACGCCTGCGCCGCCTGGCCACCACACTGATCGACCGCTGACGCCGGGCGGCGCCGGGAGCTCCCCGGGAGCCGGGCGTGGTGGCCAGGCCGGACCCGGCTTCCTAGCACCACCAGGCGGTCAGGTAGGAGACGGCGCCTGCCTTGGGGCGAGCGCCGGCCCGCATGCAGACGCTGGAGCTGGAGCTGGTCAGCAGCCCGTAGCCGTAGTTCACGCCGCCGCTGAGCGTCCGCAGGTCGCACTGCCGCCAGTTGGCCCCGCCGTCGATCGAGTAGTCGACCCAGACGACGTCGCCGTCCTTGGAGTTCAGGATGCGTGCCCACGCGTACTCGAGGCCGCTGATGGTGCCCGATCGCAGCTCCAGGGTCTGGCTGTTCGGCATGGTCTTCTGCTTGCGGGTCACGGTGTTCGTGGCGTTGACCGGGTTGCGCATGGTCGGGCACGAGGCCGGCGGGGCCGCCGCCGTGGCCAGAGCCGTGCCGGTGGTGGCCGTGGCGGCCATCACCACCATGGCCGCCGAGAGTAGGGCCGTCTTGAGAGCGGTTCCTGCGACGTTCATCGAGCGTGTCCCTTCGGTCGGGAATTTCTGCTACGACGATGGTCGGGCCGCCGCCCGTGCGGCCGGTAAGGGTTTCGACCGTGGTCGAAAGCCCGCGGTGGCGGCGATGCCGCTCGGTTCGGCTTCGCTCAGTTCGGCCCGGAGAGGGTGCCGTTCAGCAGGGCCAGGCCGAGCGGCGTCGGCAGGTGCAGCACCGACCCGCCTTGCCGGCGGGAGATGACCAGACCGCTGTCCCGCAGGATCGCCACATGATGGCTGGCGGTCGCGGCCGAGATGGCCAGCTTCCTGGCCAGGTGCGTGGTCGTGCAGCCCCGGCCGACCTCCTCCAGGACGGCCGCGCGCGTCACGCCCAGCAGCGCGCCCAGCGTGCCGGCCCGCTGCGGGGCGCCCGCGGCCCGCCGTCCCCACAGCGCCAAGGCGTGGGCGGGATCCCGCAGGGCGGGATAGAACAGCGCCGGCGCGTCGTCGGGGCGGAAGCTGTCGTAGCTGAACAGGGGCAGCCGGCAGAACACCGAGGGGATCAGCACCAGCCCCCGCCCGTTCAGGTGCACGTCGAGCGTGCGTGAGGTGAACCGGGTGGTCACGTCCAGGGTCATGTCCCGCCAGAGCAGGTCGGGGTGGAGCGTCGACAGCAGCCGCTCGGCGCCGCCCCGCGCCATGACGCCCGCGCGGGCGGTGACCTCCGCCTCCAGGTGCGCGCGCAGCGGGTCACGGTAGGGGCCGAGCAGGGCGGTGTGCGTCTCCCGTACGGCCGCCGCGAAGTGCCCGCGCGTCTCGGCGTCCTCAGGCAGGAGCCGGGACCAGGACGGCAGGTCGCCGTACTGCCCCCAGCTGTCGAGCTCCGCGCGTACCGGGGCGGCGCCCACGCCGAGGAGGCGGTCCAGGCCCTCCTCCACGTGCGCCCCCGCCCCCGCCAGGGTGTACACGTCGAGCGGATGAACGCCTTGGGCCAGCCCGCCCAGCAGGCGTAGGGAGTCGCGGACCACCACGCTCCGCCGCCACGGCTCGAACAGCGCCCCGGGCCGCCGCCTGGCCATGACGTTGAGCGCGAACCAGGACTCCATGACGGGGCCGGGCGACGCCTCGAACCGTAAGCGGGCCAGATCCTCACCCGTGAAGTGAAAACGCCACATACTCCACCTGCCGTCCAGAGCAAACGTCCACGAGCAGTATCGGCGTGCCCGACCGCCCCGACCACCCCGGGCGGGCCTCGATCGGGCTTGCCCGCCGATGGCGCACGCCGCGGCGGCTCGATGCCGAAGACGCACCGGACAGGGTGTGTTATCGGATCGCAATCAACCTTGCGCGGCGATGAGTGGTCCAACCCCGCGTGAAGATCCTTTGTGGGGCGCTCGCCGTCCTTTCGGCACTCGTGACCGTCCCGGGTACCGCCCGCGCGGCCGTTCCGGCGGGCGCGGCGTCCGCCCCCATCCGGTACGCCGCCGCCTCCGACTGCGACAAGGGCCGGCTTGACGCCGCCTGGTGTGGTCCCTGGTGGTACCGGACGACCGACGGCAGGCGCCACCCGCTCAAGGAGGCGGGCCGGTGGGAGGACGCGGTCGCCGTCAGCGGTGACGGCCGCCGCCTGGCCTACATCAGGGCCAAGGACGCGCGGCTCGTCGTCCGCGACCTCGACGGCCGGACGCGCGTGTCCAAGGCCAGGGCGTGGCCGTCGAAGTCGGAACTCGAACTCACCCGGGTGACGATGTCGTACGACGGCTCCCTGGTGGCGGTGGACTGCTGCTGGTCCGGCTACACCGACCATCCCGCCCGGGTGTACGACGCCGCCACCGCCGCCCTGCTGGCCAAGGTGCCGGGGATGTCGGTGCATGACGACGCCTTGAGCTTCAGCGGCGACGGCGACCAGATCCTCGTGCGGACGGACGACGGCAGGGCCGGCAGGCTCAGCGTCCACGACCTGAAGGGCAGACGGACCGCCAGTGTGGTGCCGCCTCGGCTCGTCGGGGTCAACGCCGCCACCGCCGCGCTGCACGCCGACGGGCGCACGGTGGCCGTCTACATCGCCGGCCGCAAACCCCGCATCGCCCTGTACGACCTGGCGACCGGACTGGTCACCGCCACGTTCCCGGTGCCGGCGTCGGGTCAGAAGGTGGAGCGGGTCCCGGCGGAGGACAGGGTCACGGAGGCCGACACGGACGTCAGGCTCGACTGGACCGGCGACTCCACGCTGCGGATGGTCAGGAAGGTCGGGTTCAAACGGGTGCGGGTGAAGGTCTACGCCATCGACGCCGGCACCGGATCGGTCGTCCTCGAACGCTCCTACGCCATCGCCGGCACGACCTCTGAGGCCCTCAGCGGCCTGTGACACCGACGAGGCGCTCGTCCCCGACAACTTTCCGGAGGAGAACCGTGTCCTTTCCCGAACTTCTCCAGCCGGAGCCCGGTCAGGTGTTGTTGCTCTGCACGCGCGCCGAGGGCGGCACGCAAGGGCGGGGCGGGCCGCTCGACGAGATCGGCGGTCGCCGGGAAGGCGACGTGCTCGTCCTCGGCGACGGGGTGCGGCTGCGACCGGTCGAGGACGCCAGGTGGCACTGCCTGCGCGGCGGAGACGTCCCGGCACTTGTCCACCCCGGCGGCGGCCCGGTCGCCGTCCTGGCGGACATTCCGGCCGCGTACGGGGGCGGGCTGTTGCTGGTGGATCTGGCGGCGGCACCCGGGCGCGGCGTCCGGGTTCCGCCGGCCCGGCTCGGCGAGATCCTGGCAGCCCTGCTGGACGGCACACTCGCCTTCGACCACCTGGTGCGCGACATGGACGTGTACGGCACGTACCAGGGAGACGGCGGCCGGCCGGCCTTCCCCACGCCGACCGCGCCACCGCACCGGCCCTTGCCCGCACTGCCGTCCGGGCAGCTGCTGGTCCGCACCTGTTTCGACGACGAGGAAGGCTGGCGCGCCCTGCTCGACGAACTGGGCGGGGCCGACGAGGACGGCTGGGTCGGCGCGGACCTGGACCCGGACGACATCGACGTGGACCACTACCCGCTGACGGCGTCGGTCGTCGACGACCGGGCCTTCGAGGGACTCCTGCCCGGTCAGGTCCCGGCGCTGGTCCCGCCGGGCGAGGAGAACCCCAGGCTGGCCGTCCTCGCCGACGCCCGGACCTTCGCCGAGCCCGGCCGGCCGCTGACCGTCGTCGACCTGTACGACTGCCCGGGGCGGATCGCCGTCCTTCCCTGCCGCATGGTCGGGTCGATGGCGTGCAACCTGGAGATCGCCAACATGGACTTCCACGAGTTCGTCGCCGTGGAGGGCACGCAGCCGTGGTGGCAGGGCCGCTGAAGGGGCGCCACGATCACCTCCCGTCAGACGTCGCCACCGGAGAGCCGCACGCGTCCGACGGCGGCGCCGTCGTCGAAGCACGCCGTCACCCGGTCGGCCGCGACCCGGAAGCCGGTCAGCCGCTTGCCGTACGTGACCGTCTGCGCCACGTCGGCCAGCAGGGCGTCGCGCAGCGTCCGACGGTCGATCAACCTCATGGCCGGGGTGACCTGCCGTGACACGCAGGACCTCTACCGCTACCTCGCCGAGCGGGTGGCGCCGCTCCACGGCGTGCGCGAGCTGGAGACCGCGCCGGTGATCCGCACGCTCAAGCGAGTGGGCACCCTCCTGCCCTGACTCGCCGCACTTGAGGAAAGTCTGCGTTCCGTCGTCCGACCACTCCTCCAGTTGCCCCCGAGTGGCACGCGCTATGACGGGGACGAGGCCGCGCACCGGTTGGCGAGGCCGTCCAGGAGGCAGTCGAGGCCGAAGGCGAAGCGCCGCTCGCTCTCGCGTTCGACGTCGATCTCCCCCGTGGCGGCCATCCGGCCGGCCAGCGTCGGGTGGCGTTCGGCGACCTGGCACAGGTACTCGGCCGCCTGCTCCGCCCAGCCGGACCCGGTCCCGCCCATGCGGGCCAGCGTGTCACGCCAGGCGACCTCCGCGATGACCGCGCCGACCACGTGGTCGTTGACGGCGGCCATGGCGGCGTCGAGGTCGGGGCCGGCGAACCCCGCGCGCTCCAGCAGGCGCAGCCCGGCCTCGGCCAGGGTGAGCGCGTTGGGGCCGAGGTTGGGCCTGAGGGTCAGCTCGGACAGGGCCCACCGGTGGCGCAGCAGCATGGCCCGGTTGCTGCGGGCCAGCGCCGCCAGGCCGTCACGCCAGCCGGACGTGCCGGCGCCGGCGCGCACCTCGGCCAGCACGCGGTCGAGGGCCAGCTCCAGCAGGTCGTCCTTGGTGTGGACGTACCAGTACAACGACCCGGCGGTCACCCCCAGCTCGGTGGCGACGCGGCGCATCGACAGGCCGCGATGACCCTCGGCGTCGAGGACGGCGACCGCCACGTCGACGATCCGCTCGCGGGTGAGCTGGCGGTCGCGCGGCGGCCGCTCGGGACGCAGCCACACGGACCCGCCGGAGGACTCTGACGACGGCACGTGATCACCCTACCCGCCTTGACGTCGCCTTCTGATCCCTTATACAACGTTCAAGAGCCTTAAACAATGTTCAAGGAGGAGTCGGATGTCCGTCCCCACCCCGCTGTTCCGCGCGAACGGCCCGCTGCCGGGCGACGTGCACGTGACCACGCTCGGCCCCGAGTCCGTGCCGCCGGTGGTCTTCGTGCACGGCTCCACCAGCTGGGGCGACGACCCGGTGTACGGGTTCGCGGCGCAACGCCCGCTGGCCGGCCGCTTCCGCCTGCTCCTGATGGACCGCCGGGGCTGCGGCGGCAGCCCCGACGCCGGGCACAGGTTCCCCGGCGACTACCTGGCCGACGCCGACGACGTCGCCGAACTCCTCGGCGCCGGCGCGCACCTGGTCGGCCACTCCTACGGCGCCGTCGGAGCCATGATCGCGGCGGCGCGCAGGCCGGAGGCGGTGCGCTCGCTCACCCTCATCGAGCCGGGCTCCTACCAGGCCGCCGCCGATCACCCCGCCGTGGCCGAGGCGCTGCGCGCCAACCGCGCCGCCTACGCCGCCCTTCCCGACCTGACGCCCGAGGAATGGCTGCACGCCGCCGCCGAATCGGCCGGCATGCCGGAACCGGGGACAGGCGATCGGCGGTTGCGCGCGGCCGCCACGGCGCTGCGCGAACGCGTCTGCTGGGAGGCGGGCCTCCCGCTGCCGGCGCTGCGGGCGGCGACCTTCCCCAAACTGGTCGTCTCGGGCACCTGGGAGGACGCCCCCGGACCGTACCGGGAGCGCGGCGGCGTCCCCCTCATGGCCTGCGCACGGGTCACGGCCGAGCGGATCGGCGCCCGGCACGAACAGGTGCCGGGCAGCGCCCACTACCCGCACGTCGAAGCGCCGGAACGGCTGAACACGCTGCTCACCGCCCTCTGGTCCGACGCCTGAACGGACCCGGCAGCCCACGGCCACCCACGGTGAACCGCCCGGCAGGCGATCGCGCGATCAAGAACACTCGCGCGACACAAGGGGCCATGGGACGAAAGCCCCCGCGGCGCTCACCACTCTCGCGAACGGCACCCCGCCCGTCCGCCCGCATCACCAGAGCCCTGGCAGCTCGACCGCGGCGAGGACGCCGCACCCGTCTCACCTCCGTCCAGCTCTGGGCAGGCATCGCCGGCATCGTCGGCAGCCTCACGTCGATCCCCGCGCTCATCATCTCCATGAACGCGTTGTCCCTCGGCGAGCAGCAACGCGCCGACGCACTGTCGCAACGGACAGAAGATCAACGGGTGCGGGCGGACGAGAAGTCCGAAGCCGAGAGTTCCGCCAAGACCGCCTTCGTCAGGCGTATCGCGTTATGGACCACCCCCAAGCAGCAACAGCCTGACGGGTGGAACTACATCGTCCGGAACTCCAACACGGCGCCCGCGACGATCTACGCTCGATGGAACCCCGCCGACGAGAACCAGAAGACACTCACCTACGAGTTGCCTGTCGGACCCTGCACCGAAGTGGCCTTCACCATCGGCGGCAAAGGCGGCGGGAGTATCCAGATCGCGACACAGAATCCCGCCGGCCCGGAATTGTGGCAACTCGCCGGCGCACCTCTCAAGATCGATGACATCACCGCGGACAACGTCTCCGGCCGCATGCTGGACGGGGACAGCGTCAGAAGAGACGTCAACGCCTGCGTATGACCGCCCGCCTCACTCGGGCGGGAGGAAGCCGCTCACGGTCAGGCCGGCGTAGCCGTGCAGAGCGGCGAAGACCGGCAGGGCGACCCGTTCGCGTCGGCCCTGCCGTACCTCACCCTGCTGAAGCTGACATCACGAGCGTTCATCTTCCGGCCCGCGCTCATCGTCCCCCTGCCCGGCGCCAAGGCGAAGACCACGACCTACGCGCTGCTGCACCGGATCGTGCCCCCCTCTACCCGTCGCTGCGACGCCTCGCCGACATCAACGACCAGTGCCGTCAGCCCGGATGAGGCGTTCGTGGAGATCATGACGCCGACCCGAGTCGGCCCGCCCCGACACGAGAGGCCAGCACCATCTGTTGATCGCATCAAGAGTTGACGATATAAAGAGAACGTGTGTGAAGAGACGTCCGAAGACACATTCTTCCGAGAGCTCGGAGGCGCATGCACCGAGCTGCGACAGGCGTTCGCCCGGCACATCGGCATGAGCCCCCACCGAGTGCAACTACTCGTTCGGCTACGACGTGACGGCGAAACCAGCCACAGCGACCTGCGCCACACACTGGGCATCGACGGCGCGAGCGTTACTCGGCTGGTCAAGGAATTCGAGACCGAAGGGCTGGTCACCCGCCGCTTGGCCCCGGCCGACAACCGCTACACCCTGGCCGCGCTGACCGCCGCGGGCGAGCGGGTCGCAGCTGACCTGGAGCGATCGCACCAGGTGTATCAGGAACGGTTGCTCGACGGCATCACCCCAGAACAGCAGCACATCATGCTGGACGTCCTCCACCGCATCCGAGCGAACATGATCGATCAGGAGAGCCAATGACAGACGATGTACGGGCCGCCGCCCAACGCATGTACGCCGCATTCAACGCCAACGACCATGCCGCCGCGGCAGAGATCTTCACCCCGGACTTCCACAGCCACCCCCTGGGCACCACCGGGCCGGAGAGCGTCACCCTGGCATGGCAACGCCTCCATGAGGCGTTCCCCGAAGCCCAGGTCGTCGTCGAGGACATGATCGTCGAAGGTGACACCGCCGCCGTCCGCACCAGCGTGCACGGCATACCCGGCCAGGAGTCACCGACCATGCTGGAAATCTTCAGGGTGCACGACGGGCGCATCGCAGAACTGTGGGGCCTGTCCTCCCTGCAGCGCACCTGACGTCCCGGCCGGAGATGCGCGAGAGGGGCGCTCACCTCCCCGCCCTGGGAACGCGGATGATCGTGCCCTGCTCGGCGTGGTGCAGGCCGCGGCGCAGCGCGTGCAGGCTCCCACCTTCCAGAAGTCAGGCCAGCAAGGACGCCTTGCGCAGCAACACCGCACGTTCGCGCTGATTGGCGCACAACCCCGCCGCCAACTCCAGCTCAGCACGCGCCTCCACCCGCCGCCCGAGCCGAGCCAGCAACTCACCGCGGACGGTCGGGACCAGATGCGAACCCGGGAGCCGGTCGGCGGCGACCAACTCGTCCACGATGGCCAAGGCTTCAGCCGGCCCCGAGGCCATCGCCACGGCCACGGCCCGGTTCAGCTCCACCACCGCAGAAGGCGCGACCCGGCCGAGTGCCTCATAAAGCACCACGATCCGCCCCCAATCGGTCGCCCCGACAGACGCCGCCGACGCATGCACCGCAGCGATCGCAGCCTGCAGACCATACGGACCCAAACCGCGAGACGACGCCTTCGCCAGCGCCGCCAACCCACGGCGAACCGCCGAAAAATCCCACAACCGCCGATCCTGATCCTCAAGCAGAACCGGCCCCCCATCAGGGCCGGTCCGGGCAGGAAAACGCGCCGCCGTCAACTCGAACAACGCCAGCAGACCATGCACCTCAGGCTCATCCGGCTGCAACACCGCCAGCGTCCGCGCCAACCGGATCGCCTCGTAAGCCAGATCAGGCCGCAACAACCGATCACCCGACGTGGCCGTCGACCCCTCAGTGAAAATCACGTACAGGACACTGAGCACACCACCCAGCCGCTCCCGACGCTCAACGGCCGACGGCAACTCGAACGGCACCCCCGCCGCCGCGATCGTCTTCTTACCCCGCGTGATACGAGCCTGCACAGTCGGCACAGGCACCAGGAACGCACGAGCGATCTCCTCACTGGACAAACCGCCCACCACACGCAAGGTCAGCGCCACCCGAGCCTCACGAGAAAGCACCGGATGGCAACTGATGAACATCAACGCCAGCACATCATCATCGATCCCCTCAGGATCGACCTCCTCATCGACCACCCAATCGATCGACTCGGCCGCCAACAACACCAACCGGTCCTGCAACGCGGCCCGACGGCGGATCGCGTCGATCGCCCGCCGCCGGGCCGTGGCCATCAACCAGCCCGCCGGACTCGCCGGAAAGGCGAGCGGCCACGACACCAACGCCTCGGCCACCGCCTCCTGAGCCGCATCCTCGGCCAACCCGAAATCACCGGTGAACCGAGCCAGCGCGGCAACGATCCGCGCCGACTCGATCCGCCAGACAGCCTCCACCTCAGCCACACCCGGCAACCCGCCCCGACGCGCGACCCCGTCCCCGTCGATCAAGCGCCGACCTGCGGGACCTCGTCACTCCCAGGCACCCGCCGAACCTCGACCTTGGCCCCCCGAGCCGCCGGCACCCGCCTGGCCCACTCCACCGCCTCCTGCTTCGAAGCCACATCGAGCAGGAAGAACCCCCCGAACAGCTCCTTGGTCTCGCCGTACGGCCCATCCGTGACCACCGGCACCTCACCACCGAAGTCGACCACGACCCCCTGAGCCGGATCGTCCAGCCCCTCCGCCCCCAGGAGAACACCGGCCTTGGCCATCTCCTCGATGAACTGGCGGGTCGCGACCATCATCTCGTCGATGTCGGCCATCATGGCCGCGTTCGACTCATCGGTCCCCCGCATGATCAGCAGATACTTCGCCATGGCACACTCCTCGTCCGGCGGGACCGCCTCTCGGCCCTCACACCCACTGGTCGAACGAGCAGCCCCCAGATCAACACGGCCCGCAGAAAACTTTCCCATCATCGCACCGCCCAGGACGCTGTGACGTCCGTCACTCTTCCCCCCAAGGCGAGAACCCTGCCACGAACTCCGGGAGACAGCAGGGTGACCGACCGACCCTAAGGAGGGCCGTTGACCATTGAGACGGCCGAGATCGACGACGCCGAACTGATCAGACGATCCGTCGGCGAACCCGAACAGTTCGCCACACTGTTCGACCGATACGCCCGCCAGATCCACCTGTACGCCGCACGGCGCATCGGCACCCAAGCCGCCGACGACATCGTGGCCGAGACCTTCCTGGCCGCGTTCCGGCGACGCCACTCGTACGACACCTCGCACCCCCTGGCACGCCCCTGGCTGTACGGCATCGCCACCACCCTCGTCGCCAGACACCGGCGACAAGAAGAGCGAATGCTGCGCGCACTCGCACGCACCGGCGTCGACCCCCTGCCCGAACCCATCGCCGACGCCGTCGTACGCCGAGTCGCCGCACGGGACAAAGAACGCGAACTCGCGGGAGCCCTGGCATCGCTGTCACGCGGCGACCGCGACGTGCTGCTCCTGGTGGCATGGGAGGGCCTCACCTACGAGGAAGTGGCCCGCGCACTCGACATCCCACCAGGAACCGTGCGGTCACGACTGCACCGAGCCAGAAAAAAGGCACGCACCGCACTGGGAGACGAGGACCAGCAATGAGCACGATCAAAGACTTCCGACGAAACACCCCGCCGATGACGGCACAGACAGAACGCACCGCCCGAGCCCGACTACTGGCCGCGACCCGTGCACCCGAACCTCACCACGAACCCCGACGCACCCCACGACTCGGCCGACGACTGGTCCTCGCAGGCACACTGGCCGTCGCAATCGGCGCCGGCGTGATGGTGACCAACGACCACCCCCGCGTGACACCAGTGGCGAGCGTACGCGAACTGGGCGAACGAGCCGCTCAAGCCGCCTACGACGACCGCGGACAGACGCCCGGCCCCGGCCAATGGCTGTACATCAAAGAACTCCAGGCCCCGCAATCCGCGAACGGCGGCTACGGCGTCGACCTGTCCAGACGCGAAGTACGGGAAGAATGGAACAGCGTGGACGGCCTCCAGACCGCATCCCTGTTCCCCAACGGCAAGCTGCTGGTACAAGGCAACCACCCAGGACTGAGCGCCGACGAACTGGCCCGCCAACCAGTCACCCCCGAAGGGCTACTCACAAAAATCCGCCAGAAACTAGCGGACATGCACATGACATGGACAGGACCCGACTCACCACCATCAATGGATGAACGGCTCTTCCAGGCCATCTACCAGATCATGGGCACCCAGGCACTACCACCGGAAGTACGCGCGGCGCTGTTTCGCGGGCTCACCACCATCCCCGGAGTGACCGTCAACCAGGACGCCGTCGACGCCGACGGCAGGCACGGTGTCGCGTTCAGCTACACCGGCGGATGGACCCGCTACGACCTCATCCTGGATCCCGTCGACTTCCGCTTTCTCGGCACCTACGGAGTAACCGTGCAGGACCGGATGACGGACTACACCGACGGCCCCAACTACGAGGTCAAGGCCGGCACGCCGCTCACCCTGACAGCCCTCCTGGAGACCAAGGTGGTGAACGGCCCCGGCCAGAAATGAGCCCACACCGCGGCCCCTTGCACTGCCGATTGTCGAGGGGTGCAGGCGTAGCCCGTTTGTTGTTGGGGGAAGGTGAAAAAATCAACTGCCCACCGCCTTTACAATGTAGATTTTTAACGGGGCGGGTCAACCTCCGGGGTGCTGTCGCCGGTTCATGGGCCGGCGGAGGCTACCGCGGGAAGTGGACGACAGTTCGTACCTGGGGTTGACGACCGCGGCTCCCCCGCCCGTCTAGCATCCGGCTCTGGTGATCGCGTTCACGCCTCTCGGAGGGACACGTGTGATGGGCCGGTGGCTGGTACGAATCGTCCTGGCGGTGCTGCTGACCGTCGCGCCGCTCACGGGTCTCACGGGGCCCGCCGCCCAGGCGGCGGCCGGCGGATCAGTGGCGGGAGCGGCCGCGGCGGCTGATCCGCCCGGTCCGGGCAGGTATTTCGGGACGCGGGTGCGCGTGGCGAGCAACGTGGCCATCGCCGCCGGCGCCACCCTCACCGTGACCGTCGCCGGGGTCGGCGGCGTGCCTGCGAGCGGCGTGTCCGCGGTCGCGCTCAACGTGGCAGCCAAGGGCGCGACGGCCCTCGGCGCGGTGCACGTCTTCCCCGCCGACCTGGCCGCCGACCCGAACGCCACCGGCGCGCGCTACCGTTCGGGCGTCTGGGAGGACGAGCTCCTCATCGTCAAGACCAGCCCGGACGGCAAGCTCAAGCTCAGGAACACCGGCGCGGGAGCCGTCAACGTCTACGCCGACGTGCACGGCTACTTCCTGGCCCAGGCGGGCACGGCCGGAGCCGGATACGTCCCGGTCGACACCGCCCGCGTCATCGCCAACCAGAGCGTCGCGGCCAACGCCACCGCGTCCTTCCCGGTGACGGGCCTGGGCGGGATCCCGGCCGGGGCCGCGTACGTGGCCTTCAACCTGGTGATCAAGAGCACCGGCAGCGGCAAGACGATCGTCTACCCGTCGGGCACCACGGCACCGACCGGGTCGAACATGGACTACCGGCCGTCGGCGTTCATGTCCAACCTCGTCATCGTCGCCCCCGGCGCGGACGGCAAGATCACGATCAGCAACCAGGGCGCGGCGGCCCTCACGGTGTACGCCGACGTGACCGGCTACTTCGCCGCGGGCACGGGCGCGGCGATGCTGCCGCTGACCCCCGCGCGCCTGGCCAATTCGGTCAGCGTGGCCGCCGGGGCGACCTACACCGTGACCCCGGTCGGCGCCGCCGGCATCCCGGCCGCCGGGGTGAGCGGCGTCGCCGCCCAGGTCACCGCCAAAAGCACGGTGGCCGGGCTGCTGCGGATCCACCCCTCCGGTCAGAGCTCGGTGCCCGGTGGCGGTTCGGTGGCCTTCCAGGCCAGCGACGAGTGGGCCGACGCCGTGCCCGTCCGGCTCGGCCAGGACGGCAAGTTCGTGGTGAAGAACACCGGCACGGCCGCGATCACCCTGTCGGTGGACGTGTTCGGCTACTTCCTGACCAGGCCCCAGGCGCCGGTCACGGTCACCGCCACGCCCGGTGACGGCTCGGCCGCCGTCGCCTGGAAACAGCCGGCGGGCGGCGCGGCGGTGACGTCGTACACGGTGACCGCCCTGCCCGGCGGGGCGACCGCGACGGTCGCGGGCGGCCAGCTCAAGGCCACGGTGACGGGCCTGGACAACGACACCGAGTACGCCTTCCGCGTCACGGCGACCGGCGCGGCGGGCGCGGGCCCCGACTCGGCCTCGTCGGCGCCCGTGACGCCGCACGTCCCGAACGAACCGGGGCGGCCGTTCGTCTCCGCGGCCCGGCCGCGCGACGGCGCGGCACTGGTCACCTGGACGCCGCCGGACAGCGGCGCCGAGACCGTCACGAAATACCTGGTCGAGACCGAACCCGGAGGCGCCGTCACCGAAGTCCCGGGCGACGCGAACGAGACGATCGTCACCGGGCTCACCAACGGCACGGCCTACACCTTCACCGTCTCGGCCGTGAACGCCGCCGGCACCGGCCGGCCGTCGTGGCCCTCGACCGCGGTGACGCCCGCGCCGGCCGAGCCGCCGTTCGCGCCGCCGAACCTCACCGCCGTCCCGCGCGCCGGGCAGATCGTCGTGAGCTGGGCCGCGCCTCCCGACGGCGGATCCCCGATCACCGGCTACACGGTGACGGCCGATCCGGGCGGCGCGGCCGTCGAGGCCGGGGCCGACGCGACCACGGCCACGCTGAGCGGCCTGACCAACGGCACGGCGTACACGGTGTCCGTCGTGGCCCGCAACAAGGCGGGCGCGGGCGAGCCGGGCAAGGCCGACCCGGTCACGCCCGCCGCGACCGTGCCGCCGGCGGCCCCGGCCGGCGTGCGGGCGGGCGTCACGGCGGACGGGGCGGTGACGGTCGAGTGGGACGCGCCGGCCGACCCCGGCAGCGCCGCGATCACCGGCTACAAGGTCACCGCCGCGCCGGGCGGCGCGACCGCCACGGTGACGGCCACCACGGCCGTGATCAGCGGGCTCGCCACGACGACCCCGTACACCTTCACCGTGGTGGCGACCAGCGCGGCGGGCACCGGGCCCGCAAGCCCGGCGACCGAGCCGGTCACGCCGAAGCTCACGGTGCGCTCGCAGCCGGTCGCGTTGTCGGCGGCGGCGATCGCCGCGATGACCGGCCTGCACGCCGACGGCACGCTCACCTTCGAGAACCCGCCCGCCCAGGTCACGGCCCTGCAGCCGGGCACCCTGGTGACGCTGCCGCCGTCGGCGTCGGCGCCCAACGGGCTGCTCGGCCGGGTGCTGCGGACGTACTGGCGCGACGGGCTGTTCGTGGTCATGACGAAGGACGCGTCGCTGGCCGAGGCGTACGACGCGGCCGACTTCGCGATGGAGGGCGGCATCGACGGCGGCGCCTCCTTCGTCCCGTCGATGGCGGGCGTGAAGGCGAGGGCGGCGGGCGGCCCGTCGGTGGGCTGGCGCAAGGATCGGCTGGTCCTGGAGCTGGGCTTCAGCTACGACGCGGGCGGCCACAATGTCTCAAAGGTGGAGGGATGGGTGGAGCTGTACCCGCGCTACAAACTGTCCGGCTCCACCGGTGACGTCAAGTTCACCCAAACCCTGAAGATCGCCTCCGAGCTGCGGGTCAAGCAGGGCATCAGCAAGGACGTCCTGGACAAGAGGTTCGTCCTCGGCCACGCCAACGGCCCCTGCAAGATCATCAAGATCGGGTACGTCATCGTGCCCGTCTGCCTGCGCTTCGAGGCCGCCATCACGATCAAGAGCACGATCTCGGTCGGGCTCACCTACTCCGTCCACTACGAGAAGGTCTTCGGCGTCACCTGCAAGTCCTCCCGCTCGGCCGCCTCGTGCGACCCCGTCAACACCGGCACCGGGCTGAGCTGGGCGAAGGACGTCGGCGTCTACGAAGACCTCGAAGCCACCATCGCCTTCCCCTTCGACGTGCAGTTCCTGTTCTTCCGGCTGACCGGGCCCGCCGTGGTCATCACCCCGTACGTGCAGCTCAAGGCCGACACGACGCAGGACCCCTGCTGGGAGATCCGCGGCGGAGCCGCGCTCGGCATCGCCTACAGCGTCACGCCGCTCAACAAGGATCTCGTGCGCTACAGCAACGACACGCTCCTCCCGCTGTTCTGGTGGACCATCGCGATGGGCGGGCCGTTCCGGGGGTTCACCGTCAACCCGTCGATGGCGCGCGCCGCCCCCAACCAGAACGTCTCCTTCTCCCTGTCCCCCGCCCCGGGCTCGACGGTGCAGTGGAGTGTGCCCGAAGGGCCGGGCAGCGTCGACTCCTCCGGCACCTACGTCTCCGCCCAGGAGGGCGAGGCCGTCGTCGACGCCTACGCGCCGCCCCAAGGCTCCGACCCGCCGCGCCGGGGCAGGGCGGCCGTCATCGTCGGAACCCGGTACGGCACGCCCAGCACCCCCACGCTGAACGGCTGGACCCACCCCGGGGTCAAGGACATCTCGGTGAGCTGGCAGCCGCCCGCCAACCCCGGCGGCAGCCCGATCACCGACTACGTCATCACCGCCACCCCGACCGACAAGGCGACCCCCTTCCTCAACGCCCTGTTCACCAGGACGGTCTACGCCCCCGGCGACGCCACCCACCAGCTCATCCAGGACCTCGTCCCGGGCACCCCGTACGTCGTCACCGTGGCCGCGCGCAACAGCTCGGCCGGGATCGGCCCGTTCGCCCAGCCCATGACGGTGACGCCGGTCGACCTGGTCTTCGGGCCGCCCTCGCGCGGCGGCTACGACCTGGCCGTGGCCAGCTACACCTCCCCCGACCGGCCCGGCGTGCTGTTCCGGGGGCTGCCCGACACCACCGGTGACGCCGGCAGGCTCGGCGGCACCGCCTCCGGCGACCTGCGCTACGTCTTCTTCGTCACCCAGGCCCGCAGCAACCTCGCCCCCGCCGAGGTGCGCAAACCGGCCGACTACTCCCTCTACCACTTACGCAAGGACACCAGAACCGGCCAGATCGACGTCGTCTCACGCGGCCTCGACGGTCGTACGCCGATCGCGGGCTCGTGGGCCGGCAACTACCGCGTCAGCAACGACGGCAACGTCATCGCCTTCGCCTACGCCGAGGGCAAGGTGCTGGTGCACAACATCAGCGCGGGAACCACCTGGGCCGCTGACGACGGCGCGCGGCTCGTGGACGTCAGCGACGACGGCCGGACCGTCCTGTACTACAAGTCCATCCCGGGCCACGCCTTCGAGTACAACCTGTGGCGGCAGGTCCAGGGCGCGGCGCCGGTGCAACTCGACGCGGGCTGCACCACCGGCGCCGACGCCGAGGTGTGCGTGTCCCACTTCGGCAGCATGTCGGGCGACGGGAACAAGGTCGTCTTCGACACCTGGGACTCCGAGCACTGGTACCGCTCGTGGCTGTCCGTCGGAGGGGGAACGCCGACGCAGCTGTTCCCCGCCGACGGCGTCGTGCTCGACCCCGTCATCTCCCGCGACGGCAGCACCCTGGCCGTGGAGTACACGCCCATCCCCAGCGGCCAGGAGGGCCTGGCGGTCGTGCCGATCACCGCCGCGCACGTCACGACGGCCAATATCGTGGTCCCGCACGACTCCACGAAGCAGCTCTCCGGCAACTCCCTCGCCCTCAGCCCGAACGGGAAGTGGCTCGCCTTCCAGTGGTTCGACGGCGCGGGCGTGCCCTCCTCGCTGCGCGTCGCGAACGTCGGCCAGAAGGACGTCTACTCGGCGGCCCAGACAGCGCAGAGCACCCCCAAGACCGCCATGGTCACGGACGGCGGCGTGCTCGTCTACACCCTCGGCGAGCTCAGCCTGTCCTTCGGCATCCCCGGCGTGTACGCCGAATGGGTCGTCCCGTCCATCCTCCGCTGGCCTCCGGGCATCTACCCCTGACCGGCACCCCGGAGGGGCCTCAGGACGTTCCCGAGGCCCCTCCCCCACGCAACACGCCCAGGACGGCGCACCGCCCGGATCAGGTGCGGGGGGATGTTCACGAGTTCCGGGCGCAGCGAGCCGCCGCACCGGTTCCCGGCGGATCGGACGGGTCAGCCTTCGAGGAGTGTGGCGATGGCTTCGGCGCCGCCTTGGTCCAGCCAGCTCGGGAAGTCCAGCAGGTCCGGGTGGCGGTGGCGCAGGGCGGGGATGTCGGCGCGCCATAGTCCGCGTTGGGCGGTGAAGGCCCGAGTGGCGTCCTTGCTCAGGTTCAGCTCCTCGCCGTCGACCTGCTGGTAGGTGATCTGGCGCCCGAGATGCCGGCTGATCAGGCGCACGGTGGCCTCGGGGGTCACTTCGTCGCCCGCCAGCTCCAGGGCCTGGCCGAGATAGGCGGTGGGGTCGGCGAAGGCGAGGGCGGCAAAGGCGCCGATGTCGCTCACGGCGACGAGTTGCACGGGCACATCGGGGGCGAACAGGTGGCGCAGGACTCCGTCGGCGGAGATGCCGCCCAGCGCAAGCCCGGGGATGGTGTGGTTCTCCATGAAGCGCACCGGTCGCAGGATGGTGGCCGGCAGTCCGAGGGCGGCGATGTGCTGCTCGATGGCCCACTTGCTCTCCCAGTAGGAGATGCCGGTGCCTCGCTCGGCACCGCCGACGGAGGCAAAGACCAGGTGGGCGACGCCGGCCGCAGCCGCACTCTCCGCCAGGTGACGGCCGCGCCGGATCTCGCGTTCGCTGTCCGGGTCGTCGGGGGTGACGGCGAAGACGCCGTAGGCGTCGGCCATGGCCGCCTTGAGACTGCCGGGATCGTCCAGGTCACCCATCAGCAGCTCGGCGCCCGCTGCGGCCAGTTCGCGGGCGGCCGTGGCGCCGGGATCCCGGACCAGCACGCGGACCGGCCAGCCGTCGGCCAGCAGGCGTGCGGCGGTGGCTCCGCCCTGTCGGCCTGTGGCGCCGGCGACCAGGACAGGCTTGCCGGCCCTGCTCGCGGCGGTGGTGGAGGAGAGCGGATGCTCCACGGGTGTGGTCATGTGAGGGACCTCCGGAAACGGTAAAGTTGAGACTGTCCCGAGAAAATATCGAGACAGTCTCAACTTTGCAAGCGAGGGGTACTCATGAACGCCGACACACCGCCACCCCGCCGTCGCATGCGGGCCGACGCACACCGCAACTACGAGCGGCTGCTGACCGAGGCGGCGGCCGCGTTCGCCGAGCACGGCGCGGACTTCTCCCTGGAGGCGATCGCGCGCCGGGCCGGGGTGGCCAACGGCACGCTCTACGGCCACTTCCCCACCCGCCGGGCCCTGCTGGAGGCGCTGATGGGCGATCGGATGCGGGCCCTGGCCGCGACCGGCGCCGAACTGCTCACCGCGCGCTTCCCCTTCGACGGCCTGGCCACCTGGGCCCGGGCGGCAATGGTGCACACGACGATCTACCGAGGGCTCGGCGCCACGCTCATGCAGGCCGTCGAGGATGAAACCTCCGAACTGCACGCGGCGTGCACAGCGGTGCTCGCCGCCGGAGAGGAGTTGCTGGCCCGGGCGCGGACGGCCGGTGAAGTACGGCCGGATGTCACCGCCCCGGACCTGTACGCGCTGGTCAACGCGGCGGCATGGGCGGGCGAGCAGAGCTCCCCACCCCAGGGAGAGCGGCTGCTGACCTTCGGACTGGAGGGATTCCGGGCCGACAGGCCCCAGGGGACGACGACTCGCGACAGTTGAACAGGCGAGAGACCAGTCTGCCGAAGGGGATGCCGTGTCAGGGTGTCTCGCGCTCCAGGTCTTCCTGCGGCAGGTCGGCGACCGTGCCCACCAGGAGCGGTCCGTTCAGCAGGTCGGCGGTGAACGTCACACCGGTGAGCCGGGCCGCCATCGCGAACATGCGCCCGAGGCCGTGTTCGGACAGGTCGTCGTACCGCTGCTCCCACTCCTCGTCCGAGCACTCTTCCAGGGGCAGGCCGAACTCGCGCATGAGGCCGGCGAGCCGGTTCGGGTCGGCACCGGAGCGATGCTCGGGAGCGATCGGGTCGAAAGCGGTGATGACGATGCCGTCAGCGGCGTATCGGAAGTCGTCGCAGGCGTAGTCATGTCGCAGAACGGACACCACCTCGGTACCGGCCGACAGCCGCGACAGCGTACGGTCGTCCGTCCCCGACCAGCCGTACGGCTCCACCACCGCGCACCCGTCGCCGCTCGCGACCACTCCGACGTAACCACCTCCCTCACCGCCACCGGTCACCATCGTGAAGTCGGAGACCGCGTCATCCAGCTCGGCGAAGCTCATCTCCGTGCTGGTGCGGGCGCCGAACCGGCGTAGCACCTCGGCCGGGTCGAGCCCGCGCAGCAAGGTCACGCAGCAGATCTCGCCGAGCAGGTCGCCCTCATCGCCGTACGGCGGCCGCAGCCACCGGAACGGCGTCAGCTCATCGATCGTCATGTCGCGATCTTGGCAGGCCCCACCGACATGGTCGGGCCCACTCAGCCGGTGACCCTGCCGAACAGGTGGTTGGCGGGAGCGTCCGGGTCGTCGCCGTAGAAGAACTCCGTGACCGCCTGATGGAACTCGGCGCGGTCCAGCACACCCGAGCCGTCCTGGTCCAGAGCGGCGAAGACCGCGGCGCAGTCGTCACGGGGAACGCCGCCGACCGAGTCGAACATCTCCTGGAACTCCGCCTGGTCGATCTTGCCGTCTCCGTTGAGGTCGGCGAGGTCGAAGAAGCAGTCGGTCACCGGCTCGATCTGTGCCGGGTACAGGGCGGGGTCGGTCAGGACCCGGCTGAACCCTTCGGTCATCTCCCCCAGGTCGACCTTCCCGTCACCGTCGTGGTCCATCGGGGCGATCACGTTCGCCCAGAAGCCGTCCATCCTCTCGGTGAGCAGGCGGGCGGTCTCGGAGTCCGACGCGGCGCCGCGGGCGGCGATGTAACGCTCGCTCATCAGTCGGACGTCCCGCTGGGTGATGAACCCGTCGCCGTCGACGTCGGCGCCCCTGAACCACTGGCCGTACTTGAGGTTTTGAAGTGCAGTCACGATTACGCAAAGTATTCCCTTGGTTACGTGAACGCAAGGGCAAGATGTCTACCCATCGAAGTGTGGTGGGGTGAAGGCGAGCACATCGGGATGAGGGCCGTCGTAGAGCTCGACGTCGACCAGCGCGCTGAGAGCGCTCGGTCCTTGGGACAGGCTTGAGCACGGCCGATCCGCCGTGAGCACATTGGGGTTGCCGTGGCGGTCCAATGTGCCGCTCAGGCCCGGCTGCACCGGATCCCACCACGCTCCGGTGGACAGTTGCACGACGCCTGGCATGACGTCGTCCGACAGTATCGCGCCCGCCAGACAGCTACCTCGGTCGTTGTGGACGCGTACGATCATGCCGGTCTCGATGCCGCGCGCCGCGGCATCCGACGGATTGATCGTCACGGGCTCACGGCCATGGATCTTTGAACTGAGGCTGTGGCCACCGTTGTCGTACTGGCTGTGCAGGCGCGAGGCGGGCTGATTCGAGATCAGATGCAGCGGGAATCGGCCCGACAGATCGGCGCCGAGCCACTCCGCCGGTTCGAACCACATCGGATGCCCGGCACAGTCGTCGTAGCCGAATGAGTCGATCTCCTCGGAGAAGATCTCGATCCGGCCCGACGGCGTCGGCAGGGGGAAACGCTGCGGATCTGCGCGGAGCGCCTCGAAGCTGCCGGGAAACGGTCCGGTCAACGCCGGCAGCTCGGCGGTGGAGCTGCGCCAGAAGTCGTCAAAGCCCGGCAAGGCGGCATCGTCGCCGAGTTCGGCCCTCGTCTGCTCGTACAGGTGCCGGACCCATTCGATCTCGGAGCGCGACTGCGTGAACTCCTGCTCGTATCCGAGACGGGAGGCCAAGGCGGTGAAGATGTGGTGGTCGGTGCGTGACTCCCCCGCCGGCTCGCGGACCTTGGGCATCGCGACGAGGTGGGGGTCGGAGAATCCGGCGGCGAAGTCGTCGCGCTCCAAGCTGGTGGCGACAGGCAGGACGATGTCCGCGAACTTGGCCGTGGTGTTCCACCAGGCTTCGTGAACCACCACCGTGTCAGGGGTCTGCCAGGCCCGGGCCAGCCGATGGAGATCCTGGTGGTGGTGGAACGGGTTCCCCCCGCACCAGTAGATCAGGCGAAGCTCCGGCAACGTGAGACGCCGGCCGTCGTAGCCGATGGTCCTACCCGGATGCAGCAGCGTGTCGGCGATCCTCGCGACAGGGATGAAGTCCGGGACGGGGTTGGACACTCCAGGTAACTTCGCCACCGAGGGGCGGCCTCTGGCGACACCTGTCGCGTCCATCGTCGCGTAACCCGCTCCCCAGCCACAGCCAGGCCGACCCATCGACCCGGTCATGGCGGCCAGCACGACAGACATCCACATCGGCTGTTCGCCGTGGTCCGCCCGCTGCACCGCGTAGTTGACCATGATGAGGGAACGTCGCTCGGTCAGGCGGCGAGCGAGGTCGACGATCGTCTCGGGACTGATGCCCGTGATCCTCGCTGCCCAGGCGGCATCCTTGGGGACGCCATCGAGATCACCGGCCACGTAGGAGGCGAAGCGGTCGAACCCGACGCAGCATCGGCGCAGGAAGTCCTCATCGTGCCACCCGTTGACCAGCATCGTGTGGGCGATGCCGAGCATCGCGGCGGTGTCGGTGTTGGGGACGACGGGCAGCCACTCGGCGTCGAGGAAGCCGGCGACGTCGCTGCGGATGGGGCTGACGTTCACGAACCGCACCCCGGCCGCATGGCACCGTCGCTGCAGGTTCAGCGTCTGGTGCCTGGCCAGCCCACCGGGGTTGATCTGGCTGTTCTTGAGGGCCAGCCCGCCGAACGCCACCACGAGCTCACAGTTGTCGGCTATCTCGTCCCACATCGGCATCCGCGACTGGTAGCTCCACGGATGCCCGCCGATCACATGGGGAAGGATCACCTCCAACGCCGCGGTGCTGTAGGTGTTGCGGGAGTCAGTGAACCCCCCGCCCAGCGCCAGGAACCGCTGGAGCTGACTCTGCGCGTTGTGGAACACGCCCGCGCTCGCCCAGCCGTAGGACCCGCCGAACACCGCGCTGTCCCCGTGTTGTGAACGCACTCGACGGAGTTCGTCGCTCACCAGCGTGATCGCGTCGTCCCAGCTCACCTCTACGAAGGCGTCCGTGCCTCTGGCCGCGTCGTGGATGCGCGGCTCGCCGTCGAGCCAGCCCTTGCGCACCGCGGGGCGCAGCACGCGAGCGCCGTCGTCGGCGGCCGTCACCATTCCGGGGCCGATGGGTGACGGCACGGGGTCGTCGCCCCTCGGCTCAATGCGTACCAACCGCCCTGAGTCGACCACCGCGATGAAACTACCCCAGTGTGTCGCAACCGACATGCGTCGTTCCACCATGCATCAACTCCATCCCTGAAGTTCACCCTGCTTATGACCAGCGGTTGCTTACGTCGCAGGGGCCTCCACTCCAGTCGACGGCCCGCAGGACGGAGATTTCCCCTATGCTCCGCCGCTCAATCCCGTCAGTGCGCACCGGCTCATTCGGCGCCCTCTGCCCGTCCACGATCTCCTTGACTGACCACTTTTGATTCGGTCATGGCACAATGCCCGCCATGCGTATCCGGATCATGGCCCTGACCGCCGTCGCCCTAACGGCCGCCGGATGTGGTCAGCTACCCCCCGCGCCCTCGGCGAGCGAGACCACCGCGCCGCCTCCCGCGCCTTCGACCAGCGCTCCTCCGCCCTCCGCGAGCGGGGACGCGACGTCCGGCGGCGGGGACACCCGGCCCGCGCTGGCCACCGTCCAGGGCACCGTCAAGTCGAACTACAAGGCCGAACTCGTCGGGCTCAACCGCGTCGGCGGCAAACACCTGGTCGTGCAGCTGCGCCTGTCCACCAGCACCGACAAGCCGCTGCACTGGCAGGCGCCGCTCGCCGACCCGATGCGGCCGCTCAAGTGGCGCTGGCCCTCCGGCATCGCGGTGCTCGACGCCCCGGCCCACCGATGGCTCATGCCGTACAAACCCGCCGACGGCGAATGCCTGTGCAGCGACACCGACCGCGACGACCTCAAAGCGATCATCGACCCCGGCGAGTCGCTGACGGTCTACGCCGTGCTGCCCGCGCCATCCGGCAACCCCGCGACCACGACGATCGTCACACCGATCGGCCCGCCGATGGTCGACGTCCCGATCAGCGACGACCCGCCCGTGCCGCCACCCGGCCGGCAACTGCCCGACGCCGACGCCTCCCAGGTCGAGACCGTCAGCCACCTCATCGAGACGCCGTCGCAGTCGCTCGACCGTACCGAGGAGACGACCGACGACGGCGCCGACCTCAAGGTCAGCCTCTCCTCCGACGTGCTGTTCGCGCTGAACAAGGCGACGCTCACGCCGCGCGCCCGCACGGTGCTGGCCAAGACGGCCAAGCTCATCGACACGTCCGCGGACACGACGATCGAGGTCGACGGCCACGCCGACTCCTCCGGCACCAACGCCATCAACGAACCGCTGTCCCGCCGCCGCGCGGAGGCGGTGCGCCAGGCCCTCATGCCGCTGATCACGCGCGACCAGGTGACGTTCAGGGCCCACGGATACGGCTCCCGCCGCCCGCTGTACAGCAACAGCTCCGACGAGGGACGGCGCCGCAACCGCCGGGTGACGATCACGTTCGCCAAGCCCGCACCGGCTGAAGCGCCGGCCGCCGGCACCACCACGTCCCCGCTGCCTGAGGGCGAAGGGACGAAGGCGACGGTGCGCGCGAAGGGGGTGCCGTTCGACCTGCAGGTGACGGCCTTCCGCCGGATGCCCGGAGACCTGGGCCTGCTGCGCTACTCGATCACCAACCGGGGTGACGGCAAGGCGTGGTACCACGACCTCAACTGGGCCGACGACTGGAACGCCTTCAGGTACCACGCGGCGACGAACATCCAGGTGACCGACCCCGCCGCGCGCCGCCTGTACCGCCCGGCCCGCGTGATCGTGGCCAAGGGGGAGGAACCGGGCACGTACTGCGCGTGCACGAACACCTCCGGGGTGGCATTGTCGGCGATGAACTTCGAGCCCGGCGAGACGAAGGAGTTCTGGTCGCTGTACGCCCTGCCCGCCCAGGCTGACGCGCTGACCGTCAAGGTGGCCACCTGGCGCGCCCTGCAGGTGCCCCTGTCCTGAGCCCGCGCCTCGTTGCAGGCTCCGGCCCTCGGGTCCCTGTGGGCCACAGCTGACTCAAACCGCGAAACCGGCCCATGCCGGATACTCGACAACCCGCAGAAACGTCGCATCCGGGGGGCTACTCCGTCGGTTGCCGGGCGTCATCTGCTGCGCGGGCGAAGGCGCGGATGAGTGGCGTCTCGCTCGCCGTACGCCAGGCGAAGGCCCACCGGCACGGCGGGGCGTCACGGATCGGGACG
>NZ_JBSFGF010000049.1:0-30010 GCF_053596455.1 Nonomuraea sp. NPDC001699 | reverse complement strand
TTGTCGACGGTGACCGGTGAGTGGCTGGAGGGCTCTGAGCTGGATGCCGCCTATTGGTGTGAGAATCTGCGCCGGACGGTCGGCTTCGCTCCTGCGATAGGACAGCTGCTGGAGCAGCGTCACCGGGTGTTCGTGGAGGTGAGCCCGCATCCGGTGCTGGCCATCGGCGTGCAGGAGTGCGCGGACGAAGCCGGTGTGGAGGCTGTGATCGCCGGCACGCTGCGCCGTGACGACGGCGGCCTGGACCGGCTGCTGACCTCGGCGGCCGAGTTGTTCGTGCGCGGGGTCGAGGTGGACTGGTTGAGCGCGCTGCCGGGCGGCCGGGTGGTGGACCTGCCGACCTACGCCTTCCAGCGTCAGCGCTACTGGCCCGCGGGAGCCGGTTCCCGCGTGGGGAACGTGGTCGCGGCGGGCCTGGACGTCGCCGGCCATCCGCTGCTGGGTGCCGCCGTCGCCCTGGCGGACTCGGACGGAGTCGTGCTGACCGGCCGCGTCTCGCTCTCCTCGCACCCATGGCTGGCCGATCACGCGGTCACCGGGACGGTGATTCTTCCGGGCACCGGGTTCCTGGAGTTGGCCATCCGCGCCGGCGACCAGGTCGGTTGTGACCTCGTCGAGGAACTGACCCTGATCACCCCGCTGGTGCTGGGTGAACGGGACTCGGTCGCGGTGCAGGTGTCGGTCGGCGCAGCCACGGAGACCGGCCGACGCGACCTGGGCGTTTACGCGAGGGCCGGCGACGACGACCCGTGGGTACGGCACGCCACCGGCGTCCTGGCCTCTGGAGGCGAGGCCGGGGAGCGGTTCGAGGCCAGGACATGGCCACCGCAGGGAGCCTCTCAGATCGATCTGGAGGACGTGTACGACCAGTTCGACGCGGCCGGGCTCTTCTATGGACCGGTGTTCCAGGGCCTGAAGGCGGCCTGGCAAGGCCAGGACGGCGAGGTGTTCGCCGAGGTCGCCCTGCCCGAGGAAGCCGTGTCCAGCGCGGCCTCCTTCGGGGTGCACCCGGCGCTTTTGGACGCGGCCCTGCACGCGGTCGCCTTTACCGGCGCGGCCGAGGGCGGTCGGCTGCCGTTTTCGTGGAGCGGCGTGTGCCTGCACGCGGGCGGCGCCTCCCTGCTGCGGGTACGGCTGGCCAGGACAGGCCCCGACGAGGTGTCGGTGATGGCGGCCGACGCCGCGGGTGAACCGGTGCTGTCGGCCCGGTCGCTGGTGCTCCGCCCGTTCTCGGCAGACCGTCTCGACGTCGCAGGTGGCGGTGACCCGCGTAGGGACTCGCTGTTCCAGATGTCCTGGACACCGATGATTGGTGCCGGGTTCGACCAGGTCGAGCTGCCCCAGGCCGATGGGGCCCTGAACCTCGGCGTGGACGTGGTGTCACAGCTGGCGGCGCTGGAGCGGGTGCCGGACGTGGTAACCGTCGTGGTCGGTCCGGCGGGGCACGGTGACGTGGTTGCGGCGGTTCACGAGGTGACCGTATGGGCTCTCGCCCTGCTGCAGGCCTGGCTGGCGGATGAGCGGTGCGCTCGCTCCCGCCTGGCTTTCGTCACGCGGGGCGCGGTGGAGGCACAGGATGGCGACGTGGTCACCGATCTGGCGGCCGCCGCGGTGTGGGGTCTGGTGCGGTCGGCCCAGTCGGAGGAACCGGGCCGGTTCGTCCTGCTCGATGTGGACGGGCAGGAACCGGGACCTGTAGCGCTCGGTGAGCCGCAGATGGCGTTGCGCGACGGCCAGGCGTGGGTTCCGCGCCTGGCGCGCGTGGCCCCGGCCGACGGCGAAGGCCGACCCTGGGACCCCGAGGGCACGGTGCTGATCACGGGTGGGACCGGTGGTCTGGGGGCGCAGTTCGCTCGACACGTCGTCGCCGAGCGCGGCGTACGGCACCTGCTGCTGGCCAGTCGCCGAGGGCTGGACGCGCCGGGTGCTGCGGAACTGCAGGCCGAGCTGATCGCGCATGGCGTGGAGGCCGACATCGTCGCCTGTGACGTGGCGGACCATGATCAGGTGGCCGCGCTGCTGGCTCAGGTGGACCCCGCACACCCGCTGACCGCAGTGATCCACACGGCGGGCGTGCTGGCCGACGGGACGATCACGTCCCTGACACCGGAGCGGCTGGCTGCGGCGCTGCGGCCCAAGGTCGACGCGGCCTGGCACCTGCATGAGCTGACCCGGGAGCTCGATCTCACCGAGTTCGTGCTGTTCTCGTCCCTGGCTGGGGTGATGGGCAACGCCGGGCAGGGCAACTATGCGGCCGCCAACGTCTTCCTGGACGCGCTGGCCCAGCATCGGCGCGCGACGGGGCTGCCCGCGCTGTCGCTGGCCTGGGGTGCCTGGACCCAGGAGGTCGGCCTGACCGGCTCGCTGAGCGAGGCCGAGATGCGACGGATCACCCGCGCGGGCCTGCCGCCGCTGTCGGTGGAGCAGGGCCTGGCGCTGTTCGAGGCCGCCACCGCGCTGGAGCACGCGCTCCTGGCACCGGTCCGGCTGCAACCGTCGATGCTCAGGACACCGGGCGAGGTTCCGCCGTTGCTGCGCGGGCTGGTGCGCGGCGGGCGGCGCTCGGCGGCGTCCGGCTCCGCGGTGGCCGCCACCTTGCTGCAACGGCTGGCGCCCCTCGACGAGGACCGGCGCACCGAGGCCCTGCTCGACCTGGTACGCACCGAGGTGGCCATCGTGCTGGGGCATGCCTCGCCCGGCACCGTCGAGGTGCGGCGGGAGTTCCGCGAGCTGGGCTTCGACAGCCTCACCGCGGTCGAGTTGCGCAACCGCCTCAACACCGTGACCGGGCTGCGGCTGCCGGCCACGCTGGTGTTCGACTACCCGACCCCGGCCGTGCTGGTGGACTTCCTACTGGCCGAACTGCTCGGCGAGGGCGCCGACGTGACCGTTCCCACCGCCGTGCCCCCGGTGGCCGACGACCCGATCGTGATCGTGGGCATGGCGTGCCGCTATCCGGGTGGGATCAGTTCGCCCGAGGACCTGTGGCGGCTCGTCGCCGAGGGCGGGGACGCGATCTCCGCCTTCCCGACGACGCGTGGCTGGAGCCGCGCCCCGCTCTTTCCCGGCACGGAGGGCCGGGCGGTCAACTACGTCCAGGCAGGCGGCTTCCTGCACGAGGCAGGGGAGTTCGACCCCGAGTTCTTCGGGATCTCGCCGCGCGAGGCCCTGGCCATGGACCCGCAACAACGACTGCTGCTGGAGACCACCTGGGAGGCGATCGAGCGGACCGGGATCGACCCCGCCTCGCTGCGCGGCAGCCGTACGGGCGTGTTCGCCGGCGTGATGTACCACGACTACGCCGACAGCATGTCCTTCCCGCCCGAGGTGATGGGCTTCATGGCCACCGGCACCGCCGGTGGGGTCGCGAGCGGCCGGCTGTCCTACACCCTGGGGTTGGAAGGCCCGGCGGTGACGGTGGACACGGCGTGCTCGTCGTCGCTGGTGGCACTGCACCTGGCGGCGCAGGCGCTGCGCGGCGGCGACTGCTCACTGGCGCTGGCCGGAGGAGTGACCGTGCTGGCGACCGCGCGCCCGTTCATCGACTTCGGGCAGGGCGGGCTGGCCGCCGACGGCCGCTGCAAGTCCTACTCGAACGCGGCCGACGGAGCGGGCTGGGCCGAGGGCGTGGGCATGCTGGTGCTGGAGCGCCTGTCCGATGCCCGGCGCAACGGCCACGAGGTGCTCGCGATCGTGCGCGGTTCCGCGGTGAACCAGGACGGCGCGTCGAACGGGCTGACGGCGCCGAACGGCCCGTCGCAGCGGCGCCTGATCCGCCAGGCGCTGGCCGGTGCCGGGCTCACCCCCGCCGATGTCGACGCCGTCGAGGGACACGGAACCGGAACCGTCCTCGGCGACCCGATCGAGGCGCAGGCCCTGCTGGCCACCTACGGTCAAGACCGCGATCGGCCGTTGCTGCTGGGATCGATCAAGTCGAACATAGGACACGCCCAGGCCGCCGCGGGTGTGGCCGGTGTAATCAAGATGGTCATGGCGATGCGGCACGGCACGCTGCCCAGGACGCTGCACGTCGGTGAACCGTCGGCGCACGTCGACTGGACCTCGGGAGCGGTACGCCTGCTGACCGAGCCGACGGAGTGGCCCGAGGCCGGACGCCCACGCCGGAGCGGTGTCTCGTCGTTCGGGATCAGCGGCACCAATGCGCACGTGATCCTCGAACACGTCCAGACTCCGGAGCAGGCGGCTTCGCCGGCAGCGGGCGGCGCCGTACCGGTGCTGGTGTCGGGCCGGTCGGCGGAGGCGTTGCGGGCACAGGCCGGGCGGCTCGCATCCTTCCTGGACGACGGCATGGACCTGGCCGATGTGGCGTTCTCCCTGGCGACGACGAGGTCGGCGTTCGAGCACCGCGCGGCCGTGATGGCCACCGAACTGCCGGAAGCGGTCGCCGCGCTACGAGAGCTGGCCGAAGACCGGCCGAGCGCGGGTGTGGTGCGTGGACTGGCCGCTGCCGAGTCGAAGCTCGCGGTGTTGTTCGCCGGGCAGGGGAGCCAGCGGGCCGGGATGGGCAGGGAGTTGTACGAGCGGTTCCCCGTGTTCGCGCGGGCTCTGGACGAGGTGACCGCCGAGCTCGATCCGGCGCTCTTCACCCGGGAGGAGCTCGACCGGACGGGGTGGGCGCAGCCTGCGCTGTTCGCGCTGGAGACCGCTCTGTTCCGGCTGGTCGAGTCCTGGGGCGTACGGCCGGCGGCACTGGCGGGCCACTCCATCGGGGAGATCACGGCAGCTCATGTGGCCGGAGTGCTGTCCCTGAAGGACGCGTGCACGTTGGTGGGGGCGCGGGCCCGGTTGATGCAGGCGCTCCCGCCCGGTGGGGCGATGGTGGCGGTGCAGGCTGCCGAGTCGGAAATATCCGGCTTTACCGGGGTGTCGGTTGCCGCAGTGAATGGCCCGTCTTCCACGGTGATCTCGGGCGCCGAGCAGGCCGTGCTGGAAGCGGCAGCGGCTCTGAAGGAGCGGGGATTCCGGACGAAGCGGTTGCGGGTGTCGCACGCGTTCCATTCGTCGCTGATGGACCCGATGCTGGAGGACTTCCGAGCGGTCGCCGAGACGCTCACCTACAGCCGGCCGCAGATCCCGATCGTCTCCACCGGGGACGTGTGCTCGCCCGGCTACTGGGTCGACCAGGTCCGCCAGGCCGTACGGTTCGCCGACGGGTTGCGGGAGCTGCACACCCAGGGGATCACGGCCTACCTGGAGCTCGGCCCTGACGGCGTGCTGACCGCGATGGCCCAGGAGACCCTGGAGGACGCGGATCCGCTGACGGTGCCGATCCTGCGCAAGGACAAGGACGAGCCGAGCGCGGTAATGGCCGCGCTGGCCAGGTTGCACGTGCACGGGGTTCCGGTGGACTGGCACGCGGCGCTGCACGGGTTCCGCCGGGTCGAGCTGCCGACGTACGCGTTCCAGCACCGGCGTTTCTGGCCTGAATCGGCAGGCCCGCGGGTGGGGAACGTGGCCGCCGCCGGACTGGCGGCGGCCGGGCATCCGCTGCTCGGCGCCACGGTCGGGCTGGCCGATTCGGATGGGGTGGTGCTGACCGGGCGCATCTCGCTGGAGTCGCACCCCTGGCTGGCCGATCACGTGGTGGCCGGAACGGTGATCTTCCCGGGCACCGGTTTCCTGGAGCTCGCCATCCGGGCGGGTGATCAGGTCGGCTGCGACCTGGTCGAGGAACTGGTGCTCGCCGCCCCGCTGGCCCTCGATGAGGACACCGCGGTGACGATCCAGGTCTCGGTGGGCACGCCCCAGGAGAGCGGGCGCCGCAGCCTGAGCATCCACTCCGGAGACGGCACGACCTGGGTACGGCACGCCACCGGCACGCTCACTCCCGGCAGCGGGACCACGGCGTCGTTCGACACCTCGCTCTGGCCCCCACATGGCGCGGCCCCGATCGAGCTCGACGGCCTCCACGACGAGCTGAGCGCCCGCGGGCTGGACTATGGTCCGGTGTTCCGGGGCCTGCGGTCGGCCTGGCGTGGCGCGGGCGGCGACGTCTTCGCCGAGGTTGCCCTGCCCGAGGAGTCATCGACCGCCGGCTCGTACGGCCTGCACCCGGCCCTGCTCGACGCCGCACTGCACACGATCACGTTCGTCGGCCTGCACGACGCCGGCGGCATGCTGCCGTTCTCGTGGGGTGAGGTGTGCCTGCATGCGGGCGGCGCCGCCCTGCTGCGCATCCGGCTGGCGAAGACGGGGGACGACTCGGTCGAGCTCACGGCGGTCGACTCGTCCGGAGCGCCCGTCCTCTCCGTCGGCTCGCTGAACCTGCGTCCCTTCACGCCCGGCGGCCGGGAGACGGAGAAGGACACGCTGTTCGGCCTGGACTGGACCTCGCTGCGGGAGACAGAGCCCCGCCTGCCTGCTGTCGAACTGACCGCCGACCTCGACCCGGTCCCCGACGTGGTCGCGGTCACCCTCGGTTCCGCCGACGTGGAGAGCCCGCTGGAGTCGACGCGCGAACTGGTCGAGCGGGCGCTGAGCCTGCTGCAGGCATGGCTGGCGGACGAGCGATACGCGGCTTCTCGCCTGGTGTTCGTCACCAGGGGAGCGGTGGAGGCGCGGGACGACGACGTGGTCACCGACCTGGCGGCCGCGGCGGTATGGGGACTGGTGCGGTCGGCCCAGTCGGAGAACCCCGGCCGGTTCGTGCTGGTGGACACCGACGGGCCGGAGTGCACGCTCCCGGCGCTGGACGAGCCGCAGATGGCGCTGCGCGATGGTGACGTGTGGGTGCCCCGCTTGGCGCGGGTGACCCCGGCCGAGGGCCGGACCTGGGACCCCGGCGGGACCGTGCTGATCACCGGGGGAACCGGCGGTCTGGGCGCGGAGTTCGCCCGGCATGTGGTGGCCGAGCGTGGAGTGCGGCATCTGCTGCTGGCCAGCCGTCGCGGGCTGGACGCCCCAGGCGCGGTGGAGCTGCGGGACTCGCTGGTCGAGCAGGGAGCCGACGTCACCGTCGTGGCGGGCGATCTGGCCGATCGGGAGGTCGTGGCGGAGCTGCTGGCGCGGGTGGATGCCGCGCACCCGTTGACCGCGGTGATCCACGCGGCGGGCGTGGTGGCGGACGGGACGATCGGCTCGCTGACGCCGGAGCGGCTGGACGCGGTGCTGCGGCCGAAGGCGGATGCCGCCTGGCACCTGCACGAGCTGACCTCGGATCTGGTGGAGTTCGTGCTGTTCTCGTCCCTGGCTGGGGTGATGGGCAACGCCGGGCAGGGCAATTACGCGGCGGCGAACGTCTTCCTGGACGCACTGGCCCAGCATCGGCGCTCGGCGGGGCTGCCCGCGTTGTCGCTGGCCTGGGGCGCGTGGACGCAGGAGGTCGGGCTGACCGGGTCGCTGAGCGAGGCCGAGATGGCGCGGCTCGCCCGTGCGGGCATGCCACCGCTGTCCGTGGAGCAGGGCCTGGCGCTGTTCGAGGCCGCGACCCGAGTGCCCCGGCCTGTGGTGATCCCGGTCCGATTGGAGCCTGCCGCGCTGCGTGCGCGCGCCGCCGTACCAGCCTTGCTGCGTGGCCTGGTGCGCGGCGTCCGGCGGTCGGCGGCGTCCGGGTCGCTGGTGGCCGCGACCCTGCTGAGGCGGCTCGCTCCGCTCGACGCGGACCGGCGCACCGAGTTCCTGATGGACGTGGTGCGCACCGAGGCGGCCGCGGCACTGGGCTATCCCTCGCCGGAGCTGCTGGGGGTGCGGCGGGAGTTCCGCGAGCTGGGCTTCGACTCGCTCATCGCGGTGGAGTTCCGCAACCGCCTCAGCACGGTGACAGGGCTGCGGCTGCCGGCCACGCTGGTGTTCGACTACCCGACCCCAGCCGTGCTGGTCGACTTCCTGCTGGCCGAGCTGTTCGGCGAACACGCCGGCGTCTCCGCCCCCGTGCCCGTGACCCCGGTGGGCGACGATCCCGTCGTGATCGTGGGCATGTCCTGCCGCTTCCCCGGCGGGGTCACCTCCCCGGAGGAGCTGTGGCACCTGCTGTCGGAAGGCGGCGACGGGATCGGCGGGTTCCCCGCCGACCGGGGCTGGGACCTGGGCGCGCTGTACAACCCGGACAGGGAGAGTCGGGGCACCAGCTACACCCGCGAGGGCGGCTTCCTGGAGAGCGCCACGCTGTTCGACCCCGGATTCTTCGGGATCTCACCGCGTGAGGCGCTGGCGATGGACCCGCAGCAGCGGTTGCTGCTGGAGGCGTCCTGGGAGGCGATTGAGCGGGCAGGAACGGACCCGGCGTCGCTGCGCGGCAGCCGTACCGGGGTCTTCGCCGGAATCTTCTACCACGACTACGGGATGAGCGCTCAGTTCCCGCCCGAGGCGATGGGCTTCATCGGCACCGGCACCGCCGGAAGCGTCGCGACCGGCCGCATCTCCTACGCCCTGGGCCTGGAGGGGCCGGCGGTGACGGTGGACACGGCGTGTTCGTCGTCGCTGGTGGCACTGCATCTCGCGGCGCAGGCGCTGCGTTCCGGTGAGTGCGACCTGGCGCTGGCGGGCGGCGCCACCGTAATGGCGACACCGGGGGCGTTCATCGAGTTCAGCACCCAGGGCGGGCTCTCACCCGACGGCCGCTGCAAGGCCTACGCGGACGCGGCGGACGGGGTGAGCTGGTCCGAGGGCGTGGGCATGCTCGTGCTGGAGCGCCTGGCCGACGCGCGGCGCAACGGGCACCGGGTCCTGGCGGTCGTGCGGGGGTCCGCGGTCAACCAAGACGGCGCGTCCAACGGGCTGACGGCGCCGAACGGCCCGTCACAGCAGCGGGTGATCCGTCAGGCGCTGGCAGCCTCCGGACTGACCACCGCCGAGGTGGACGCGGTCGAAGGGCACGGCACCGGTACGACATTGGGCGACCCGATCGAGGCGCAGGCTCTGCTGACGACCTATGGTCAGGACCGTGATCGTCCCCTGCTGCTGGGTTCCGTCAAGTCGAACATCGGGCACACCCAGGCGGCCGCCGGTGTGGCCGGAGTGATCAAGATGATCCTGGCGATGCAGCGCGGGATCCTGCCTCGGACGCTCCATGTCGACGCGCCGTCGTCACACGTGGACTGGTCGGCGGGTGCGGTGGAGGTCCTGGGCGAGGCCACCACATGGCCGGAGACCGGGCGTCCGCGCCGGGCGGGGGTGTCGTCCTTCGGCCTCAGCGGCACCAACGCCCATGTGATCCTGGAGCAGGGGCCGCAGGCCGAGAAGCCCGCTGGTACGGCAGGCGGCGTGGTGCCGTGGGTGGTCTCGGCGAAGTCCGAAGATGCTCTGCGGGCGCAGGCGAGGCGTCTGGCGGCGCATGTGCGTGATGACCTGCAGCCGGTGGACGTGGGGTATTCGCTGGTTTCCTCGCGGTCGGTGTTCGACCATCGTGCGGTCGTGGTCGGTGGGGATCTGCTGGCGGGGATGGGTTCGGTCGCCGCCGGTGAGCCCGGGGCCGGGGTCGTGCGCGGTGTGGCCGATATTTCCGGCAAGTCGGTGTGGGTGTTCCCCGGCCAGGGGGCGCAGTGGGTGGGGATGGGCAGGCAGCTTCTGGAGGAGTCGCCGGTGTTCGCGGCTCGGATGGCGGAGTGTGCGGCGGCGTTGGAGCCGTTCGTGGACTGGTCGTTGCTGGAGCAGGTCGAGCTGGATCGGGTGGATGTGGTCCAGCCCGTGTCGTGGGCGGTGATGGTGTCGCTCGCGGCGGTCTGGAAGTCGCTCGGCCTGCGTCCTGATGCCGTGGTCGGGCATTCACAAGGTGAGATCGCCGCAGCGGTCGTGGCCGGCGGCCTGTCGTTGTCCGACGGCGCCCGGGTGGTGGCGCTGAGGAGCCGGCTGATCTCCGAGCGGCTGGCCGGGCTCGGGGCGATGGCCTCGGTGCCGCTGCCCGTCGAGCAGGTGCGGGAACGCCTGCGGGATGGCCGGGTGTCGATCGCAGCTGTCAACGGCCCCGCCTCGGTCGTGGTCTCCGGTGAGGTCGAGGCGGTCGAGGAAGTCCTGGGCCAGTTCGATCGGACGCGGCGGATCGCGGTGGACTACGCCTCCCACTCGGCTCAGGTCGAGCAGATCCGCGACGAGCTGGCTCAGGTCTTGGCGGAGGTGTCGCCGCAGCCGGTGCGGGTTCCGATGATGTCGACGGTGACCGGGGAGTGGCTGGAAGGTCCGGAACTTGATGCGGAGTATTGGTGCGACAACCTGCGCCGCACGGTGAGTTTCGCGCCGGCCGTACGAAAGCTACTGGAACGGCACCGGTTCTTCCTGGAAGTCAGCCCGCATCCGGTGCTGACCATCGGCGTGCAGGAATGCGCGGACGAGGCCGGGACGCAGGCCGTGGTCGCCGGCACGCTCCGCCGCGCCGACGGTGGCCTGGGCCGGGTGCTGATGTCCGCGGCCGAGCTGTTCGTCCGCGGTGTGGAGGTGGATTGGCTGAGCGTCATGCCAGGCGGTCGGATGGTGGACCTGCCCACATACGCCTTCCAGCACCAGCGGTTCTGGCCGGAGCCCGGCGGCCTCCTCGCCCGGCGTGCGGCCGACCCGCTGGACGCGGAATTCTGGGCCGGCATCGAACGCGAGGACGTCGAAACCCTGGCCACCATGCTGAAGATTGAGGAGAAGGCGCTCAGCGCGGTCCTCCCGGCGCTGACGTCGTGGCGCCAGACTCGGCGCGAGGCCTCCGTCGCCGACTCCTGGCGATACCGCGTCACCTGGAAGCAGCTGACCAGCCTTCCTGCCACGGTCGTGCCGGGTTCCTGGCTGGTCGTCGTCCCAGAGGAGCTGGAGGGTGATCCCTGGACGGAGGCCGTGGCTCAGATCTTCGAGACGCCTGTACGGCTGTACGTATCCGGGGTGGACCGGGCCGCGCTCGCCGACCAGGTGCGCGAGCGTCTCGGCTCGCAGCCCGCACTCGCCGGAGTGGCGTCACTCCTGGCGTTGGGCGAGGCCGCCGAGACAGGAGTCACGGACGCGTCGGCGCTCACGGTGACGCTGGTGCAGGCGCTGGGGGACGCCGACGTCGACGCGCCGTTGTGGTGCCTCACGATGGGTGCCGTCACGACCGGCGGCTCCGAGGCAACGCCCTGTCCGGCGCAGGCAGGTGTCTGGGGTCTCGGCCGGGTGGCCGCCCTGGAACACCCGCACCGATGGGGCGGCTTGATCGATCTTCCCCAGACGCTGGACGAGCAGAAGCTGAGCTTGCTGGCGGGTGCCCTCGCCGTCCCGGACTCCGAGGACCAGATGGCGATCCGATCGACCGGTGTGTACGGGCGCAGGCTGGTCCATGCCCCGTACCAGGGCACTGATGTCGTAGCGGCGCGGGGTGGCACCGTCCTGATCACCGGTGGCACTGGCGCGCTCGGCGCCCACGTGGCCAGGTCGCTGGCCGCTCGGGGCGTCGATCGGCTCGTGCTGACCAGCAGGCGGGGGATGGACGCCGACGGAGCCGCCGAGCTGCGCGACGAGCTGACCGGCCTGGGCACCCAGGTGTCGATCGTGGCCTGCGACGCGGCCGACACGGACGCCCTCGCCGCCGTTCTGGCCGACCACCCGCCGACCGGGGTGGTCCATGCGGCCGGAATCGGCCCGGCAAGCACCTTGGACCGGTTGGACATCGGCGAACTGGCCGAGGTGATGCGGGCCAAGGTCGTCGGCGCGCTGAATCTCGACGCGCTGCTGGCCGATCGCGAGCTCGACTTCTTCGTTTTGTTCTCCTCCATCGCCGGGATGTGGGGCAGCGGCGGCCAGGCAGCCTACGCCGCGGCCAACGCCGCCCTCGACGCGCTGGCCGATCAGCGGCGGGCGCGGGGGCTGGCCGCGACGTCGGTGGCCTGGGGTGCGTGGGCCGGCGACGGCATGGTCGCCGACGGCGGGGTCCGGGACTATCTGGCCAGACGTGGCATCCGAGCCATGGAGCCAGGGGCGGCGGTGACCGCGCTGTGGCGGGCGGTCGCGCACCAGGACACGACCGTCGCCGTTGCGGACATCGTCTGGGAGCAGTTCGCCGCGACGTTCACGACCGTACGGCCCAGCGCCCTGCTGGGCGACCTGCCTGAGGTTCGGAGCCACACGCACACGCGATCCTTGCAGCAGACGGAGACGTTCCCGGAGCGGCTGCGTGACCTCGATGAGGAGCAGCAGCGCGAAGCCCTGCGGAGGCTCGTGCGGCAGCACGCGGCCGTGGTCCTGGGCCACAGCGACGCATCTGCCGTCGACGTCGGGCGTGACTTCGCCGAGTTGGGCTTCGACTCGCTCATCACGACGGAACTGCGCAACAGCCTCGTCAATGTGCTCCGGCTGGAGTTCTCGACCGTCGTGGTGTTCGACAACAACAACGTGGAGAGCCTCTCAGGCTGGCTATGGCGGGAGCTGTTCGGGCGGCCGGGTGGTCAGCGCAGGGAGAGCGACGGTGTCAGCACGTTGTTCCGCGAGGCAGTCCGCTCCGGCAAGCAGGCAGAGGCGCTCAGCCTCCTCCACGCGGTGGCGCAGGTCCGGTCCACGAGTGACGACCTGTCACAGGTGCCTCGGCCGGTGAGGCTGGCTGATGGGCCGGCCGGGCCTCGCCTGATCTGCGTGAGCTCCTCCACGGTCGGAGCAGGCGTCCATCAGTATGCGCGACTGGCCGCGCCGTTCCGGGGGGTCAGGCCCGTCTCGGCGGTGCCCCTGCTCGGCTACGCGCCAGGGGAGAGCCTGCCGGCCTCCGGAGACACGGCTCTAGCGGTTCTCACAGAGAGCGTTGTGCGGGCCGCGGCGGGCGAGCCCTACGTGCTGGTTGGTCACTCCGCCGGTGGCAACCTCGCCCATGACGTGGCCGCAGTCCTGCAGCATGCGGAGAACCCGCCGGTGGCGCTGGTCATGATGGACTCGTTCGACGCGCGTACGGTTGGTGACTCGCAGGCGCTCACCGGCCAGGTCATGGCGCAGTTGCTGCTGACAGAGGCGGCGCTGGGGGACTTCACGAGCACGGAGCTGTCCGCGATGGCTCACTGGCACGCGATGGCGGACAGTATGACGACAGGAACGGTGACGGTCCCGGTGCTGTTCGTGCAGTGCACGGAGCCTTTCGCCCCGGCCGAACCCGGGGCGGACTACTGGCGCTCGACGCCGTTCGACTCCTCGCACGACGTGCGGACCGTGGCGGCGAACCACTTCTCGATGCTCACCGACCAGGCAGAGGAGACGGCTCGGATCATCGAGGAGTGGCTCACAGGATCTCGCGATTGAAGGTCCTGGTGCCCCACCAGAGCGACAGCCCGGTCATCGCCAAGAGGACGGCACCGCCGATGATGACGGGCCCGAAGGCGTAGTGAACGGTGAAAGCCGCCCGTGACAGGTCGGCGACCCAGGTCAGCGGATTGAGCCGGGACAGGATGTACAGCCACTCGGGAGCCAGATCCCGTGTGATCGGCACCAGGATGCCGGAAAGGAGGGACAGCGGCAGCAGGCAGGAGCTGATCACCGCGGTGAAGGTCGGCTCGCGCTTGGCCAGCAGCGCCAGCGTGATCGAGCAGGCGGTGAGCACCAGGGTGATCAGCGCCCCGACCCCCAGGGCGAGCAGGATGCCGATGACGGTGATCCGCAGGTCGAAGAGCAACCAGGCCACCACGAACACCAGCAGGCTCTGCACCGCTGTCTGGAGCATGTACATCACGACTTTGCCCAGCAGCAGAGCCGCACGGCTGGCCGGGGTGACCCTCATCCGTTCCAGTACCCCGCTGCGCAGGTCGCTCAGCAGCCGGTAGCCGCTGAACGCGCTGCTCATGAGTACCAGGTAGATCGTGATGGACGGGGTCAGGACCATCCAGGCGTCTCCGGCCGGCAGGCTCGGCGAGTTCTTCAGCGCCCCGGCCATCAGCGGGGTGAAGAGCAGCAGCCAGGCGATGGGCTGCACGAGATCCAGGGCCAGGCCGGTCAGGGACCGGCTCGCGAGACGCAGTTCGCTCATGACGATCAGTGCGGTGTCGCGGATCACGGGTCACATCCCTGTGGGGTTGGCGTTGTCGCGGATGCTCCGGCCGGTCAGCAGGAGGAAGATGTCGTCGAGGGTTGGCTGCACGACCTGGATCGACATCGTGGCAACCTGCGCGAAGTCCAGGGCGCGGATCAGATGGGGGAGCATGACATCCGCCTTCGGCATCTGGAACCGCACGCTGTCACCGACGACGAAGAGGTCGCTCGTGTCGGCGAGGCGCTCGGCGACGGCTACCGCCGAGGGGATCTGCTCGACCGGCACCGTGATCTCGACTCGATGCCCGGCCACCTTCGCCTTGAGCGCTTCCGGAGTGCCCTCCGCGATGATCCGCCCGTGGTCGATGATGATCACCCGATCGGAGAAGGCGTCGGCCTCCTCCAGGTAGTGCGTCGTGACGAACACCGTGGTGCCCAGGTCGGAACGCAACCGGTGGACGCGGCTCCACAGAGCTGCCCTGCTTTGCGGGTCCAGCCCGGTCGTCGGCTCGTCGAGGAAGACGACGGGCGGCGCGTGGACGAGCCCGAGAGCGATGTCCAGGCGGCGACGCTGGCCGCCCGAGAGCGTCTTGACGAGCCGTTTGCGTAGTTCGGTCAGGTCGAGCTGGTCCATCACCTCGCCAGAGCGGCGCCGTGCCTCGGCAGCGGACATCCCGTACAACCGCCCCTGCAGCTCGATCTCCTCGTGAACCCGGTGCTCGCCGTTGGTCCCGCCGCTCTGCGCGACGTAGCCGATGTGCCTGCGGACGCCCGCCGGATCGGCCAGGAGGTCCCGCCCGGCCACCGTCGCGGTTCCGGCGGTCGGCCTGATCAGCGTCGTGAGCATCCGGAAGGACGTGGTCTTACCCGCCCCGTTGGGGCCCAGCAGGGTGACACCCTCACCTGCCGACACATCGATGTCGATGCCCTTGACGGCATCGATCCGCTGACCGCCGGAACCGTAGCTCCGTGCCAGCCCACGAGTCGTGATCATGGCTCCGTCCTTTTCTGCAGATGGCAAGCGCCATGACCGTAGGCGGCGCGGAGCCGGGAAATCCCCGGAGTTTCTAGTGATTTCGCGAGTCGTGACCGGGATTCACTGGTCTGGGCGGGCATTCATCTCGATGAAGGGACCAATGGATCGTGATTCACGCGGACGACCCAAGCACCCTGTGGCTCCGTCGATACCATCCGGCGACGGGAGCGGCCACGCGCCTGGTGTGCTTCCCACACGCGGGCGGATCTGCCACCTTCTTTCACCCGGTTTCGGCGACGTTCTCACCGAAGGCAGATGTGGTGGCACTGCAGTACCCCGGCAGGCAGGACCGGCTGCGAGAGCCGTGCATCAAGGACATCGGCACGCTGGCGGACCGGATCGTCGACGAGCTCGTCAGGCTACCGGAGCGGCCGACGGTCTTCTTCGGCCACAGCATGGGGGCGGTGATCGGCTTCGAGGTGGCCTGCCGCCTCGAGGACAAGGGCGTCAACGCGCCCCACACATTGATCGTCTCAGGACGCCGCGGCCCGTCCACCCTGCGGGACGAGACTGTGCACCGGCGCGACGACGACGGCATCATCGCCGAGCTGAAGCGGCTGAACGGCACGGACGCCGGAGTGCTCGGCGACGAGGAGATCCTCCGGATGGCGCTGCCCGCGCTCCGGGGCGACTACGAGGCGATCGAGACGTACCGCGGAGATCCCGAACAACGCCTGCGCGCCGCGATCACCGTGCTGACCGGTGACGCCGACACGAAGACGACGGTCGACGAGGCGCGGGCCTGGAACCGGCACACGGAGGGGCCCTTCCGCCTCAGGGTCTTCCCCGGCGGTCACTTCTTCATCATCCGGCACCAGCAGTTGGTGAACAGGGAGATCGCTGTCGGGCTCGGCGTGTGACGATGAACGAGGACGATCTACCCGTCCTGGGCGGGCGAGGGCGCCTGGGCCTGCTGAACCCGGTGATCCGCCGAGCACGCGACAATGGCCCGGTCAGCCGGGTGCGCACCGTCACTGGCGACGAGGCGTGGCTGGTCACCCGGCACGCCGAGCTCAAGCGGTTGCTCATGGACAGCCGTCTCGGGAACACCCATCCCGATCCGGAGAACAGGTCGCGCTACCTGGACAGCGTGATGCTGGATCTGCTGGTGTCCGATCTGGAACCGGTGGCGGCACGCCGGTTTCACCTCGACTTTCGGGCGCAGCTCACACCGCACTTCTCCGCCGCGCGCATGTCCGGCCTCCGGGCGCGCGTCGGCGCCGTGGTCGATGAACTCCTCGACAAGGTTCTGGCCGAGCCGTCCCCGGTGGACCTGCACACCGCCCTTTCGCTGCCGCTCTCCTACCAGATCCTGTGCGACCTGATCGGCATCGCCGACCGGGACGAGTACATGGCGGTTCTCCATCCGGCCGGCGCCGTCGGCGCCGAATCGGACAGTGCGGGCGGGCTCTACGACTACCTGGTACGGCTCGCAGGACGCAAACGCAAGCAGCCGGGCGACGACCTGGCCTCGGCGTTGTGCGGGGCGGGACACTCCGACGAGATCGTCGCCCTGCTCCTGGTCGCCGTGACCATGTCGTACCTGGTCACTCCGCACGGCATCAGCGCGGCGATCGGGCTGTTCGCGATGAACCCCGACCAGCACGAACTGGTGGCCGCCGACCCGGGGCTGCTACCCGGTGCCGTCGAGGAATCGCTGCGGCTGAGCAAGTTCGGCGAATCCATGGTGCCGCGGTACGCCAACGCCGACATCGACATCGCTGGGGTCACGATCCTCGCCGGTGACCTCGTACTGTGCGACCACGGCTCGGTGGGGTTCGACGACCGGGTCTTCAGAGACCCTGAACGCTTCGATGTCACCCGCAACCCCAACCCTCACCTGGTGTTCAGTCACGGGATCACCTACTGCATCGGCGCCCCGCTGGCCCGGCTGGAGATCCACGAGGTGCTGGCCAGGCTCCTGCCTCGCCTGCCCGCCATGCGCTTGGCGATCCCGGTCGGCGAGATTCAGCTTTACGGCGACCTGGGTGCGGGACAACTCGGCGGCGGCATCGCTCACCTGCCGATCGCCTGGGGCTGAGGAAGGGGCCGGCCCTCGCTCGACAGCGAGGAACCGGCCCCTTCCGTCTCAGGATGTCGAGGAGGCGAACTCTGTGAAGATCTCACGCGCTGACCGGTGTCGGTCCTCCTGCACGGATCGAAGGTCCCTGATCACGTACATACGTTGCAGCCATCGATCCAATCCGTCGTATCGAGCCGTGAACGGAGCTCGGCCGTGCACCGCCCGCCGGTTGTCGACCACGAGCAGATCGCCCTCATCGAGATACGCATACTTGAGATGCTTCTCCGCAGCCTCCCTGGCATCCCGCAGGGCTGTCCTCGCCTTCTCGTTCAGGCCTTCCATGAGGTCGGGATCGAAAATCATCAGCGGGTCCCATGGATCACCCGACAACACGGGCAGCACCGGGCCGTTGCCCTTGCACTCGTCGCTGTTGCCGAACGAATAGTCGATGCCTGTCCGGAAGTTCGTCTCGAACAGGGCGGCACGGGATCTCGGCGGCAACTCGCCCAGCAACATGCGGGTCCCGGAGATGAGGGTGGCCGCCTGCTTGTGGTGGTCGGGACGGAGACAGTACAACAGCAGGTAGTCGGGCAAATAGGGGTGGAAAGCGGTCTCCGTGTGCAGGTCCAAGAGAATCGTCGAACTCTCCGATGAGAGCCTTTCCGCATTGCCCGGCGTCGGGCACATGTTCATGAACAGCTCCCCGTTCTTCTCCTGGGTGTAGGAGATCGGCTCTCCCAGAGCGCACCCGAGTACGGCGAGCCATAGTTCGCTGGCGAAGGTCGTCTTCTCCATCGACCTCCACGAGTTCGGTGGCGTGAGCGGCGTTTCAGGATCCGGTGGCAGACCGCGAATCAGGAGGGCGCCGAAATCATTGGAGTGCCGACGGAAGTCGATGATCGCGTTCCTGACGGATCGGGGCAGCTCGTGATAGATCAGCTCCGCGTGGGTGAGGAATTCCTCCGGCCGCTCGTAGGGATCGATGTCGAGCACGGCCAGTGCCTCGGCCAACTGGGGCACCTCATGCACATCGACGATCGGTGCCCCCTCGACCTCCGTGAGCCGGATCGGCGAGGAGGCCCGGGTGATGCCGGGGCCTGCTGTCATGGCACGCTCGACGGTGTCCGTCCTCGCGGCGGCGGCGTCACCCGCCAGCCACGCGAGCGTGCCGGCGAAGAGCTGGGCGTTGTCGTCGCAACCCCAGAAGGGGAGGGCGAAGAGGTCGGAGTCACCGATGACCGCCACCCTGCCGCGGCCGTGTTCGGCGACGGCGGCGACGGTCTGCCCGCCTGGGGCGGTCAGCAGGGGCACGGCGGTCGTGTCGAAGGAGTCGAGGGCGCTGCCACCCCAGACGCACACCTTCTCGACGCCCTCCACAACCGGGTGTGGCTGGCTCGGGACACAGGTGGCCCGGCGGCTGCCCAGACTCTGGTCCGTGACCTGAATGCCGAACGCCTTCAGAAGACCGTTGAGGTCGGCCGACGGGTGCCTGTCCGGTTCGTCGCCCAGGATCAGCGCAGCTCCGCCCTCGGATATCCACTCGCGGAACAGTTCGATCTCGGCTTCCGCGAACTCCTCGCGCGGGTGGGCGATGATGAGGACGTCGCAGGCCCGCAGGGTCTCCTGACGCCACGGCTGCGTGATGGCCTTCGCCGTACGCCCGAACATGGCCAGCGTGAGATCGGCCAGGTGCCCGTAGTAGGCCCGATCCGGATCCTCCTGGGTCAGTTCCGTGGCTCGCTCGGCGTCGATTGTCCAGCGTTCGCCGTGGGCCTCGTCGTATGCGAATGTGGGCACTCCGCGCCCCTTTCAGTAGGCCATGTTCGGGTGGATCGCGTCGCCCCGCCCGTCCGCGTAGAACTCGCGGATCTTGCCGATCACGAAGTCCTGGTCCGGCTCGGACAGCGCGGGGTCGGTAGGCAGATACAGGCCGTCGGCCGCGTAGCGGGCGGCGTTCAGCGACGTCCAGCCGGGGTCGAAGTACATCGGCTGGCGGCTCATGGGCTGGAAGAACGGCCGCGTCTCGATGCCCGCGTCCGCCAGGAACTCCCGCAGCTCCTCCCGCCGCTCCGCCCGGAGGTCATACATCCACAGGACGTCGCGCGGCGGCATCAGAGTGATCCCGTCGATGCCGTCGAGCCCCTGGTCGTAGTGGTTCTCGATGCGCTTGCGGATGTCGAGGATCTCCTCGATCCGCTCCAGCTGGGCCAGGGCGACCGCGGCCTGCAGGTTGGTCATGCGGAAGTTGTAGGCCAGCTTCTTGTGGACGAAGTCGTGTTCGTTGCTGAAGGCCATGCCGCGCAGGTGGGCCATCTGCCGGGCCAGCCGCTCGCTGCCGGTCACGCAGACGCCGCCCTCACCGGCTGTGATGATCTTGTTGGCGTACAGCGAGAAGCAGGCCACGTCGCCGACCGGGCGCACCCCAATCGCCTCCGCCGAGTCCTCGACCACACGCAGGTTGTACTCGTAGGCCAGGTTCATGATCGTGTCCATGTCGCACCGCCGGCCGTAGACGTGCACCGGCATGATGACCTTGGTCCGCGGCGTGATCTTCTCTTCGATCAGCGACACGTCGATGTTGAGGTCGTCGGCGCAGTCCACGAAGACGGGTACCGCGCCCGTGTAGGTGACCGCCCAGGCCGAGGCGACCATGGTGAACTCCGGCACCAGGACCTCATCGCCCGGACCGACTCCCAGAGCGCGCAGCGCCAGGGTGAGCGCGGTCGTGCCGGAGGAGCACGCGACGCCGAATGAGGAACCGTTGTACCGCGCGAACTCCTTCTCGAAACGCGCCACGAAAGGGCCCTGCGAGGATATCCAGCCGGAATCGACGGCCTCGTTGAGATATTGCAGTTCCCGTCCGGTGAGATACGGCTTCGACACGTGATATCTGAACGCCATGGGTTCCTCACTCATAAGCCGTTCGTCCGACGGCACGGGGCGAGAAGGGCACGCGCCGAAACAGGCGCCGGGGCACGTATAGAAGAACCCGGGCGGCACTCGTGAAATCACTAGGAATCCAGGTCACCGGCACCGACAACTAGTGAAACGCGCAGCGGGTGCTCGGCATAGTTTGACGCGGCTGGGACCGGGAGCCGCGCTGTTTCCCGTCTCCGCCTGGTGGCACGACAACGGCACTGGGGAGCGGCGCGTGAATCGATCCGAGTTCACGAGTGACGACGCGATCGCGATCGTCGGGGTGTCCTGCCGGCTGCCTTCCGCGCCGGGACCGGCGGAGTTCTGGCGGTTGCTGACTGACGGGGTCAGCGCCGTGTCCACCGTGCCGCCCGGCCGCTGGGGTACGGACCTGCAGCTCGGTCCCAGCGCCCACGGCGCGTTCCTGGACGAGGTCGACCGCTTCGACGCCGCCTTCTTCGGGATCTCGCCTCGTGAGGCCCGCGCGATGGATCCCCAGCAGCGGCTGGCGCTGGAGCTGAGCTGGGAGGCCCTGGAGAACGCGGGCATCGCACCCGCCCGGATCCGTGACGCCGGCGTTGGCGTGTTCGTCGGCGTGATGGCCGACGACTACGCGCTGCTCAGCCGCCGAGCCGGTACGCCCGGCATCGGCCACCACTCGCTCACGGGCGTCAACCGCAGCATCATCGCCAACCGGGTCTCGCACTTCCTCGCGCTGACCGGCCCGAGCGTGGCGGTCGACACCGGCCAGTCGTCGTCGCTGGTCGCGGTGCACCTGGCCTGCGAGAGCATCCGCAGCGGCGAGTCCAGCATGGCCCTCGCCGGCGGAGTCCAGCTCAACCTGGCCGTGGAGAGCGCCCTGGCGCCGGCGGAGCTCGGCGCGCTCTCACCCGACGGCAGGTGCTTCACCTTCGACGCGCGGGCCAACGGGTACGTGCGCGGCGAAGGCGGCGCCGTCGTGCTGCTCAAGCCGCTGTCCCGGGCTCTCGCGGACGGCGATCACGTCTACTGCGTCATCGCGGGCAGTGCGGTCAACAACGACGGGGCCGGTGACGCGCTCACCACGCCGAGCGTCCTCGCCCAGGAACGCGTGCTGAGGGCGGCGTGCCGGCGCGCCGGCGTGGATCCGGCGAGTGTCGGCTATGTGGAGCTGCACGGGACCGGCACCAAGGTGGGTGATCCCACCGAGGCCGCCGCCCTGGGCGCCGTCTACGGCGCGGAGCGGACCCTGTGGGTGGGGTCGGCCAAGACCAACGTCGGCCACCTGGAAGGCGCAGCCGGGCTCGTTGGCCTGCTCAAGACCGTGCTGGCCGTCGAGAAGCGGGAGCTGCCGCCGAGTCTCAACTTCGAGCAGCCGAACCCGGCGATCCGCTTCGAGGAGTGGAATCTGCGGGTGGTGCGGTCGGCGATGCCGTGGCCGGTCGACGCGGACGCTCCGATCGTGGCAGGCGTGTCATCGTTCGGGCTCGGCGGCACGAACTGCCATGTCGTGCTGGCCGCCGCCCCGGAGCCCGCTGCACGAACCGGCCGTTCCAGAACCGAAGGCTCCGCCGTACCCGAAGGCGCCCGCTGGACCTTGTCCGGGCACACCGAGGGCGCGCTGCGTGCCCAGGCGGCCCGGCTGGCCGCGCACGTCAGGGCGTGCCCGGAGCTGACACCCCCCGACGTGGCCTTCTCCCTGGCGACGACCCGGGCGGACCTTCGCCATCGCGCGGTCGTCACCGGTGACGACCGTGAGCGGTTGCTGCGCGGGCTGGACGCCCTGGCGGAGGGGCGCCCGGCCGGCGGCGTGGTGAGCGGCGGGAACCGCCTGGGTGACCAGGTGTTCGTCTTTCCCGGACAGGGATCGCAGTGGGCCGGCATGGGGGTGGAACTACTCGACTCGGCGCCGGCCTTCGCCGCCGCCATGGCCGAGTGCGAGGCCGCTCTGTCGTCCTTCGTGGACTGGTCGCTGACCGGCGTCGTCCGGGGCGAACCCGGCAGTCCGTCCGGGGAGCGAGCCGACGTCATCCAGCCGGTGCTCTGGGCGATCATGGTCTCGCTGGCGGCGCTGTGGCGGTCATACGGCGTACGGCCGGCCGCGGTCGTGGGTCACTCGCAGGGTGAGGTCGCCGCCGCGTGCGTCGCGGGCGCGCTGTCGCTGGAAGACGGGGCCAGGATCGTGACCGCCAGATCCAGGCTGGTCACCGAGGTCCTGTCCGGCCACGGCGGCATGATCTCCGTCGGGCTGCCGGCGGAGGTGGTGAACGAGCGGCTGGCCCGATGGGAGGGGCGCCTGTCCGTCGCGGTCGTCAACGGCCCCTCTGCCGTCGTCGTCTCCGGAGACGACGAGGCGCTGGCCGAGCTGACCGCCGACCTCGCGGGCGCCGCTCGGCTGCGCCGGATCAAGGTCGATTACGCCTCGCACTGCTCCATGGTCGAGCGGCTCGAAGAGCGGCTCGCGCCGATGCTGGCGCCGATCCGGCCGCGCCACTCGACGATCCCCTTCTACTCGACGGTGACCGGGTCCCGCCTCGACACGACGGAGCTCGACGGCGGCTACTGGTATCGCAACCTGCGCAGCCCGGTCGACTTCCACCGCACGCTCGCGCGGATGATCGAAGCCGGGTTCGGCGTGTTCGTCGAGGTGAGCCCGCATCCAGTGCTCACCGGAAGCATTCAGGAGTGCGCCCAGGCCGCCGGACGCCCGGCGGCGGCCGTCTGCACCAGCAAGCGGAACGCCGCCGGGCTCTCCCGCCTGCTCACCTCGCTCGCCGAGCTGCACGTCAACGGGGTAGAGGTTGGCTGGGAGACGGTCATACCCACCGCCATGCGGGTCCAGCTGCCGACCTACGCGTTCCAGCGAGAGCGCTACTGGCTCGACGGCTCCGGGCCTGCCGAGGCGATTCCGGCTGTTCCCGGCGGTGACCCGCTCGCGACGGTACGCGACGCATGCGCGGCCGTTCTCGGGACCGACGATCCCGGCGCGGTCGACCTCGGCCTGCCCTTCAAGGAGCTCGGCTTCGACTCGGCGATGCTCGTCGAGTTCGCCACCAGGCTCAACGCGGCCGCCGGGCTGGCGCTCACCGCGAGCACCCTTTTCGACCACCCCACTCCGGCGCGGCTCGCCGCCTTTCTGAGCCGGGCACCCGGCTCCCCGGAGCCGATGGAGTCCACCCCCAGGCCCGACGAGCCCATCGCGATCATCGGGATGGCCTGCCGCTACCCCGGCGGGATCGACTCACCGGAGGGCCTGTGGCGGCTGGTCGAGGCCGGCACGGACGCCGTGTCCACGGTGCCGGCCGACCGCGGCTGGCGGACCGGCGCCGTTCCTGGAGGTTTCCTCCACGACGCGGCAGGCTTCGACGCCGCCTTCTTCGGGATCTCACCGCGTGAGGCCCTGGCGATGGATCCGCAGCAGCGGCTGGCGCTCGAAGTCACCTGGGAGGCGGTGGAGCGGGCCGGCATTCCGCCCTCCACCCTGTACGGCACGCGCACCGGGGTCTACCTCGGTGCGATGGCGCAGGACTACGGCGCCCGGATGCACGAGGTTTCCGGTGACGCCGAGGGCTACACGCTGACCGGCACCTCGCCCAGCGTCCTGTCCGGCCGCGTCGCCTACACCCTGGGCCTGGAAGGTCCCGCTATCACGGTGGACACCGCGTGCTCGTCGTCGCTGGTCGGCCTGCACCTGGCCGCGCAGGGACTGCGGTCGGGGGAGTGCTCGATGGCGCTTGCGGGCGGTGTCACCGTCATGTCGACACCCGGCATCTTCCTGGAGTTCGCCAAGCAGGGCGGTCTGTCCCCGGACGGGCGTTGCAAGGCGTTCTCCGATGCCGCCGACGGGACGGGATGGGCGGAGGGCGTCGGCGTCCTGCTCCTGGAACGGCTGTCGGACGCGCGCCGCCACGGTCACGAGGTGCTGGCCGTCCTGCGTGGTTCCGCGGTCAACTCCGATGGGGCCTCCAACGGCCTGACCGCTCCCAGCGGCGCCTCTCAGCAGCGGGTGATCAGGCAGGCCCTGCGCAGCGCCGGTCTGTCACCGGCGGATGTGGACGTGGTCGAGGCCCACGGGACCGGCACCGCCCTCGGAGATCCGATCGAGGCGCAGGCCCTGTTGGAGACGTACGGCCGGCACCGCGAACGGCCGCTGCTGCTCGGCTCCGTCAAGTCGAACATCGGGCACAGCCAGGCCGCCGCCGGCGTCGCGGGCGTCATCAAGATGGTCATGGCCATGCGGCAGGGAGTCGTCCCGCGAACACTGCACGCCGAGAAGCGCACATCCCGGGTCGACTGGTCGGCCGGTGGCGTGGAACTGGTGACCTCGCCGGTGGAGTGGCCCGAGAGCGATCGTCCACGACGGGCGGGCGTGTCGTCGTTCGGGATCAGCGGCACCAACGCACACGTGATCATCGAAGCGGTTCCGGCTCCAGAACTCCAGCCCGCCCCGGAGCCCGGGCCGCAGGCGCCTTCGGGCGGGTCGGTGGTCGTCGTGCCGTGGGTGGTCTCCGCCAAGAGCGAGGCCGCGCTCGCGGCCCAGCTCGACCGGCTGCTGTCCTACGGGAGCCACGCGAACCCGGCCGACCTCGGCCACTCGCTGCTGACGACCCGCTCGGAATTCGCCCACCGGGCCGTCCTGCTGGCCACGGCCGACGGTGTGACCGAGATCGCCCGTGGGGTGGCCGGTCCGCCCGCCGCGCTGGCGGTGCTGTTCGCGGGACAGGGCGCGCAGCGGATGGGGATGGGCCGCGAGCTCGCGGCCCGCTTCCCGGCCTTCGCCCGCGCGCTCGACGACGTTCTCACGCGGCTGCCCGAGCACCTGAAGCGGGGGATGTCCGGTGAGGACCCGGGCACGATCGACCGTACCGAGTTCGCCCAGCCGGCGCTCTTCGCGATCGAGGTCGCGCTCTTCCGCCTGATCGAGTCCTGGGGGGTAACGCCGGACTTCCTGATCGGACACTCGATCGGCGAGATCGCCGCCGCCCACGTGGCCGGTGCGCTCTCCCTCGACGACGCCTGCGCCCTTGTCACCGCCAGAGGCCGCCTGATGCAGCGACTTCCCGAGGGTGGGGCGATGGTGTCCGTCCAGGCCGGCGAGGCTGAGGTCGAGCCGCTTCTGGAAAGCGGAGCCGTCATCGCCGCGGTGAACGGGCCGTCGTCCGTCGTGATCGCCGGTGACGAAGCGGCCGTCCTGGCCACCGCCACGCGCTTCGCCAGGTCCACCCGCCTGCGGGTGAGCCACGCCTTCCACTCGCCGCTGATGGAGCCGATGCTCGCGGAGTTCAGAGAGGTCGTCGAAGGGCTGACCTTCCACGAGCCGACCACGCCCATCGTCTCCACCGTGACCGGCGCGCCGGTCGACCCCGCCTACCTCTGCTCGGCGCAGTACTGGCTGGACCAGGTCGTCCAGCCGGTGCGGTTCGCCCGGGCGGTGCGGGCCACCGGTGCCGAGCTGTTCCTGGAACTCGGCCCCGACGGCGGGCTCTCCGCGCTCGTTCACCAGAACCTGCCGGAGGCGGCCGCCGTCCCGATCCTGCGCAAGGACCGAAGCGAGGAGACGGCGGCGCTCACCGCCGCCGCCCGGCTGCACGTCCGCGGCGTGCCCGTGCGCTGGCGGGAACTGGTCCCGGCCGCGCGCCGCGTGGATCTGCCGACCTACGCCTTCCAACGCGAGCGGTACTGGCCCACGCTCTCGCAGGTCGCGGGAGACGTCACCGCCGCCGGGCTGGATCGGCCGCGTCACCCACTGCTCGGCGCGGCCACAGAGCTGCCCGACACCGGCGGATTCCTGTTCACCGGAACCATCTCGACCGGGGCGCATCCCTGGCTGGCCGATCACGTGGTGGCCGGGCAGGTGCTGCTCCCCGGCACGGCGTTTGCCGAACTGGCGCTCGGCGCCGGAGGCGAGGCGGGCTACCACGTTCTGGAGGAACTCACGCTCACTTCCCCGCTCGCGCTCTCGGAGCGGGAAGGCGTCCAGGTCCAGGTGGCGCTCGGCCCCGACACGGGCGGCAGCCGGACGGTCGGCGTGTACTCCCGCACCGAGCCGGACGCGCCGTGGGTCCAGCACGCCGCCGGTGTGCTGACCTCCGAGGCGCCGAAGGTCCCTGACGGCGGTGGGCCTGGCCAGGACGCCGTCCCGGTCGATCTCGACGGCTTCTACGAACGGCGGGCGGAGGCGGGCTTCTCGTACGGCCCGGCGTTCCGAGGGGTGCGTGCCGCCTGGCGCACCGAGCGGGAGGTGTTCGCCGAGATCGCCTTGCCGGAAGGCGTCGAGGCCGGATCGTTCGGCCTGCATCCTGCGCTGCTCGATGCCGCGCTCCAGGTGGCCGCGCTGGCCGGGCTGGACGGGGCCGGGCTGCTGCCGTTCTCCTGGAGCGGGGTGTCCCTGCACGCGTCCGGCGCGTCGGCGCTGCGCGTGCGGCTGAGCTCGGCGGGCCAGGACTCGATCACGCTCGTCGTGTCCGACGACGAAGGCGTGGTCGCCTCGGTGCGTTCCCTCGCGTTCCGTGCGGCCGGCCGTACGGAACCCGTGGGGGGAGCGCCGCTGCTGCGGCTGGACTGGCAGCTCGCGGAGGCAACCGAGGAGCCGCGGCCCCGGCGGTGCTCGGTGCTCGGCCCGGACGAGTGGGGTCTCTCCGCCGCTCTGCGCACGGCGGAGCACCCGGCTGAGGCGGACGCCGCCCACGTGACACTCGTCCCGGTCGTGACCGCCGCCGGGGACGACATTCCGCTTGCCGTACGGTCGGCGACCTCGGCGGTGCTGACCCAGCTCCGTGCGGCCGATGACGGGGAGCGCGTCGTGTTCGTGACCTCGGGGGCGATGGACACCGCGCCCGACCCGGTAGCGGCGGCGGTCTGGGGCCTCGTGCGTTCGGCGCAGGTGGAGAATCCCGGCCGGTTCGTCCTGCTGGACCTCGCCCCCGATCACCTCGATCACAGGCCTTTGCGCGGCCGGATCCTCGCTGCGGCGCTTGACTCGGCGGAGCCGCAGCTGGCGGTGCGCGACGGGGTGCTCATGGTGCCTCGTCTGGTGAGGGTGCCTCGTCAGGCGAGCGCCGAGAGTGCCGCCGACCCGGGCCCATGGAGCGCCCACGGCACCGTGCTCATCACCGGCGGGCTGAGTGGTCTCGGCGCGCTCGTCGCCCGCCACCTCGTCACGGTGCACGGCGTCCGCCACCTGATCCTGGCCGGTCGGCGCGGCTCGGGAACCGAGGACGCCCGCCGGCTGCTCTCGGACCTGGCCGACCTCGGCGCCGACGTCATGGCCGTCGCCTGCGACGTGTCCGACCGCGACGCCCTGGTGCAGATGATCACCGCGATCCCGCCGGAGCATCCCCTCACCGGCGTGGTCCACGCCGCCGGAGTGATCGACGACGCACCGGCCGAGATCCTGACCCCGGAACGGATGGACGCCGTCCTCCGTCCCAAGGTGGACGGCGCCTGGCACCTGCACGAACTCACCCGCGACCTCGGCCTGACCGCGTTCGTGGTGTTCTCCTCGGTCTCCGCGACCCTCGGCAACGGCGGCCAGGCGAGCTACACCGCCGCGAACGCCTTCCTCGACGCCCTCGTACGGCAGCGCGCCGTCCAGGGCCTGCCAGGCGTGTCCATCGCGTGGGGCCCCTGGGAACAGGACACGGGGATGACCAGCGCCCTCACCGACACGGACCTGCGCCGTATGGCCAGATCCGGGCTCCGCCCGTTCACTGCTGAGCAGGGACTCGCCTGGTTCGACGCGGCTCTGGCCGGGCGGGAACCGGTGGTGGTCGCGGCCCGGGTGGACCGGCCGGCGCTGCGGGCGCAGAGCGGGATACCGGCCGTCTTCCGAGCCCTAGTCCCCGCGCCCCTGCGTCAGTCGGCCGCCCCACCTCCCGGGGAGTTCTCCGCGGAGGACGTGGCCACGCTGGTGCTCACGCAGGTGGCGGCCGTTCTGGGGCACGTCTCCGCGAACGCGATCTCGCCGGACCTGACCTTCCAGGACCTCGGCCTCGACTCCCTCACCTCGGTGGAGCTGCGCAACAGGCTGATCGAGGCGACGGGCCTGCGCCTGCCCGCCACGCTGGTGTTCGACCACCCCACTCCGGCGGCGGTGACCCGCTTCATCCACGGCCGGCTCGACGGTGCCGAGACTGCGGCGCCCGTGCCCGTCACGGCACCGGTCGCCGGAGACCCGATCGTCATCATCGGCATGGCCTGCCGGTACCCGGGTGGCGTCACCTCGCCGGAGCAGCTGTGGGAGCTGGTCGCCGAGGGCAGGGACGCCATCGCCGCATTCCCCGGCGACCGCGGCTGGGAACTCCAGGACACCTCGTTCGCCCACGCGGGCGGCTTCCTGTACGACGCGGCGGAGTTCGACGCGGGGTTCTTCGGCATCTCCCCCCGCGAGGCCCTCGCGATCGACGCCCAGCAGCGGCTGCTGCTGGAGACCTCCTGGGAAGCCGTGGAACGGGCGGGCATCGACCCGGAATCCCTCAAGGGCAGCCCGACCGGCGTCTTCGCCGGGATGATGTACCACGACTACCCGTCCACCGGGGACGTCGTCAACGGGACGACGGGCAGCATCACCTCCGGCCGCGTGTCGTACACGCTGGGGCTGGAAGGCCCGGCGGTGACGGTGGACACGGCCTGTTCGTCGTCGCTGGTGGCATTGCACCTGGCGGCCCAGGCGCTGAGCTCGGGGGAATGCTCGCTGGCGCTGGCGGGCGGTGTGACGGTCATGTCCACGCCGGACACCTTCGTCGACTTCGCCCGTCAAGGCGGGCTGAGCTCCGACGGGCGGTGCAAGGCGTTCTCCGACAGCGCCGACGGCGTGGGCTGGTCCGAGGGTGTGGGTGTGCTGGTGCTGGAGCGGCTGTCGGACGCCCGGCGCAACGGTCACCAGGTGCTCGCGGTGGTCCGTGGTTCGGCGATCAACCAGGATGGCGCGTCCAACGGCCTGACGGCGCCGAACGGGCCGTCGCAGCAGCGGGTGATCCGGCAGGCGCTGGCCGCCGCCGGGCTGTCCTACGCGGATGTAGACGTGGCCGAGGCGCACGGGACCGGGACGACGCTGGGTGATCCGATCGAGGCTCAGGCGTTGCTGGCGACCTATGGTCAGGATCGGGAGCGGCCGTTGCTGTTGGGGTCGGTCAAGTCGAACATCGGTCACTCGCAGGCGGCTGCGGGTGTGGCTGGTGTGATCAAGATGGTCATGGCGATGCGTGCGGGTGTGGTGCCGCGGACGTTGCATGTGGATGCGCCGTCGTCGCATGTGGACTGGGCTGAGGGCGCCGTCGAGCTGGTGACGTCGCCGGTGGAGTGGCCGGACAGCGGTCGTCCGCGGCGAGCCGGCGTGTCGTCCTTCGGGATCAGTGGGACCAACGCGCACGTGATCATCGAGCAAGGGCCGGTGGCCGCCGTGACGGAGGTCCCCGCGAGCGGGCCTGTCCCATGGGTCGTGTCCGGCCGTACGGCAGGCGCGCTGCGAGCCCAGGCGGCGCGGTTGCTGACGCACCTCGAGAGCTTGCCCGGCGCGGGATCGGCCGAGGTCGGACTGTCGCTGGCGACTGCCCGCTCGGCCTTCGAGCATCGCGCGGCCGTGGTGGGCGCCGATCGTGCGGAGCTGATGCGGGGGCTGTCCGCGCTGGCCGAAGGCGAGCCGGCCGCGGGCGTGGTGACCGGATCGGCGGGGGGCCCGGCGAAGCTCGCGTTTCTGTTCACGGGGCAGGGGAGTCAGCGGGTGGGGATGGGGCGGGGGCTGTATGAGCGGTTCCCGGTGTTCGCTCGGGCGTTTGATGAGGTGGCGGCGCAGTTTGATTCCCTTGTCGAGGAGGATCTGGATCAGACGGGGGTGGCGCAGCCTGCGCTGTTCGCGCTGGAGACAGCGTTGTTCCGGTTGGTGGAGTCGTGGGGCCTCAGGCCGGATGTGCTGGTGGGGCATTCGATCGGGGAGTTGGCGGCTGCGCATGTGGCCGGGGTGTTGTCCTTGACGGACGCGTGCACGCTGGTTTCGGCCAGGGCTCGGTTGATGCAGGCGCTTCCCGCTGGTGGGGTGATGGTGGCGGTGCAGGCTGGCGAGGTGGAGGTTTCCGGTTTTGCCGGGGTGTCGGTCGCGGCGGTGAACGGTCCGTCGTCGACGGTGATCGCTGGTGCCGAGCGGGCGG
>NZ_JBSFGF010000048.1:0-30605 GCF_053596455.1 Nonomuraea sp. NPDC001699 | reverse complement strand
TTGATCGCGGTGGTTGCCTATGTCCCGAGACACACTTTGTTGAAGTTTCCTATGTCCTGCGACATGGGTTTCCTATGTCCTGAACCAGCACACTGTCGTCCCGACCAGTTATAGCTGGTCGGAAGGGGTGCCAGAGTTTCTCTGGTGCCCCTTTTCGGATCTTAGGGAGCCAAACGGGGAGCCACTGCTCTGCTCTACCCGGCTCGCGACTTGAAGATCTCGTCCATGACCACGGCGCCGTCTGTCAGCGCTGGTCGGATCTCCTGCCGGTACACGGTCTCGGTCACATGCGTTGACGAGTGACCAACGAGGCGGGCGATCTCTTCACTCGCCACCTCGTGAGCGGACAGCATGCCGCTGCCCGGTGGGCAGCATAGCGTTTGCCGCAGAAGGCGTCCTGGTCATCGCGGTACTTGCCGTCGTCAGGCCAAGAAGGCGGAATGCTGTCGGGCATGTTGCCGCCTCGACGCGTGTGGCGTGACAGAGGCCGGTCGCCTGCGTGTGCCTCGCGGATGGCGTCCAGGTCGAACCAGTAGCGGCGTTGTTTCACGAGCAGGAAGAGCATCTCGTATCGGGTGGAGACGCGATCGAGCACGGACTGCGGCATCGCGTTCGGCTTGTCCCAGACGATGGCGTGCCGCAGGATCCAGCCGTCCTCCTGCAAGGCGAAGGCGACGCGCCACGGCATGCCGAGCAGGTTCTTGGGCGGAACGGACAGCCGGGAACGTGGGCGGACCATGGGTTGGAGTTGGTTGTAGCCGGCACCCCGGGCCCAGCCGTCCGAGTTCGAGGCGTAGCAGTCGCCGATGTTGAGCAACGGCCGGGATGGCCGAGCCGGCCCTACGGAAGATCTGCGGCCGACTCGGCCTCTATCTCGCACGCGGGAAACGGGACGACGTCGAGGCCGCTGTGTTGGCCGCCTTCATCAGCGCCGTCAAGAACATCGACCTCGCCCCGTGAAACGTCCTGCAGCGGCTCTGCGCCGCGGCTCGCGGCGCCGGTGAGCGCGGCGTCGGCCTGGTCGAGAAGCGCGTCAACCTCGGGCTGTCCGGTCCGGCGCCGGTCTGAGTCCGTCATCGATGCCGCTTCCTATCACCTGCTGAGTTTCGTCCCCGCTTCGACAGCGCTGGCAACGACACTAGTGGCCCGTCATCGAATCTCGGACGGGCATTTGGTCTGTCCCGGACCGGCGGCCCGGTCCCGGGAGGCGGTCAGCTTTGCCGTAGGGCGGGCATCGGGAGGGGGATGGTGTACGCGGTGGCGCCGCCGCCCACTCCTCCCTCGCAGGAGTTCGGAGGTGCGGTGGTCACGCCCCTTGTGGAGGGACGTTCGGCGGCCCAGAACATGTAGCCGAGCATGCCGGAAGTGAGTCCGGCAATCTTCGGCGCGGCCGTCTGGACGAACGATCCCGTGGACTTCTGCAGCGAGGTGCTGAAGTTCGTGCATTCGGCGCGGACCTTGCTTCCTTCAGCGATGTAGAACGCGCCGGTGAACTTGGCCGGAGCCAGCGACGGAATCGGCGGAGAGTAGGTGGTCTTGCCGTCGATGTGCTCCTGCCAGTTGGCGATGGCGTCGGAGCTCCTGGGCTGCTGGGCGGGCACCATCGCGTTGGCGTAGTCCAGGACCGGGGTGTCGGTGCGCAGCCAGTCCGCGGTCGCCTTCCTGGTGATGTCGATGAGCCAGCGGTCACCGGCGGCGAGGTCGATGGTCAGCCGGGCGGCTGGGTTCGCACCGCTCGCGTCGTACGGCAGGGCGGAGCGGTAGGCGTCGACGAAGGCCTGCAGACCGGCCAGGTCGGGCCTGCTGTTCTCCTCGTAGTCGATCTCTATGCCGACGCCGAGCCGCTGGGCGACCTCGGCCGCGTTGCGCCCGAACTGCGCCGCGTTCTCCGCCAGGGCGGAGTTCCACGCGGTGGTGTACGTGATGCCGCCGATGGAGAGCATCACCCGGATTCCACGGCTGGTGAAGTAGTTCACGATGTCAGCGGTCATGCCACGTGGCACGCCGTCGAGGGTCTGTGTGTCGGTGGTCTTGTGCAGCAACTTGACCGGGTGGACGAAGCTGAGCACCACGAGGTTGACCGAGGGGCGGCCGTCTCCTCGGTCGATCAGCCAGTGGTTCTTTGTGTCGAAGTCTGTTGGGCTGCGGACGTTGCCCCAGATACAGGCGTCATCACCACAGTGCCAGGCGCCGTAGACCTGCAGCGGGGTCGCAGCGGCCTGTGCGGGGACGGGCAGGAGAAGGAGGGGGAGGAGTAAGGAGACGAGCGCGGCCAGACGGCGCATGCCGATACCTCCGTTCACGAGGAACTGGAAAGGAGGTTAACTAATTCTGCGCGGTGCTGTCCCTCCCCAGGAGGACACACCCGGGTCCCGCAAGGGCTCGCGTCGCCATGAGCGCTCAGCTAGGGCCTGTACGGAGTTGAGATCAGAGGGATTGCCTGCGGTACGGCCGGCGACCCTGGTAGGCCATCGAACATGGCGCGTGGAGATCTCACCGACGAAGAATGGTCCTTGATCGAGCCTCACTTACCGTTGGGTGAGCGGGGTCCGGTCCCGGATCTGCGGCGGCTGTTCAACGCGGTGATGTGGCGGTTTCGTACCGGCAGCCCCTGGCGTGACCTGCCGGAGGAGTACGGGCCATGGTCCACCGCCTACGACCGGTTCCGCACCTGGGCGCGGGACGGCGTGTTCGAGCAGCTGATGCAGGCCATGATCGCCGAGGCCGCCGGCCGGGGACAGGCCGACCTCGACCTGGTCAGCGTCGACTCCACCACCGCTCGCGCCCACCATCATGCCGCCGGGATGGTCTTGGACGGTGAGCTGAGCGCGGCGCTGGAAGAAGCCGTCGAGCAGGAAAGGGGGCTACGCCAAAGGGGCAAAACGCCGCCGACGGCGACCTCGGCGACGAAGAGAGCAGGGACAACGACGACGGGGACGGCAACGGGGACGACGGGAGGAACGAGCGGCGACGGGGACGGCAACGGGGACGACGGGAGGAACGAGCGGCGACGGCTGCGACGCCGATACCTGTTCCGGCTGAAGGCCGCCAAGCTGGGCCGCTCCGGTCACCAGCCCTGATCCGCTGACAAAGAGATGGAATGTCGCAGCCATAGACCATGATCGGCAACCCTCGTCCGCATCGGGTTCCTGAACAAGCAGGCTTTGTCATCCCGTTCGGCCCTCGCGGGCGATCAGGGTGACCGACTGGCCGCGCTCACGGCGGTCCGGACCGCGGCCAGCACGTCCTCGGTGACGCTCACGGGCTGGCCACCGACACGACCGGCGACGCGGGCGGCGTCATCGACGCAGCCGACACACCCCCAACGCGAGCACCTGGCCGTCGTTGTGGACCTGATCGCCCATGAACGAGAGCGCCAACGATCTCATGCCTATGGCGCGATGAAGACCTGGGGAAGGATGCCAGCCTCCGCTTCTCGGAGTTGAGGGCGCGTTCCCGCTGGGTCGCTTCGATGGCCGCGCCGGAAATTGGCGTGAAGAAAATCTGCCGAGCGGCGAACACTGGGAGACAGTCGCCTTCGGAAGGACGCCATGGCTGCACCACCTGACGCCAACGATGTGCTGGAAGACGTCACCATGGTCGAGCGGTCGATGGACAATCCTGAGCTTTTCGCCCTCCTGTACGACCGGTACTTCAAGGAGGTCTATCGCTACCTGGCCGCCCGGCTCGGCGGCGAGCAGGCCGAGGACCTGGTCGCGGAGGCCTTCCTGCTCGCATTCGACGGCAGGTGCGGCTTCGATCCGCAGCGGGGCACGGTGCGGTCGTGGTTATTCGGCATCGCCACGAATGTCGTGGCCCGGCACCGCCGCAGGGAGGGCCGCCGCCTGAACGCGCTCAGCAAGATCGCGGCTGAGGACTCCGATGACGGGCACGAGGACCGAGTGACCTCGCAGCTCGCGGCGCAGGCCAGCCGGCCGGAGCTCGTACGGGGGCTGAAGGGCCTGGCGAAGGGCGATCGCGACGTGGTGTTCCTGCTCGTGTTCGGCGGGCTGGGCTACGAGGAGATCGCCGCCGCCCTGGACGTACCGGTGGGGACCGTCGGGTCCCGGTTGAACAGGGCGCGCAAGAAGCTGCGAAAGGCCCTGGGCGACGTCAACCCGATCGGGGAGTGGTGATGGACGAGTTGAAGCTGATCGAGGCCGTGTTCGCGGAGCCCGAGCCGACGCCGGAGGCGGCAGCGAGGGGGCGTGACCGCCTCCTCCGCCTGACCCGCCAGGCACAGGCATCACGGTTGGACCGTCCGCGCCGCTGGTGGCCCACCACGCTGCCGATCCGGCGCGTCGCCCTGGTCGGCGCCATGGCGGTGATGCTCACCGGCGGAATCATCGTCAGCCAGGTGAGTCTGGGCGGCTCCGACTCGCGTACCCCCGGGTACCTGATCGCTGCCCCTCCGGCCGACGCCAAGGCGCTGCTCACCCTGGCCGCGCAGGCCGCTGCCGACCGGCCTGACACGGTGCCGGCCCGCGGCCAGTACGTTCACACCAAGACGCTGGCCCAGCACAGCCTGTACACCAGGGACAAGGCGGGCACCATGCAGTACACCAAGGTGATGGTCAATGAGGAGCGCTGGGAGGCCGCCGACGTGGGTAAGCCCTGGCTGAGCCGCAAGCAGAGCCTGTCAGCCACGGGACCGGCGCCTCGGCGTTTCTGGGACCACGGCGTCGAGGACATCCTCTCCGAGTCGTCGGGCTGCCCTGGCCAACCGGCCTACGCCCGGCTGCGCACCTGGCCGACGGACCCCGCCCAGGTGCGCGCGAAGATCGTGGCCGACATGGGCGAGGAGCCGCTGCGCATCTGGTCCTCCCTCCAGGGCCTGATCCGCGAGTCCGTGGTACGGCCCAGCCTGGGCGCCGCGCTCTACCAGGTGGCCGCCGGGCTGGACGGCATCGTGCTCATCGGTGACGCGGCGGACGTCTCCGGCCGCCCCGGGCTGGCCGTCGCCATGGACGAGGGCAACGGCACCCGGTCCGAGCTGATCTTCGACCGGCAGACCTATCACTACCTGGGCGAGCGCACGGTGGTCACCAAGGACAAGAGGGTGAAGCTGCCCAAGGGCGAGTACATCGAGAAGAAGGGCATGGTGACCGGCACCGCGGTGCTCGCCGCAGATCTCGCCCCCGGCCTGCCCGAGGTGTCGCCGAAGGCGTCCCGCATGAAGATCCCCTGCTGAGACCTTTCCCCACCTGATCCGGCCTTTCGGGCCGTGAGTTCTGTTTCGCATGCCCTCAGATCGATCCGGCATGCCCTCAAGGAAAAAGGAGAACCTGCATGTTCGTCGCCAAGGCCGTCGCGGTCACCCTGCTCGCCGGTTCATTCGGCGGCCTCACCTCGCCGCCGTCGGGGGACGCCACCGCGTACGAGAAGCAGACACGACTGGAGGCCAAGCGCGTCGCCTGCATGATGGAGCGGGGCCTGGACTACGTGGCCTCCCCGGAGCCTCGGTACACGTGGCAGCCCGGGGAGCAGGAGCGGCTCGCGGGTGACCTGGAGGCGCTGCGGGAGTACCGGGCCAAGTACGGCTTCGGCGTCTGGTCCCCGAACGTCTATCCCAAGGACAAGGTCGTCAACCCCGTCCAGCACGAGGACCCGAACAACAAGATGCTGATGTCGCTCTCGGCCGGCCAGCTGAAGAAGTGGCGCGCCGCCGACGACGCCTGCTTCTCCCAGGCGGTCAAGGAGGTGCTGGGCAAGACCGTCACCTCCCAGGAGGACTACTACGACCAGCTCGAAGCGGCGGTGGACAAGTCGCTGAGCGTCCTCGACCAGGACAAGCAGCTCGTCCAGCTGGGCAAGCAGTTCGCCACGTGCCTGGGGGTCGGCGAGACCAGGCCGACCGTGCTGGACGGTCTGAGCCACACGAAGATCGTGCGGCAGGCTTCGGATGTCGCCAAGAAGACGTGGAAGGGCGAACTACCCAAGGAGGCCGAGGGCAAGACCGTCATCTTCCGGCCGAACCTGAAGCCCGCGCAGGCCAGGCCGTACCTGGACAAGGAGATCAAGGCGGCGCTGAGGGACCTGGAGTGCGGAAAGGCCTTCTACCCCGCCTATTTGCCCAAGGCCGTGGAGATCACGTCGCGGGTCTACCAGGAGTTCGGCAGGGAGGGCGCGGCCCAGGCGGTCCCGTCCCGGATCTACGGCAAGCTCGTCTGACGCAGCGCTCCCGGGGTGCCGCTCGTGGCGCGTGAGCGGCATCCCTCGCAACAAGTGACGCACGAGTTCGGATCTCACGGGCCGGCCTGGGCGCCCCTTGCCCGCGCCCACCTCCAAGGTCCCCTGCTGACCAGAAGGTAGGGCAGAGTCACTTCCCAGGCCATCAGCGTCTCTGCCCCATCGGAGGGCCTCCGTGAGCGAGGGCGGTGGTGATGATCGCGGACTCTCCTGATCCGGCCATTGCCCCGACGCCAACCGGCGATGATCGCCTTCCCGGCACATGGTGATCTCGCGCCTCGGCGTCGAGAACTGATGTCAACTCTCCGCACCTCGACAACGAGAGAGCAAATGAAATTAACCCACGCAACCCTCGCCATGATCGTGGCGGGATCTCTCATCGCAGGCGGTACCACGAGTGCCGCACAGGCAGCCGAGCCGGCATCTCCCGTGACCGGGGTGTCGGGCTCAGTGACGCTGCTGACCGGCGACCGGGTGACTGTCACAGCGAACGGCTACCGGATCGAGCCTGGTCCGGGCAGAAACCATCGCTTCGACGTCCAGCGCCGTCAGGGCCACCTTCACGTCATTCCAGAGGATGCCAAACGGCTGCTGGCCCAGGGCCTGCTGGATGAGCGTTTGTTCGACGTCACGCAGCTGCTCACCTGGCGGTACGGCGACGCCTACAAGGCGGAGATACCGCTGATCGTCCAGTTCGCCGAAGGGAAGGCGGCACCGGCGCTCAGCGGAACGCGCAAGGCGAAGGAGTTCGCCGGGCTGGGGCTGGCCGGCACGAGCGTGTCCAAGGCGACGGCGGGCCAGACCTGGCAGAGCCTGGTCGGCGGCGCACGATCACTGGCCGCCGGCAAGTCGAAGATCTGGCTGGACGGGAAGCGGCCCATCACCCTTGACCGGAGCGTCAAGCAGATCGGGGCTCCGCAGGCGTGGCAACAGGGGCTGACCGGATCCGGTGTCACGGTCGCCGTGCTCGACTCCGGTTACGACGCCACCCACCCCGATCTCAAGGACGTGGTCACGCAGTCGCGGAACTTCTCCGACGAACCAGACATCACCGATAACGTGGGGCATGGCACCCATGTCGCCTCCATCGTGGCGGGCGCCGGAGAGAAGTATCGGGGTGTCGCGCCGGGCGCGAAGATCGCGCTTGGCAAGGTCGGCGGAGAGAACATCAGCGAATCGGCAATGCTGGCAGGCATGGAATGGGCCGCTGTCGAGGTCAAAGCAAAGATCATCAACATGAGCATCGGCGGCCCGGACACACCTGGCATCGACCCGATTGAGCGGGCCGTCAACACCCTGTCAGCGCGTACGGGAGCGCTGTTCGTCATCGCGGCGGGCAACGACGGAGCACCCGGCTCGGTCAGCAGCCCGGGCAGCGCCGATGCGGCGTTGACGGTCGGCGCGGTCGACAAGTCCGACAAGATGGCCGAATTCTCCAGCCGCGGCCCGAGAAATGGCGATCACGCGATCAAGCCCGACGTGACCGCACCCGGCGTCGACATCATGGCGGCGGCCGCGCAGGGCACGGCAGACGGCCCGTACGTCGCCCACAGCGGCACCTCCATGGCGGCGCCGCACGTCGCGGGTGCGGCGGCGATCCTCGCCCAGCAGCACCCGGACTGGAGCGGCGAGCAGCTCAAGGCCGCGCTCATCGGTAGCGCCGCGCCGCAGGCCGGCGCCACGCTCTTCGACCAGGGCGCCGGGCGCGTCGACCTGGTTCGCGCGGTCGGTCAGCAGGTGTATGCCAGTCCCGCGAACATCGGCACGGTCCTCCGCTGGGGCAGATCCGGCGAACGGCAGGCGACCAAGGAGATCACGTACACCAACGCCGGCGACTCTGCGATCACGCTGGACCTCACCGTGGACGGCGACGTGCTGCGCACCTCGGCACAGCGGGTCGAGGTGCCCGCCAAGGGCACGGCATCGGTCACCGTGACGATCGACGGGACCGGCAAGGAGCCCGGCGATCATCCGGGCACCATCACGGCCCGATCGGGTGACCTTCTCGTCCGTACCGTCGCCACCTCGTACGTGGAGCCGGAAGCCTACGACGTGAAGATCAGCGCACTGGGCACCGACGGCCAGCCCGTCGACGCGGTCGGGGAATTCTACAACGGCAAGGGCGAGAGTCTCCGGATGGTCCTTCGCGGCGCGCCGGACACCTACCGGCTCCCCGCCGGCGAGTGGAGCCTGTACGTGGACATCTACGAAGGCACGCGCATCACGACCACGCACTTGCCGGTGAAGGTCGGCGAACAGGGCACGGAGATCGTCCTGGACACGCGCCAGGCCAAACCGATCAGATTCACCCTGGACGAGCCCACGGCTGTCATCAGCGGGTGGACCGAGATGTGGGTGATCAACGGTTCGTGGTACCTCGGCTGGGCCGGAGGCAGGCCCGACCCCAGCGCCGTGTACTTCGTGCTCGGCTCCAAGCAGCCCGGACTGAAGTACGTCACCAGAATGCATTTCCACAAGAAGGACGCCTCTCCCACTCCCGTCCGCTACGACCTGGTGGACGAACGCCATGACGGCGTGCCCGACGACCCCACGTACGCGGCCAGGGTGAAGGACCTCGACAAGGTGACCACCACCTTCCGCGGTGCCGGAACGGCCGCGAAGGGCACCTACTTCGTGGCGAACGCCATCGAAGGCGTTTCTGACGGATTCCTGACCCCCACGAACGATGTGCCTCTGCCGGGCAAGCTCACGGAATACCGGACGCGAGGGCACAAGTGGTCCAGCGCGCTGCGCGTCGGCGAATCCGCGGTCACGGGGGCCACGGGACCCACCGGCGACGGCCGCGATCGGCAGACGTGGGGCGTCGCGGTCAGCGGCCCGTCCTTCGCCACCTCGGGCGCCTGGCGGGAGGGGAACACCGTGACGTTCGACGGCGCCCGGCTGTTCTCCGAGGGCGTGCCCGGCCGGGTCGGCATGGACGGCGCCGCCACCGGCACCATCAGGCTCGCCAAGGGTGATCAGGTCATCTCCACGATCGACTACACCAGGTGCGGGCTGTGGGAGGCCGATTCCTGCCGGCTGAGCACCGGTCTCCCGGCGGAGCCCGCCAGGTACACGCTCAGCGCGACGGCCAGCCGACAGGTGCCGCACTCCACGCTGTCCACGAAAGTGGAATCGACGTGGACGTTCCGCTCGGCGAGCACTGCCAAGCGGGAAGCGCTCGCCCTGGCGGCGGTTCGCTTCGCCCCGGAGGGGCTGGACGAGTACAACCGTGCCAAGCCCGGATCGTCCACCCGGCTGCCGATCTGGATCGAACGCAATCCCGGCGCTCCCGCGGCAGCCGTGAAGTCCATCCACCTGCAGATGTCCGTCGATGACGGAGCGACCTGGCGCGACATCCGGGTCAGAGCCAAGGGCTCGGACTGGACGGCGCAGATGACCAACCCCCGCACGGCGGGCTTCGTGTCCCTGCGCGCCACGTCGACCGACACCGCGGGCAACACCGTCAGCCAGACCATCCACCACGCCTACGCGGTCGGATAACCCTCCCCGCAGGGCGGTAGCGATCGTGGACGCCTTGATCACGCACGAGTTCTGGCCCCACCGGGGTGAGATCCCGGTTCGAGGGTTCAGTACGTCTGTGGGTTCGGGGACTGCCGTCCCCGAACCTCTGCAGGGCGTGAACTTCGCCCCCCGCGGGCGCGGGCTCAGCTCAGCATCCATGCCGCAAGAGGACGTCACTGACGGCATAGATCGCCATGGCGGGACCAGAGAACGAGCATTGACTGTCGCTGTAAGACCGCGCGCCACTCATCTTCGATGATGCTGAACAGCTCGGAGTCTCGCCAACCGGCACGAATCAGCGCGGTGTGGCGATGCCGCCCTTCCCAGGTCATGCCGAGCTTGCTGAGCACCCGAGCCGATCCACATTTCGCGGGTCACAGGTGGCATGGATCCGGTGAAGGCCAATCTCCTCAAATCCTCGTCTGAGGAGCTCATTCCCTATCGCGGTTCCTACCCCTTGGCCCCACCCATGCGGGTGAACACCATCGGTGATCTCGCCTTGGCGTTGTTCTTGACTCCGGATGTGCAGCTCACCCATGCCAACCACGTCGCCGTCGATCCGCGCGTCACCGATTGAAGCACAAGCTGATCTTGCCAGTCGCGCTTGGCGGCGAGCTAAAGATGTGAATCAGGCACTCACGCACCGAACAAACGGGTTGACCGCCGGCAGCTTTGGGTGGAGTGCTGGGCCCCGCTCTGAGCGAGCCGGTAGGAGCGAGTGCCGGTGTCGATGATGGCGGCGTTGAAGGTGAGGCGGTCGACGATCGCGGCGCAGAGACGCGGCTCGGTGAAGGTCTTGGTCCAGGCGTCCTTCTCCCGAAGCTGTCCCCAGCCGTCAGGTAGCACTGATCGGACAGAACGCCTATTCCGTGCGGTTCCGGAATGACTGAGTCGCAGGTCAGCGCATCCGAGACGCTCTCCACGTGGATTCGAGCGCATCCCAGCGCCAACATCCGGTGTCGAGAACTCGGTCTCTGCTGTCCGGCGCGGACCCCGCGCGAGCTGTAACGATCGGTCTACTTGACGGGTGGGGCCACGCTCGGGAGGGGGACGCCGGGTCGTACTGATTGATCAGCGCACGGACAGCAGCGGTTACCTGATCACGGCCTGCCAGTAGGAGCGGACCGGTGAACCGGGTTTGGTGTCACATGCGTTGACCCTGTGCGGGATGATGATCGACGGTCGCCCTGTCGTGATCTCTGACGGGAGTCACTGACCAGCCGACCCCCTGGGGGGAGAGGTGCCTGATGGCCCTGCCGGTGTGACTGATGCGGGGGAGTGGCGCGCGAAGGCGTTGGCGAGAGCGGTCGAGGCGCTCTGCTGGGATCTCGGGGATGTCGGCGGATGTGTCGGGCTCGTCTGGGGGCTGGTGGGTGTGGCGCCACTGGTCGAGGAAGTGGTCGGTGACGAGGTGGTCGAGCGTCCTGGCACTGGGACTAGGGTGAGTGAATGGCCAAGCGTCCGTCGACGTCGCGCAGCAGGTTAGGCTCCGTCGGGTTGGATGCCGGTGCGGCATGCGTATGCGTCCTGGCCTTCTGGCTGCCTCTGGACGGTCGGCTCGGACCGTACATGTCGGGCGGGCTGGTCGTGCTGTTCTTCGGCGGCATGCTACTGCGGTCGCTGTTGCCGCTTGTCGCGGTCGGCGTCGTCACCGTGGTGACCATCACCGGGCTGGCTCTGGGGTTGGCCGCCGATCCGTTCGTCGCCGTTGCGTGGACGCTTTATCCCGTGGCGGTGACGTGGGGTACTCCGAGGTCGCTGTCCATCGTCAAGGCGGCGGCGGGCTTGGTTGTGATCGCGATCGCCTTGTTCGGCACCGCCGACGGCGCGAGCGGCGTGCTGCGGTTCATCATGCTGAGCCTGCTCGCACTGGCCGGGTCATGGCTGCTGGGCGGCACGACGCGGCGGGCGGTGCTGGAAGCCGAGCACGCGACGCGGGCGGAGTCGCAGGCGGCGGTGGCGGCCGAGCGGCTGCGCGTGGTGCGGGAGTTGCACGACGTCGTCTCCCACTCGCTGGGCACGATCGCGGTGACGGCGGGGGTGGCGGCTCGGGTGGGCGCCGATGACCCCGGCCGGCTGCGGGACAGGCTGGAGCGGATCGAGGTGGTCAGCCGGCAGGCGCTGGATGAGCTGCGTACCACGCTGACATTCGTCCGTGTTGGAGAGGAAGGCGCCGAGCGCCGGCCCCAGCCGGGCATCGGGGATCTGCTGGACCTGGCTGAGCGTGCGAGAGGCGGGGGTGTCAGGGTGAGCATGACGGTGACGGGTGTCGACACCGTGTCGCCGAGTATCGGCTTGGCCGTGTACCGCGTCGTGCAGGAAGGGCTGACGAACGCCGTTCGGCACGCTTCTGGAGCGCACTGCGCCGTGACGGTGTGCGGTCGGGGCGGCGACGTCCTGGTCACCGTCGCCGACGACGGTGCAGGGCCGCGGACGCCTCACGGCGAGCCAGGGTATGGACTGGTCGGCCTGCGGGAGCGGGTGGAACTGCTCGGCGGCGGCTTCGCCGCCGGGCCGCGCCCCGGCGGCGGGTTCGAGGTGAGCGCGACCATCCCGTTGCCAGAGGCGGTGGCACATGAGTGAGCATGCGGCTGGGCGCATCGGGGTGCTGATTGCCGAGGACGAGGACCTGTTGCGGGCCTCGCTGCATGAGCTCGTGGACAGCGACCCACGGTTGGTCACCACAGGTGAGGCGCGCGACGGACAGGAGGCGGTCGACGCGGCAGAGCGGCTCCTTCCCGACGTGGTCCTCATGGACATCCGCATGCCCGTCATGGACGGCCTTACGGCGACCCGCATCATCTGCGAGCGGCAGCCGGCCGCCAAGGTCGTAGTCCTGACGACGTTCGACCTCGACGAGTACGTCTACGAGGCGCTGCGCGCGGGCGCCTCGGGGTTTCTCCTGAAGAACGCCGTCCCAGAGGACATCCTGCGGGCGATCCTCACCCTCCACGACGGCAACGCCATGCTCGCCCCCGAGGTGACCAGGCGCCTGATCGCGGACTATTCCCAGGGCAGGAGCCGGCCGCGGCCGGGCCCGTCCCCGTTCGACGTGTTGACCGAGCGCGAGCGGGATGTCGTGGCGGCCATCGTCCAGGGCATGTCGAACGAGGAGATCGCCGCGGCACTCTTTCTCAGCAGGGCCACGGTAAAGACCTATATGAGCCGGTTGTTTCTCAAGCTCGGCGTGCGGGACCGAACCCAGCTCGTCATCCTTGCTTACGAGTCCGGCTACGTGGACGGTCTCGGCTGACGGCCTGGTGTCAACCTTTGGCCGATGCGCCCGGCACGGCGCGCTTGGAACGCTGGAGACCGTGATCGAGATAGTTGGACTCAGCAAACGCCGTGCGGCGAAGCTCGTTGTGGACGACGCCCACTTCACGGCCGCCCCGGGCCGCGTGACCGGGTTCCTCGGCCCGAACGGCGCCGGGAAATCGTCCACGCTGCGCATCCTGCTCGGCCTGGACCGCGCCGACTCCGGGGCCGCGTTGATCGGCGGCAGGCCGTACCGGAAACTCCGCGACCCGCTGCGCACGGTCGGGTCGCTGCTCGAGGGGAGCGGCGCCCACCGGTCCAGGACCGCGCGTGCTCACCTGTCATGGGTGGCGCGCAGCAACGGCATCCCGAAGGCCCGGGTGGGTGCGGTGCTGGAACAGACCGGGCTGGCGGACGTCGCGGGCAAGCGCGTCGGCACGTTCTCGCTCGGCATGGGGCAGCGGCTCGGTGTGGCGGCGGCCCTGCTCGGCGAGCCGGAGGTGCTCATTCTCGACGAGCCGGTCAACGGCCTCGACCCGGACGGCATCCGCTGGATCAGGCGGCTGCTGAAGGAGTACGCGAAGGCAGGGCGCACCGTGCTGGTCTCCAGCCATCTGATGAGTGAGATGGCGGAGACCGCCGACGACCTGGTGGTGATCAGCGGGGGCAGGATCGTCACCACAGGCCCGCTCGCCGAGGTCACCGCCGGGCACGCCTCACTGGAGGAGGCGTTCTTCGCCCTGACGAATCCCGGCCACCCCTCGCGTGACGCACGGAGCAAGTCGTGACCTTGAGGAACGCCATCGCCGCCGAACTCAGGAAGCTGCTCGCCCTGCCCTCGGCCCTGCTCGCCCTCGCCCTGAGCGCATTGTCCACGCTCGGCTTCGCCGCCATGTCCGCCAACTCCATGCGGAACAAGCTCGACCTCGGAGACCCCACCGCGCTGACTCACACCTCCACGATGGAGGTCGGCTTCAACCTCATCCCGGCGGGTATCGTCGGCGCGATCGTGCTCGGCGTCGTCATCGTCAGCAGCGAGTACGCGCCCAACAGCAAGGACGCCGGTGGCGGTCGGCAGATCCTGACCAGCCTCACCTGCACGCCGCGGCGCGGCATGTTGCTCGCGGCCAAGACGATCGTGCTGATCCTCGTCACCGGCGCGCTCTCCGCCGTCACGATCTCCGTCACCATCGCGCTGTCACAGGTCCTGCTCGGCGCGCATGGCAACCCTCTGGGTGAGGTGCTGACAGCCCTCGGCTGGCGGGCAGCAGGGGGCGTCGCATACTGGGTGCTCATCGGGGTGATCGCCTTTGCTGTCACCGTCATGACCCGCAGCGGCATCGTGCCGCTGATCGCGTTCATCGCCAACACCACGCTGGTGTCGGTCACCTTCATGCTGACCAGACTCACCCCGCTGGCGAACTACCTGCCCGACGTGGCAGGGGCCGCCATGATCGGGGTCTTCATGCCCACGGAAGGCATGCTCGATCCGTTGCCTGGCGGCCTCGTCATGACCGCCTGGGCCGCTGGGCTGCTCGCCGTCGCCGCTCGCGTGTTCGTCCGGCGGGACGCCTGACATGACCAACGGTTTCCGGAACATCGTGGCGGCGGAGCTCGTCAAGCTCCGCACCCTGCCCGCAACGCTGATCACCACCGTCACGACCGTGACCGGCACGGCCATGCTCGCGATCGTCTTCGCCGCGGGGCGGGAACGGCTCGGCGGCTCCCCCTCGGCGGCCGAGGCCGCGCTTGGCGTCCTCGAGTATGGGCAGGTCGGGTTCATCCTGCTCGGAATCCTGGCTGTCGCCACCGAGTACGGCGGCAGCCAGATCCGCACGAGCCTCGCCGCCGTCCCGGGCCGTACGCTGCTCATGGCGGGGAAGACGATCGCCTACGTGGTGGCCGCGTCGCTGACCGCGCTGCTGACCATCGGCGTATCCCTTCTGGCGGCCCGGCTCACGCCGGGCATGAGCTGGGCCGGGGGGCGCCTCGGCGTACTGGCCGGGGCCGGTGCCTACCTTGTGCTGATCGGCCTGCTCGGCTACGCCGTCGCCGTCCTGGTCCGAGACCTCATTGCAGCTCTGGTCACCATGCTGGCGCTCGTACTGGTCGTGCCGCCTCTTCTGACGGGCCACACCACGTTGGCGGCCTACCTGCCCAGCCGCGCCGGGATGCGCATGTACGAGATCGGACCGGCGCTGCAGGAGGACCTCACACCCGTCCAGGGCGCGGGCATCCTCACCGGGTGGCTGGTACTCGCGCTCGCCACCGCTGTGATCTCCTTCGTCAAGAGGGACACATAGCGGCGACTCGACCTCGTCGCCGATCCCGGTGCCGGCAGGAACACCATGCCGGCCTGACTCGATGGCCCGAGTAGCAGTCGATGACGGACTTCTTCGCCGGGCCCGTGTCCGAGGACCGCGACGAGGACGAGGACGACCTCGATGACCGCTCCGACCACTACTGGAGGGCCGCCTGCCTCGCAGTCATCGACCACACCACCGGAGCACGGCTGACCAGCGAATGGCTGAAGCCGCCGCACCCCTACGTGATGGTCCGCATGCCCGACGTGACCCGCTGACCCCTGAACCGGTCAGCGCCTGGGCTGCGTACGCGGGAAGCGATCATTCTCTTCTCGGGAAGCGATCTTCTCAACCTCTCTTCCGCCCCAGGCCAGCCCTATTCGTGAACACCCCACCAGAGGCCGTTCTTGAAACGGCTGGACTGATGTTGACGGGATCCCGTCTGATCATCAAGATCGGGCGGGATTTTGTCGTTTCAAGGGTTTCCGAATCTGGTTCGTCCTGGCTGTGCGGTGCCAAAACGCGGACACCGCTGTTGAGCTGGCCGTTTGCCGGACGGTCAGGCTGCTCTGCGGTACTCGCTAATCAGCCCGGTGACGGTCCTCCGGCGGTGGATCGGGGTGGCTACGTCGATCACTTCGCTGGGGTCGTGCAGCGGAGGGCGGAGGGTGCGGCCCTGATGCGGGCGATGATGGTTGAAATGGTGTTCGTACTCGCTCAGGACCTTGCGCAGGTGCCGCTCGCCATGGATGAGCGGGTGATCGAGGCACTCTCGGCGTAGTGTTCCCACGAATCGTTCGGCGAACGCGTTCGCTCGTGGGGACCGGACGGGCGTCTTGATGACCCGCATGCTGGCGGCGGCGAACGTCTCATCGAAGATGCGGGGGAACTTGCCGTCACGGTCTCGGATGAGAAACCTGAAGGCGTCGGCGCGTTCACGCAGGTCCATCAGCAGGTTCCGGGCTTGCTGGGTCGTCCATGCGCCCGTCGGGTTGGAGGTGACGCCCAGCAGGTGTACACGCCGTGTCTCGATCTCCATGACGAAGAAGACGTACAGTCGTTTGAGGAACACGGTGTCGACGTGCAGGAAGTCGCAGGCCAAGATGCCGGAGGCTTGCGAAGTAAGGAACTGTCGCCAGGTCGGTGACGCCTGGCGTGGCGCTGGATCGAGGCCGGCCGCGGCGAGGATCCGGCGGATGGTGCCCTCCCCGATTCGATGGCCGAGGCCGAGCAGTTCGCCTTGGATCCGCCGGTGCCCCCATCGGGGATTCTCTCTGGCCAGCCGTATCACCAGATCACGCAGCTCGTCCGGTATCGGTGGACGTCCGGCTGTGTTTGGGTAGGTCCATCGTTGGCTGATCAGGCGGCGGTGCCAGGCCGGCAAGGTGCCCGGCGTCACGATCCGATGGAGGCGAAGCCGTATGAGGAGCAGTCGCGCCAGTGCGGCCGGCAGCGCCCGATCGGCCCAGTCCGGTTGCGGCCGGGAGACTTGACGACGCAGGACTGCGACCTCATGACGCAGCAGCAAGATCTCTACGTTCTTGGAGGTGTCGCGCCCCGCGTAAGTGGCGTCAACCAGCCGAGCGACCGGACCATCAGCAGATACGGCAGGCGTAGGAACACGAGTGCTGAGGATAGAAGGCCCGGTCAGACGCCATGGGCGAGTTTTGGCACCGCACAGGCTCCATGCATGGCAGCTCGTGGCCGCCCTGCTCGAGCCGGGACGGCGGGTGGGCGTCGACCGATCGGCAGGCGCGTCTGCGGGCGAAGTCCCAGCTCACGTGCCGATGGACACCAGTCACCCGGAGGCAGCACGTACGACTGGGGTCTTAGTCCCCAAGGGGGAAGGACGCGGGGTGTAGTGGGCCGATGTTCGGTTCGGGGGTGGATGGCGGGAAGGAGAGGTTCCGCGACACTGAGCAGCCTCCTTTCCTCGAAAGAAGGTCATCTGCCCATGTTCGAAAGGTTGTCCGATCGCGCATCGTCGATCGTGTTCATCGTGCTGACCCTGACGATCGCGCTGGCCACGGCCGGCGTCGCGGAAGGGCTCGTCCTCGCCTTCTCGCCGTTGCTCGCCGTACTGGTGATGCTGCTCGTCCTCACGAGGGAGGGATATTCTCGCGAGGGGTGGCGACGGCTTGGGATGGGACGACTGGGCCTGCGGACCTGGCCGCTGGCAGGTGCCACCACCGCCGGTGTGTGCCTGCTGGCCACGGCGGGCACCGTCGTGTTCGGCTTCGCCCGATGGTCGGTGCAAGGCGAGTGGCTGCAGTCGGCGCTCGTCATGTGCGTCACGGGCCCGATCCTGGCGTTCGCCGAAGAGATCGGCTGGCGAGGCTATCTGCAGCCGCGGCTGGCCCACCTGGGCGAGCGGTGGGCGATGCTTGTCACCGGTCTGGTGTGGATCGCCTGGCATCTGCCCTACATCCTGTTCACGCCTTACTACCACAGCGAAGGGAACCGCGGCCTGGTGCTCGTGCTGTTCAGCGGCTCGGTGATCGCGTTCTCCTTCCTGTTCGGTCATCTCAGGATCATGTCGGGCAGCGTCTGGCCCGCCGTGCTGGCACACTTCGCGCACAACGCCACCTTCGCCCTGCTGCTGGAACATGCGATCGCGAGCGGGCGGCCCGTGGTGGTGCGCGAGTACCTGGCCGGCGACACCGGGCTGTTCGTCCTCATCGGTACGGCGGCCTGCGCCCTGGCGATCGGGGTCAGTCGGTCCGCCGGGCGGCATCGGCCGGTCCCTGTGTCCGGGCGAGGATGACCGCCTGGATGCGGTCGCGTAGCTGGAGTTTGCGCAGCACCGAGCCGAGATGTGTCTTGACGGTCGACTCCGCCACCTGAAGCCGTGCGGCGATCTCGGAGTTGCTGAGGCCGAGCCCGACCGCCGCGAAGATCTCACGTTCGCGGGTGGTGAGGCGGTCGAGCCGGGACGGGACAGCGGGCTCGTGATCAGCGCGGGCCGCGGGCGGCGTGAGGACGAAGGAGTCGATCAGGCGGCGGACGAGCCTCGGCGCGACGGGGGCCTCGCCGGCGGCCGCGGCCCGGATGGCCGCCAGCAGGTCCGCCGCACCTGCGTCCTTGACCAGGAATCCGCTCGCGCCGGCGCGCAACGCGGCGAGGAGAAGGTCGTCGTCGTCGAATGTCGTCAGCATGACGACGCGTGGAGGAGCGGGAGCGGCGAGCAGCCGCCGGGTGGTTTCCACACCGTCCAGACCTGGCATGCGTATGTCCATCAGGACGACGTCGGCGCGGTGCTCGGGCCGCCGCAGGGCATCGAGTGCCGTCTGCCCGTCGCCGGCCGATCCGACGACCCGCAGGTCCGCGGTGGCGTCCAGAATCAGCGCGAAGCCGGCCCGCACCAACTCCTGGTCGTCGACGAGGAAGACGCGGATGGGCCGACTATCGCTCGTCATCGGACACTTCCTTCCTTTCCGCACGGTGCATGCCCAAGGTGATGGGATGCGCCGGACCGGCGGCCACGGTGATCGGGATCGCGGCCTCGACCACGAAGCCGCCGCCCGGGGGAGAGCCGGCCTCCAGCACACCGCCGAGCGCCCGCAGACGCTCGGACATCCCGACGAGCCCGTAGGAGCTCGTGGGCGACTGGGCCTGTCCGGCGTCCTGGGCGCCGACGCCGTCGTCCTCGACGCGGACCGTGATCTCTGCCCGCGCCCGCCGAAGGGTCACCCGGGCCGTGGCATGCGGGCCGGCGTGCTTGAGCACGTTGGTCAGGGACTCTTGAACGACACGGAGCACAGCGGATCGTACCGCGGGAGGGGCGCCGTCGAGCACGGCATGGTCGGCCTCCACGTCGACCGGGAGTCCCGCCGCCCTCACCGACTCCACCAGCTGAAGCATCTCGGCCAACCCCGCCTGTCCCCGGCGGTCGGCGTCCGGCTCGTCCGGACCGGCGCCGTTGTCAGAGTCGTGGTCGGGGTCGCGGAGCACCTCGATGACGCCGCGTACCTCGGCCAGAGCTGATCGCGCGGTACGCCCGATCGTTGCAACGGCATTCGCGGCGTTCGCACGGTCCCACGGCTGGGCGTGCTGGGCGGCGTACTCGGCGCCGTCGGCCTGCACGATCACCACGGTGAGCGAGTGGGCCACGATGTCGTGAATCTCCTGTGCCGCGGTGACGCGCCGTTGTTGTGCTGCGAACCGTTCGCGTTGCAACCGGCTCTCCTCCAGCCGCGTGCTCGCCTCGTGCAGTGCGCGCATGTTGGCCTGACGACCGCGGACGAGGTTGCCGTTGACCCAGACGAGCAGGGACAAGGCAGTCAGGAACACCGCCGTCTCGATCACGTTCGCCACGTAGTCCGGCGGGGTGCTCCAGCGAAGGGCGGCCAGCACCGCGCCGCTGAGCGCGGCGCCCAGACCGAGCAGGCGGATCGTGAGCGACGCGACATGTGCGGCGACGGAGTAGATCACGATCCCCTGCGGGATGTTCGCCGGCAACGGCTCGTTGAAGAACACGAGCTGGATGCCGAAGACCACGGCCGTCCAGACGAGAACCGCGACAGGATGCCGTCGCCGGACAGCGAGCGGGAGGATGGCCGCGGTGGCCAGGAGGAAGGCGAACGGGCCCGCCCACGCACTCCACAGGCCGAACACCAGCCAGAGCAGAGCGGCCAGCGCCAGGTCGAGGCGGCGAGGATGTCGCCGTGACCATTGGTCGATTCGGGCCGCGAGGAAGGGCCGCTGCCTCACGAAGCCTCCCGACCGCCGTGTCTTCCGAGGCGGGCAATTGTGACATGCGGGTCGCCGACAATCTATCTGGAGTGGCTGTGCGCCGTGGCCCGCGCTGACGTGGAACAGCCCCTCTTCTCCTGGGCCGGCTTCCGCTGATGATGGTCGGGAGCACCTGCCTCGGTATTCGCGCTGAGCCGTCGTCCAGTCTGGCGACCGTCGGGAGAAGGCACGTACCAGGCGATGGCGTGGTGCGCCTCACCGGGCAAGGTGTCCGGGTCGAACAGGACCCTGCTCGCTCCCCCGGGCTCACGCACCATCAGCGCGAGTACGCCGGCGCCCGGTTCGCGCGCCAGGTAGAAGATCCTGTCGCCCGCCGACGTGAAGTTCGAGTACTGCGGGAGCGCGCCACCCAGGTCGCGGATCCGGGTCAGCAGCTCCTCCCGGCGGGGCAGGGTGTCCAGCTGCTCGAGGGCATGGCCGGCCTGGCCGTCGAGCCGGCGGTGGAACTCCTCGCCGTCCGCCTCCATCCACCGGTAGGGATCACTTCGAGTGTGATGCCGTGGAGGGTTTCGCGCACGACGTCCACCCGGGCGATCGCGGGTTCGGTGATGTCGCTCATAGGCGCGTGATCATAAGCCGGAGATCAGCGACTCATCGGACCTTGGATCACGCGCCTGTTCATCAGTCGGGACAACCGGTGCGGCGCGATCCGCCTGATCGTCAATGCCACGCTGAAGGCGCTCGATGTGGCCCCTTGGGGGGAGGGCACCTCGTGCGCGTCGGACTCGTGCAAGTCGGGCTCGTGGGCGGCCAACGCCATGACCGAGTGGCATCAGCGCTATGGCGGGCCAGGGATCATGGTGTACTGGCATGCCGCGCGAGCTCAGCGCGTATGGTCGGTGCGGTTCCACCATGCGGCGGTGGCGATGGCGCCGATCGTCCCGGTGGCCGCGACCAGCAGCAGCCCGGCCGGGCCGGGCGGGTCCTGGCCCGCGCCGGCGATGCCGGTGAACAGGCCGGGCACCGACCAGGGGAAGACGGCACCGTAGCCGAGCGCGGCGATGATCTGGGAGGCGAAGATGATGCCGAACAGCACGCCGACGGCGGCCAGGTAACCGCGCCCCATACTGGCCGCCAGGGCCAGCGGCGTGGTGGTCAGCGCGGCCAGACCCGCCGCGGCCACGAGGCGTGCGACTCCGGTGGCCGCGACCGGCGCCGACCAGCCGGGCAGGGCGAGCACCGCGCCGATCAGCAGGCCCAGCCCGGCGAGCAACAGGGCCAGCAGCAGCGCCCACATGGCGGCCACGGTGAACTTGGCGGCCACGACGGCGGTTCGCGAGGTGGGCAGGGCGAGCAGGTCGGTGGCGGTGCGGTCGCTGAACTCCCGGCCGAACAGCCAGATGGCGATCAGCCCGTAAATGCCCAGCCCGCCGACCGCGACGGCCTGGGCGAGCAGGGCGAGGTAGCCGGGCCAGTCGGCGGTGGCGCCCGACAGTTGGGCCTTGCCGCCGAGCAGGCCGAACGCCCGTGCGCGGACGGGGTCGGCCAGGATGAACATGAACATCCCGCACACCAGCGCGGCGATGGTGAAGGCCAGCGCGGTGATCCAGGGCAGGCGGCTGCGCCGTACCTTGAGCAGTTCGGCCCACAGTGCCTCACGCATGTCCGCTGCCTTCCTCTGGTGCGACCGTACGTAGGAAGAACGCCTCCAGGTCCTCTTCCTCCAGATGGAGCTCGGTGGGCGGCACCCCGCCGTGCACGAGGACGGTGGCGACCTGTTCCGGCTCGGCCAGGGCGCGCGGGTCGGCGAGCAGCAGACCGGTCGGCGTGGCGGGTTCGGGATGGTAGCCGTGGGCGCGGAGCAGTGCTCGGGCGGCTTGGTCGTCGCGGGTGGCCAGGCGCAGGTGGCGGCGGCGGTGATGATCCAGTTGGTCGGCGTCATGTTCGCCGAGCAGGTGGCCGTGGTGCAGGATGCCGATGCGGGTGGCCAGGCGGGCGACCTCGGCCAGCAGGTGGCTGGACAGCAGCACGGTGGTGCCGTGCTGCTGGGCCAGCTCGGCGAGCAGGGCGCGGATCTCGGCGACGCCTGCGGGGTCGAGGGCGTTGCCGGGTTCGTCGAGGATGAGCAGGTCGGGGGCGTGGATGAGGGCTCTGGCCAGGGCCAGGCGCTGGAGGTTGCCGAGCGAGAGGGTGCGGGCGCGGCGGTCGGCGTAGGGGGTGAGCGCGAGGCGTTCGATGATGTCGTCGGCGCTGCCGGGCAGGCGGCGGAGGCGGCGTACCACGGTCACGTTCTCGCGCACGGTGAGCTCGGGGTAGGCGGCGGCAGCCTCCACCAGGTAGCCCACCCGCGCCCACGCGGAGCGGTCGCCGGCGGACACGTCGGAACCCAGGACGCGCACGACCCCGGCGGTGGGCGCGATCATGCCGAGCAGCATGCGGATCAGGGTCGTCTTGCCTGCACCGTTGAGGCCAAGCAGGGCGTAGATCTGGCCCCTCTGCACACTGAGGCTGACGTCGTCGACGGCCACGAGGCCGGTGTAGCGCTTGGTCAGGCCGGCCACCTCGATGACCGGGGCGCCTGCGCTGCCCATATGGTGCTCCTTCATCGCCCGGTGATGGCCGGCAGGATGCACAGGCCGTACACGGTCTCCACCTCACACCTCTTTGACGGCGTTGCGGCGACGCAGGCGGGCGACGGCGAAGGCGATGACAAGAGCCCCGGACCATCGCGAGTAGATCGTCCACCCTCGGCTCCCGGCGTGCGGGCCCCGTGCCAGCTCGAGCGGCATGGCCACCAGCGCGGCGAACAGCACCAGGCCGGCCAGCCCGTGGACGCGGCCCGCGGTGGTGACCACCTCGGGCCGGCCCGGCGGATAGCCGAGTGCCGGATCAGTGGGCACGATCTCTGCCACGACCATCGCCAGACCACCGGCCACCAGGAGGAACGGCGCCCAGACGGCGGCCCGGCCGGGAGGAAGAACACGGCGTATCCCGGCGGCGAAGGCGAGCAGCAGGAGCCCGCCGATCATGAAGTTGGCCGTTTGCAGCCAGCCGCGTCCGCCGGTGCCGAGCTGGCTGGCGCCGTTGTGCCAGAGGCTGTAGCCGGGCCGGGTGGCGCCGTCGATCAGGAGCAGCACTGGGACGAGTACGCCGGCGGCGATGCCGCAGCCGAGAAGGGGCGTGGTCGGGCGCATGGGGAGCAAGCCTCCTAGCTCCGCGATCGAAAGATCGCGGGCCGACCAGGCTTCCCGGCTCACCGACGTTCGCGCCCCTTCTGGGGCACGTTCATACAGACGCCTGGAATGTAACACCTGGCTGCCCGCCCGGCCAGATCTCACACGGCTTCAGCCCTTGATGAAGCGACGGGTCATGTACCGGCGCACCGGTGGCAGGGACGCGAGCCGCAGCGGAAGCAGGCTCAGCCACAGCACCAGGGGGTTGGCCGGGGCGTAGACGCCTTTGACCCGGCGGCCGAGCTTCTGCTTGCGCTCGGCCTCGGGACGGATCGCGGCCTCCCACGCGGCCAACGCGGCGGGGAGGTCTCCGGGGTGGGCGGCCAGTTCGGTGCCGAGCCGGTCGGCGCCGCCGACGGCCAGCGACGAGCCGTACCCGGCGAACAGGGTGACGCACCAGGCGGCGTCGCCGAGCAGCACCACCCGGCCCTTGCTCCAGGACGGGGCGACGACCTGGCTGATGGTGTCGAAGTAGACCGAGTCGGCCCGCGCAAGCCCGGCGAGGGCTTCCGGGATGACCCAGCCGAGGTCGCCGTAGACGCGTCCCAGCTGGGTGGCGACGTCCTCGCCCGGGCGGGCGTGGTCGGTGCGGTAGCCGAAGAAGGCCACGTTGCGGCCGTCGCCGACGCTGATGACCGCCGCGGTACGACCGTTGGACGACAAGGTGCCGGTCGCGCCGGGCGCGATGGTGGCGGGCAGCCGGTCCAGCATGAAAACGGCGACCTTGTGCTGCAGGTCGAGCAGGAAGTCCTCCTCCGGGCCGAACAGCAGGGCGCGCGTGGCCGAGTGCAGGCCGTCGGCGCCGATCAGCAGGTCGGCCTCCTCGACCGAGCTGTTGCTCAGGGTGACGCGGACGCCGTGGTCGTCCTGGTCGACGTGGGTGAGGGTGGTGCCGAAGCGGATCTCGGTGTGGTCACGGACCTTGTCGTACAGGACGGCTTCGAGGTCACCGCGCAGGATGGTGATCGAACGCGGCCCGGTGGTGGCGGCGATGGTGGCGCGATCGAGCGCGAAGCGGCGGGAGCCGTCGCGCTTGTGGTAGACGAGCTCGGTGGTGTCGAAGGCTTTGGCTCGCAGGTCGGACACGATGTCCATGTGTTCGGCGGCGTCGTAGCCGATGCCGCCGAAGGTGACCGCGTAGCCGCCGCCGCGGCGGGCCGGGGCGCGTTCGACGATGAGGGTGTCCCAGCCGATCTGGTGCAAGCGCAGGGCGGTGGCCAGGCCGGCGATGCCGGCTCCGATGATGACGGCGCGCATGATGGGGTGCTTTCTTCAGTGGGAGAGCTGATCGAGCAGCCGCTGTTCGGCGGCGGCATCCAGCCAGGTGTCGGGGGAGGGGGCGTCGGCGCGGGGTGCCGGGTCGCCTTCGGCCTGGAGCCAGGCCCAGGTGGCGGCGAGCGTCTCGCGCAGCGGGCGGGTGGTGAGCCCTTCGGCCAGGGCGGCGCTGACGTCGGCGTCGTGCATGCCGCTCGGCACGCCCCCGTCGGGCAGCCGTAGCCCGAACTCCATGCCGAGCGGCAGGCCGTGCTGCAGGAGCAGCTCCGGCGGCGTCCACACCAGTTCGGTGTCGAAGCCGGTGACGTCCAGCGCCGTGGTGAGCAGGTCGCCGAGGGTGGTCGCGCCCGGCGGGCCGGTCACGGTGAAGGCCCCGTTCAGGCCGCGTTCGGCCGAACGCAGCATCCAGGTGGCCAGGTCCCGGACGTCGAGATACTGCAAGGGCGTCTGGGCGGGAGCGGGGGCCAGGACGCGTCCGCCCTTCTCCAGGCGGCGCAGCCACCACGGGATGCGGCCGACGTCCTCGTACGGGCCGAGAATCATCCCTGCCCTGGCCAGCAGTGCCCGCTCGCCGAAGGATTCCAGGACGGCGAGTTCGCCGCCGCGCTTGGCCGCGGCGTAGTCGGCGTCGTCCGTACTGGCGAGGTCGCCGTCGACCAACGGCGCCTGCTCGTCGGCGTCCGCCGGCCAAGGCCAGCGGTGTACGCCCCGGCTGGAGACGTATCCGTAGTGCCCGGCCCGGCCGGACAGCAGGCGGGCGCTGTCACGCACCACCTTGGGCGCCCAGGCCCAGGTGTCGATGACCGCGTCCCACTCGGTGTCGCCCAGTGCGTGCCGTACGGACTCGGTGTCGGTGCGGTCGCCGAGCAGCGGCCACACGCCGGGCGCGGGGGCGCGGCTGAGTCCGCGGTTGAGCGTGCTCACCTCATCGCCCCGCTCCAGCGCGGCCTCCACGACGGCGCGGCCCACGTGGTGGGTGCCGCCGAGAACCAGTAGTTTCACGATGCTCCTGAAGAGAGGGGCAGCCAGAGGGCTGACGGGCGCTGATGGTCGTGGAAGATCTCGTGCTCCGAGGCGCGCAGGTTCGTGCCGGTCGCGAGCGACCCGCCGGCGCCGCCATGACGGCCGTGCCGTCGGCCGGACGATGGCGTCGCGCACAAGGGCCGGGATGGCGGGGCAGGCATCGGGTCGTCTCCTGGGGTCGGCAATGCTGCTCGCCGACCAGGCTTCCCGGCACACCATCGTGTCCTCTCACGGAGGGGCCGATGTGATGACTGTATCGAAGTTTCAGAAATTACTGAAGAGTGAGTGTGTTCGATAGCCTGCCTCTTGAGAAGGAGGCGCCTTGAACGACAGGTCTGAACAGTGGCAGGCGGCGGAACGGCTGGCCCTGACCTTGATCGAGGGCGGGCTTCAGCGCATGCCCGCTCGCACGCTCGCGGTCTTCCTGTTCACCGATCAGGACAGTGTCACCGCCGGCGAGATCGCCGAACGGCTTGAGGCCAGTGCGGGATCGGTCTCCGGCGCCATCAAATCGCTGCTGGCCGTCGGACTGATCGAACGCCTGCCCGCCCCCGGCAGCCGCCGTGAGCACTACCGACTCCGTGACGACGCCTGGGCCACCCTGTTCACCAGCCAGAACACCGTCATCCAGGCCATGCTCCAAGCCGCGATCGCCGGAATCGCCGCCACCGAGGAGGGCGATCCCGCTCGGCGGCGCCTGACGCAAATGCACGCCTTCTACGAATTCCTACTCGGCGAACTTCCCGCCCTGCTGCACCGCTGGCACCATCAAAGCGGCTGACTCCGGCCAAGACCTCGTCAAGGCGGCCCCGTCACAGTAGGTAGCGAAGCCACAGATACGGCGCCACCAGGGCGACGGTGACAACGGTGACGATCAGGCCGTACGTGGTGAACCGCCAGAAGCTGATCGGGGTGCCGTTGCGGGCGGCGATGCCCAGCACCACGACGTTGGCGACGGCGCCGACGGCGGTGGCGTTGCCGCCGAGGTCGGCGCCGAAGGCCAGCGCCCACCACAGCACCTGCCCGGGCCCGTTGCCGCCTTCGGCCTGCACCAGTTGTTCCACGATCGGGCTCATCGTGGCGACGTAGGGGATGTTGTCCACGATGGCCGACACCACCGCCGAACGGCCCAGCAGCCCCATCGTGGTCAGCTCGGGCCGACCGGCGGTGGCCGCGACCGCGGCCTGCGACAGCTGTCCGATGACGCCGGTCTCGACCAGGGCGCCCACCATGACGAACAATCCGGCGAAGAACACCAGCGTCGGCCATTTCACCTCGGCGATGGCCTGCTCGGTGCTTACCTTGGTGGCAGCCACCAGCACGCCTGCGCCCAGCAGCGCGACCACCGACGGCTCGTAGTGCAGCACCGGATGCAGCACGAACGCGGCCATCACCAGGGCCAGCACGGCCGGCGACTGCCACGGCAGCCGCCGGTCGGCGATCGCCTCACGCTCGTCCAACGCCATGACCTGTCCGGCGCGCTCGGGGTCGTAGCGGAACGACCGGCCGAACAGCAGCCAGCACAGGGCGACGAACACCACCATCAGGACGATGATCACCGGCGCCATGTGGACGAGGAAGTCGTTGAAGCTCAAGCCGCCGCGGCTGGCGATGATGATGTTGGGCGGATCGCCGACCAGCGTGGCTGCGCCGCCGATGTTGGACGCCATCGCCTCGGCGATCAGGAACGGCACCGGGCTGACCGCCAGCCGCTCGCACACCAGGAACATCACGGGCGCGATCAGCAGCACCGTGGTGACATTGTCCAGCAGCGCCGAGGCGACCGCGGTGATCAGCACCAGCAGCACCATCAGCCGGAACGGCCGGCCACGGGCCCGTTTGGCGGCCCAGATCGCCAGCTACTCGAAGACGCCGGTCTCCTTGAGCACCCCGACGATGACCATCATGCCGAGCAGCAGGAAGATAACGTTCCAGTCGATGCCGGTGTGCCCGGAGAAGAACGCGGCCTTGGCATTGGTGGCGTGGATCAGGAGCATGATCCCGGCGCCGCCCAGCGCCGCCGCGACCCGGTGGACCTTCTCGGTGGCGATCAGCGCGTAGGCGGCCAGGAACGCCGCCACGCTCACCCAGGCGAGCACGCTCACGCGGGCAGCACTCGGTCCAGCAGCGCCTGCAGCGTCACCGCGCCCAGCAACCGCCCGTCGTCCACCACCGCCACCAGCGGGCTGCGGGTGCGTGCCATCAAGGAGGCGAGCTCCAGCACGGTGGCGTCGGGATCCGTGACCGGTAGCTCGCGCGGCCGCTCCGGCAGCGCCTCGCGCACGGTGCGACCGTCCAGTCCGCGCAGGAACGCGTCGGCATGGGCCTCGTCCACCACCCGGGCCAGCGCGGGATCGTCCACGCAGTAGCCGGGCACCGCCAGGCGCAGCACCTGGGTGCCGGGGAGGATCGTGAACGGCGTGCCGTCGTCCCCGACGACGATGAGGCCAGGCAGATCCTGGTCGGCGAGCAGGCGGGCCGCGTCGATCACCGGGCTGTCGAGCCCGACCGTGGGGAAGTCGGCAAGCAGGTCTCGGGCGCGCACCAGCACATCCTTTGCGTCAACGGGACAAGGACCTGCCGACCAGACTTCCCGGCGCACCTGCACACAACGTATCAGGACCCGTCAAGATCACAGCCGGCGCGCACAGGACAGGCAGCCGCCGGTCGATCAGCGGCAGCGTCTTCCAGACGCTTTGTCGTGGCGCCGGCGCCTCCTCTCCTCTGCGGTCAGGGACTGGATCGGGAAGCCGTCCAACAGGACGGCGTCGTGTCCGGTCCCGGCGGGCTGCGGCGCGATGCCGCCGTCAAGAACCCGTTAGTGTGCGTCTCCGGCGCCGCTGTTAAGGTAATCGCCGGTGCGCCGGGAAGTCTGGTCGGCAACGATTTCGACGACGACCGGAGCCCCTTTCCATGATCCTTGTTTGCGTGGCCGAGTGATGGGCGCCCTGCTGACCGCGTTCGCGGGCCTGCTGCTGCTGGCGGTGCTGCTGTCCAGCCTGGCCCACCGCACCGTGCTGTCCACGGCGGCGTTGTTCCTGGTGGCCGGGTTCGTGCTCGGCGACGGCGTGCTCGGCGTGGTCTCGCTCAAGCCCGACGACGACCTGGTGGCGACGCTGGCCGAACTGGCGCTGTTCGCGGTGCTGTTCACCGACGGCATGCGGGTGGGCTGGGCCGAGCTGCGCAGCGCGTGGCGGCTGCCGGGGCGGGCGCTCGGCTGGGGCCTGCCGCTCACCCTGGTCATCACCGCCGCCGGCGCGCACTACCTGCTCGGGCTGGGCTGGGTTGAGTCGCTGCTGATCGGCGCGATCCTGGCGCCCACCGACCCGGTGTTCGCCGCCGCCCTGGTCGGCAACGAGAAGGTGCCGCCCCGGCTGCGGCAACTGCTCAACGTCGAGTCCGGCGTCAACGACGGGCTCGCGCTGCCGTTCGTCATCCTGTTCCTGGCGATCGCGTCGGGCTCGGCCGACCTGCACCTCGGCGAGCTGGGGCTGGAGCTCGGCCTCGGCGTGCTCATCGGCGTGGCGATCCCGTGGGCGGCGATCAAGCTGGAGCAGACCCGCTGGTTCGCCGCCTCCACCGCCTACGAGCCGCTCAACGCCCTGGCCATCGGCCTGCTGGTGCTGGCCGTGGGCAAGGCCACGCACGGCAACCTGTTCCTGGCCGCGTTCTCCGCCGGGATCACCGTGGCGACCTTCGGGCAGCGGCAGCGGGAATCGTTCGAGCACTTCGGCGAGCTCATCGCGGAGATCTTCAAGCTGGCGGCGCTGCTGGTGTTCGGAGCGCTGATCACGCCGTCGCTGCTGGGCTCGGTGGGCTGGCAGGGGTGGCTGTTCGCGATCCTGGCGCTGGTGGTGGCGCGGCCGGTGGCGATCTGGCTGTCGTTCCTGCGTTCCGGGCTGACGGTGCGCGAGCAGGCGGCGGTGGCGTGGTTCGGCCCGAAGGGGTTCGCGTCGGTGGTGTACGGGCTGCTCGTGCTCGCCTCCGGGATCGCCGCCGCGCAGCAGGTGTTCCAGATCGTCGCCGTCACCATCGTGGCCTCGATCCTGCTCCACTCCTCCACCGACATTGTCGTGGCCCGCGGCTTCGACGACGAGCACGACGTCCCGGCCTGGTTCGGCCGCCTCCGCAAACGCGAACAGACGCCGTGAGACGGCCGTACGGACTCCTCGACCGCTTCCAGCACCCGGCCAGGTGATCGTCACCGCGTTCGCCGCCGCGGCCCTGATCGGCACCGCCCTGCTCGCCTCGCCGATCGCCACCGAGTCGGGCGAGTCGGCGGGCTGGCTGACTGCCCTGTTCACCGCGACGTCCGCGGTGTGCGTCACCGGCTTGGTGGTCGTGGACACCGCCACCCACTGGTCGGTGTTCGGCGAGTGGGTGATCGCCGGGCTGATCCAGGTCGGCGGGCTGGGCATCATGACCCTGGCGACGCTGTTCACCGTCCTGGTGACCGGACGCCTCGGCCTGCGCGCCAGGATGTTCGCCCAGGCCGAGACCAAGACCCTGCACATGACGGACGTCCGGCACGTGGTCCGCAAGGTGGTGGTCTTCAGCCTGGTCTGCGAGGCCGTCGCGGCGCTGGTCCTGACCGGCCGGTTCCTGCTCGGCTACGGAAAGCCGAAATCGGATCTCGGATGCCTCAGGTCGCGTTTTCAAGGTGATGAGGGGTCGCGGCGCGGCGGTCGTTGGTAAACGACGGGGCCTCCGGTGGTTGGTTCAACGACGAAGAAGAGCCAATTACCGGAGACCTCGTGGCCGGCGTAGCGGTGACGAGGCGGCACGACCTGACCGACGGGCAGTGGGCAGCGCTGGAGCCGCTGTTACCCGCCGCCTCGGACCGCGGTCGTCCGCCGAAATGGAGCAGGCGCCAGTTGATCGACGCCATCCGGTGGCGGGTACGGACGGGTGCGCCGTGGCGGGACGTCCCCGCGTTGTACGCACCTTGGTCCACCGTCTACGGCCGGTTCCGCCGCTGGCAGCGTGATGGCACCTGGGCCAAGATCCTGGCCGCGTTGCAGACGCGGGCGGACGCCGAAGGGAAGATCGGCTGGACGGTGAGCGTGGACTCCACGACCAGCCGTGCCCATCAGCACGCCGCGGGGGCGCG
>NZ_JBSFGF010000047.1:0-31882 GCF_053596455.1 Nonomuraea sp. NPDC001699 | reverse complement strand
GCCACTCGCTACGACAAGCTCGCCGTCCGGTTCGAGGCCACACTCACCATCGCCGCGATCGACCAGTGGCTCAAGGCCTTATGAAACACCGCCTAATGTCCTGAGTCAGGAGTTCTGTCCATATATGTAGGCTGGGTTCATGACGTGTGATATTCGCGCATACCGAGGCCCAGATGACGCCACAGCGACCTTCGATGTCTTCCAAGCCGCGATTCGCCAAACGGCCTCGTTGGTTTACGGACCGCGCCAGGTGGACGCATGGGCTGGCCCCGCTCGCACCGACCTGAGCGATTGGGACAGGCGGCGGCAAGAAGCGTCGACCCTGGTGGCAGAAGTTGATGACACTGTCGTGGGGTTCACGGACCTGCTGCCGGACGGCTTGGTTGACATGCTGTTCGTTCATCCACGATCAGGGGGCAGGGGTGTTGCACGCGCCCTGCTCACTGCCATCATGCGCGAGGCGCGTGCCCGTGGGCTCACCGAACTGCGGACCTTGGCCAGTCGGAGTGCTCAGCCTGCGTTCGAACGCCTCGGATTCACTGTGGTCGCCCATCGCCCGGACAACACGGTCCGTGGGGTCGTCGTCCCCAACGTAGAGATGCGTCGCTGCCTCTAGCATCCTGAGTCAGGAATTCTGTTCATAACTCTATGCTGGTGTCATGGCGAGTACGGGGCGGCCGAAGGCCGAGCTGGTGTTGTCCGAGGACGAGCGGGCGGCGCTGGAGGGTTGGGTGCGGCGCAGGTCGACGCCGCAGTCGTGGGCGTTGCGATGCCGGATCATCCTGGAGTGCGCGACGGGCGCGACGAACAAGGACGTCGCGCAGCGGCTCGGGTCGACGCCTCACGCGGTCGGGCGGTGGCGGGCCCGGTTCGTCGAGCATCGGATCGCGGGCCTGGGTGACATGCCACGCTCGGGCGGGCCCCGGTCGGTGACCGACGAGCAGGTCGCGGCACTGGTGACCAAGACCTTGGAGAGCACACCGAAGAACGCGACGCACTGGTCGACCCGGTCGATGGCCAAGGAGATCGGCATGTCGCAGTCGACGGTCTCGCGGGTCTGGCGGGCGTTCGGCCTGCAACCCCACCGGGTCGAGGAGTTCAAGCTGTCCACCGACCCGTACTTCGTGGACAAGGTCCACGACGTCGTCGGGCTCTACCTGGATCCGCCCGAGCGGGCGCTGGTGTTCTGCGTGGAGGAGAAGTCGCAGATCCAGGCGTTGGACCGCGCCCAGCCCGTGCTGCCGATGATGCCCGGAATCCCGCAGCGCGTGACCCACGACTACGTCAGGGCCGGCACCACGACCCTGTTCGCCGCCCTGGAGATCGCATCCGGCAAGGTCATCGGGTCCCTGCACCGCCGTCACCGCGCCGAGGAGTTCAAGAAGTTCCTGATCACCTTGGACAAGCAGACCCCCGCGGACCTGGACATCCACCTCGTGCTCGACAACTACGCCACGCACAAGACGCCCGCGATCCGCACCTGGCTGGTCGCCCACCCGCGGTTCCATCTGCACTTCACTCCGACCGGGTCGTCCTGGCTCAACCTCGTGGAGCGGTGGTTCGCCGAGCTGACGAACAAGCAGATCCGTCGCGGCGTGCACAAGTCCGTCCGGGCCCTGGAGAAGGACATCCGCGACTGGATCTCGACCTGGAACACCGACCCGCGACCCTACGTCTGGACCAAGACCGCCGACGAGATCCTCGAACGCCTTGCCGGATATCTGAACAGAATTCCCGACTCAGGACACTAAGGGGCGTTGCAGAATGTGGTTGAGCGGGCATCTTTCCGTGTATGGGGCGGGCTGTTACGGGCTGATCCCTTGTGGGGGGAGACGTTCACTGGGCTGCGAATGGGCCAGTTCCAGCGACTGCTGCGGGTGGTGCGCGAGCACGGTGGCAAGGGCCCCGGCCAAGGACGCGGCAGAGGGCGTCTCTACGCCCCGCGCATCGGCTGTGGATCGTGGACGGCACTCTGATCCCGGTGCGTGACCGCGACGTCGGCGCTTCCAGCAAGAACTATCGGTTCTCCGCGAACGTGCAGGTCATCATAGATGCCGACACTCGGCTCGTGGTGGCGACCGGCCAACCGGCACCGGGCAACAAGGCCGATGCGCACGGTACGTCGTGGCGGGACTCCGGCCTGCCAGCCCTATGCGAGGGCGTCACGGCCCTGGCCGACGGCGCGTACCTCAACACTGGCCTGGTCGTCCCGCACCGAAGGCGGGCGGGAAGAGCTCTGCTGCGGGCCCAGGAGGACGATAACGCCGAACACCGGCGCGAGGTGACGACCTTGCGGGCGGTTCAGCCCAGGTAGAAGTCCCGGCGAGCGGCCACGAACGCCTCGATCGTCCCGGCCGGCGCGCCGGTCACCTGTTCGACGTCGTCGGAGGCGCGGTCGTAGCGGTTCTCGCGGTGCAGCCGGGCCATGGTGGCGATGTGCTCCTCGGTGTGCGGCGGCAGGCCCGCCTTGGCAAGCACCTCGGCCCGCCATCGGTCCAAGGGGACGTCCAGGTAGGACACGGTACGCCCCAAGGCCCGCGAGAACTCCTCCGCCATCTCCGTCATGTCGACCGTGCGCGGCCCGGTCAGCTCGTAGACATGCCCCACGTGCGGAACGGGGTCGCGCAGCACGGTGGCGACCACCCGGGCGACGTCGTCCACGGCGATCGGCGACGTGCGCCCGGTGCCGAACGGCAGCTCGATCGTGCCGTTCTCCCGGATCGACCGTGCCGCCAGTGTGGTGAACAGCGGATTGTCCAGGAACGACGTCGGCCGGATGTGTACCACCGGCAGGCCGGACCAGTCGAACACCTGCTCCGCCAGCCAGTGCAGCCGCTGCTGGTGCGACTCGGCAGTGCTGGTGGCGGTCATCTGCGACACCGTCATCTGCGACATGTCGACCAGGCCCACCAGTTCCCCTTGCGCCTTCGCGACCGTGGCCACCACGGTCGCCGCCAGCAGGTGGTCCGGCGACACGGGCATCGCGAAGTACATGCGCCCGGCTCCTTCCAGCGCGGCGGCGACGGTCTCCGGCCGGGTCAGATCGCCCACGACCACCTCCGCGCCCCGCGCACGCAGGTCCGCGGCACGATCACCGTCCCGGTGAACCATGACGCGCACCGGCACGTCCTGCGCGCGCAACTGGTCCAGGACCGTGCGGCCGACGTCGCCGGCCCCGGCGATGAGAACAAGGTTGCTAACGGCCATCGGTCGATCTCTTCCTGGTGGTTGACCATCTGTGCGAAGGTGCGATCGCACGGGCATGTCGGTGTGAATCGCGCAACGTGATCCCACGGGAGGTGTACCCCGCTTGAGCCGGATGAGCCAGGAGGGAGAGAGGTGGCGCGCTCTCGCAGCGGCCGACATCTGCCCGGCCGACGGTCGGTCGCCTGCCGCTGGGAAGATCGGCTGCGCGCCAGGAAGGGATGTCGCGACCGGCTGTGCCCATCGGCACGCCGCGAGGGCTTGCTGGGACGGTCTCCTGTGTGGTGTCCAGGCGGCACGGAGGCCGCTCGGCGTCCTCGTCTGAAGCCATTGTGCCATCGAACTGCTGTCCGCTTGCTCCCTGTCAATGTCCGGAAGGGACAAGAAGGACGCCCGTGTGCCATTACGTTTTATGGGGCTTCACTCAATCTGCTCGTAGAGGTTTGCCCGGAAGCGGCCCTGAAGCGTATTTAGGACATCCAGATGGGATGCTTAACGATCGCTGATATGTGAGTAAGATCACGATCTCGTTGCATAGAATGACATTCCGGTTAGTCGACGGTAGCGTTCCGATGTGGGCAACTTGGACATTTCCGCTTGCAAGGAATGGTTCAGCGTCGCTTATGTGGAAGCGCTGGCGTACGCCGCGGGGTACGCTGTGACCATTGTCCATGTAGACCATTTCGGGGTTGATCTGGAGCTTCGCGATCGGGCTTTACGGGTGGATGTGCAGATGAAGTGCACTAATGAGCCGGAGACGAAGTCTGACCATATCGCCTACTCCCTCGACACGCGTACTTACAACCTGCTCAGCGATCCAGGGAGGAATGTCCCGGCTTATCTGTTCGTCGTGGAGGTGCCGTCGAGCAAGGCGGACTGGGTGAGCTGCGGCACCGATGGAGTGCATCTGCGGCGCTGCGGCTACTACACCAGCATGTCCACGCTGAAACCAACCCACAACAAGGCGGCCAAGTCCGTCAAGGTGGCGAGGGCGAACCGGTTGACGGTCGCGTCGCTGGACCAGCTCATGCGCAAGGCAAGGGGCGGGCTGTGACCAACATCGACGCGCTTGCTTCCGAAGTCACTCCGGCAGGTCTACGGGCCTACCTGAAAGCCAACTCCTGGCATTTCGAGGGCAAGCCGCTCCCGCGTATGGAGTTATGGGCCAGAGATTCATGGGAAGTTCTGATCCCGCTGAACCGCCAGGCCTCGGACTATCCACGGAGAATCAGGAACTTCATCGAAGACATCGCAGGCGAACGTGGCTCCAGGGCCGAGGAGATCGCGACCGAACTCCGCTACATCGAAGATGACGTCATCGACCTGGAGTTCGATGACGATCGCTCCCGAATCCCGCTCTCCGAGGCGGCGAAGCTCATGGAAGGCGCCAGATCGTTCGCCGTCGCCAACGCCTGTTCGGCCATGCACCGCCGTTCCTACCACGGCCGCTCGCAACCACGCCGCGCCCGGGAATACGCCGATTTCGTCGGTATGGGACACACGCGGGAAGGCAGCTTCATCATCCCCATCGTCAGCCCGATCGGTGTCATGAAGCCCGTGATCATCGAGGGCGACCAGGAACCGTTGATCGACGTCCAGTCGGAGATCAACTACTTCCCGAGGCGCGTCACCGGCATCATGGCCGACGTCCTGCGTGAGATACACGAGCTGGCCGTCGTCAGAGAACGGATACCGCCGAAGGAAGATCTGAACCGTGCAGTCGTCGCCGGATTGTCGGCCGACGCGTGCGCCGCCCTGGCGGCGATGGTCTCCGCACCGAATGGCAGTGACCTGGACATCACCTTCCAATGGGCCCTGACGGCGGCCCCGCCGCGGGCGGGCGGTGACACCGTCGAGTTCCCGACGGAAGCAGCAGGAGCCATCAGAGAGATCGGCCACCTTCTTCGTGACCATGTCAGAGTGGAGGACACCGTCATCTACGGGTTCGTCAGCTCCCTCGATCGGGATCCGGACGACGAAGAAGGCGTCGTCAAGGTGAAGGCCCTGGTCGGCAACCGGGTACGGCCCGTCAAGATAGTCTTGAGAGGGGACGCCTACCACACCGCGGTGGAAGCGCACGACCTCAAGCTCCGTGTCATCGTCACCGGGCCCATGATGAAGACCGGCGCAGGGACGCTTTCCATGCCTCGAGTGCATCTCTTCAGAGTCGACGACTACCTTCCCTTGGAGACGAGCGCGCAGAGCCGATCGGCGTAGGAGAAGAGCCGCCGTTCCACCCCGTTCAGATGACGCGGCTGATCGTTCCCACCCCCTCGGATTCGGGGTTGCGCCATCCCGTCGTCAATGCGACATTCCTGAAGGTTCGGCCTGGTTGTCGCCGGGGCTCGCGCGGTGCGGCGGTGTTGATGATGCCCAGGCAGTTCGGGCCGATGAGCCGCATCGCGGAAGAGCGGCAGATGCGCGGCAGCTCCGACTCCGCGCCGGGATGCCCGGCCTCGGCGAACCCCGACGTCAGCACCACCAGCCCGGCGACGCCCGCCTTCGCGCAGTCGCGCGCCACCTCCAGCACCCGCGCGGCGGGCACCGCCGCGACCGCGAGGTCCACGCCTTCCGGAACTTCGTCGTGGCAAGGGAGTCCGGCCACTTCGGCGGCGTCAAGGTTGACCGGGAAACCGCCGTCGATGAGGTTGCGCCGCACCTTGGGTCCGACGGCGCGTTCGTTCCGGCTCGCGCCGATCACCGCCACCGGGCGACGCCTTCGGCCACCCGCGCGAGGAGATCGCCGACATCCTCGGCCGCCGCCCTCGATAGTCAGCGGTCCGGCAGGTCCAGCAGGTCGAGGAACGCGCTCGCCGCCGGGGTGCGTCCGACGCCGCTCCAGATGAGGTACTCGACGCGCATGGGTGCGTCAGTGATCTCGATGGTGGCCAGACCGGTCAGGTGGGGGACGTAGGCCGAGGGCAGCAGCGCGATCGCCAGCCCCTTCCGCACGAGCCGAGCCATCATGAAGTCCGCGGTGGTGACCTCGAACGCGACCTCACGGCTCAGACCCGCGGCGGCGAACGCCTCGTCCGACTGCGCCCGCGCGGCCGAGTGCGGAGGCAGGTCGATGAAGGTCTCGGTAGAGAGCCGGGCGAGGTCGACGGTCGGTTCGCCCACCAGCGGATGGTCGGGGGCGACGACGGCGACCAGCCGGTCCCGGGCGAGTTCGCGGGCGTTGACGCCCACCGGTCGCGCGCTGGTGGGCAACCCGAGGAAGGCGACCTCGATCCTGCCCTGTCTGACCTGCTCGGTGAGTTCTTCGCTGCCACCGACCCGGATGTTCAGCTGGACCTGGGGATATCTGTCGCGGAACCGGCTCAGTGCGTCCGGGATGTCGACGGCGGCCACGGTGGGGATGAGGCCGAGGGCGAGCCTGCCGCGCACCTCGCCGGTCACCGCGGCGACGTCGGCGGCCGCCCGCTCCGCGGCGTTGAGGCTTTCGCGGGCCGCGGCCACGAACGCCTTCCCGGCCGGGGTGATGCGCACGTGGCGGCTGGTGCGCTCGAACAGCCGCGCGCCCAGTTCCCGTTCGAGACTGGCGATCTGGCGGCTCAGCGCCGACTGGACGACCAGGCACTGCTCCGCCGCCCGGGTGAAGCTGTTCGTCTCGGCGACGGCGAGGACGTAACGCATCTGCTGGAGTTCCATGCATCAATGATGGTTTGGCATCACTGAAGTGACAACAATGCGTTGGACTCATTGCCGGCGTGCCGCAAGACTCGAGTCGTGGCAAGGCCACCATCGGGACTTCGGAGGTGAACGGATCGTCATGGCCATGCGCCAGAGAAAGTGACCGCGATCGACGTTTGGGTCGATCCGCGCTGTCCGTGGGCGTGGATCACGTCGCGGTGGCTGCTGGAGGTCGAGCGGGTCCGGCCTGTGCGGACAAGGTTCCACATCATGAGCCTCTCGGTGCTCAACGAGAACCGGGAGGTGCCGGAGAAGTACCGGCAGGCGCAGATCGAGGGCTGGGGTCCGGTGCGGGTGTGCGTCGCCGCGGCGCAACAGTACGGGGAAGCGGTACTGCGCCCGCTGTACGAGGCGATGGGAGCGCGGATTCATCTCGAGGGCGCCGGCCTGGGCCGGGACATGATGCTCGCCGCGCTGCGTGCCGTCGCCCTGCCGGACACGCTCGTCGACGCGGCGGAGGACACCCGCTATGACACGGCGTTGCGGGCCGGCCACCACGCGGGGATGGCTCCGGTCGGCGGCGAGGTGGGCACCCCCGTCATTCACGTTCCCGGTCCCGCCGGCGACCGGATCGCCTTCTTCGGTCCCGTCATCACCCCGGCGCCGCGCGGCGAGGCCGCGGGCGCGCTCTGGGACGGGGTCGTCACCGTCGCCGCGACGGACGGGTTCTTCGAGCTGAAGCGCGGCCGCGACCGCGAACCCAGCTTCTCCTGACCTCGCACTCTTCTCCGCGTCCTGCGGGGACGTTCGTAAGGACACGTATGACCACTGTCAGTACTGAATCACGCTCACAGTTCCGGGCGTGGCTGGGCGTCGCGGCCATCACCGCGAGCCTGTTCGTCTTCGTCACCACCGAGCTGATGCCCGTCGGGCTGCTCACCCCGGTCAGCGCGGGACTGTCCGTCTCCGTCAGCCTCGCGGGCATGATGGTGACGCTGTACGGCATCTCCGCGGGCGTGGGGGTGCCGTTCCTGGTCGCGTGGAGCCGTACGGTGAACCGCCGTGCTCTCCTCGCCATGCTGCTGGTGATCATGGCACTCGGCAACCTCGTCACGGCCGTGTCGCCGAACTTCCCGATCGTCCTGGCCGCCCGGCTCGTCACCGGGTTCGCACACGGCGTGTTCTGGGCGATCGGCGTCGCCATGGCGATGCGGCTCGTCCCCGGTGAGAAGGCCGGCAGGGCCGCCGCGGTCGTGCTCTCCGGCATGTCGATCGCCACCGTCGTGGGCATGCCGCTGGGCACGCTCATCGAGAGCCTCACCGACTGGCGCACCACGTTCCTCATCTGGAGCGGCCTGAGCCTGGCGGTGCTCCTCGCCGTCGTGCTCACGCTTCCGTCGCTGCCGTCCCAGAGCGCCATCCCGGTGCGCGCGGTGTTCGCGCTGCCGATCCGGAACGGGCGGCTGCGGGGCGTGATGATCACCGTCGCGCTGTACGTGCTCGGGCACTTCGGGGCGTACACGTTCATCCGCCCCTTCATGGAGCAGCGTGCCGGGGCGTCGGCGGCGTGGGTGACCGGGCTGCTGATCGTCTTCGGGGTCGGCGGCGCGGTCGGCAACCTCGTCGCCGGGCACACGGTCAACAAGAACATGCGCGCGACGTTCGTCGTCGCCTGCACCGGTCTCGTCACCTCGCTGCTGCTGCTCCTGGTGATCGGCGACAGCCCGGCGGGTCTGGCGGTCGCCGTGGTGATATGGGGGTTGTCCTTCGGCGCCGCCAACCTCTGCCAGGTCAACATGATGCTCGCCGCGGCCCCGGACACCTTCGAGGCCGCCATGTCCCTCAACACCATGGGCTACAACATCTCGATCGCGCTCGGCGCGCTCCTGGGCGGACTGTTCGCGGACGGCTTCGGGACCACGGGCGCGGTCTGGTTCGGCGTCGCGCTGACGGCGACCGCACTACTGACCGCCTTCAGCTCGCACCGCGACGCCGCGCACGCCTGAGAGGGGCACACGTGAACACCAGCACGCACAACAGGGCGATCCGCGTGACGGCACTGGACCACATCGTCCTGAACGTCGAGGACGTCGACCGCTCGCTGCGGTTCTACAGCGACATCCTGGGCCTCGAGGCCGAGCGGGTCGACAAGTGGCGCCGCGGCCAGGTCTCCTTCCCCTCGGTCCGTATCGACGCGGTCACGATCATCGACCTCGTCGAACGCCCGCGCGGGGAGTCCAACGTGGACCACATCTGTCTGGTCGTGGCGCCGCTCGACTGGCCGGCGGTCATCGACGCCGGAGTGCTCGACGTGGTCCAGGGCCCGGTTGTCCGCTCGGGCGCCCGCGGCGACGGCCAGTCGATCTACGTCCGCGACCCCGACGGCAACACCGTCGAACTGCGCTGGTACCCACAGGACCTCGACCAGCCCCCGCTCGACGGCGAGTTTGTGCGTGACCCCGCGACCCGCGAGCGGGCCGCGGCCGACTTCGGCCACGTCGTGCACACCGTCCCCGAGGCGGTGCTCCGCCCCGGCTCGGTCGCGGACGTCGCCGCCGTCGTGCGGTGGGCGGCCGGCGCCGGCAGGCAGGTCGCCGCCCAGGGCGCGGGGCACTCGGTGTACGGCCGGTCCCTGGTCGGGCGCGGCGTTGTCGTCGACATGTCCGGACACAACACGATCCACCAGGTCGGCGCGGACCGGATCGTCGTCGACGCGGGCGCGACCTGGCGCGACGTCCTCACGGCCGCGCTCCGCGACGGCCGCACCCCACCGGTCCTCCCCGAGTACCTCGACCTGACGATCGGCGGCACCGTCACCGTCGGCGGCGTCGGCGGCTCCAGCTGGCGGCACGGCGTCATGAGCGACTCCGTGCTCGCGCTCGAGGTCGTCACCGGCGACGGACACGTCCGCACCTGCTCACCCGGTGAGCGCCCGGACCTGTTCGACGCCGTGCGCGCCGGACTCGGCCAGGTGGGCGTCATCACGCGGGCGACCCTGCGACTGACGGCGGCGCCCGAGACCGTCCGCAGGTACCAGCTCCTCTACTCCGACCTCGACGCGATGCTCACCGACCAGTGCCTGCTCCTCGACGAGGGCAGATGGGACTACCTCCAGGGCCGCGCCGTCCCCGGCCGTGAAGGCGGCTGGACCTACCACGTCGACGGGGCGGCGCTGTTCTCCGGCGAGGCGCCCGACGACGACGCCATGCTCGCGGGACTCGCCGACGACCGCGCGAAGGCGACCATCGGCACACACGACTACCGCACCTACACCGACCGGTTCACGCCCCTGGAGAACGCCCTGCGTGACGCCGGGCGCTGGGATTCCCCGCACCCATGGCTGTTCACCTTCATAGGGGCGTCCCGCGCGGGCGCGGTCCTGGCGGAGACGCTCGCCGGGCTCACCGTCGGCGACCTCGGCGACCACGGCGTCGTCTCGGTCCTGCCGCTGCGGACGAGCGCCGTACGCAGCCCGCTGTTCCGGCTCCCCGCGGAGCCGGTGGCGTTCGCGATGAACCTCATGCGGTATCCGACACCGGGCCCTGCCGACATGGTCGCCGCCATGGTGGCCGATAACCGCGCCATGTATGAGAGGGTCGTCGCGGCGGGCGGCACGCTCAACCCGGCCAGCGCCCTGCCCATGTCCGCCCGCGACTGGCAGGCCCACTTCGGTCCGGTGTGGGACCGGCTCGCCGCCGCCAAGCGGGCGTATGACCCCGGCCGCGTCCTCACCCCCGGCTACGAGGTTTTCCCGAGGCAGGACGGGTGAGGAGTCCTGTCCAGGAAGCGGCACACCGGGTACTGGCAGAGACCGTTGATTGAGTGGTCTGTATTTGCCCGTGCGGAAAGATCCGTGGTCACTTTGTGTACGAGGCAGTGATCGATGAGAGGACACTGTGCTCGGTGCGTGCTCGCGCGCCCCGTCAGGGTTGGGCGCACCAGGGCACCCAGAGCGCTCGCAGGCGGTACGAATCATCATCAAATGGCACGGCACGGCATTTAAGAATTTTGCTACTAATCCGACGGTCGCAGGTTCGATTCCTGCGGGGCGCGCCCTGATCATGATCTCGCCTGTAATGCCCGGGCGGCCTGGCCGAAGACTCATGGCAACCAAGGTGGAGGGCGCAACGGCGTCAATGCCCAGAAACAGCTGCGGAGAGGCGGGGATGACGGCGGTGTTCAGGCATGTGCTCAGCGTGGGGGAGATGCTCATGGGTCCGGAGGCGGATCGGCGTGTTGTGGTGTGTTGTCCTGGACGGCGTGGGTGCGCGGCGTTACAGCTCGGCTGCCCGCTGCGCGACGGTGGCACGGGCCCCGCATCTGTGCAGGCTGTCGAGTGCCCGGACGTAGGGTTCGGTGAAGGCGGGCTGGTGGGCGGAGGTCGCCGAACAAGGTCTCGTCCTCCAGGAAGGGCCAGGGGTCGGTGAGCTGGCGGGCCGCCCGGTCCGGCAGCTCGGTCCGGCGCCGGTGCACCAACCAAGAAGGCGATGGGAGGTGGGGGCCATTGGTCTGGAATTCGGATGTGCCATACGGCTCGCATTCCCTCGCCGTCTGAGCAGCCGGCTCAGATGGCTGAGCTCGACCGCCTCAGGGCCTGCCTCGGTCAGGTAGAGGCGGCCGTCCCGGAAGCCGACCGCCAGGTCACCCGGGAACAGCACCCCTATGCCGAGAGGCCGGAACTCCCCGACTCTGACCAGGCGCGGCAGTGCGGGAACAGGCGCCAGGAACGGCCGTGCCGCGTACCGATCGCGTTGACGCATATGGCTGGGGCCAGGTCAGCTGCATGCACGCCGGCCCCTTCGAACGGCGTGCGACGGGACGCCGTCGATGCAGCGTGCAGTACCACTCCTGGAATCGCGGCAGCCAGGTGCCTCGCCGTGGCCGAGCGGATGGACCGGATGCCGGTCGCCGTACACGATCGAGGTTGGCGCGTTGATCGGTGACAGCAGGGTGAGCAGGGCATGGGCGTCCATCCACGACCGGCGCGTCGCCCCGACCGGGAGTGCGACGGCTGTGCGGAGTCCCGCTTGCGGTCGTGCCCCGGCCTCCCGGCCGGTCAGCGTTCGATGGGGACTGCCGGGTAGACGCCTCCGTTGGCCACTTCCAGCGTGATGCTCGTGCGATCGTCCGGCGGGGCGGGATAGTAGACGTAGGCTCTGCCGGTCTCGCCCGCATCCAGGGCGGGTACGTAGTTCTCGACGAACTCCGTGTCCATCTTGAGCGGGTGGTAACGCGCCTTGGTGACCGGATCGACAAGGATGAAGGCGCCGAAATCGGAGCCGGCGGAGAACTCGTGATCCCACCCCGAGAAAGGAACGGGGAACGGGACGAACGTGCCATCGTTCGTCTTGGTGATGTCGAAGGAGGCCACCACGTAGGCGCCGTCACGATAGAGCGGCAGCACGTCCACCTTGAGCTTGTCCGGCTGGCTGCGGAATGACCAGGTGAAACCGGCCACCCGCGCTCCTGGATCGGCGCGGAAGGGGGCCGCCGCTCCCGTGGAGCCGCGTACTTGGCCGGGGGAGGGGCTCGTGACGGTGGCCACGTCCGGGCTCTGTCGCTTGATGGAGTAGGAGATCTCTACGCGGCGGTTCCTGGCCCGTCCTGCCGGGTTGTCGCTGCCGTCCTGCTTTTGGTTCTTGGCGATCGGCTCGCTCTCGCCCTTTCCTTCCGGTCGGTACTGGTAGTCGCTGCCGAGCCTGGCGGCCAGATACTTCTGCACCGCTTCGGCTCGTTCGACCGACAGGGTCTGGTTGTAGTCGTCGGCGCCCTTGTCGTCGGTGTGGCCGGTGATGGTGATGGGCGGTTTGGCGGGGTCGGCCCGTCGCCTGGTCTCTTCGACCACGTCGTCGAGGACGGCCGCCGCCTTCGTGCTCAGCCGCGCTTTGTCGAAGGCGAACAGGACGTCGGTGCGCAGGCCGATCGTCTCGGTGTCGCCCGCCTGGGTAGTGGTCTTCACCGGTGTCTCCACCAGTTCGTTCACGTCGGAGACGGCTGACCAGATCTCCCCGTCCGGCACGACGACGGGCCACTGGAACGTGTCGCCGGTCTTCGGCAGCTCAGGGGAACTGCGCTCGCGGGCGGTCGGCTCAGCGCCGCCGTCGGTGACCGGGATGCCGGTCATCGGGCCCATCGGCATGTCAGGCACGATCGACATCGTCCTGGCGGCGGCGGGAAGCGGCGGGAAGTAGACCTCCACCGGATAGCGCACGCCTGGCACGAAGTCGTCGGGATAGTCGAAAGCGGACTTGCGGTGCCTGGTGCCGAAGGCGTCGCCGTTGTGGTCGTTCTCGCGCAGGGTGAAGTAGACCTTCCTGTCGATCGGGTCGAACAACCTGAACCTGGCGAAGGAGGTCGGCATGGTGCCGTAGCCGAAGTCGCCGGCGGTGTTGGTGGTCGCCGTGGTCATGATGTCCATGCGTAGCACGGTCAGCTTGGCGTGCCGCTCGATGGCCCGAATTTTGATCTTGAAGGGGTTGGCGATGTAGAAACCGACCATGCCCTCGCTCACGTAGCCCGCCTCCGCGGTAGCCGGGGTGGAGGGCGGCACCGAGGGGCTGGTGCTGGAGGCCGCGGTTGTCGGGGTGTCGCGCACCGGCTGATCCTTCGGCCCGCATGCGCAGGTCAGGATCGCTGTGAGCACAAGAACGGTCGCTCGCAAAAGGTGCATACCGACACAATCTTTCAAGTCTGACAAGTCAGCCCTCCAGGCTGTGGATCACCTGAGTGGCACGCCTGCAGATCGGCCGAACCATCCCGTCGATTCACGAGCGGACGGCACCGCCAGGCGTCCGGCCTCGGGCATGTCGACCCGCACAGCCAGATGCCGACCCCCTGGGGTGCCTACGACGCCGCCGAGCACGACGAACGCGTGCGCAGCCCAAATAGTTTCACCCTCCGCTTATATAAGTCAATGCCGATAAAGCGGAGGATGGGCGGGGAAGATCTCGGGAAGTGGTTCGAGCAGGCGATCGAGTGCCGTAGTTCTGCTGGGTGTGCCTCGACGCAGACTCATCGTCCTCGCCCGGCAGGCCGAGCCCCGCCGCGCAAGAGCGTCACGGACGGCGGCCAGTGGATCTCGGGCCGTCGAGCACGTGGAGCGAGAACGGATCAACCCCCGTGACGAACTGCTCCTATTGGATGAGCCACTGCTGGTCACGGTAGCTGCTGTTGCAGGCCCACAGGGTCACCCTCTTGCCGGGTGTCGCCTCGCTGTGCGAGATGACCAGGCACAAACCTGTCGCGGCGTTGACCAGCCGGCCGCCCTGATGGCTCCAGTACTGGACGGAGCCGCCGTTGCATGGGTTCTGGACGGCGGGCTTGCCCGGCTTGCCCTCGCCCTTGCCCAGGCACATCCCGGACGCCTTGTTGACGAGCTGGCCGCCCTTGCGGATCCACTGCTGCTCGGGGCCGTTCGTGCAGGTCCACTGGATCACCGCCTTGCCCGCGACGGCTTCGCCGTGGGGAACGGCCAGGCACAGTCCGGTCGCCTGATTCCTAACGGTCGAGGCGCGCTGGGCAAGCGTCGGAGTGGGATCGGGGGTGGGCCGTACGGTCGGCTCCTGGGGCTTCGGCGATTCCGTGGGACGCGTAGGGGTGGGAGTGACGGTCTTGGTCACCGTGGGCGTCGGCGTGGGCCTGCGCTTCTTCCTGGTCGGGGTCGGGACCGGCTGCGGATAGACCGGGACCTGCACCGTCACCGTGGGGTTCGGAGTGGGCCGCTTGCGCTTCTTCCTCGCCGGAGCGGGCGTGGGCGTGGGGGTCGGTGTGGGGGTCGGCGTGGCGGCCGGGCGCGCGTTGTTCGCGAGCAGCGTGGTCTTGGGTGGCTCGTCCCGGCCGCCCAGCAGCAGCCATCCGGCGACCACGCCGATCACCGTCACCACCGCGATCCCGGAGATGACGGGCACCCGCAGGTCGCGCTTCTTCCTGGGCGCGGGCGGCCGCACCTGCGGTTGCTTCCGGGCGGCCGGAGCGGGAGCGGACGGGGTGCCGCTGATCAGCAGCTGCTGCGCGTACTGCGCGGGCGGGCGGGCGGCCGGGTCCTTGGCCAGGCAGGCGGCAACGACGTCGCGTAACGCGCCGGACATCGTCCCCAGGTCCGGCTGGCCGCGCAGGATCCGGTCGAAGACGGCGGCGGGCTCGCCGTCGCCGAACGGCGGGCGTCCCGTCGCGACGTGGACGATGGTGCAGGCCCAGGCGAACATGTCGCCCGCCGGGGTGAACTCGTCCGCGGCGACCTGCTCAGGGGCCGTGTAGGCCGGGGCACCGCCGCGCGAGAGGCCGAACCCGGTCACGGTGGCACCTTCCGGGCCCTGGATCACGTTGCCGGGGTGCAGGTCACCGTGGACGATCCCGGCGCCGTGCAGCGCGCCGAGCGCCGTGAGCGTCCTGATCGCGGCCTGGTCGAGCTCATGGCCGCCACGCGGTCCTTCGACCGACACCAGCTCGGCGAGGGACGGCCCGGGCACGAACTCGCCGGCCACGTACGCCCATTCGCCCACGCTGCCCACCTCGACCACGAGGGCGGTGCAGAAGGGCGGCAACCGGGCCAGCAGGTCGTACCCGCCGGGTGGCAGGAACGCGTGGATCGCCACGGCGAGGCCATCCGCCCGCCGCCCGCAGAAGACGCGCTCGCCCAGCCGTCCTTCGAGCCGGTACCCGCCGATCGCGACGGGGTCGTTGCCACGTAGTGCCTGGATCATCGCCAAACCTCCGGAGGCCCAAAGCTAGCAACAATTGAGGCGGACGTGGCTTATGTTGACAATCTCCGTCAAACCCGATCCGGGTGCCTCTATTGTTGTGCGCTGCGATCACCACGAATGGTTCGGAAGGGACAACAAATGCCCCCCAGGCTTGGCGCGACCCCCGAGGCACTTGAGACGATGGGCAAGACGTTCGCTCAGCAGGGCGAGGCGGCGCAGTCGATGAAGGCGGCGCTCGACGCCCAGGTCCAGCAGATCCCCGACGTCTGGTCCGGCGGCAACGCGGAGAAATTCAAGGCGGCGTGGGAGACCTACAAGAAGACGTTCGACAATCTCCAGCGCGACCTGCAGGAAGCCCAGCAGGGCATCCAGAAGCAGAAGGCGGCGCTCATCGCCACCATGGGCGGGGGCGGCTGACCGGCGCCTCCCGCCGGACGAAGGAGCGGCGGCCGTCCCGCCGCTCCTCGCTCCTCAGGGAACGGCCACCTGCACACGTTCCCACGTGCCGCCCCTGAACAGCAGAGCCCGGCCGGGCGGCCCGATCCCGGTGGCGACGCTGCGCGGGAGCTGGACGCCGAACAGGTCGCCCTGGCCTGGCTGGTCGGGCCGCAACAGGAGTCCCGACCGGGTCCGCTTCATGGCCACGACGGGGCCCGAGTACATGCTGTCCAGGTCGTCGACGTTCCCGGCGCCGATCACGAGGTTCCCGCTGTCCCGCGACTCGCCGACGTGATCGGTGATCCAGTCCGCGAGCGGGCCGGAGTTCCCCAGCAGCTCCAGGTCGTCGATCAGCAGCGCGCAGCGGCCCGGGGCGGCGACGGCCTCGCGTACCCGCTCGGCGTCGGCATCGCCGCCGAAGCAGGCCCGGACGCCCGGACGGTCGCCGAACTCGCGCAGAGGGCTGAGCCGCGGGGTGACGAGCACCGCCTGCCAGCCCCTGTTCAGCAGGCACGTCAACATCGTGCACAGGGCCGTGCTCCGGCCCGACTTCGGTGTCCCGGCGACCACCAGCGCCGGGCCGTCCTCGCCGGTACGGAAGAACCGCGCGCCCAGCGTGTCGCCGCCCACCCCGACCACGACCGCGTCCGGCGGCGGCTCCTGACCGGCCGGCGCGAGCGTCTCGGCCAGCGTGATGCCGGACGGCAGCGCGTCCACGCGGAACGGCCGCCGCCCCGGCGGCAGGCTCCCGTGCCGGCCTTTCGCGGTACGCGCCACCTGGTGCAGGGCCGCGACCTGCGCCGTGCCGGCCGGATCGCGGTCGAGGAGCGCGACCTGCACCTCCCGCAGCTCGGACGTCGCGCGGAAGGCGCGGCCGGCGGGCATGTGCTCGGGAACGTCCCTGGTCTTCATCCCGACGTAGGTGTAGTCGGTGGGGTCGGTGAGCCTGAGCACCAGCCGGTCGTCGAAGAGCGTGGCGATCCGCCCGACCAGTGTGCTGCGGTCACCCGTCAGCACCACCTTCACCCCGGCGCCCGGTCCCTCCTGGAAGATCTGCATCCACTGGTCGATCAGCACGCCGTGGTCGACGGACTCGAAGGCCGCGTGGAAGCCCTCCCAGCGGTCGAAGAGCACGAGGACGTAGGGCAGCCGCTCCTCCGGCCGCACCGCGGCCCGCTGCTCGGTGACGTCGGCGAAGCCCTGCGCGGACAGCGCCTGCTGGCGCTCGACGATCGTCTCCAGGAGGCGTTTGGTCAGCCGTCCCAGCCGGTCGGGTGAGTCGCGGCCGACGACCGCGCCGCAGTGCGGCATCCCGGCCAGGGGCAGCAGGGCGTTGTTGCCGCAGTCCACGCCGTACAGGTGCACGTCGGCCGGGCCGCACAGGAGGCCGGCCGACGCGGCGATCGCGCGCAGCACGGTCGAGCGCCCGGTACGCCCGCCGCCCACCACGAGCAGGTGCCCGGCCGTGGCGAGGTCGTAGTACTCGGTCCGCCGCGACTGCTGGGACGGCAGGTCGGCCAGGGCGAACGGCAGCCGCAGCGCCCGCCCGTCGGAGGGCGGCAGCTCGGACATGGTGACGAGCTCGGGCAGCGGAGGCAGCCACGGGCTGCGCGTCCGTTCGAGCCCGAGCTGCGTGGCCGCCGCGCCCACCGCCTCCACCAGCACGGACAGGTCGGTCAGCATGGTGGCGTCGTCCTCGTCGCCGCCCGCAGGGGCCGCGGGCGGAGTGATGCCGAGGTCCTGCCAGGCGACCGGTTGGACGCGCACCTCCCGCGCCGCCGCCCGGCCCTGGCCCGGACGCCTCCCGCCGATCCGGGCCGACTGTACCGCGTGCAGTGAGGAGGCTCCTGACCTGATGAAACACCGTCCCGGAGTGGTCTTCGAGATCGCGGCGGCGTTGCGGGAGTCGATGACGTCCATGGACTCCTCGTTGCTCGTCACGCGCAGCGCGATCCGCAGGTTGGTGTTGGCCGCGATGTCGGGCGTGACCACGCCGCCGGGGCGCTGCGTGGCCAGGATCAGATGGACGCCGAGCGACCGGCCACGGCGGGCGATGTCCACCAGGCCGAGGATGAAGTCCGGCAGCTCGGTCACCATCGCCGCGAACTCGTCGATGACCAGGAGGAGCCGGGGCATCGGCTCCAGCGGCCGGCCCGCATCGCGGTAGTCGTTGTAGTCCTCGATGTCCTTGGCGTCCCCCCTGAGCAGCAGGTGCTCGCGCCGCCTGAGCTCGGCGGCCAGGGACTCCAGCGCCCGCTCGGTGAGGTGGCCGTCCAGGTCGGAGACCATGCCGACGGTGTGCGGCAGCTTGGCACAGTCCTTGAACGCGCTGCCGCCCTTGTAGTCGATGAGCACGAAGTTCATCTCGTCGGGCCGGTTGTGCACCGCGAGCGAGGCGATCAGCGACTGCAGCAGCTCCGACTTGCCGGCGCCCGTCGTTCCGGCGATCAGCCCGTGGGGGCCGTCGAGGCGCAGGTCCACGCTGTGGATTCCCTCCGCGCCCACGCCGATCGGCACCCGCGTCGTCCGGCCCCTTTCCCACAGGGTGTGGATCTGCTCGGGGCGGGGGCTGGGCAGGCCGAGCAGGTCCAGCAGCCGGGCCGAGGACGGGATGACCGAGTCGGCGTCCTCGCGGCCGATGTCCCGCAGGGGCGCGATCGCCCGGGCCAGCCGGTCGCACCACTCCACGCTGACCTGGTCGCCGACGGCCTCGGGCGGCACGTCGTGCTGGGCGCCGCCGCGCAGCCGTACCAGGCCGGGGCGCTCGTGCTCGCAGACGGCCACGACCGTGCACTCCTCCGGCAGCAGCCGCTGATCGTCGTCCACGCACAGGGCATAGATCCCCACCGTCGGCCCGAGCTGCAGGATCTGCGGGACTCCGGGCAGCCCGCGCAGCGCGCGGGCGCCGTCCAGCACCACCAGCACGTTGTACGGCTGCGCGCTGGCGTACCCGCCGGACGGTCCCTGCCCGAAGGAGAAGAGCGCACCGGCGTCGGGCGACCGGTGGCGTTCCCTGCGCGCGTTGATCTTACCGATCAGCTCGCCGATGCGCCGTGCGGCCGAGTCGGGGTCGTTGCCGACCAGGGCCACGCACTCCTCGCCCTCCCGGGGCACGCAGTGCGGCAGCCACCGGACCCAGTCCCAGTTCGCCACTCCCTGCGGGTCGGCGCTGAGCACGACGACCGCCAGGTCGCGCGGGCTGTGCAGGGCCGCCGCCTGCGCGACCAGCCAGCGGGCCAGCGATCGGGAGGCGGCCGGCCACCCGGTGAGGCCGATGACCCCGGCCTGGGGGAGCGGCAGCACCACGGGCACCGCGTGTGACACCGGAACCGGCGGCTGCTCCTTCGTCGCGGACATGACGCCCTGCTCCGGGACAAGCTCGATCTTGGACGGCAGGTCGGCCAGCCCGACCCGCAGATGCAGGGTGTCCGGATCGTGCAGGCGGCGCTCCCAGAGGCGCTGCCGTGGGCCGACGGCGTTCAGGAACACCTCGGCGGGGTCGGGGAACTCGGCCCGGCGATCCCGCTGGTCGGCCCTGCGCAGCTCCTCAAGTCGCTGCTCGAAGGCCGTCATGCGGGCCTGGTAGTCCTTCATGGCCTGGCGGTACTGTCTGCGCCCGTACCGTCGGTCGCTCCACCACTGCGCGACCATGGTGATCGGCGTCAGAAGCGCCATGAGCAGGAACCAGGGGGTGGACAGGGCGACGGCCATGACGACGCCGCCCGCCCCGAAGATCACGCTCGCCAGCAGTTGGAGGCGGTGGTAGTCCTGGCGTGCCGGATGGCCGGGCACCTCGACGGTGTGCACGACGGCCGGCTTGTTGAGGCGCGGCGGGCGGTTGTAGGCCAGGTTGCCCTCCGGCATGACGCTCACGTGCGCGTCCGGGGGAGTGGGCGCGGCCAGCGTGAGGAGGGTCATGCCGGCCTTGAGCACCCCGCCGACCGGCCACGGGACCGGCTCGTAGAGCCGCTCGCCGTCCAGCGTGACGCCGTCGGCCATGGGCGCCACCATGACGCCGCCCGCCTCCACCCGTAAGTCGGCGACGCAGTCGGGTGCGGCGGGGTCGTCGACCGTGATCGTGCACCACCGGCCCGATCCGACGGTGGCCGTCCCGTAGCCCAGGCGATGCACGCCGCCCGCGGACGGGCCGCCGCTGACCCGCACCTCGGCCACGCCGGCGGGCTGGTCGCCCTTCCTGGTGGCGGTGGCCGCCGTGGCGCTGAAGGCCACGACGTCGCCGTCCCGCAGCGCCGCGGCCACGGGCGCGTCCGGGTGCAGCGGCACGCCGTCCGCCCAGAGGCCCTGCGCCGGAACCTGGAGGTGCTTCTGGAAGGCGTGGACGAGGTGACCCACGGTGGCGCTCTCGTCGCCGCTGATCACGACGTCGCGCAGCCCCCGGCCGGTCAGCGCGCTGAGGGAGAGGCGCATCAGGAACACCGCCCATTGTTCGCTTTCGCCACGCAGGCAGCATAGCGACCGCCTTTCTCCAGATTTGTCATGATCATTCAGCTATCATGACGCTCCGGGGTGAGAATGATCATTCGGAAAGGCTGCTGCGCATGGGTTTTCTAGGCGGAAAACCGGACAACATGGACGCGGGCGCCCAAGGGATGGCCGGCGTTCACTCGAGCCTCACGGGGTTGATGACCGAGGTGACAAGTGCTTTGCGCGGAGTCGCGGCGGCTTCGGAGAACAGCGTCCCTCCGGCCGCCAGTGACGCCACCGCCGGTTTCCGGCGCACGGCCGGGCACCTGACGGCGGACGTGAATTACCTCGGCCAGGCGCTGCGGGCCATGTCGGCGAATCTGCGCAAGACGACGGGAGGCGAATGAGGTGACCGCCCCTTTCAAGGTCCCGAAAGGCGACCCTGGAGCGCTCCGCCGCGAGGCCGCCCGCCTCGGCCGCGCCGCCGAGGACCTGCTCCGGGCCTCCAGGCAGGTCGAGGCCCACGCGGTCACCGCGCTCAACGGCTGGACCGGCATCCACGCCGCCATGTTCGCCGTCAGCGCCGGCGGCACCTTCACCGCGCTGGAAGTCGAAGGAAACGCCCTCAAAGCGGTCAGCCAGGGGGTGAAGAGGTACGCCGCGGCCCTGGAGAAGGCGCAGAAGGAAATGCGCGACTGGATCATCCGGGGATACGAGGACGACGAGAGGGAGCTCGCCAAGCCCGGCTTGTCCGCAGAGCGGCAATCGTACCTGAGAGGCCGATTATTTACCTTTTGGCCGCAAATGGCAGAAGGGAACAAGGGCGACCTTCTGCGGGACGGCGACAAGGCCACCGCACCCCTCTATGCGCTGGCCCAGCTGAAGCTGGAGAAGAAGGCGGACCCCGACCCGAAGGGCCTGCTGGACCGTTTCCGGCACTCGGCGCAGTACAAGGGTTACGCGGCCTTCAAGGGCGCCACGGACCCCGTGCTCGCCTTCCTCGGGCTCCTGGACGGGGGCACCAAGGCCGCCACCGTGTTCCAGTACCTGAAGCAGGGCGTGCTCGGCAAGATGGCCAAGCGCAAGCTCTCCAGGGCCGAGCTCGAGAAGGCGCTGATCACCCAGCTCTGGAGGGAGGGCGGCACACCGCGCGGCGAGCTGGGGGCCAGGGCCCGCGAGCTGGCCGGAAAGATCGCGGCCGCGAACCAGCGGGTGGAGACGGCCGAGCGCATCATGGCCGAGGCGCGGCCCCAGCTCGCGGCCGACCTGGGTGAGGGCCTGGCCGCGGGCAGGTACGCCAAGGTGGCCAAGGGCCTGGCCAAGGGCTCCGCGGTCCTGGGCATCATCGCCGGGGTCGACGACATCCTCAACAATCAGGACACGGGCTGGGTCCGGACCGGCAACTACGTCGCCGGCGGCTCGGGGATCGCGGGCGGCCTGCTGGTCCTGTTCGGCGGCGTCATCGGCTCGTTCACCGGCGCGACGGAGGCGGTCGTCATCACCGGCCTCGCCCTCGGGACCATCTCGGCGGGCTGGACGTTCGGCAAGTGGGGGGTCGAGAAGGGCAAGGAGAACAAGCAGGCCAGGGGCGTCGGCAACTGGCTGAAGAAGCACACGACCGACAAGGCCGCCGACGGCTGGCGGAAGCTCACCTGGTCCTTGACCCATCCTGCGAGGTGACATGGAATCCCTGCTCGAACGCGCGCGGACCGCGTACGTGCCCGTCATCGCTCTCACCGACGAAGAGCTCACCGTGCTCGACGGCCCCGACGCCGACCAGCTCGCCCCCCGCCCCTGGTACGACTCCCAGGACCCGGCAGCCAGGGACACCGCCTGCATGGTGGCCCTGCGCAGCCTGGTCGCGCGCGGCATCGCCCGCCCGGAGCCGACCGGCGAGGGCGACGACGACGTCGCACTGCTGCTCTCCGAGGACCTGCAGGACCTGCTCGCCGCCCGCCGTACGCCCCGGCACGTCGTGATGGCCGAGCGGATCCTCGCCGACAGCAGGCAGGCCCGCGTCTTCTACGTCGGCCCCGGGCCCGTGGCCGTGGAGGAGAACGTCAACGAGAGCGGCCTGCACGGCCTGGCCATCGGGCCGATCGAGCGGCTGGCCGAACGGTTCGCCGAGTTCTGCGACCCGCACGCGGGAGCCGGGCAGCGGCAGGGGAACGGGCTGCGGCGGGTCGCACTCACCGACATCGCGCGCGGCGTGGGCCAGGACATCTTCGCCGAGGCCCTGGCGATCACCCAGATCAGCCACCACCGCCTCGGCCCGGCCGACGAAGTCGAGGAGACACGCTGGACGATCTACGCGCCACAGGGCCGCGTGGTGCTGGCCGAACCTGAGGCGGACGGCGAGGACGGCGTGCTCGTCCTGACCGATCTCGGGCCGCGCGAGCTCCGCGAACACCTCCTCGACCTGCTCCGCCCGTCTGTCTGAGCTCCCACGGCCCCACCCTGAACGGCCTGCCACCCGCCGGCCGCGTACCCGACCTCACTGGACAGAACAACTGGCGACGCGCGACGCCGTGCTCGTCAGCGCGGGACTCGACGCGGTGACGACCGCCGCCGCTGTCCGAGGGACACATGCCAGGTCAGAGCAGGTGAGGCAATTTGTTGACCTGCGGCGATACGGGCTTGGGGATCGGACGGAATTTAGGTTCTGATCGGTCGGGACCGCCCATGTACCGGATGGCAAGATCCATACTGGCTGGCCGAACCGTGCGGCGGAGATGATGTCGCTGACACCCATGCTGGTCATCTGGGGGCGGTGAGGTCGGCGTTCTTGAACCGCGCCAGACCGTGGACCTCGCCATCCACATGTAGCAGCTGCACGACGCCCGAGCCCGTGGCGAGCGTCCTCCCGCTGATGCCCTGCTCGGCCTGCCACCTTGTCGGGCGGTCGGCTCATATGCTGGCGGGCCTCCGGTCAGAAGGCCCGCCACGCCGAACTCACCTCAGAATGTAGAGGCGGTGGACCGGCCCCACCAGGATCTTCTTACACTTGTAGTCCTTCGCGTAGCGGACGGCCTTGTAGTAGCGCCCCGCGACCTGGCACGCCACTTTGCCGCCGAGATGCCCGCTACGCCCGGCGCCAACGAGACCGCCACAGCTGCGGTGAGCGCTGCCGTGATCATACGAACTCCGTGTCATTGAGCACGTTGCTCGGGGACCGCACGGTACTTCAGTCGGCCGCCGTTGCGAGCGGCCTCCCGGCTCACCGTGGATACCGGGCGGCCGATCGACACGGCGATCGAACGTAGTGAGGCGCTCCACCCTCGAGACCGCGGCAGATCGAGTTCCGATCCTCCGCGCTCAAAGGCTCTGGCGGTCATCGGGATGCGCACCGACTTCTTCGGCCACTACGCCGCCTACCCGAGCTGGCACCGGCCCTGGCCCGCCCGCTCGTGGTCGGGCCGATGACCGCGGCGCAACTGCGCCAAGCCGTCGAGAAATCGGCCCACGCTCGCGCAGCTCACACTCGAGGCGGGGCTGGCGGAGCGCATTCTGGAGGACTGGGGAGCGACCTGTGCCGAGGACGGCGTCTTCCCCACGGTCTCAGCGACCCCGGCGGTGTCCTGCCGTTGATGTCGCACACCCTGCTCACCACCTGGAAGCACCGCGCGGGGCAGCAGCTGACCTTGGCCAGCCATCAGGCGACCGGCGGGGTCAGCCGGTCGCTGGCCCACACCGCCGATGCCGGTCCCGGCAGAGTGGGACCGGCCGACCGCGCCCGGCGGATGCTGACGCGGCCCGCCAGGTCCTCGACCAGTTCGTCAAGGACCGGCCGGTGTCCATGGACAGCGACGTTGTGGACGACAACGCGGACGGCACGGCCGAGTTCACAGAGCCTGTTACGGGCACTTGCCAACCTCACGCTGGAACTGGCCGGCAACGACCCAGGAGTGGTCGATCGCTCCCGCGCCCGGCTCAAGAGCCGGGCGCGATGGCAGGTTGCGCTGGTTCGATGCACGCCACCCGCGACTACACCATCGTCCTCCGCACGCGGGTGGGACGACCTCATAGGGGGTCACCCAGCAGGTCGAGGAACCTTCGCAGGCTCCGTTCCGGGTGTGGACGACCTCGTAGAAATGGGGTCGGGCCGGCCAAGGCCGAGCATGGGGCGCATGCGGTCGGCGTAGGAGCGCTGGACGTGCTCCAACGTCGTCGTGACGAGGGCTGCCTGTCGGGCTACCGCGAGAAACTACCGGCCTTGTTCATGGGAAAGCCGCCGGGCACTCGCCCAGGCATGCCGGACCCTAGCCGAGATCAAGACTTCGCAACTGAGGCCACTGGCTGACTGGAGACGGGAGTCCAGCAGCGAGCGAGGACGGCGTGCCGGATGACGGGAGCCGGATCGGCCAAGAGGATTACGTCCGGGTCTGTGGGAGCCGGGGGAGACTTCCTCCGGCCACCCAACGGCCCTTAAGTCGACCCTTCTCACTCTGGCAGGGCGTCAGAACTCCCAGGTGTCGTCGCGCAGGAGCACCACCTTCCCGCCGGGCCCCAGCCCGGTGACGGTGACGTCCGGGCCGCCCACCATGAAGTCGACGTGCACGCGCGAGGTGTTCACGCCTGCCGCGTCCAGCCGTGCGGGGTCGTCCGTGCGCAGGTGGGCGGGCACGCCCGGAGGCAGCCCGGCGCCCCAGGCCAGGTGGCAGGTGGCGTTCTCGTCCAGAAGGGTCTCCAGGTAGGTGATGCCGCTTTCGCCCACCCGCGAGGAACGGTCGACCAGAGCGAGCTCGCCCAGCCGGGCCGCTCCCGCGTCGGTGGCCTGGTGCGCGCGGACGACGTCGGCTCCGGTGCTCGCTCTCACGTCGGTCACGACGCCATCGGCGAAGGTCAGCTCCAGGTCGCGGATGAGGGTGCCGTCGAGGGACAGCGGCCGGGTGGCGCGGACCGTACCGGTGACGCGCCGGTAGTCAGGGGTGGTGAATACTTCCTCGGTCGGCAGGTTGGCCTGGAACGGGCGGCCATTGACGTCCTCCAGGCGGGCGGCGGTCCAGTGGGCGTCCGGGAGCAGTCCGATGGTCAGGTCGGTGCCGGGGCCCTCGAACCGCACGGCGTCCAGGCGCATCTCGGTGAGCCGTCGAGCGCGATCGAGCAGTTCGGCGATGCGCTGCCGCCACGCCTCGCGCGGATCGGGCTCGTCCAGACGGAGGATGCGGCGCAGGTGCCGCCACAGCGTGGCCTGGTCGGGTTCGCCGAAGACGGCACGGGCCCACTCGGGGGTGGGGTAGGGGACGATCGTCCAGCGGACCAGGTTGTTGAGCTGGAGCCGCTGCCGTGAGGTCAGCGACGGCATGCGGTCCAGTCCGACGCGGATCGGATCCAGCCCGGCCAGGAGGTCGGGGGCAGAGGCGCCGCGGACGTTGACGATGATGCCGCCGTTCCGCCCCAGTTCGTCGTTGCGGGCGTCGAGCCACGAGGGCACCTCGGCCAGGCTCGCGGTGTTGGCGTGCCGGAGTCGGGATCGTTTGGCGTGCGGATCGAAGTACCAGATGTCGGCGTAGCGGGCGCCTCTGGCGTAGGCGGCCTCGGCCAGGGCGCGGGCGAGCGGGGCGTGCTCGATCTCGGCGTTGATCAGCACCCGGTCGTCCGCCAGCAGGGGCACGGCCACGTCGAACACGACGTCGGCATAGCCGGACAGGTCAGCGGGGGGAATGGTCAAGGGGGGCTCCTTCTGTTCGTGGTGGCGCATGGGCAGGAACAGCAGCACTCCGGCGGCGGACACGGCGCCCACGAGGGCGAAGCCGCCGGCCAGGCCGAACCGGTCGGCGAGGACGCCGAGGGACAGGGCAGCGCTGAGGAATCCGACGTCGAAGAAGGCCGTCGTGGTGGCGACGGCGGATCCGCGCTCGCCGGCGGGCAGGCCGTGCACCGCCATCCTGAGGAAGGCGGGCAGCCCGAGGCCCTGCCCGGCGCCGATCAGCGCGATCGCGCACCATGTCCCGACCGGCGAGGGCCAGGCGGCAAGCAGGATCGATCCCGTCCCGGTCAGCAGGAGGGAGGCGACGGCCAGGCGCGTCGGGGCGGCCGTGGCGAGCAGGCGATGTCCGGCCAGTCGGACGGCGACGAGGACGCCGCCGTAGACCAGGAAATGGAGGCCGCCGGAGCCGCCGCCGAGCGCGGCGAGGTGCAGCGGCAGGAAGGCGCTGATGGCGGTGTAGCCCCACACGGAGGCCAGGTAGCCGAAGCCGGGTCGTAGAGCGGACGCGTGATACAGCCGGGCCCGCCCGGTTCCCGGATCCGGGCCGGTCCTCTCCGTGTCAGGGCTCATGGTCTTCGGCAGGGTGAAGCCGAGCCCAGCCGACCCCAGCGCCACGGCCGCGGCGGTGATCCAGACGGCGGCGAACCCGGACGCGGCGTACAGTGTCTCGGCGATGACAGGCCCCGTGAGCAGGCCGGCGTTGACGACGACGGAGAAGTGGTTGATCGCCGCGCCGGGCCGCCGGTGGTCGCTGGCCAGAGTGGCGAGGCCCACGTAGGCGAGCGCCTCACCGACGCCGGCGACGCCGCGCAGGACGAAGAAGAGCGGCAACTGTCCGACGGCGAGCAGCGCGAGGGACGTGCCGGACAGCAGCAGCGCGCCCGCGCACAGGGCCGTGCGGCGTCCGGCCCTGTCGGCCACCCGTCCGGCCATCGGGCGGGCGAGCACCCCGGCCGCCGCGGTGACGGCCAGCGAGACGCCCACCATGCCCGCCTGCTGGCCCAGCGGGCCAGTGAGGTACCGCGGAACCGCCGGGACGAGCAGTCCGATCGACAGGAACGCGCCGGCCGTGCAGCCGAGCAGGCGGCCGATCATCGTTCGTCACGTAATTCGAGCAGGATCGCGGTCATGCTGACCTTGACGCCGTCGTGCGGCGGTCCGGCTTTGTCGTGCAGGAGCGCCACGGCCTGGTCGATCAGGCCGACGATCTCCTCCCAGACGGGCCTGGCCAGCCACACCTCGGCGTCCATGGACGTGCGCCGGCGATCGGCCTCAGCCAGACGCCTGGCCAGGTCGGTGCTCATCGCCTGGTGGAGGAGTTGCCGTCCCTCGGACCGGTCGAGGCGCTCGCCGCTGGATGGGTCGTACCGGTAGCGCAGCTGCGGGCGGCCCTTGCCTGCCCGCGGACGCTCGTCCGTCTGCTGGAGGAAGCCCGCTTTGGCCAACTGGCGCAGGTGGTAGCTGGCCGAGGCGTGCGCGATGCCGAGTTCGTCGGCGACCTCGGTGGCCGACATCGACGCGCCGGTGAGCAGCGACACGATGCGGATACGCAGCGGGTTGGCCAGGGCGCGCAGGGGGACAAGGTCATCCCGATTTTCCAAAGGCACCTTGGGATACTAATTTTCCCAACAGCTCTTGGGAAGAGGTGGCTTGCCGGTCTGCCAGAACGAGCGACATCCGTTAGGGTTCACCGATGCTGCTGACGATCCTTGGCGGATGCGGTGCGTGGCCGGCGGCGGGCCAGGCCTGCAGTGGTTACCTCGTGGAGCACGACGGGTTCAGGCTGCTCGTCGACCTCGGATCTGGGACGGTGCCGCGACTGCTGGAACGGGTCGACGCCGATCAGATCGATGCGGTGTTCATCAGTCACGGACATCCCGACCACTGCGCCGACCTGAACCCGCTGCTCCGGGCGCGAACAATGCGTGATGACCCACCGGCGCCGTTGCCGGTGTACTCGCTGCCCGGCGCCCTGGACGCGGTGCTCGCGCTGGACCGCCCAGGAGTGCTGACCGACGCCTACGTCCTGCACGAGTTCACCGACGGCAGCAGATTCGACATCGGTCCGTTCCGCGCACAGACTCGCCTGCTGCCGCACTCGGTACCCAATGCCGGCATACGGCTGGCAGCGGGCGGACGGGTGCTCGCGTATACCGGCGACAGCGGCCCGAGCCCCGACAGGGTGGAACTGGCGCGTGACGCTGACCTGCTACTCGCCGAGGCCACCTATGTGAACCAGGTCCCGGAGGATGCCCGGCGTCACCTGTCCAGCGCCCGTCAGGCAGGCCGGCAAGCGCTGGAAGCCCATGTCCGGCACCTGCTGCTGACGCACCTGCAGCCAGGCGCGGACACCTCGGCCGCGCGAGCCGCCGCCCGGGCCGAATACGACGGTGAGATCGGCATCGCCACGTCCGGGCTCACCGTCGACCTCTCGTGCGCCAAGGTCGCAGGGATCGAAGAACGTTCACCGGACGCAGGCTTGGACAGAACTCCACCCTGTGGGAGCCCGAAACCCGGCCGTTGAGGTTGACCTGGGGTTCGGCGTTCCTGTCCTGGCGGGCATGATCGCTGTTCATGGCGTTGCGGTTGCCATCTGATCTTCGTCAAGCCAAGCCGGCGCACGTTGTGATCAGCAGGGCGATCCGGATGACCTGCGTGGACGACATTGTCGGCCAGGAACGCCTACGCGAGCACGAACACTTTCACAACCAGCACCGCGCCCACCGTCCTGAACCAAGCAGCCCCGCTGCGTCCCCTCGTGGACCCGATCATCCACCCTGAGCGAACCACCAGCCTGAACATACGCCGACAGGCCGGCTCGACGGCGTCATCTACAAAGATCCGCATGCCGCTTGAACTGCATTGATGAGATTTTCCGGCAGGTGCAGAGTCGACCAGCCCGCCTCACGCGACGCAGTCGAACTCACCACACAAGCAGCATCACAGAAGTCGATCGCCTGGTTACACCACTCCACGGACGACATCCTGACCGATCGCAACTACATCAGGATTGACTTATATAAGTTGCGACTGAAATTATGGCTCCTGCGCGCACTCGACGTGGTCGGCGGCGCCATCGGCATCTAGTTGGAGCGCTTTCGCAAATTCTGGAGCCGGCACCTGGACGCGCGGGCCACTGAAGTCGCGCGCGGCCCGGCGCGAGCGCCGACCAGGCTCGAACGACGAGAAGAAGGACGAATGATCGACATCGTCAATCAAATAGACGCCACCCAGCGGGAGATCGGCAACCAGTCGGTCGCCGTCGGCGCGGGACGCTCACTGCTGCTGCGGCGCACGTACGACGCCACGATCGAGGCCGTGTGGAGCGCCTGCACCGACCCCGACCGGATCAGCCGATGGCTCACCCTGATCGACGGCGACCTGCGGCTCGGCGGCACGTTCCAGCTCAAGGACAACGCCGGCGGGGAGATCCTGCGCTGCGAGAAGCCCCATCTGATCAAGGTGACCTGGGTATTGGGGGAGGGCATGCTCACCGAGGTCGAATTGCGCCTGGCGCCCGGCGGTGACGGCGGTGGGACCGTGCTGGAGCTGGAGCACGCCGCACCTGCCGAGATCGTCGATGAGATGGCACGTACGTACGGGCCCGGTACCACGATCGGCATAGGAGTCGGCTGGGACCTCGCGCTGCTCGGTCTCGACCTGTTCCTGCGCCGCGTCACGTTCGACCCCGCGACCTGGGGCCACACGCCCGAGGGGAAGGAGTTCGTCACCGCCAGTTGCCACGCCTGGGGACCCACGGTCCAGGCCGTTTGGGGCGCCGGCGACGACGACTTCGCCGCGGCCGTCGCCTTCGCCGCGCAGCACTTCGCCCCCGAGACCGGCAGGGACGGCGACAGATGAGCCGCCGCGCGGTGAGTCGTCCCGTTCTCAAGAGAGGAGCAGGCCGGATGATCGACAACCCCGCCACCACAGCGGTCAGCAGGGCGACGCGGACGCTGCTGATGTGCGGCACCGTCGCCGGCCCGCTCTACATCATCGTGGTCCTGCTGCAGATGCTCACCAGGGACGGGTTCGACATCAGCCGGTACCCGGCCAGCATGCTGAGCAACGGCGACGAAGGGTGGATTCAGATCGCCAACTTCGCGGTCAGCGGCCTGCTGTTCGTGGCCGGAGCGGTCGGCCTGCACCGGGCTCGTGGTCCGGCGGGCTGGGGCGGCGCCTGGGGGCCGCGACTGGTCGGCGTCTTCGGCGCCGGGATGATCGCCGCTGCCTGCTTCTCCGCCGACCCTGCCGACGGCTTCCCGCCCGGGACGCCCGTCGGCCCGCCCACAAGCATGAGCACGCAGGCGATGCTGCACCTCCTTGTCTCCGGGATCGCCTTTCTCGCGCTGATCGCCGCGTGTTTCGCGTTCGGCCGGCGGTTCGCGGCGGCCAGCCGCCGCGGCTGGGCCGCCCTCAGCCTGGTGACCGGCGCGCTCTTCGTGACGGCCTGGATCTCGATCTTCGCGGCGCAGGGCTCCAGGGTGGCCAATGTCGCCTTCGCCCTCACCATCGCGCTCAGCATGGCATGGGCGTCGCTCCTGGCCGCGTACCGGCTGGCTTCGACCCGACGTCATCGCGGCGTCGCCCTGACCGTGGTTTGAGCGGGCATCGACCATGTCACCACGCACCTGAGCCATCCGCAGCCAAGCACTCCCGAGCGCCACGGCTACCGGATCGAGTTCGAATGGCAAGACAGTGGTCCGCCCCGGAATGTCCTGGAGCTCCTGCTCGACCCCGTCGGAGTCATCATCGGTGGGAGCTCGAAGGCCGAGAGAGTGGTGCGGGCCTGTCTCAATTGTGGTGATCGGCATATTCGCCCAGCAGGGTGCGGAGGTGCCGCTCACCCAAGATCAGCAGCCTGCTGGTGCACTCCGTGCGTGCGGTGCGGACCCATCGCTCGGCGAACGCGTTGGTGCGTGGTGCGCGCGGCGGGATCTTCAGCGCCTGAATGTCGTCGCCTGTGAACACCTCATCGAAGCCGCTGGTGAACCCTTGGCGGCCGGTGTCCTGATCGCCATCATCTCCTCTCCTGCTTCGTCGGCCCGGGCATCCGCCACGGCGGCCAACCCGTGCGGCCAGAGCTACGTCCTGCGCAGCAGTGTTCTGGTTACTCAGCGATGGGACTGGAACAAGAAGAACAGCCGGACCTTCGTGGCTCCGGTGGCCACGATCAACATCTACTCCCGCGCCGGGTGGGGCCGAAGAACGCGAATCAAGCGCATTATCCTGCAGGTGCCCTGGCCGACCAAGCCCGGCCAGGGCTCCCAGGATCTCTACGGCGAGTGGTTCGACGCCAAAGACGTCGAGATCACCTCCCAATCGGCGGCCCGCTTGGCGGTACGTGGAGGAGACCGTAGCCCTGCTGCGCGCCCGCGGTCCCAAGCTCGGCCCCGCCTTACGCAAGACCGTACGGGAAGGTCTGCACTACCTGGTGCTGGACGGCACGCTCATCCCCACCGACCGGGTGCGCGCCGACCGGTCGTACTACTCGGCCAAGCACCGCAGGCACGGGATGAACGTCCAGGTCATCGCCTCTCCGGACGGCAGCGTCGTCTGGACCTCCGGCTCGCTGCCGGGCAGCACCCACGACCTGACCGCTGCCCGCACCTGGGGCATCCTGCGCGCGCTGGCCCAGGCCGGCATCTTGACCCTGGCCGACAAGGGTTACCAAGGCGCCGAAGGCCCGGTGGCCACGCCGTACAAGGGCCGCAACAAGCCCTTGTCGCAGAAGGCGGCCAACCGCTCCCACGCCCGGCTCCGGGGACCG
>NZ_JBSFGF010000046.1:0-32642 GCF_053596455.1 Nonomuraea sp. NPDC001699 | reverse complement strand
ACCGCTCGCCGGGGGCCCCGCCGCCGTCCGGGCCCGGCCCCCAGGCCGCACGCCCGGACGGCGGGCGGGCGGAGGGCCGGGGGTACGGCGGCGCGCCGCGCCGCCACTTGATCCTCATAGGGACTATTCGGCAACGATCTCGGTTGTCATCTGGAAGTACATGTACGGCGGCGGTGTGGGCAGGTAGCTTCGCGGTGTGGCTGATGACGCTGAGCTGACGCGCTGGGTGGTTCATGGCGAGCGGTTGATCTACGACAACCGGTGGATCCGGCTCGGGATGGCTGATGTCGAGATCCCCGGCGGGGAGCGGTTCGAGCATCATGTGGTGCATCTGGATCGGGCTGCCATCGCTGTCGTCGTGGATGAGCAGGATCGGGTGTTGCTGATGTGGCGGCACCGGTTCGTGTTCGACCGGTGGGGGTGGGAGTTGCCCGGCGGGCTGGTCGAGGCCGGCGAGGATCCGATGGCGACGGCCGTGCGGGAGGTGGAGGAGGAGACCGGGTATCGGCCGAAGCGGGTCGAGCACCTGGTGAGCTACCAGCCGATGGCCGGCATGGTGGACTCCGAGCACATCCTGTTCCTCGTGCATGGCGCCGAGCTGGTCGGTAAGCCTGAGGGGGAGGTGGAGGCCGATCGGATCGAGTGGGTGCCGATGGCTGAGATCCCCGACATGATCGCTCGTGGGGACATATGGACGTCCGGGACGCTGATCGGGTTGCTTCAGGCTCAGCAGCGGCTCAACGGCCGAGAGCGCGGTTGACCGCTCGCGAGAGTTCTTCGATGCGGCGTCGTTGGCGGCGGCAGCCGGTCATGGTTGCCAACTGCTGGGCGCGCTGGATGTGAGGCTGTGCTGCTTCAGGTTCGCCGGCCGCGAGCAGGGCGTGGCCGAGGTCGCAGCGGACGCCTGCTTCGGCGCGGTTGTAGGTGCCGTCCATTCCGGCGAGGGATGAGCGTAGGTCCTCGACGGTGCTGGGGTCGCCGAAGCGGAGCAGGCAGCTTCCGCGCCAGCGGGCGAAGTGGTGGACGTTGATGGACAGGTAGGGCATGTCCGGGTCGCCGTCGCCTTCCGGCAGCACGAGGGCGGCTTGGTCGAGTGCGCGGCGGCATGCGTCTTCGTCGCCGAGGATGGCCGCGGCTTCGGCCTCGGCTGCGGCGAGCCAGGTGTTGAGGCGGGCGGGGACGCGGTCGCGGTGGGTGGCGTGGATGTGCTGGAGGAGTTCGGCGGCTTCGGCGGGACGGCCCAGGTCCATGAGGACGTACGCCTGTTCGCCGGAGACGTAGGCCAGGACGGCGGCGTCCTCGGCTTCGCGGGCGGCGGCCTTGGCGCGTTCGTAGTGGTTCCACGCGTCGTTGAGCGCCACGGTGTTGATGGCCTGCCAGCCGGCCAGCGAAGCTGTTTCGGCAAGTAGGTGGGCGAGCTGGGCACGGATGCGTGGACGGACGGCGTGGCGGTGGGCTCGTTCGATCTGGGCCATCTGGGCGTGCATCTTGTCGGCGATGGCGAGGCTGCCGAGTCTGCGGTCCTGGAGGCGGAGGTTGTTGGTGTCCGTACGCAGGATCATGACCATGGTGTCGTCGACGGCCGCGGCGGCCTCCAGGCGGGCGGTGAGTTCGTCGGTCTGCTCCTGGTGCTCGTCGTCGAGGTCGCCTGTCGGGGACGCCGTGTCGAGCGGGGCCAGGCCGAGGAGCATGCGGGCGTGGTCGGGCAGGCCGAGTCCGGTGGCGATGCGTTCGAAGACGGCCAGTTCTTCGATGGGGCCGGCCGTTCCGTTGAAGATCTTGTTGACGCGGGGCTGGGCGATTTCGGTTGCTGATGCGATGCGGACCTGACTGATACCGCCGTATTTGGCGACCAGGCGGAACAGTCCCGCGATGTCGCGGTTTTTCAGGCTTTCTCGCATATCGTCGCGTTCCCATACCGATGGCGGCAGCTTGATCGGCTGGAAACCACTCGCGCGCATGCGACCCTCCGGAACTCGTACTCCGAGATTGTGCATTGCTGTGCGGCGGACTCTATATGCCTCGACGGTATATCGCCGTGGGATATGTATAAACGGTTGGTCCATTCATGCTCTGCCGCATGACAACTCCAGTCAGGTGCGAAGAATGCGAGGGGCGGGGATGGAAGATCGTCACCCGTCGTGGGCATGTGGCGGCATCGAGGTTGGATGCGGCCTCGTCGGCCACCACTGAGTGCCTTCACTGCGAAGGGGCCGAGCACGGTCCTGCCACCGGCGAGGCGTTCGAGTGGGAGGTCCGGGTTCTGTCCGGCCTCGGCGAGGAACTGGGGACGTGCGGTTCGAGCTCGTTCCAGGCGACTGCCATGGATGAGCTGCGCAAGGCCATGCGGGGCATGTCGGTGGACGCCGGCGCGGTGCTGGGGCGGATCGTCCACAGCGTCTACGGGCTCGGGGCCGTGCCGGACGAGACCACCCGGCGCGAGATCTTCCGGGCCTACCTCGACGCGGCGGGCTCGGTGCGGTTCGAGCGGGTGGCCGGATGACGGCCCCCGTCGTGATCTCGATCGATCCGCGTCGTTCCGCTGAACTGCTCCGGGAAGCGCTGGAGCAGAACGGCATCAGCGCGGATGTCCATGACGGGTACGGGCTCGCCCTGGTGTCTGTCTGGGTCGGGCTGGTCGTGTGGTGCGACGGTCGTCACTACTGGTGGCGAACCGGCTGGAATGTCGCCCGTCGTCGCGTCATCTATGCCTGGCATCCGGCGATTGATCCGGTGCGGGCCGCTCGCCGTATCTCCATGCATTATTCGGACCTGCGTAGGGCGCAGCCGTATTCGGCGTTGATCGCCGATCTTGTTGACGGGGTCGAGTAATGACCGGCCGGCGGGTGTCGTGCGGGGTGGGGACGGAGCGTCGCAATTTCTCGCTCGTGCAGCACGCGGTTGTGCGTGGCGCTGCCAAGGCGTTGTGCGGCGAGACGATTCAGCTCGTGGTGATCGGTGATTGGCAGGTGCCGTTCATGCCGAGCGTCGCGAGCGCTTGCGAGGAGTGTGTACGCCTCCTGGCGGGGCGTTCTGAGTCCTAATCATGGCCTGACAAGTCTTGGCTCAGCCGGTACTGTACTTATGCGGACAAGCGCAAGAGTGAACGGACGGCTAACATGAGCATGGACTTCGCCCCGCCGAAATATGCGCAGGTCATGCAGGCGATCCAGGAGCGTATCGAGTCGGGTGAGTACGCGCCCGGTGACATGCTGCCGTCCGAGACGCAGCTTGTTCGTGAGCTGGGCGTGGGGCGCACCACCGTGGTGCGGGCGCTTCAGACGCTCGCCATGCAGGGGTGGATCGAGCGCGAGCACGGGCGGGGGTCCTTCGTGAAGGGCCGGCCGGAACGCGAGGCCGAGACCGTTCGTCCGGGCCTGGGTGCTGCGGAGCAGGGGGAGAGCGCCGACAGTCTCGTCGAGGTGGCGCGGGTATCTGCGCCTCGGCATGTCGCTAAGTTGCTCGGGGTCGCCGAGCGTACGCCGGTGATCGTTCGCAAGCGGGTGGCCCGTCAGGCGGATCTCGTCTCGGCGGTGGAGACCGTGTGGGTGCCGCTGGAGATCGCGGTAGGGACCGATCTGGACAAGCTCGAGCCGTTGCGGGGCGGCATCCGCAAGCATCTCCAGGCGGTCAAGCATGTGCGGTTCGATCGCATCACTGAGCGACTGTCGGCACGTAAGCCTACGAAGGACGAGGCCGAGCTGCTGGGCTCGGCCAATCCGGTGCTCGGCGTGACGGCGACGGTGCACGACCCTGCGGGGAACGTCCTGTTGGCCATGAGTCTGGCGCTGCCTGGCAGCCTGCATGAGCTTGAGGATGTCTACAAGGTGAGGTAATTCTTACCGCGCCACTCCGGCTCAACCACTTGTGCGGACGAGTGGTCACAGCCTACTCTCAACTCATGCGGACAAGTGGACGAGCGGATGAGGGCTCGTCGCCGCAACCGAGAGGAACGACATGGCAATCCAAGGACCCATCCCGATCAGCTTCGAGCAGGTCTTTCCGCTCGGCTGCTACCTCATCGGGAACGTCGAGCAGGTCAAGGACTTCGACGCCTCGGCCAACGGCAGGACCGTCTACGCCAAGGACAAGACGACCGGTGAGCCGGTCTGGCAGATCCCGGTCATGGACGGCGATCCGACCGTGAAGGCTTCCCAGAAGACGGTCACGGTCAAGCTCCTGTCCACGACCGAGCCCACCGCTCCGCCGGCCGTACCCGGCATGCCGATCACACCGGTCGAGTTCGTGGGGATGACCGTCACTCCGTACGTCGCCCAGAACGGGCGGCTCGCCTACTCCATCCGCGCGACGGGGATGCGCCCGCCGCGTGCGAAGCAGACGCCGGCCTCCAAGGAGGTGGCGGCGTGAACCTCGGTCCGTACACCTACGTCACGGTCTCACTGGCCCCCGAGGAGACGCCGCGACTGGACGTCTCCTTCCACACGAGTGAGGTACGGGTGCGCGCCAGAGTGATCGACGAGCGTCGCCCGTACCTGTCCTTCAGCACCCCGGAGACGCAGGTCTCCTTCTCGGCCACGGGCCTGGGGCCGGTGACTGACGCCGACCTGGCCTTGGCCCGCGAGATCTACCGCGCCGCCGCTCAGTACCTCGCCGACTGCGAGCGCTTGCACGCCCAGCAGCCGGTCGCGGACAAGGCCACCGGCAAGGCCGTCGACCAGACGGCGGCCTGACAGGTAAGGCGGGGCCGCTGGAAGCGGCAACTTCCGGCGGCCCCTCGGTTCTCCCCTGACTCCACATCACGAGAGGTTCCCAGCTTATGTTCAAGCGGCTGCCCGGTGACGAGGCGCGCAACCTCGTCACCACCACCCCTGACACGGCCATCGTCTTCCGCCCGGCCGTCGTCCAGACTCCTGCGATCCTGACTCTGATCGTCTTCGTCTGGCGAGTGCTCACCGGCTGCGTCCGGACGCTGTGGCGGCATCCCGTCGCCGCCCTCATCGCCCTGACGCCGGTTGCCCTCACCCTGGTGTACGGATGGCGAACCGCGCTTCTCCTGCTCATGCCGGTCCCCACGGGGATGCTCGCCTGGGCCATCACCGACCGGCGCGGCTTCACTCGCCTGATCGGGCTGCGGCTGTTGGCTTGGTGGCGGCTCGTCTGGGTGTACCGGCGACACTGGCAACCGGTCGTGATCATCTCAGGGCTCGGTCGGCACCTGTGGGGACGCGACTACCTCCCTCGACTCGGCAAGGTGACCTGCACGGCCTGGGCCGACCTGGTCACCGTGCACATGCTCAAGGGGCAGTCGGTCAAGGACTGGTCCGACCGGCTCGATCATCTCGCGCAGGGCTTCGGTGCGGCCTCCTGCCGAGTGGCGGTCACCAAGGGAGGTCGGCTCCTGCTCACCTTCCCGCGTACTGATCCGCTTGCCGTGCCACTCGACGCGCTGCCGCTGCCCGACGTCCCCACCGTGGGGCCGGTCGAGGTCGGCAAACAGGAGGACGGGCGGCCGTGGCGGCTCAAGGTGCACGGCACACACGTGCTGGTCGCCGGTGCCACCGGGGCCGGCAAGGGCTCGATCATCTGGTCCACGATCCGCGGACTCCTCCCCGCCGTCCAGGCGGGGCTGGTCGAGATCTGGGCGCTCGACCCCAAGCTGATGGAACTGTCGTACGGCCGTGCCCTGTTCGGTGACCGGTACGCGGCCACCCCTGAGGACTGCGCCGACCTACTCGACCGGGCCGTCAACGTCATGCAGGAACGCGCCTCCCGGTTCGCCGGCCTTCAGCGCTCACACACACCGACCGTGGAGGACCCGTTCGTCCTGGTGGTCGTCGACGAAGTGGCGTTCCTGACCGCGTACCAGGCCGATCGCCAACTCAAGCAGCGCATCTGCGCCGCGCTGGCCACGCTCACCACGCAGGGCCGCGCGGTCGGCGTAGGTGTCATGGCCGCCCTCCAGGACCCGCGCAAGGAGGTCATGAACATCCGCAACCTCTTCCCCGACAAGATCGCGCTTCGCCTGGACGAGTCCGAGCAAGTGGACATGGTCCTCGGCGACGGAGCGCGCGACCGTGGCGCCCTGGCCGACCACATCTCCCCCGTCCCTGAGCGGGGAGCGGGCATCGGTTACGTCCGCCTCGAAACCTCACCCGACCCCATCAGGGTTCGCGCGGCCTACGTCTCCGACATTGACATCCGCGACATGGCCGCCACCTTCACCGCCGGAAAGGACGCCGCCTGATGAAGGTCTGCTTTCACGGGACGGCCGAAGAACTCGAACTCGTGGCGGCCCGCCCCCTCATGGTCCTGCTCACCTTCCGCGACCTGCCCCGACTGCGCGTTTTCACCCTTCTCCACCCACGAACGCTCAAGCACCCGTACAACGGCCTGTTCCGGCTCTGCGCCGACCTGGCCGAGGACGAGGGAGGTGTCCATGGCTGAACTGCCTCGCGCCGTACGGCAGACCATGCCGCTGGCCCGTGAGGTGGCCGTGGAGGTCGCCAAGCAGTACGGCGTCTGCATCCGGCCCATCCCGCTCAAGCGGCTCGACGTCCACACGGGCCGCTGGGAGATCGTGGACGTGCCGTGCGGGGCTCCCCTGGAAGCCAAGTGCCCGTCGTGCGCCAAGCGCAACAGACAGCTCCGCAGGGCTCAGTGCCGCGAAGGCTGGCACCTCGACCAGGAGCCGGCCATCACGCCGGACCCCCCGAACGAGGATCAGCGGTGGCTGGTCGAGTTCCGCGCCGACCTCCAGGCCCGTCGCGACCAGGCCGCGGCGCTCGGCGAGGAGACCGCCGACTGGGATGCCGCGATCGAGGGCGTCGATGTCGAGATCAATGAGGCGGGCATGCGCGGCAACGTCCTCGGGCGAACCGTCCCCAAGCGCACCCGCTCGACCAGGCGGCGGCAGGACGCGCCGAACCTGCCTCGCCGCAGGATGGCACCGACCACGCTGGGACGGACGTTCACCAGCTCGGACGGCAAGCTCTACCGGCCCTCGATGTTCGTCACGCTCACGCTGCCGTCCTATGGGAAGGTTCGCGACGGCGTACCCGTCGATCCCGCGACGTACGACTACGCGCGGGCTGCTCGGGACGCTCTGCACTTCTCCAAGCTGGTCGACCGGTTCGTGCAGAACCTTCGCCGGGTGGCTGGCTTTGACGTGCAGTACTTCGCCACGGTGGAACCTCAGAAGCGCCTGGCCCCGCATCTTCACATGGCCATCCGCGGCACCCTTCCCAGGGCTGAGGTCAAGCAGATCGCGGCAGCCACGTACCACCAGGTGTGGTGGCCGTCAGTCGACGAAGTGCGCTTCGACGGTGACCACCTGCCCGTCTGGGAAGACGGCACCGGCTACCTCGACCCTCGTACCGGCGAGGTCCTGCCCACCTGGCAACAGGCGCTCGACCACCTCGACTCCGACGAAGAGGCCAAGCCTCTGCATGTGATCCGCTTCGGCGAGCAGGTGGACGTCAAGGGCATGCTCGCCGGCACGAAGGACGCCGACCAGTGCATCCGCTACCTGTCCAAGTACCTGACCAAGTCACTCGGTGACAACCTCAACGTCGACAACCCTGCCCAACGGGAACATGCCGCCCGCATGGTCGAGGCGCTGCGCTTCGAGCCGTGCTCTCCGGCCTGCCCGAACTGGCTGCGTTACGGAGTTCAGCCCAAGGGTGCCAAGCCGGGGATGGCTCCTGGTCGCTGCCGCAGCAAGGCGCACACGCCCAACCACCTCGGCTACGCGGGCCGTCGCGTCCTGGTCTCGCGCAAGTGGTCCAACAAGACCCTCGCCGAGCACAAGCAGGACCGTCGTACCTGGGTCCTGGAAGCCCTCGGCCAAGCCAACGAACCTACCGACCCGCATCGCTACGTCTGGAAGCCCGTCCCGGTCGGAGACGTCAACGTCGCCCCGCTGGCCATGCGCCTGCTGCGGTCGGTCGCCGAGCGTCAACGTTGGCGAGCCCACATGGCCAGGCTCCAAGCCGAAGCGGACGGCCAAGACTCATGGACAAGCGAGGAGGCGGCCTGACATGGACAGACTCTTCTACCGTCCCAAGGACGCCGCCACGGTTCTCGGCATGAGTCGTACGGCCGTCTTCCGCCTCATCAAAACCGGCGAACTCCGCTCGATCAAGCGCGACGGCTATCGCCTCATCCCCACCGGCGCGCTCCTCGACTTCGCCCGAACCCTTGAGTCCGACGCCGAGGAGGCGGTGTGATGGCCACCAGGAAGCCCAACGGTCGTTCCTCCATCTACCTCGGCACGGACGGCCTCTGGCATGGCTGGGTGACGATCGGGCTCAAGCCGGATGGATCCCCGGACCGGCGTCACCGCAAAGCCAAGACCGAAGCAGAGGTCACCCGGAAGGTCCGCGAGTTGGAAGGCGAACGGCAGTCGGGCCACGTCGGCAAGCCGGGCCGGCCTCCCACGGTCGGGGAGTGGATGGCGGAGTTCCTGGACGTGATCTGTGAGCGGCTCGTCCTCTCGGACAAGATGGCGCCCCGCACGTTGACCGACTACCGCTCCAAGTGCCGGAACTGGATCGTGCCGCTCCTCGGCAAGCATCGCCTCGACCGGCTCGCGCCCGAGCACCTGGACGCCGCGTACACACGCATGCTGGAAGAGGGGCTGTCGCCCAGCTCTGTCCTCAAGGTGCATCGCATCCTGTCCCGCGCGCTCACGATCGCGGTACGGCGAGGCCGCATCACCCGCAACGTCGCGACCCTGGTCGATGCTCCTTCGGCCGCGACCACCGAGATCGAACCACTCACCAAGGACGAGGCGCGGCGCATCCTCGACACGGCCAAGACCCGGAGGAATGGTGCTCGCTGGTCCGTTGCACTGGCCCTCGGCATCCGGCAAGGTGAAGCGCTCGGCCTCCGCTGGTCGTACGTCAACCTGGCGACTGGCGAGATCAGGGCGTGGTTCCAGATCCAGCGCGCCGAGTGGCAGCACGGCTGCAGCGATCCACATGCCTGTGGAGAGAAGTGGCACCGCAAGGCGTGCAAGAAGAACTGCAAGGAGCACCGGCACGACCGGGACTGCGGAGCGGACTGCAAGAGACGCGCTCACACCTGCTACCGGCGTCCCTGCCCGAAGGATTGCATCGGCCACGCGGACAAGTGCCCGAAGCGGACGGGCGGCGGTCTGATCTTTCGGCAACGCAAGGGCAAGAGCAGGCTCACCCTCCAGTGCCCGCCGGCGCTCCTGGCGCTCCTCAAGGCACACAAGAAGGCCCAAGCCGCCGAACACCTCAAGGCAGGAGATCAGTGGGTGGATCACGATCTGGTCTTCACCACCCAACTGGGCGGCCCGATCGAGCGCACCGAGGACTGGAAGCAGTGGAAGTCCATCCTCAAGCAGGCCGGCGTACGGGACGTCCGGGTCCACGACGCCCGGCACACCGCCGCAACGCTGCTTATCGAGCAAGGCGTCCACATCCGCGTCGTCCAAGAGATTCTCGGCCACACGCGGGTGACCACCACCGAGCGGTACACCCACGTGGCCACCCTTCAGATGAAGGACGCCAGCGACCGCATGGGCTCGGCCCTCTGGGGCTGATGGGCCAACTGCAACCCGAACTGCAACCCACAGGCCCACAGAGATCGAAAAAGGCCCTCCCCCGAAGATCGGGGGAGGGCCTTTCACCTGGCGGAGGATCGGGGATTTGAACCCCGGATGGTGTTGCCACCAAACCGCATTAGCAGTGCGGCGCCATAGACCTGACTAGGCGAATCCTCCTGGAAGCCATCGCGGCTCAGCACAGCGTACCGGCCTTCTGGCGAGGCGGCAAAGCGGTTGCGTGTCGTGCCTTCGCCAAGAGTTATCAACAGCCTGTGGGTAACCGCCTGTGGATGAAGCCCGCCCCATGCTAGGGCGGGCTTCCAGGTTGTGGACAACCCAGCTCAGGCGGGGTTCGCCTCGCCCTCGATCTCGATCTTGACCTTCTTGCCCACGAGCACACCGCCGGCCTCCAGGGTCTGGTTCCAGGTCAGGCCGAACTCCTCGCGGTCGAACTCGGTGTTGATGGAGAAGCCCCACACCGCGGCGCCCCACGGGTTGGTGCCGGCGCCACCGTACTCGACGGTGAGCTCGACCTGCTTGGTGACGTCGCGGATCGTCAGGTCGCCGACGACGGTGAACTCGTCGCCCGAGTGGCCGACCACGCGGGTGCTCCGGAAGGTGATCTCGGGGAACTTGTCCGTGGCGAGGAAGTCGTCGCTGCGCAGGTGGCCGTCGCGGTCGCCGACGCCGGTGTCGATGCTGGCGGTCTTGATCGTCAGCTCGGCCGTGGACTCCAGCGGGTTCTCCGCGATCGTGACGGAGCCGGTGAAGTCACCGAAGCGGCCGCGTACCTTGCTCACCATCATGTGCTTGACCACGAAGCCGATGCGGGTGTGGGCCACGTCGAGGTTGTACGTGCCGGCGGCGGGAATGGTCAGGGACTCCCAGGTGCGGGTGCTCATCGGGTTCTCCTCGGGAAGGTTGCTGTGCGGATGTCTGCGGCAACAAATGTCTACACGAGGAATATTCCGCAAGTCAACTAACGTCGGTTAAGGTATGGACGTGAAGCACATCGATGACCCCAGGCTGACGGCGATGGGCCTGCTCGCCGAGGTTCACGCAGGTCTGGCAGCCCGGATGCAACCCGTCTTCAGCAGGGCGGGGTTGTCGGGCATCGACTTCGAGACGGTCATCCGCCTGGCACGATCACCGCGGCAGGCGCTGCGGATGACCGACCTGGCCGCCCAGACGGGCCTGTCCACGAGCGGCGTGACCAGGGTCGTCGACCGGCTCGAACGTGAGGGCCTGGTGACCAGGCAGGCGTGCGCCACCGACCGCAGAGCCTCTTACGCCGCGCTCACGGACGCGGGACGCGAGCGACTGGCGAGCGTCCTGCCCCAGCACCTTGAGGACATCAAGGACAGCTTCACCGGCCTCCTGAGCGAGGTCGAACTCGACGCGTTCCTGCAGACACTCCGCAAGATCAGAGACGTCGTGCGCCCCTGCGCGACGGCCGGCGCGGAGGAGACCACCCACTCGCTCAACTGAGCCGCACGCCGACTACAAGGCCGATGACGAGGACGTCCCCGGAACCCCCGAGCCGCCCGGCTCCGAGGAGATCCCCAAGGCGCTCCTGAGCTTGGCCATCGCCCGTGACACCGTGCTCTTGACCGTGCCGACGCTGATCCCGAGCGTCCTGGCGATCTCCGGTTCGGTCATGTCCTCGTAGTAACGCAGCACGATCGCGGCCCGCATACGTTCGGGCAGCCCCTCCAACGCCTGTTCCAGCAGCTCGTGCACCTCCCCGCAGGCCGGCGGCTCCGCCGCGGCCACCTCGGGCAGGTCGTCCGACGGGTACTCCTCCAGCTTGCGCCGCCGCCACTGCGAGATGTTGATGTTGACCATGGCCCGGCGGACGTACCCGTCCAGCGCCTTGCGGTCCTCGATGTTCCCCCACGCCAGGTACGTCTTGGCCAGCGCGCTCTGCAGCAGGTCCTCCGCGTCCAGCGGATGCCCGGTGAGCTGACGGGCGGCGCGCAGCAGCGCGGGACCGCGAGCCGTGACGTACTCGCGGAACTCCTCTTCCCACCCGGTGGTCTGCATCGTGGCCAGAATCGCAGCCTGATGCCCTTTTGTGACTGAACCACAATTCAGGTTTCGGCCCGACGAAGACAAAGGTCAGTCAAGGTCGGTGGCAGATTGTTCGAAGGCGGGTGTCAACTACCTTCCCCGGGGATGCGTATTTTGCTCCCCTCTGTTCGCCACGGCACGAGCCGCTCCGGAGTCATGTGAACCTAGTACCTGACGAGGGAGGGCGGATGGGCTATCCGAACGTCGAACGCCGCAGGCGGCTCGCGGCCGCCGCGCTGGGCCGCACCCCGGGCATCGCGGGCCCCGACCTGGCCGACGGCGAACCTTTACGCGCCGTCGCCGGCGAGATCCTTGACGTCAGCCCGCATCTCATCGTCATCGAGACCCCCGAAGGCGTCGAGGAGCGGCTCGTGATCGCCCCCTGGGCCACGGCCTGGCACGGCGCGGAGATGGCGCCCGCCGACCTCCCGGTGGGCTCCATGGTGCTCATGCGCACACTGCGCGACGGCCGCGTCGTCGAGCGGATCTGGGCCGACACCACCCGCCTCACCGGCACGATCCTGTCGGTCGAGGGGCGCAAGGAGCTGACGGTCGAGCTCGACTGCGGCCCCCACCGGGGCCCCCGGACGATCGTCATCCCCTACCCGGCCACCGGACGGCTGCAGGTGCGGCATCCGAAGTTCGAGCCGGGCTACCTGTTCGACGCGATCGGGATCAGGCGCGGCGGCTCCGCCCTGGCGCTGCTGCCGGCGACCTCGCAGCCCGCCCACCGGTCGGGCGTCGTGCCGGCCCCGGCGCCCGCGTACGCCGGGGCGCAGGCGCGCATCTCCGGCACCGCCACCTGGTCCGACACGTTCGACGAGGAGGAGCGCGGCGCGGCGTACCCGATGCTGGAGCGCGTGGACACCGGCTGCCCCGACGCCGGGCTCTCCTGCGCCGGCCTCCCCTACCTCGCCATCGGTTCGCTGTTGCAGGTCAGGAACACGTGCGCCGACCGCGCGGCCAACCTGCCGGTGGTCGCCTGCGGCTGCCTGGCCGGGCGGTTCTGCGACCGTTGCGTCGAGTGCGACACCTCGCCGCGCGGCCGCGTCGCCGAGCTGTCTCCCGCCTCGTTCGTCGAGCTGGGCGGCGAATTGATCAAAGGCTGCTTCAACGCTCAGATCGGATTGGGGTGACGGGCGTGCTCGATTCGCAGATGCCGATCCTGATCGTGCTGCTGGTGATGGGCGCCGGCGCCAAGGTGGTCACGGTGTACCGGGGCGGAGAGCCGGGCACCCTGTCCAGGCTGGGCCCGGCGGTGCTCATGCCCGGCCGCATGCAGGCGCCCTCGCTGCTGGTCTGCGCGGTCGTCGAGCTGGTGCTGGCCGGGGGGCTGCTGTTCACCACCGCGCCGATCTTCAGGTGGGGGACGGTCGGCTTCTTCGCAATGTGCACGTACGTGCTGGTCGAGCTGCGCAGGCGGCGTCCTGACGCGGGCTGCGGCTGCTTCGGCGAGGTCAGCTCGGCGCCGGTCGGCATACGTTCGATCGGCCGGACGGTCGTACTGACCGGGATGTCCGCGTTGTCGGTGGCCGCGCCGGCGTCGGGCTGGGCGGCGACGGTCCATCCGACCTGGCTCACGGCCGCGGGGTTGGCGGTGATCGCGCTGCTCTCCCCCGAGATCGAGGAGCTGGTCGATCGCGTACGGTACCGCGCCCCCTGCGAGCAGCGCCCCGGCCCCGCCGAGCAGGTGATGCTCTCCAGGCTGAGGTCGAGCGGCCCGTGGCGGGCGCACCAGGAGGCACTGACCTCGCCGGAGCCGTACGACAGCTGGCGCGAGCTGTGCTGGCGCTTCTTCGTCTTCACCGGCCGCGACCAGGACGACGTGGTCTTCGCGGTCCACCTGCGCGGACGGCGTCCGGCGGTGCGCGTGGCGGTGGTCAGCAACGACGACAGCGACTCTCTGCCGGAATATACGCCAGTATCGGCGTGACGCTAGAGAGCCCTAGATTTCCGTATCCAGGCACGGCGATATGACTCTATTGGGCTGTCTAGCTTCCCCACTAGACAGCCCAATAGAGGTCTAGGGGCGGCGCTCAAACAGGTTGAGACCGCAGGAACCTTCCGAAGTGCGGCACCGTGAACGCGATCAGACCGCGCTCGGCGCTGTAGATGAGCCCTTTCTTGATGAGGCTGTCACGAGCCGGCGAGAGGCTGGACGGCTTCCGCCCGAGGGCGTCGGCCACGTCGGCGGTGGCGACCGGCTCGTCGCCGATCTGCGCCATGGCGTGCATGTAGTCGCGCTCGGCCGGGGTGGCCCGCTCGTAGCGGCTGCCGAAGAAGCCCACGGCGAGCTCCTCCTCGGCCTCGGGCGCGGAGACCTTGACGTCGTCGAGGGTGATCGGGCTGCGGAGCGCGAGGTCCCAGGCGACCTTGCCGTACGCCTGGACGAAATAGGGATAGCCGTCGGCGGCCTCGTAGAGCGCGTCGAGGGCTTCCTGGGTGAACTCCACCATCTCCTCCCGCGCGGGGAGGATCAGCGCCATGTCGGCCGCCTCGCGGTCGAGCTTGTCGATGCGCGCGTAGCGGAAGAGCCGTTCGGAATAGCTCTTGCTGGCCGACAGCACGCTCGGCAGGTGCGGCAGCCCCGCGCCCACCACGATCAGCGGCCCGCCCGACTGGGACAGCTCGTGGCAGGCGGCGCAGAGCGCGGACACGTCGGCGGGCTGCACGTCCTGCATCTCGTCGATGAACAGCGCGATGCCCACGCCGAGGTCGGTCGCCACGCCGGCGGCGTCGACGAACAGCTCGGTGAGGTCGATCTCCAGGTCGCCCGAGTCGGCGCGCCCGCGGCTGGCGGGCACCTCGATGCCGGGCGACCAGTGGGAGGTGCCCTTGGCCGCGGACGGGTCGCGCATCGCGAACGCCTTCAGCACCCCGAGGAACTCCTCGATGCGCTCGGGCGCGCGGTGGCGCGGGGCCAGCTCGCGGATGGCCATGTGCAGGGCGGCCGCCACAGGACGCCTGATCGACTGGTCGGGCCGGGCCTCGATCTTGCCCGTGCCCCACAGCCGCTGCATGGCCATGGACTTGAAGGTGTTGAGCAGGACGGTCTTGCCGACGCCGCGCAGGCCGGTGACGACCATGCTGCGCTCGGGGCGCCCTCGGGCCACCCGCTCCAGCACCACCTCGAACTGCTGCAGCTCACGGTCGCGCCCGGCCAGCTCCGGCGGACGCTGCCCGGCGCCGGGGGCGTAGGGATTGCGCACAGGGTCCACGCTCTCGGACTTTATTGCCGGATATAGCGGCCGTCTTAGATTTGGGAAGAAAGTGCTACGGCGTGTCCGAGCAGGAGCTGTGGCGAGCATCGTCATCGGACACACCCCCTCTCACCAGGCCGAACCCTTGTTCGATTTCGATACCCAGAACTGTAGCGCGGACTCGAACATGCATGCGATGGTTTCGAGTAAAAGATCTTTGCAACAGTCCGGGACGCCCGTGCGTCTGGGTGTTGCGGAGTTCGAGGAGTTCATGCAAGCGCGTGGCGCCGCCCTGCTCCGGTACGGATACGTCCTCACCGGGAACCCCGACGACGCCGCCGACCTCGTCCAGGAGGCGCTGCTCAAGCTCGGCGGCACCTGGCGCAGGGTGCGCAACAAGGACAACCCGGAGTCCTACGTACGCACGATCATGACCCGCCGGCACGTGAGCTGGTGGCGCGGGCGGCGCAGGGAGCAGCTCACGGACGAGGTGCCCGAGGGGGCCTACACCGACAGCCACTCCTCCGGCGAGCTGTGGCGGGGAACTTCATGTCCGCCGAGCCCAGCACGACCATGTACTGGAGCGAGCGGGGCGACGAGTACCGGGTGCTCAACTTGGCAGCCGTCCCGCCCGCGCAATAGCGTTCGTGACCATGCGGACCTTCGCGAACGTACAGGAACTCAAGGCGGCCGTGGGCGAGACGTTCGGCCCGACCGAGTGGCGCACCGTCACCCAGGAGCAGGTCAACCTCTTCGCCGACGCCACCGACGACCACCAGTGGATCCACGTGGACGTGGAGCGCGCCAAGGAGGGGCCCTTCGGCGGCACGATCGCCCACGGCTACCTGACCCTGTCGCTGCTGCCGACGTTCATGTTCGAGATGGTGCGCGTCGAAGGCATCGCGATGGGCGTCAACTACGGGCTGAACAAGGTGCGCTTCCCCAGGCCGGTGCCCGTGGGCGCGCGGGTCAGGGCCGTGGGCGAGCTCACCGACGTCAAGGGCACGCCGGCCGGCTACCTGGCCAACCTGAAGATGACGATCGAGATCGAGGGCGAGCGCAGGCCCGGCTGCATCGCCGAGTCGCTCAGCCTGTACGTCCCCGCGCCCTGATCACCGCAGCGACAGGACGATCCCGATCACCGCGGCAAGCCCGATCAACCCGAGATAGGCCAGTACGAGCCGGGTGTCCCTGAGCAGGCATTTGCTCCGGGTCAGCCCGGCCCGCCGCGCCTTCCAGTACCCCGCGAACCCCAGCGCCGCGAACCCGAGCACCGCCCACGGCCCGAGCAGCCAGGCCAGCAGCGCCACGGTGGCGTACACGCACAATCGAAGCGGATCGTATGGCTGGGCCTTCACAGGATCACCAGCCCCGGCTTCGAGGCCACCGCGGACAGCCGCTGCCGTGAGAGCTGCGGCCACGCCTGCACGGCGCAGAACGGCGCGCACTGGTCCTGCTCGGCCCGCGTGCCCACGTGCACGCAGCACTGCGTGAGCCGCTCCTCGATCATGGTCGAGATGTCCATGAACGGCTTGATCGTGATCCGCACCACCCGCTCGCCCAGCATCCTGCGCAGCTTCCTGCGCCGTCCGGGCAGCGCCGAGGAGGCGAGGGTGAGCAGCGTGGCGACGCCCAGGTCGCAGTTCTCGCAGATGTCCCGCCACAGGTCGCCGATCTGCGGGTGGGACAGCGACGACTGCTCCGACAGCAGCCCGAGCAGCGACTCCTGAACGGCCAGCCGCAGCTCGCGCGGCAGCTCGGTGTCGGCGATGCGGTTGGAGACCAGGCCCAGGTTCTGCTTGAGGCGGTCGTGGCCCATCAGGGCGACCAGCGAGCGCCACTGCTGCGAGTCGTCGCGGATCAGATAGCCCACCGAGCAGCAGTGGGGGTGGGAGCAGGGCAGGGCGGTCAGGTCGCGCCAGGTCACCAGGCCGTCGGTCTGCGGGCCGAGCCGCTTGAGCACGCCGGTGTGGGTGAGCCGGTCGGACGGGTCGATGACGCCCGACCTGCCCGACCCGAACTGGGGTTGCAGCGACACGCCGCCGACGAAGGGGGTGTCCAGCGCGAGGCGTACGACGTCGCCGATCTCCCCGTCGTTGACGCCCAGGGCCGCGGTCATGACCAGGGTCGTGAAGATCTCCCGCTCCGACAGCCGCCGTACGGCCTGCGCCTTGATCCGGCGCAGGTCGCCGCCGCGATGGTGCTTGGACGCCTCGGCCGACGAGCCGTCGTACTGGAGGTAGACCTCCACCCGGTCCCGGTGCTCGGTGAGCAGGTCGAGCAGCGCGTCGTCCCTGGCGATGAGCACGCCGTTGGTGTTGATCAGGATGCGGGTGACCGGCCGGAGCGCCAGCTCGGCGAGGAGGGTCTTCAGCTCGGGGTGGAGCGTGGGCTCCCCGCCGCTCAGCATCAGGACGTCGAGCTTGCCGTTCTCCCTGGCCAGCCGCTGGTCCACGTTCGCCAGCACGTCCGCGACCGGGACGACGCCGGTCAGGTCGGGCGAGCTGTCGGCGAAGCAGGTGGGGCAGCGCAGGTTGCACGCCTCGGCGATGTCCTCCAGCAGGATGCAGGTGTGCTGGGTCTGCATCTCGGGCAGGCCGTTGAGGTACGCGCCGGGGATCGGGGCGAAGTTTCCGGACACGTCAGGGATGTGCTGCTTGGTGGGAGCGGTCCACTCCTCCAGATAGGAGAGGATCTCCGGGTCCTCGTCGTACAACGTGCGGATCAGGCCGTGTTCGCGGCAGCCGCGTTCCAGCCACACCTTGCCGTCGCGTTCGGCCAGGTAGCCGCTCAGCCGTTGGACCTGGTCGAGGTCCTGGCCGTGGCATTTCGGGCAGAACGCGTTGACGTACCGGAGGATGCGGTCGCCCCGTAGCCCCATCCCTGCGCTCATGTCATGACCTTCCGCTTGAAAAGGGCATCGTAATGGCCTCGACGCCAGCCATACACGAGCCTGAGCGTGAGCAGCGTCAGGCCCGGGATCAGGAAGCACTGCGGTCCGGTCAGGCCGAGCCACAGCGTCTCGTTCGCCCTGGTGAACTCGACCAGGAACCGGAAGACCGCATATCCGGCGAGGTAGAGCGTGAACAGCTCGCCCGGCTGGGTCAGCCGCTTGCGCGCCCACCGCAGCGCGACGAACGCGGCGAGCTGGAAGACGATCTCGTACACGAACGACGGGTGCATGGCCTGGCCGGTCAGGCAACCCGGACATTCCGGTGTGGACGGCGGCGCGTGCACCCCCCAGGGCAGGTCCGTGGGCCTGCCGGGGGCCTCGGTCAGGTGACAGCCGATGCGGCCGATCGCCATGCCGAGCGCCACCGCCGGGGCGAACAGGTCGCCGGTGCGCTCCCGGTAGCCGATGACCTTCTTCGCGACCAGCACGCCGACGTACGCGCCGGTCAGGCCGCCGAGGATGCTGCGGGAGCCGTACAGCCAGAGGTCGGCGAGGTCGAACGTCTCCAGCCAGCCCGCCAGGCGCATGCCGATGGCTCCGCCGACCAGGGCTCCGGTGACGGCGACGAGTGACTGCTCGTTGAGCGCGCCCCTGGCCCTCGCCTCGCGGACGAAGACCACCGCGGCCACGAGGACGCCCAGGCCGACGAATATCTCGTGATACGGCATGCTTCAGCCGTACAGGCTCGGGTTGAGGCCGGTGCAGATGCCGGCCGTCAGCATCGACCACAGCGCCCAGCCGATCGCGAGCCCCAGCCCGAGCCCCCGCGACCACGGCTTGCGGACCAGGCCGAACCCCAGACCGCCGCCCAGGCCGACGACGGCCAGCAGCACCGCGCCGACGATCACACCCGCCTTGTTCGTGCCGTCGATGGCGGAGATGAAGACGAAGAAGCCCACGATGCCGTTGACGACGCTGTAGGCGAACATGCCGGCGACCAGCGTCGCGATGAGGACGATCGCGGAGTCGCGGCTGCTGGGCTGCTGCGGCGGCAGCGGCGATGGCCGCGGCGGCTGCGACGGCGGCGGCGGCTGCGGCGGTGGCCAGCCTTGGTGCGGCTCCCACGGGCCTTGTGGCGGTGGTGTCGTCATCCCGCCGCCCCCTGGTCGGTGAGGCACTGCTGATCGGACATGCTTCGCCTACGCGTACATGCCGGGGTTCAGCCCCGTGCAGTATCCGGCCGAGACGATCGACGCCAATGACCACCCGATCATCAACCCGAGCCCCAGCCCGAACGACCACTGCTTGCGCAGGACGACCAGCGTGATGCCCAGGCCGAGGCCCAGAAGCGCCAGGAACCCGGCCGCGACGCCGATTCCCACCGCGGACTGCAGGCTCAGCGCGAGCAGCCCGACCATCACATTGATCACCAGGTAGGCGAAGCTTCCGGCCAGCGCCAACGCGACGGTCAGCCCCGGCTGGCGCCGCGGCTGCGGCCCGGGCTGGCCGTGCGGAGGCCCCTGCGGCGGCGGACCCTGCGGAGGCGGTCCGTACGGCGGTTGCCCCGGCGGGGGTGGCCCGTACGGCGGCTGCCCGGGGGGAGGTGGCCCGGGTGGAGGCTGCCCCGGCGGAGGTGGCGGCGGCATGGTCACGGCGTTCACCCTACGGGGCTAAAGCGACTCTGAGTAGTAAATCGCTGCCTGGACGCGGCTCTTCAGCCCCAGTTTGTTCAGGAGGCGGCTGACGTGCGTCTTCGTGGTGGCTTCGGCCATGTCCAGCTCTTTGGCGATCTCGGCGTTGGACAGGCCGCGGCCGATGCAGGCCAGCACCTCGCGTTCGCGCGGGGTCAGGGCCTCCGGGTCGGAGGGCTCGCGACGGGGCGGCTGATCGGCGAAGGCCGCGATCAGCCGTCTGGTGACGCCCGGCGCGATCATCCCCTCGCCGCCCGCCACCAGCCTTACCGCTTCCACCAGGGCGTCGGCCTCGGTGTTCTTGAGCAGGAAACCGGCCGCGCCCGCCCGGAGGGCGCCGAAGACGTACTCGTCGACGTCGAACGTCGTGAGGATCAGGACGTCGCTCACCCCCGCCAGCTCCCTGGTGGCGGAGATGCCGTCGAGGCGGGGCATACGGATGTCCATGAGGACGACGTCGGGACGCAGGTCGTGGGCCAACCGGACCGCCTGCTCGCCGTCGGCGGCCTCACCCACGACCTCGATGTCGTCGGCGCCGTCGAGGATCATCACGATCCCGGCGCGTACGGCCGCATGATCGTCAGCCACCAACACCCTGATACTCACGCCACCCCCCTCTCCCCGTCCGCCGTCCCGGAGCGCCCGCCGTCGCCGCTTTTGAAGCGTCCGCCGTCGCCAGGCGGCTCCCTCGTAGCCTGCTCCCCCGAGACCTGGCTGCTCGAAGAACGGTCCCCCGAAGCCGGTACGTCGAGCGACGTCGGGAAGGCCGCCACGACGCGCCAGCCGTCCCCCCATGGCCCCGCCTCGAAGAACCCTCCTACCAGCGAAGCCCGTTCACGCATGCCGATCAGCCCCGCCCCTGCCCCCGGCAGCCGAGCGCCACGTCGGCCGACCCGGTTCTCGATCGTCAGGAGAACCTCCCCAGGTTCGTACGCCAGCGAGACGACAACCGGTGCCTCGCCATGCTTGAGCGCGTTCGTCAGCCCTTCCTGAAGGATCCGATAACCAGCCAGATCCACCGAAGCCGGCACCTCACGCGACTCCCCGTCGACCCGCAGCTCAACCGCCATCCCAGCCCGCCGCGTACGCTCGACCAGGCTCTCCGCGTCAGCCAACCGCGGCCGGGTGGCCTCAAGCTCCGGCCCGTCCCCCTCGCGCCCGCCGTTGGCCTCCCGCAGCAGCCCGATCATGTCCCGCATCTCGGCCATCCCCTTGACACTGTTCTCCCGTACGGACTCCATGACCTTGCGAACCGTCTCCCGATCCAGGTCCTTACGGGACAGAGCAGCCGTCGACTGGATGGCGATGGCGCTGAAATGGTTCGCGATCATGTCGTGCAGCTCACGAGCCATCCGCGTACGCTCGGCCGCGATCGCCGCCTGCCGGTCGAGCTCGGCCAGATGCGCGACCTGCTCCGCCCGCGCCCGTTCCGCGGCCGCCCGGTCCCGCTGCTCCCGCAGCACCCAAGCCGTGGTGACCGGCGTGATCAGCACCAGCCCTACCTGGATGCCCATGACGGCCAGCAACCGCCAGTCCGCCGCGATGAACGCCGCCACCGCCCCACCCACCACGGCCAGCACCGTCGTGATCCCGAGCAGCCAGCGAGCGAACCGCGCCGGCCCGTAGAGCGCCGCGGCGTACAGATTGTCGGTGAACACCAGCACGGTCGCCAGCGACGGCCCCACCACCCCGTCGACCGTGACGGCCACCACCCCCAGCGCCAACGACCACAGCGGCGCCCGCTGCCGCAGCAACACGGCCGAACAGGTGATCGCCAACGGCACCAGCAGGGCCCACACCGGCACGCCGCGCTGCACGTACGCACCGGCCAGGATCAGCAGCGCCCCCAGAACGAAGGCCAGCCCGGCCGCCACTGCGGGCCGTACCCGGCCCTTCTCCTGGCCACCGGCCACCCCGCGCACGGCGAACGGCCTCACCCACCGTGCAACCGCCCGCGCCTCGGCGCCACCGCTCTTCACCGCCGCCCGTGTCATGTCCTCATCACACCACTCCCGGCGGCCGCCGCCGTCCTCCGAGGGTCCGCCTGTGGATACACCCTTCGATGTATCCACAGGCTCGTTTTCACCGACGATGTGCCGGGCCGCGAATCCCCCCAAGCTGGAACATGTGATTGTCGCCATCCTCATCGGCTGCGAAATCGGCTTCTGGCTCCTCCTGGGTCTCGGCCTGGCCAGCCGCTACCTCTGGAAGCGCCGCCGGCTCAGCACGGCCCTCCTCCTCTGCGTCCCGCTCCTCGACGTGGTCCTCCTGGCCGCGGCGGTCATCGACATGCGCGGCGGCGCCACGGCGGACCTGCGCCACGGCCTGGCGGCGGCCTACCTCGCCTACTCGATCGTCTTCGGCCACCGGACCATGCGCTGGGCCGACGCCCGCTTCCACCACCGCTTCGCCGGCGGCCCCCCGCCCTGGAAGCCGCCGGCGGGCGGCATGGCCCGCACCCGCTACGAGTGGGGGTTCTGGCTGAAACTGGTCCTGGCGTACGGAATCTTCTGCCTCATCCTGTTCGGCCTCATCTGGCTGGTGAACGACCCCTCCCGTACAAAAGCCCTGATGGACTTCATGCTCAACCTGCTCAAGATCCCCCTCATCGCCCTGCTCTGGCCGGTGAGCTACACGCTCTGGCCGAAGAAGGAACCGTCGGCTCGCCAGTGATCGCGGGTATTCGGTTCGATGCACCGCTCAGAACCCGCTATGCTTGCTTACGCAGCGAGCGGCCGTAGCTCAATGGATAGAGCATCTGACTACGGATCAGAAGGTTGGGGTTTCGAGTACCTCCGGCCGCACAGCAGGTCAAAGGCCCTCCGGGATCATCCCGGAGGGCCTTTTTCGTGGGCGTACAGCAGCGCTGTACAGCAACGTGGGCTCGCGCAACCGGTCTTCCATAGGCACCGCGCGAAGACGACGAATCCCGTGGCGCCCTCGCGCTACTTGACGATCTCCAACGCCAGTCGGGGCTTCTGCCTGACCCAGGCCACCAGCGCGCCCATGCACCTGCTGTCGGCCAGATCAACGTGATCTTCTTGTACCGACCATGCAGGTGCTCCAACCCGGACCCAGCATCCGCCTCCGGGCATACCCGCGATCAGCTTGTTCAAGGACACTCGGCAGGCTGCGCGATCATGTGGGCATGGTTCTCTCTGCCCCCTCCGAACGTCTCCCCACAGAGCCAGGCTTGATCAAGCTGTGGTTTCAGTTCGTGCCCCGGGAAGGTTGGCTTCCCTACGACACCGAAGGACTTTGGGCCATGCCCTTAATCGAGGACACCGCCCGTGTGGCGAACGTCCCATTTCTACAGGACGGGGTCGCCGAAGGCGACGTGGTGCGCTTCATCACCAATGATGACGGTCGCCACTGGGCCTGTGAGCGGGTGGAAGCGTCGGGCAATTGCACGATCCGGGTTTTGCCGTCACCCAATGGACCGCTGGGGCGAAGCGCGCAGGCCGTGTACGAGCAGTTGGCACCGTTCGGCCTGGGCGGGGAATCCTTCAGCTCGGAGCTTCCCCTGGTCGCCTTTACTGTGCCGGCGGGCGCAGGGCTCGGGCAGATAAAGACGCTGTTGACGCGTGGCCAAAGGGATGGCTGGTGGCACTTCGAGGAGGCCTGCATCACCGACGGCTGGCGAAGCGCTTAACGATGGGTTCGTTTCACGGGCCGCGGAAGGTGCCGGCCTTGCTCAGGCACCGCCGAGGCCCTTCCGAAGACGGTGAACCCAGTCTGCGGGGAAGACCTGCTCAAGCCGCTCTTTGCTGATCTCCAGCATCCCTTCCTGCGCCAGGGGAAGAAGAGCGCCGTCCTGGACGGCCTTGTGATCCTCAGGTGCCGGGCAGATCAGAACGGCGAGGATCCGGCACGTCCGTTGGAGCTCCTCGATCCCGGTCGTATGGATCATGCTCTTGATGGGCTCCCACGCTGTCCGCACAGCGAGACCCACCAGAGCATCGAGGAGGGCTCCGCGTCCCTCGTTCTGCCGGGACTGCATAATGACCGTCGTCACGTACTCCGGGATTCGGTTCAGAGATTTCGAGAGCTTCTCAATGGCCCCGGCCATGGCAATGAGGAGATCGCACCAGAAGTGATTGGTGAGCTGCCTTCGCGCTTCTCTCGGCCTGCCCCCACCGAAGCTCTTATCGAGCTCCTGAATCACAGGGCCAGCAAGGGCATCTCCGATTTCTTGGATAAGGTCGATGGCGTCGGGGTTTTTGGACAGCCAGTCAACGAGGTCGACCGTGGCACTATCGGTGGCGGCTGCCTTTCGCTCCTTGGAGGGCTTTCGTCGCCCCATGGGAGGCCGACTTGCGGCCCAGGCCGCGTCGCTAGTGTCTCTCGCCGCTTCACGAGCCGCGGTCGAGGGATCGCGAGCCAGCGAGAGAGCGTGCGTCCAGCCGTGCTGTGCTCCGCCGCACGCAGAACAGCCGCAGTGATGTCCCTTGGCCCGCTCGCAATTCACAGGGTGCGTCATTCGCCCTCCGCTACGTCTGGCCGGAGATGACCTGGCGCCTCACTGGAAGCCCCCATCCCTTTGAACCACATGCAACGAGATACGAAATGACCAGCGCAGCTAGTGCTGCATATCCCTTGGGCTATGAGACAACCCCATGAACACACTTAGGCCCTTTTGGGATACCCCAAGAGGACCTAAGTTTGGTACCGAGAGATTAGTTGTGACTCGCTTGAGCGGTCGAGGCTCTGATTGAGCCTGTCTAGCGCCTTACGGGTTTCGGGACTGGGAATCTGGGTGTAGACGTCCATGGTCATCGAGATCTGCGAGTGGCGCAGGATGCGCATCGCCACACGCGGGTGGACGTCCAGGGCGGCCAGAAGCGAGGCGCACGTGTGCCGGGTGTCGTGCACACGGATGCGCGGCACACCCGCTCGGCGACAGTGGTTCTCCAAGGCCCGGTTGAAGTTGCGCGGCTCGATCGGCGTGCCGCGTGAACGTCAGGTCCGAGGTCTTCCATGCGTCCCCGGCCATCTTGTGGGCCTCCTCCTGGACGCGCCGACGGTGCCTGAGTGCGGAGACGCACAGGCCGAAGAGTGGCAGCGAAGCGGTCGAGTCCTCTGTCTTGGTGGTGAGCTGGTGGGAGATCCAGACCTGTTAGCCGACGAGATCCACACACGTGAGACCAAGGAACGTAGCCTGCCCAGCCGTTCTTGTACGGGTGATCGAGCTTTCGTTGTTGGCCCGGGTACGACGGCCCGTACGCGGATGCTTGGGCTCCTCCGGGGAGGCAAGCGCGGTCTTGGCGGGCATCAGACTGCCTCCTCGCAGAGTCGGGTGACGTAGTCGTTCAGGGCGGCTTGAGGAATGCGGCGGCAGCGGACGCCTACGATGACCGAGCCCAGTTCGCCGGAGCGGATGAGGTTGTAGAGGGTCCACCGGCTGACCTGCAAAGTGGCCATGGCTTGCGGAGCCGTGAGCAGTTCAGGCGTCATGCTGTTCCCCCAGGTTCGGCACGCGGTGACCTGTGATGGCGGCGAGGAGTTGTTCTCCGAGGGAGAAGCCCTGTCCGGCGTACTCCCAGTGAGCGACGACGAGGATGGTGTCCTCGTCGAAAAGCGGCAGCCGCCTGAGGTTGATCTCTTCTGTGCGCATGTGTTCTTCGCGGGCGGCGCGGAGTTCGCCGAGGGTGGTGGAGGAGTGGCGGCTCTTGGTGGAGAAGTGACCGCGGAAGCCGAGCATGTGAGCCCATTGGATGAGCCGCAGGTCGGCCAGGTCGGCGTTCTCGCCAAGGCGCATGCAGGCGGCGATCAGCCGGCGGGGGTGGTCGCGAACGGGTAGGGCGTCGAGATTGTCGAGGGGTTGGATGCGGCGATCCAGCGTCCCTACACATTCGGCGGCCTTGGTGGCGCACTTGGCGATGTAGGCGGCGACGGCCTGCCCCTCAACAGCCGCATCACCGGCGACACCTGATGGGAAGCTATCCACGGCACCTTAAAGGCGCTGGTCCGGCTGTCGTTCGACGAGGATGGGCGAGGATGGGCCCGAACAGCTTCGGTCCTAGACTTGGGCCATGGACAGGACTGACCGCGCCAGCCGGCTGATCGCGGCACCACCGGCGACGGTCTACGGCGCCCTCCTCGACCGGGAGTCGCTCGAAGTCTGGTTGCCGCCGGACGGTATGCGCGGGCGGATCGAGCGGTGGGATCCCCGGCCTGGTGGCGGGTTCCGGATGGTCCTCACGTACCTTGACCCCACCGACAGCCCTGGCAAGACGTCAGACGCGACGGACGTCGTCGACGTCGGGTTCGCCGAGCTGGTTCCACCGGAGCGCGTGGTGCAGCGGGCGGTGTTCGAGGCCGAGGACCCGTCGTACGCGGGCACCATGACGATGACCTGGCACCTAACTGCTGTCGGCGAAGAGACCGAGGTATCTGTCACCGCCACGGACGTACCACCCGGCATCAACCAAGCCGTGCACGAGGCCGGGATCGCCTCCTCGCTGGCCAACCTGGCGTCATACGTCGAAGAGGCCGGCTGAGTCAGGTCGGCTTGGGACCGAGGGGCCAGCCCCAGCCTGACCAGCATCGCCAGCACGAGAGAAGGCAACGAAACAGCAGGTCAGACGGAGTGCCTTACGGTGTCAACCTTCAGTTGATGCTTGACGGTTTGGCATCGGTTGATGCTTTACACCGTGCCTAGATCTCGTAGTCGATATGGCCGCTGGCTCGCAGCCGGTTGACCTCCTTGAGGATGGTGCGCGGGTGGACCGACAGCAGCTCGCCCTCGAACAGCACCCGCAACTGCGTCTCCTCCAGGACCACGGTGACGACCTTGCCCCGGTGCACCTGGCCGACCTGAACCTTGCAGCCGGCCACCTTCAGGCTGCCGTTGCTGGACACCACCCGCTCCACCCGCGGGAAGCGGCCGGGAGCGGCTGGAGGGGTGCTGGCAAGCCGTACGCCGTGCAAGCGTCCGCGCTGTGCCGGGGAGAACACTCCTCCCAGCTGTCGGGGTAGCAGGTGTCGGCGCCGCACGCTGCTCGGAAGTATGGACGAAGCTCAAGTGCCATGCCGGCCGAATTCCTCAAGCGGTGGGCCACTGACCCCTTAGGATTGATCATCCAAGGGCCGCCAAATTGGCAGGAGCCGCAGGGGCGACCGGTCGTTCGTGAACTGCGCGACCCTGATGACGGCGAAGACGAGTAGCCGGGCCTGGCGCTGGCTGGGGTGTTGGTCAGTTGCCTGGACGGCGGTGGCTGATCGACGGCGGCGATGCGGGCGGCGTACACCCGGTGCGCCTTGCGGACGGGCGGTCCGGCGGCGTGGTCGGCCAGGGCGGCGCTCTGTTGTGGTGCGGCGTTCTGGCCGGCCTTTGATGGCCTTGCGTGCGGCTACGCCACCGGCGAGGTTGGGCCCTCACGCCACGAGCCGTTCGACGCCCGCCAACCCCTGGTCAGGATTTTCGCGATCGATCTGGTCCAAGAGCTCGTCCGCGCTGGGCGCGATCAAAGAGGTGGGGACGCAGTCGCCGCGAAACTGTCGTGCTGTCGGATTGCTGACGACCGGCGTCCCGGAAAATTCTGCAAGAAGTCCGGGAGGCGGTGTCGGATCGGGGCGGTGGCGTTCGTAGCAAGGGTGAGGCCGCCCGCAAGGGGGCGGCTCCGAGGCAAGGAACCGCGATATGAAGCTGACGACCATGACCCAGGTCACCATCGATGGCGTGATGCAGGGAAACGGCGCCGCGTCGGATGACCGCAGGAACGGATTCGAGCGCGGCGGATGGGCCCGGGGGAAGGGTGACGACGAGACCAGGACGTTCATCACGCAGGCATATCAGCGCGCCGAGGCGTTCCTGTTCGGCCGGCGCACTTATGAGCTGTTCGCCGGCTCTTGGGGGGCAATCGAACAGATGCGTGCACATCCCATCGGCGTGGCCTTGCACGAGGCCCCCAAGTACGTTGCCTCGACCACGCTCACCGCCCCGCGTTGGCAGGACACGACCGTTCTCCGCGGTGACCTCGCGGCGGCCATCAGTGAGCTGAAGGCCAAGCCAGGGGGTGAGCTGCAGGTGCACGGCAGTGGCATCCTGATCCAGTGGCTGCTGGAGAACGACCTGGTCGACGAGATGACGCTGGTCACCATCCCGGTGGTCGTCGGCCAGGGCGCGCGCCTGTTCCCGGAGACCGGCCCGGACCTTGCGCTCGACCTGGTCGAGTCGCGGGTCGACTCCAAGGGTGTGTCGATCCAGGTCTTCCGGCCGGCCGGGCGCCCGCGGTATGCGACGGCCTGAAGTCCCTGGCCGGCGGACCACGCTGTCGTGACATCACAGGAGTTGGTCTACAGATGCGGTACCTGGTTTCCGTGATCGATGACAAGAGTTATCCCGGCAGCACGGACAGGCGGCCCGCCATCAGCGCGTTCAACGAACGGCTGATCGCCGAGGGCTACTGGGTCTTCTCGGGCGGACTCGCGGACACCGACGTGGCCACCGTCATCGACAACCGGGGCGAGCAGGCGGTGTTCAGCGACGGGCCTTTCGTGGAGTCGAAGGAGTACCTCGCCGGCGTCTGGGTGTGGGAGGCCCCTGATCTGGATGTGGCGCTCAAGCTCGCCGGCGAGGCGTCGAAGGTCTGCGATCGGAAGATCGAGGTGCGGCCGTTCCTGTGAGCGACGTCGGGGAGGCGATCACCCGGGCCCACCATGAGGAGTGGGCGCGGCGTACCGCCCAACCCCGGCGCCTGGCTGACCACCACAGCCAACCGCAAGGCCAGGCTTGGGCGAGCGGCCTATCTGTGGGGCTGGCCGCTGGTGAACCTGCGTAACCGACGCGTGCTCATGGAGCAGCTCCCGGGGCCGGGTCTCCTGGCGGGCATCGTGCCGGCGGGCCCGCCCGGTACGATCGGCATGCTGTACGACTACATCCGCCCCGAGGAGCGGATGGTCGCCTGCCCGAGCCAGGACGTCGCCTACGGTTTCGGCGTCCTGGACGCCGAGCGCGATCCCTCGGTGGTGCAAGTGCCCGACTTCGGTGGCCGGTTCTGGGTCTACCAGGCGGTCGACCAGCGAACGGACTCCTTCGTGGAGCTCGGTGCGATGTACGACACCAAACCCGGCCCCTACCTGCTCGCGCCCACCTCCTGGAGTGGCCAGGTACCCGGCGGCATCGCCGGGGCATTCCGCTTCGACACCCGGACCGCGGTCGTGATCCCGCGCGTGTTCCTCGACGACACCGATCAGGACCGAGCGGCGGTGCAACCGCTGGTGAACCAGATCAGCGTGTACCCGCTCGCGGGGTTCGACGGCACGATGAAGGTGGTCGACTGGAGCAAGGCTCCCTCCTTCGGCCAGGCAGGCTCGACAGGTGGCGGGCAGGAGACCCAGTGGGTGGACCCGGCCGCGTTCTTCGAGGTCTTCGGGGAGGTCCTCGACGAGGTGCCGCCCCTGCCCGGACGAGCAGGCGATGTATGACTGGTTCCGCTCCGTGCTCCAGACGGACGCCGACGCCCCGAAGATCGCCGTAGCGCTGAAGCAGGCGGCGCTCGACGCCGACGCGATGGTCGGCGAACTGTTCGAGTTCCGCAACTACGGCATCCCGCTCGCCCACCACTGGTCGACCCAGCACACCGGAGCGGCGTTCGGCACCGACTACCTGATGCGGACCGCGGTCGGCAAGTCCAACATCTTCGTCAACACGGCCAACGAGACGACCTACTACTACCAGAATCTCGACGACCAGGGCGAACGGCTCGACGGCTCCAACACCTACACCGTGCATGGCAACCACCGGCGGTCGCGCGTAGCTGACCATTCGATCCGCTGCTGCCCGGCCTGGGCGCCTGCAGGGTCTGGTGGACGACACGGCGGAGATTCGACTCCGAAGGCTTCCAGGCCGTTCTTGGAAACACGCTGCGTGTGCTCGCCGGCGTCGCGATGCCTTTCAACGCTGCCGAGGTGGGTGAGCAGCGATTCGGACCAAGGCAGAGGGCACGCTTCGGGCTGCTGAGCAATCAGGTCGAACAGCGCCAGTCGGCCGATGGACGCTGACCCCCTCACTGTCGTGAAGGAGGCCGGCGCAGCCCAACGACCCGAGTGCCGGGACTTGCGCCAACTCGTCGAGGAGGGCCGCTACTCAGGATGTAAGAGGCTCACAGCTGGAATTCGTGGGTCGCGGTCAGCCCTGCCCCCAGACACCCTCGCCTTCCGAGGATGCCGGGCAGTACTGCCAGACGAATTCCAGCCACGGCGGGGCCACGCCCGTGAAGTGCGCCCAACTGCCCGGTTCCGCACCCGGGTAGTCACCTCGGACCTCAGAAAGGAGCCTCAGCATGAAGCCTTCCCGGATCAGGCTGTTGACTATCCGGCTCAGTGTCTGCCTGTACTCCAGGGGTTCGCGAATGTGGGGGCCGGCCGGCTTGCGGTCGTAGACCCAGTCCTGGTCGGGATAGCGGGTCGTGGCCTCGTCCGTGTAGGGGTGCTTCAGCGTGTAGCCCTCCCCGTTCCACGAGTGGTGAGTGAGCCCGGAGAAGAACGGGTTGGCGCACATCAGGTAGTAGTAGCCGCCTTCGTCGACGACTCTCGCGACCTCGCGGAAAACGATCCGGGAGTCCGGGACGAAGGTCAGCGAGTACGGATGCCAGACCAGATCGAACGAGGAGTCGTCAAGGGCCGACAGGTCCCGCATGTCTCCCTGGATCGTGCGGATGCCGATGCTGTAGTGCTCAGCGGCCAAGCGGTCCCGCTCCAGCTGCCCGGACGAGATGTCGAGAACCGTCACGTCGGCTCCGAGCAGAGCGAAGGCCGCAGACTGCTGCCCACCCCCTCCCGCCAGGCAGAGCACCTTCCGGCCCGCCAGATCGCCGGGGATGCCCAGCCTCTCCAGGCCCAAATAGGCCTGAGCCTTCTCCGCGTCCAGGTCGAGCATTGGACGGGTGAACAACGCCTCCGCCCCCACAAGGGCTTCCCAGCGTTCCTCGTTGTAGTGGTAGACCTCGTCCTGCATGGCGGACACCCTAGCTGTCGTCCAACGGCCGGGACGAACGATATTCGGTCGGGCCTTGCTCCTCCGCCGTCCTCCTCCACCAGTCCACCCGCCATGAACTGCCACTTCAGGATGAAAAAGCCCCAGCGCCAAGCACCACGACTTGAGCGCGCCACGTGCTTGGGCCAGCAATGGGTCTGTGGTGACTTCGATGATCACAATCGTCGGCCGCCAAATCCGGGCGACTGAGCCAGGCTCACTTTGGATCAGTTGCTGGCGTCCCATCGCACGCCTGCTGCTGGACAGCAAAGAAGTACAGCAACGAGGTCTCACACGATCACACGCTGACACTCGTCAACTGCCCTCTGAGCTGGGCGACGCAAGGTCCAGGTGGTGACTGGCCCCCGTTTGCAAGCAGGAGTAGGGGACGCCAGTTTCAAAAGAAGAGCGCCCACCGCTCGGCGGGGAGATTCAGGAGGGAGAATCCCTCCAATCGTCCGGGCCCGCTGTGGGTGACACCTTGTAGAGGTCGCCGAAGGTGATTGTTCCCTGGTAGATGCGCCCTCAAGGTCGACATCGGACCAGCGCAGACGAAGCGGCTCACCGCGCCGAGCACCTGTATAGGCCGCGACGTGGAAGAAAGACCTGAGGCGGTGGCCACGGGCAGCGAGGAGGAACGTCTTCAGCTGGTCCGTGGTCCAGACCGAGCCAGGCTCGCTGATTTCCCGTCGCGGGCGCTTGGCCTTCTCCACCGGACTGGATGCCAGGATCTCATCAACGTTCACGGCGTCACGGAAGGCCTTCCGAAGCGCGGCCGCCCGTTCTTGCCGCCGTCGGCCCTCAGACCCCGGTACAGCTTGGTGATCGCGGCAGCCCGAACGGCCTGCAACCACGGGTGGCCGCGCACCACTGCCCACCGCCGCACGTGGCCAGGCTCGGTACGTGCGGTCGGGGCGGCCCTTCGTCAATTGGCCAGAGGCCTACTCGGCATCGCAGGTCGTGGCCTCGGATCCGGTCGGTTCCGTAGACCTCGTGCCAGCACTCTCGCCTTTCCTGCCCGCCTCGATGGAGGCGTAGCGCCGCTGTTGGAGCTCGTCGCGTTCAACATCCGGGATTGTCATCGACTCGGCAAGCACAGCGGCAAGTGCGTTCACTTGAGTGTCGTCGGTGTCAGCGTGGAAGAGCCACCGGATGTTCTCGTCGCGCGTGATGAGGTCGATCGCCAAGCGCCCGCTTCTGTCCTGTGTGGTCGCTGCTCGGACGTATCGCACCCGGTCGATCGGGATGTCCTGACGGATCTCGCCTTGCTCAAGGAAGGCGTTCGTCTTGGCCATGAGGATGCGGCGATCCGTGACGGCGACCAGTGTCTTTGCTGCCATTTTGTCCCTCGCTGCCGCCAGCTTCTCCTTCGCTCCGCTGAAGATCGCAGAAATTGGGCCGAGGGCGTCAAGCTGCTCGGGGAAGCCGAGGACACGTAGGGTCTCACCGTCCTCGAAGAACCATCGCAGGATGCGAAGGTACGGCGCGAGATCCAGCGATTTGGTTGCGCAGACGACGCCCGGAGCCTCGAGCGGAGGGGCCGGCGGATGGAGAGCATCGGCAAGAGGCTCGATCGCCTCCAGAAGACGGACGGAGGTTTGGCGGGCTGCCTGCGCGTCCTTCCGCTTCCCCGTCAGTGACTGTGACAGTGTGTCGCGTCCGGGAAGCTCGGCGATGATTCGTAGCTCCCGCGTCAGCGAGTCGACGAGGCTCGTCGTCTCGGCCAGGGCAAAGTCGAGCTCCGTGCGAGTGTCGCGCGCAATGACGTCGACGAGACGTGCCTCGTCAGCGTCTTCGCGTCCGGCGGCTCTCGCCTTCGCGGCGCGGAGTGCCTGATACCCGGTCCACGCCTTGACGGAGGACAGAAGGGCGTTGGCGTCGAAGAGGATCGCCTCGGCGTTCGTCTGGAGATACTCGCGGCGGCGATGCGTGTCGGGCCGATCGATCTGCCCGACGTGGCCGCGGACGTTCCGTCGGTACAGGTCAAGCTGCTTACGCAACGACGCTTCACTACCCGCGACGCTGTCCCACAAGGAGGTGGGGACCGATCCGACCTCTCGCGCCTGGTCAACTGCGCGATCGATGGTGGCGACGAGTCCCGTCAGTTCGGCCCACTGCTCGTTGCGGATGGTTGTGAGCACCTGGCTTGTCAGTGCGACGTTGGTCCTGACAAGGCTCGTGACCTGAGGGGCCACGGTGATTCCGGACAGCTGTGTTATGAGCGCAGCCTATGCGGCCGTCTGGGTTGAAAGGGCCTCGTTGAGAACCTCCAGGGGCG
>NZ_JBSFGF010000045.1:0-33800 GCF_053596455.1 Nonomuraea sp. NPDC001699 | reverse complement strand
GTGATCGTGGGAGCGCCCCACTTCTTCTCCAGCACGACGTTGCGCCCCTTGGGACCAAGGGTCACCTTGACGGCGTCGGCGAGCTGGTTCATACCGCGCTCGAGACCGCGCCGGGCGTCCTCGTCAAACGCGATCATCTTGGCTGCCATAAGGCTAGACCTCCCAGATGCAGGGTGGCGTGTGCTGGACCGAGCCGACGCCCGCGACGGCATGGGTCTGCATCTCCGTTCGGCAGACCCCATCGTCTCGATCCGGGTTGTTGGCACTCTGCCATACAGAGTGCCAACGAACTGTTTAGCACTCTACCCTGCCGAGTGCAAGCCACGGGCCCCCTGCCCCAGGTCATGGGGCAGGTCATCGGGCACACCGGTTCGTACGGCGAGCCGCCCCAGGAGGTGCGGCCCGCCGTGCGAAGCCGACGGAGGAAACAGTGGCGGGCTCACGCGGACTGCGCTGCCGCGCGTGCCGCCCGGTTCACACCGGCGACGGTGGGTCAGACCGCGCGGACGGACTCCGCCTGCGGCCCCTTCTGGCCCTGCGTGATCTCGAACTCGACGCGCTGACCCTGTTCGAGAGATCGGTACCCGTCCATCATGATCGCTGAGTAATGGACGAATACATCCTTACCACCGTCTACCGCGATGAAGCCGTAGCCCTTGTCCGCGTTGAACCACTTGACGGTGCCCTGCGCCACTTCCGACTCCTCTTACTGGGCTCGCAGATCTCGCCCATTCCTCCGCGAGACCTGTAATCGCCTGACTTTTGGGAAAATCAGCCATACGATCGCCCTCGACCATACCTGTGGCAAGGGGTTTGGCAACAGAGTCAATCGACAAACCGCTAATTTCATCGAAGGCTGAGTCGTTCGAGTTGAATTGGGTTCTAAAACAAGAAGGCGCCCACAAGGGGCGCCTTCAAGAGTCGGGGGTCCGGCGGTCAGCCGCCCGCGACGGCGGGGATGATGGAGATCTGCGTGCCTTCGGGGGCGGGAGTGTCCAAGCCTTCGACGAAACGGACATCCTCTTCGCCAACGTAAACGTTGACAAAACGACGAATCTTGCCCGATTCATCCAGAATTCTCGCGCCGATCCCCGGGTAGTCGGAGTCGAGCTTGGCGAGAACGTCACGAAGAGTCGCCCCTTCGCCACTCACTTCGGCGTTACCCCCGGTGTAAGTGCGCAGAATGGTGGGAATCCGCACAGAAACGCTCATGGTTTTTGTTGCCTTTCCTGGATTGTCAGACAGTCGCGCGGAACGCGTCGAGAGAGGGCCGGATCACGGCGGTGGGCCGCGCGTCGTCGCTGATCGCGTCGAGCGTCTTGAGGCCGTCGCCGGTGTTCAGGACCACGGTCTCGGCCTCGGGGTCGAGCCTGCCCGTCTCGACGAGCTTCTTCAGCACGCCCACCGTGACGCCGCCCGCGGTCTCGGCGAAGATGCCCTCGGTGGAGGCCAGGAGCTTGATCGCGGCGACGATCTCCGGGTCGGTGACGTCCTCGACGCCCCCGCCGGTACGCCGGGCGATGTCCAGCACGTACGGCCCGTCGGCGGGGTTGCCGATGGCCAGCGACTTGGCGATCGTGTCCGGCTTGACCGGCTGGACCACGTCGTGCCCCGCCTTGTACGCCGTCGAGACCGGCGAGCACCCGGCCGCCTGCGCCCCGAACACCTTGTACGGCGTGTCCTCGACCAGCCCGAGCGCGATCAGCTCCTTGAACCCCTTGTCGATCTTCGTGAGCTGGGAGCCCGAGGCGATGGGGATGACGATCTGCTCCGGCAGCCGCCAGCCGAGCTGCTCGGCGATCTCGTACGCGAGCGTCTTGGACCCCTCGGCGTAGTACGGCCGCAGGTTGACGTTGACGAACCCCCACCTCTCGCCCAGCGGGTCGCCGATCAGCTCGGAACAGAACCGGTTGACCTCGTCGTAGGTGCCCTCGATCCCGACCAGCCGGCCGCCGAACACCCGGGCCATGGCGATCTTGGCCGCTTCGAGGTCGGCCGGGATGAACACGCACGCGTCGAGGCCGGCCCGCGCGGCGGCGGCGGTGACCGCGCCGGCGAGGTTGCCCGTGGAGGAGCAGGAGAGCGTGTGGAACCCGAAGTTCCTGGCCGCCTCGACGGCGATGGCGACCACGCGGTCCTTGAAGGAGTGGGTGGGGTTGCCCGAGTCGTCCTTCACGAACAGGGACCGGAGGCCGAGCGCCTTGCCGAGGTTGCCGGCCTTGACCAGCTTCGTCCAGCCCGGGTTCATGTTGGGCTTGCTCGCCACGTCGGCGGGGACCGGAAGCAGGGAGCGGTAGCGCCAGATGTTGGCGGGGCCGGACTCGATGTCCGCGCGGGTCACCTGGCCGAAGGAGTAGGCCGCTTCGAGCGGCCCGAAACACTCCAGGCAGGCGAAGCTGGGGCCCAGGGGGTAGCGCGTGCCGCACTCGCGGCAGGACAGAGCGACGGCAGGACCAAAGTCGAGCGACATGAAGCGAGGCCTTCCCTCATCTTCGCCCGCGGCCACCTTGACCGCGAACCGGAATTGGCACCTTGTCCCGGTCGGCCTCGCCAGGTCGCGAGTACAAGCCGGGAGGGTTGCCGGGGCTTCGCAGGGCCGGTCCCTCCACCCCTCTGGATGAGCAATATTCAGTTGTCGAAAGGGACTCTACCTTCTCAAGTGGCCGAAACGGCCACCCATCTCAGAAGGTGAGAAAGCTTGTCTCACCGATAGTCCTCCCCGAGGACTCCCTGCACGTACTTGCGGGCCTGGTGGATGCGGGACTTGGCGGTGCCGAGCGGGATGTTGAGCTGCTCGGCCACCTCGTTGTAGTCGAGCTGGACGATGTCGCGCAGCACCAGCGCCTGGGCCAGGTCGGGCTTGTCGGCCTCCAGCGCCTCCATCGCGTCGAGCAGGTCGAGCCGCGAGCCGGCGATCACGCTGACCCGCCGCGCGTCCGGCTTCTGCATCGGCAGTTCCTCCGACGTCTGCTCGGCGGCCCTGCGCTTCAGCGACCGGTACGTGGTGCGCGCGCAGTTGGCGGTCACGATGTGCAGCCAGGTGCTGAACCTGGCCCGCCCCTCGAACCGCCCGATGTTGCGCGCCACGGCCAGCAGTGTGTCCTGCGAGGCTTCTTCCGCGTCCTGGTGATAGGGCAGGATCCGGGCGCAGTGGCGCATCACGTCAGGCTCGATCCTGGCCAGGAGCTCGCCGAGCGCGCGATGGTCTCCGGCCGCGGCCGAGCGGGCGAGTTCCTCGGTTAGCTCATCTAGCGCCATAGCTGGGATCCTATGGGCGAAGGGAGCCCAAATGAACAGCGTTCTCGTGGCGTCCAACCGCGGGCCGGTCTCCTTCACCGTCGACGACGACGGTGAGCTGACCATGAAACGCGGTGGTGGGGGCCTGGTCTCGGGCCTGTCGGGGGTGGCCAAGGAGCACGGCGTGCTGTGGGTGTGCGCCGCGCTGTCCGACGGCGACCGCAGCGCCGTACGCCTGGCTCCGGGGGGCCGGCTCGACCGGACGGGCTACGACACGGGCGCGTTGCGGATGCTCGACATCCCCGCGGCCACCTTCCACCGCGCCTACAACGCCGTGGCCAACTCGACCCTGTGGTTCGTCAACCACCTGCTGTACGACATCCCCAACTCCCCCAGCTTCGGCACCAAGTTCCGGCGCGAGTGGGAGTCCTACCGCGACTACAACGGCGCGTTCGCGCTGGCGCTGGCCGAGGAGGCCGGGCACGGCGCACGCGTGATGGTCCAGGACTACCACCTGACGCTCACCCCGGCGATGCTCCGCGCCGAGCGCCCCGACCTGCGCATCGCCCATTTCAGCCACACGCCGTGGGCGCCCCCGGAGTACTTCTCCCTGCTGCCCGACGCGGTGACCAGGGAGGTCCTGGACGGCATCCTGGGGGCCGACCACGCGGGCTTCCTCACGGCGCGGTGGGCGGCGGCGTTCATGGACTGCTGCGAGGCGCTGCTGGGCGCGCGGGTGGACCGCGCGGCCCGCACGGTCACCCACGAGGGCAGGAAGACCCGCGTCGGCGTGCACAGCCTGGGCGTGGACGGCGCGGCGCTGTGGGCGCGGGCCTGCGAGCCCGACGTCGAGTCGCACATGGCCGCGCTCGCCGAGCAGGTGGCCGGGCGCCGGCTGATCGTCCGCATCGACCGCACCGAGCTGTCCAAGAACATCGTGCGCGGGCTGCTGGCCTACCGGGAGTTCCTGGCCGCCCATCCGGAGTGGCACGGCAAGGTGGTCCACCTGGCCTTCGCCTACCCGAGCCGGCACGACCTGCCCGAATACCGCGAGTACACCGCGTCGGTGCAGCGCTGCGCGCGCGAGATCGAGGACGAGTACGCCACCGAGGACTGGGACCCGGTCATCCTCAACGTCAACGACGACTACCCGCGCTCGCTGGCCGCCTACCGGCTGGCGGACGTGCTGCTGGTCAACCCCATCCGCGACGGCATGAACCTGGTGGCCAAGGAGGGGCCCGTCCTGTCGCCGCGCTGCGCCCTGGTGCTCTCGCGCGAGGCGGGGGCGGCGGCCGAGCTGGGGCCGTACGCGCTGGTGGTCAACCCCTACGACGTGAGCGGCACGGCGGCCGCGCTGCACGAGGCCCTGGTGATGCCCGAGGACGAGCGCAGGCGCCGCCGCGACCGGCTGTACGAGGCGGCCACCGCGCTGCCGCCGCACAAGTGGCTGGAATCCCAGCTCGATGCCCTGCTTTAACATGAGAAGTCGGATTCACTGCCAATGACGGAGGCTGCCGGGTGTCGACGGTCTCAGTGCCCATCCGACTCGTCCGGGACCGTCCGACCTGGCTGATCTATCTCCTGCTCGGCGCGTTCGCCACCTTCATGTACGGCCTCAGCGCCGCCCTGCCGCTCCTGCGCGCCGACCAGCGCACCACGGCCACCGTCGCCGGGCTGCACGGCACCGCCATGGCGCTCGGCACGGTCGGCGCCGGCCTCGCCCTGCCCCTGCTCACCAGGGTCCTCGGCCGGCGCGTGACGTGCTGGGTCGGCCTGGCCGGGATGAACGCCGGCGTGCTGCTGGTCATGGCCACCTCCGCGCTACCCCTGACGCTGCTGGGCTACGGCGTGGCCGGCGGCTTCGGCTCGGTCATGCTCTACGCGGCGATGGCCGAGCTCAGCGACCACCACGGCCCCGCGGGACCGGCCGCGCTCAGCGAGGCCAACGCCGTGGGCGTGCTGGTGGGGATCGTGGCGACGTTCGTGCTCAGCCAGGTGGCGCAGAGCGCGCTCGGCTGGCGGGCCGCCCTGCTGATCACCCCGGCGGTCAGCGTCCTGCTCGCACTGGCGCTGGGCCGCTCCTGGCCCGCGCCCCGGCAGGGCATGGAAGGGGAGGACGACGTGGTCGCCCTGGGCGGCGTCCAGGCGCGGGTGGGCGGCCGGTGGCGCTTCCATCTGGCCGGGGCCGTGCTGTTCTGCTGCGTGGCCCTGGAGTTCTCGTTCAACCTGTGGGCCGCCGACCTGTTCGCCCTCAGGACCGGCGTGACGGCGGCCGTCGCGGCGACCGGGCTGACGGCGTTCGTCAGCGGCATGGCGGCGGGCAGGTTCGCGGGCGCGCAGCTCGCGCTGCGGCTGCCGGCCACGCCGCTGTTCGTCGGCGCCCTGGGGCTGATGGCGCTCGGCTGGCTGCTGTTCTGGACGAGCGGCGCGCCGGTGCTGTCGTACGCGGGGCTGGCGCTGAGCGGGCTGGGCGCGTCGCTGCAGTTCCCGCTCGCGCTGAGCTCGCTGATCGCCGCCTCCGGCGACCGGGCGGACCGGGCGGCGGCCGCCTCGCCCGTGTGGGCGGGCGCCGCCATGGCGGTCGGCCCGCTGCTGCTCGGCTCGCTGGCCGACGGCTACGGCACCGGGACCGCGTTCGTGCTGGTGCCGGTGATCATCGCTGTCGCGGTGACCGGGGTGCTCATGTCCAGTCGGCGTACTTGAGCGTGTCGGCCAGGCCGGGCGTGTCCCACTGGTCCACGACGAGGATCCGGCTCTTCGGCAGGTACCACTCGCGCTGCGTGAAGCGGGCCTTCACGCCGTTGCCCGAGTAGCTGACGCACTTGGCCTGCCAGGCGTTGTAGGCGGCCTTGTGCCCGGCCCCCATCTGCCGGTAGCCCCTGGTGACCTTGGGGCCGATGACCTCGCCCCACTTCCGGTTGAACGGGCAGGGCTGTACGTCACTGGCCGGGTAGTACGGGTTCTTGCCCGTGTAGGGCCCGAAGCCCTCCGCGCCCCGCTTGATCGCGTCGGGGCCGAGGATGTAGAACGCGTCGCACTCGGGCGAGCCCCAGCCCTGTGGCTTGGCGCAACGGCCGGTGACCACCTGCACGTAGTCGGCCCCCTGACGGTGGACCACCCACTCGATCGGGATGTAGAGCGTCAGGCCGCCGCGCAACTTGAGCTGCTGGGCGGGCGCGGCGGAGGCGGCCCCGGGCACGGCGAGCACGGCCGCCAGGGACGCAACCGAGACGGCGGCGACAGCGAGAGATCGTCTTGACATGGGCACCAACGTAGAACCCGCCACTTGCAGCCCAATCACGAACGACTGAAAGCCGCGAGCCGGCTCGAAGACGGCGAAGGCCGCGAGCCGGCTCACGAACGGCTGAACTCAGGGACGGCTGAAGGCCGTCGTCAGCTCCCGCAGCAACGCCACCACGCCGTCGGGCCCGTCGACCACGATGTCGGCCCGTTCGGCCAGCGCGGTCACCTCCGCCGAGCCGCTGCACACGGTCACGCCGGGCAGCCCCGAGGCGCGTACGGCCTCGAACGCGGCCAGGTCGCCGAGGTCGTCGCCGACGAACATGACGGACCTGGCGTCCCGCTCGGCCAGGAACAGCCCGAGCGCGTGGCCCTTGTCCATGCCGGGCGGCCGCAGCTCCAGGACCATGCGTCCGGGCTCGATCACCAGCCCGTGCTTGTCGGCCAGCCCGGCCAGCGGCTCGCGCAACGCGGCCAGCGCGCCCTCGGGGTCGGGGGCGCGCCTGGTGTGCACGGCCACCGCCCGGCCCTTGTCCTCGATCACCACGCCGTGCAGCCCGAGCGAGTCGAGCAGCAGCGGCAGCTCGGCCCGGGCGCGGGGCACGCCGGGCGGAGGCGGCGGCGCCGAGACGCGTCCGTGCTCCCACCGCTCGAAGCCGTAGTGGCCGAGCACCACGAGACCGGGCACGTCGGCCAGGCCGGGCCCGAGTTCGAGCGCGGTGGCCGCCGGCCTGCCGGTCACGATGGCCACGGCGCCGACGTGGGCGCCCAGCTCGGCGAGTACGGCGGGGGCCTCGGGGTGGATCCGGGCGGAGGCGGGATCGGGCACGATCGGCGACAGGGTTCCGTCGAAGTCGAGCCCGATCACGGCGCCGGACGGATCTTTAAGGATCGCTTCCATTCCAGGGATGTTCCTCACGCGGCTGCCGTACCCAGCCGGTCAGGGGCGCATGCCGAGCCGTCTCGCCGCACGGTCACGCTGACGGGTGGAGCGCAACCTTCGCAACCGTTTGACCAGCATCGGGTCCTGCTCCAGCGCCTCCGGTCTGTCGATCAACTCGCCGAGCAACTGGTAGTAGCGGGTGGCCGAGAACCCGAAGGTCTCCTTGATGGCCTGCTCCTTGGCGCCCGCGTGACGCCACCATTGGCGTTCGAAGGCGAGGAGTTCGAGATCGCGGTCGGTGAAGGGCGGTCTGGACGGTTCCTGGGCAGCACTGTCACCGCTGAGCGGTGCTCCCATGATGTCCTCCTCGGGAAGGGGCGTGCGACGATCACATCGCACGCGTCGCGGCCCGTGGCCAATCGTAATGTGCGATGTGCGGCTGTTCACGGCGGATTGCCGGACGTACAGTCACGAAATGTGACCCCAGTCATCACGCTCCTCACGGACTACGGGCTCGAAGACGGCTTCGTGGCCGCCTGCCACGGAGTGATCGCCGGGATCGCGCCCCAGGCGCGGGTGATCGACGTGAGCCACCTGGTCCCGTCCGGCGACGTTCGGCGTGGCGCGGCCATCCTCGCCCAGACCATCCCCTACCTCCCGGCGGGCGTGCACATCGGCGCGGTCGACCCCGGCGTGGGCGGCGCGCGGCGGTCGGTGGCGGTCGAGGCGGGCGGCCGGGTGTTCGTCGGCCCCGACAACGGCCTGCTGTCCTGGGCGGTGCACGCCAGCGGCGGCGCGCGGGCCGCGTACGCGCTCAGCAACGAGGAGCTCTTCCTGCGGCCGGTGTCGCCCACCTTCCACGGCCGGGACGTCTTCTCGCCGGTCGCCGGGCGGCTGGCCGGCGGCCTGGACCCGGCCGAGCTGGGCCCCCCGGTGCCGGTCGAGCGGCTGGTCTCGCTGCCCGCGCCGACCTCGCTGCTGCGGGAGGGCTCGGTCGAGGGCGAGGTCGTCTCGGTGGACCGCCACGGCAACACGCAGTTGTCGATCGCGGCGGGCGACCTGGACGCGCTGGGCGTCCAGGTGGGCGACACGCTGGGGGTGTGGCTCGGGCGGCGGCGGCTCGCGATGCCCTTCCGCACGTCGTTCGCGGCGGTGCCGCCGGGCGAGCTGGTGGCGTTCACGGACTCGGCGGGGCTGATCGCCATCGCGGTCAACTTCGGGGACGCGGCGCAGCGGCTGGGGCTCCCCCCTGGGGCACATGTCCGACTTTCGCCCACACCGCAGGGCGAATGACCGCATAACTACAATTACTCCGCGTATCGGGCTGTTTACCGAAGCGTCGGAACGACTCGCCGGCCACGTGCCAGAATGCACGGCAGATCGGGCGTCCCTCCTCTCCCGTTCGAGGTTGACGTGTACCAACTGTCCGTTGTGCTGCTCTCCATCCTGTCCGTGTTCTGGCCGCAGGCAGACGCGCCCGTGCCGGAGCGCTGGCACGCCTGGCCGGTGGCGCGGATCTTCCCGCTGGCCGTTCCCGGCGTCAGCCCGTCGGGGGCCAGGGTGACGTACGTGCTGGCGGGGGTGGCCCCCGAGGCGCCGTGCCGGGTGGCGTTCCAGCCCGCCGCGGTGCGGCCCGGCTGCCTGACCGCGCTGCGGGCCACGTACGCCGACAGCACCCAGACGTACGTGGCCACCGTCGGGATCGCCGTGCTCGACGCGCCCTGCCCACGCCCGTGCCCACGCCCGTACGGCGGGGTGCGCCCGGCCACCGTGCGGCCCGTCGCCTTCCCCGGCGGCCCGGCCGAGCGGTTCGGCGAGCGGCAGTACTTCGCCGGGGCGCTGGCCGGCTCCGGCGACCCCTACCTGGTGGCGACGGCCGTGGGGTACGCCGACGGGCGGGCGTACCGGCCGGGCGGACGCGCCGCGCCGCGGCTGCGGGGCGCCGCGCGGCAGCTCGCCGTGGCGTTGCACCGGGCGCTGACCCGATGAGGGTGCTCGCGTCCCTGCTGCCGGCTCTGATCCTGGCGGCCGGGGTCGCGGGCGTGGCGTCCAGCGCCACCGACGACGTGCGGACGGCGGCCTCGCCGAGCGTCCCCGGCGGCGTGGGCGCCGCCGCGCGGGCCCGGCAGTGGCAGCTCCGGGCGCTGCGCCTGCCCGAGGCGTGGCGGGAGAGCAGGGGCGCGGGCGTGCTGGTGGCCGTGCTGGACACCGGGGTGAACGGCCGCCACCCCGACCTGCGGGGCGTCGTGACCCAGGGCCCCGACCTGACCGGCGCGCCCAAGCGCCTGTGGGGGCACCACGGCACCGCCATGGCCGGCCTGATCGCCGGCCGCGGGCACGGCGAGGGACGCACCGAGGGCGTGGTCGGCGTCGCCCCCGCGGCGCGGGTGCTGTCGATCAGGGTCACGCTGGAGAACACCGACCCGCTGCGCGCCGAACGGCGTACCGGCCGCCGCGACGCCCTGGCCGCGGGCATCAGGTACGCGGCCGACCACGGCGCGGACGTGATCAGCATGTCCCTCGGCGGCGGCAGCGGCGCGTGGGAGGGCTCGGCGGCCGAGGAGGAGGCCGTGCAGTACGCGATCGCCCGCGGCGTGGTCCTGGTGGCCTCGGCCGGGAACGACGGCGACACGACCAACAGGAAGAACTTCCCGGCCGCCTACCCGGGCGTCATCGCCGTGGGCGCGGTGGACCGGCGGCTGAGGGTGGCCCCCTTCTCCAACCGCCAGGACTACCTGTCGGTGGTCGCGCCGGGCACCGACATCGTCACGGCCGACGGCGCCGAGGGGTACGTGGCGGGCGACGGCACGAGCTCGGCGGCGGCCATGGTCGCGGGCGTGGCGGCCCTGGTGCGGTCGGCCCATCCGGGGCTGTCGCCGTACCACGTGCGCATGGCCATCGAGCGCGGCGCCAGGAGGCGGCCCACGAGCGGCCACAGCCGCGCCTACGGGCACGGGGTGGCCGACGCGCCGCTCGCCCTGCGGGAGGCCCGGCGGCTGGCGCACGGGACGCTCTCACCGGCCGCCCGGCCCGGCCCGTACTTCGGGCGGGGGCCGGCCGCGCCGCCCGCCTCCAGGGCGCCGGTGGTGGCCGGGATGGTGGTGCTGGCGGCGGCCATGTCGGCGCGGGTGGTCACCACCCGGCGGAGGCGCCGGAGGGATTCACCCTAGCAAGCGCTTGTGTGATACTCCTGGCTATGACCTTAGCGATCGACGGCTGGTTCGCCATCGACGGGGACGGCGCCACCCACCTCATCGGCACCACCTGCCTGACCTGCGGGACCGTCGCCTTCCCGCCGCAGCGGGGCCTGTGCCGCAATCCGCGCTGCGAGGGCGAGGAGACGGCCGAGACCCGGCTGCCGCGGCGCGGGCGGGTCTGGTCCTACACCGACGCCTGCTACCCGCCGCCGGAGCCGTACGTGGCGGCGCGGCCGTACCGGCCGGTCACGCTGGCCGCCGTCGAGCTCGACGGCGCGGGGCTGGTGGTGCTCGGCCAGGTCAAGGACCTCACGGTGAGCGACCTGGAGGTGGGCATGGAGCTGGAGCTCGTCCACGGGCCGCTGGCCGACGGCCCGCTGGTGTGGATGTGGGGGCGGGCCTCGTGAGCGCGGTGGTGGTGCTCGGCGCGGGCATGCACCCGTGGGGCAAGTGGGGACGTCCCTTCGTCGAGTACGGCGTCGCCGCGGCCCGCGCCGCCCTCCGCGACGCCGGGGTGGCCTGGACCGACGTCCAGTACGTGGTGGGGGCCGACACGATCAGGAACGGCTATCCGGGCTTCGTCTCCGGCGCGACCTACGCCCAGGCGCTCGGCTGGACGGGCGCCAGGATCGCCTCCTGCTACGCGGCCTGCGCGTCGGGGGCCCAGGCGGTGGACATCGCGCGCACCAGGATCCTGGCCGGGCTGTGCGACGTGGCGCTCGTGGTGGGCGCCGACTCCACCCCCAAGGGCTTCTTCAAGCCCGTCGGCGGCGACCGGCACGACGACCCCGACTGGTTGCGCTTCCGCCTCCTCGGCGCCGCCAACCCCGCCTACTTCGGCCTCTACGCCCGCCGGCGCATGGCCCTGTACGGCTCCACCAGCGACGACTTCGCCGCCGTCAAGGTCAAGAACGCGCTCGCCGGCTCGCTCAACCCCATGGCCCGCTACCGCGCCCGGGTCACGGCGGAGGAGGTGCTCGCCTCGCCCATGGTGGCCGACCCGCTGCGCCTGATGGACATCTGCGCCACCTCCGACGGCGGCGCCGCGGTCGTCCTGGCCTCGGAGGCGTACGCCAGGCGTCTCGGCGCGACGGCCCCGGTGCGCCTGGCGGCCGTCTCCACGGTGACGCCGACCTTCCCCAACGCGGTCCTGGAGCTGCCGAACTTCGCCACCGACTCCTGCGCCGCCGTCCGCGCGCCGGAGAGGCCGTTCAGGGCCGCGATCGCGCACGCCGCCTACGAGGAGGCCGGCCTGGGCCCCGAGGACGTCTCCTTCGCCGAGGTGTACGACCTGTCCACCGCCCTGGAGCTGGACTGGGTCGAGGACGTCGGCCTGTGCCCGCCGGGCGAGGCGGACAAGCTGCTGCGGGCGGGCGAGACCGCGCTCGGCGGCCGGGTGCCGGTCAACCCGTCGGGCGGCCTGGCCTCCTTCGGCGAGGCGATCCCGGCCCAGGCGATCGCGCAGCTCTGCGAGCTGACGAACCAGCTGCGCGGGGCGGCGGGCGCGCGCCAGGTGCCCGGCGCGCGCGTCGGCCTCGCGGTCAACCAGGGCCTGTTCGGCCACGGCTCGGCCATCGTGGCCACGACATGAGAAGACCCTCCGGGAGCTTTCCCGGAGGGTCTTCAGGTCATCCCGCGTGGACCACGTCGTGCGTCTCGGCGAAGTGACAGGCGCTCTCGTGCCCGGTCCCCGTCCGGATCTGCAGCAACGGCTCCTCCTCCGCGCAGATCTCCTGCGCCTTCCAGCAGCGGGTGCGGAAGCGGCACCCCGACGGCGGGTTGGCGGGCGAGGGCGGGTCGCCCTGCAGGATGATCCGCTCGCGCTGCTCCCGGCCCTCGGGGTCGGGAACCGGCACCGCCGACAGCAGCGCCTGCGTGTACGGATGAGCGGGCTTGTCGTAGATCTCGACGTCCTTGCCGAGCTCCACGAACTTGCCCAGGTACATCACGCCCACCCGGTCGGAGATGTGGCGGACCACCGACAGGTCGTGGGCGATGAAGATGTAGGCCAGGTTGAACTCGTTCTGCAGCCGCTCCAGCAGGTTGATCACCTGGGCCTGGATCGACACGTCCAGCGCCGAGACGGGCTCGTCGCAGACGATGATCTCCGGCTGCAGCGCCAGGCCGCGGGCGATGCCGATGCGCTGCCGCTGGCCGCCCGAGAACTGGTGCGGGTAGCGGTTGATGTGGTCGGGGTTGAGGCCGACGACCTCCAGCAGCTCCTGCACCTTGCGGCGGCGGTCGCCCTTGGGCGCCACCTCCGTGTGGATCTCGTACGGCTCGCCGATGATGTCACCGACGGTCATCCGGGGGTTCAGCGAGGTGTACGGGTCCTGCATCACCATCTGGATGTTGCGGCGCATGCGCTTCAGGTCGCCGCCCCTGGCCTTGGCGATGTCCTTGCCGTTGATCTTCACCGACCCGGAGGTCGGCCGCTCCAACGCCATCAGCACCTTGGCCAGCGTGGACTTGCCGCAGCCCGACTCGCCCACGATGCCCAGGGTCTCGCCCCTGTTCAGATCGAACGACACGCCGTCGACGGCCTTGATCGCGCCGATCTGCTTCTTGAGGACGATGCCCTGGGTCAGGGGGAAGTGCTTGACCAGGTCGCGAACCTCGAGGATGCGCTCACTGCTGCTCGCCATCGAGGACCTCCCTCCAGTAGTGGCAGGCGCTGCCACGCGTGCCGCTGATCTCGTAGAGCTGGGGGGCGCTGGTCACGCAGTTGTCCTGCCGGTACGGGCACCGCGGGTTGAACGCGCATCCGCTCGGCAGGTCGAGCAGGTTGGGCGGCAGACCCTTGATCGCGTACAGCTCCTGGCCCTTGAGGTCGACCCGGGGGATGGACTCCAGCAGACCCTTCGTGTAGGGGTGCCCCGGCGCCCGGTAGATGTCGTGCACAGGGGCGTTCTCCACGATCCGGCCGGCGTACATGACCGAGATCTTGTCGGCCACGTCCGCCACGACGCCCAGGTCGTGGGTGATCAGGATCATGCCCATCTGGCTCTCGCGCTGCAGCTCGGCCAGCAGTTCCATGATCTGCGCCTGGACCGTCACGTCCAGCGCGGTGGTCGGCTCGTCCGCGATCAGGACCTCGGGGTCGAGTGCGATCGACATCGCGATCATGATGCGCTGCCGCATGCCGCCCGAGAACTGGTGCGGATAGTCGTTGACGCGCTGCCGGGCGGCCGGGATGCGGACCTTGTCCATCAGCTCGACGGCCTTGTTCAGGCCGTCACGCTTGGACATGCCGCGGTGTACCCGGAACATCTCGCTGATCTGCCAGCCCACGGTGAACACCGGGTTGAGCGCCGAGAGGGCGTCCTGGAAGACCATCGCGATGCGCTGGCCGCGCACCTGGGTGCGGGCGTCGTCCGAGAGCTTGAGCAGGTCGGTGCCCTTGAAGCGGATCTCGCCCTTGGGGATGACGGCCGGCGGCATGTCCAGGATGCCCATGATCGCCTGAGCGGTCACGGACTTGCCCGAACCGGACTCGCCGAGCACCGCCAGCGTCTCACCGGGGTTGACCGTGTAGCTCACGCCGTTCACCGCGCGCACGACGCCCTGACGCGTACGGAACTCCACGTGCAGGTTGTCCACCGCGAGCAGCGGCTCGTTGCCCAGCCCTCCCTCGGCGGGCAACACGTCTGTCGACGTCTTCTTCACTTGATCCCCCCTTCTACCTGAGCTTCGGATCGAGAGCGTCGCGCACGGCGTCGCCCAGCATGATGAACGCCAGCACCGTGACGCTCAGGAACAGGGCCGGGAAGAACAGCGGCAACGACGCGTCGAGGAACCGCGGCCGGGCGTCGGCGATCATGAGGCCCCACGAGATGTCCGGCGACTGCACGCCGACCCCGAGGAACGACAGCGCCGCCTCCGCCGCGATGTAGCCGCCGAGGTTGATCGTGCTGACCACGATCACCGGCGCCAGCGAGTTCGGCAGCAGGTGCTTGAACATGATCCGCCACTGGCCCGCGCCCACCGCCCGCGCGGCGACCACGAAGTCCTGGCTCTTGGCCGTGATCACCGAGGCCCGCATGATGCGGAACACCATCGGCCATCCGAGCACCGCCAGGGCCGCGATGACCAGCAGGATGCTGTTGATGCCGCTGTCACGGAAGGTGGCGGCGATCAGCAGGGCGCCCAGGATCGGCGGGATGGCGAAGAAGATCTCGGTGACCCGGGAGGAGACCGAGTCGATCACGCCGGCGCGGAAGCCGGCGAAGAGGCCGAGCAGACCGCCCACGATCATGGTGAGGATCGTGGTCGTCACGCCGATCACGATGGAGTTGCGGGCGCCGTAGATCGTCCTGGCGAACACGTCGCAGCCCTGGCTGTCCTTGCCGAACGGGTGTCCCACGCTGGGGAGCTGCCGGGCGGTGGACAGGTCGCAGGTCTGGGCGTTGGTCGGGTCGATCGAGGTGAACAACGACGGCCAGAACGCCATGACCAGCAAAATCGCGATCAGTACCGCGGAGATGATGAACATCGGCCGGCGACGCAGGTCGTACCAGGCGTCGGTCCACAGGCTGGCGGGCTTCTCCTGCTTCTGCTTCCCGCGCCTGCCCTGCTTCTCGGGGGACGGCGGCGCCGGGACCTCCGTGACCAGCGACTTCGCTTCCGGCAGCATGGGCCCGACGTTTGCTTCGTTACTCATAGCGGATCCTCGGGTCGAGCACTGCGTACAACATGTCGACGACCAGGTTGGCCAGGATGTAGATCAGCACCAGCACGGTCACGATGCCCACGACGACCGGTTGTTCTCGCAGCAGGATCGATTGGAACAGCTGGTTGCCGATGCCCGGCAGGTTGAAGATCGTCTCCGTGATGACCGCGCCGCCCATCAGGTTCCCGAGGTCGGCGCCGAGGTAGGTGACCAGCGGGATCAGCGCGTTGCGGAGTCCGTGCCTGCCGATGACGCGGCGTTTGGACAGGCCCTTGGCGGTCGCCGTGCGGATGTAGTCGGCGCGCAGTGTCTCCACCAGGCTCGTCCGCGTCAACCTGGTGAGATAGGCGATCGACGTGCCGGCGAGCACGAAACCGGGCAGCAGATAGCTGCGGAACCCGGCCGAGATGCCCGCCACGGGGAAGATGTCGCTCCCCGTCCACAGCTTGAGCTTGACTCCGAGCACGAGCTGGAGCACGAAGCCCGTCACCAGAGTGGGGACGGAGATCAGCAGCAGCGTCGAGGCGAGGATGGCGGTGTCGGAGGCCTTGCCGCGGCGCAGAGCCGCCCACAGGCCGAGGCCGACGCCGATGATGGCCTCCATGACGAGAGCCGTCAGCGCGAGGTTCAGCGTGACCTGGAACTTGCCGGCCATGAGCTGCGAGACCGGGATCCTGGAGAAGGTGGTTCCGAAGTCTCCGTGCAGGAGCACGCCGCTGAGGTAGTACCAGTACTGCAGCAGCAGCGGGTCATTCAGGTGGTATTGGTCGCGCAGGACCTCGGCCACCGCCGGGTCCAGGCGCTTCTCGCCCGCCAGTGCCTGGATGGGGTCGCCGGGCAGGGCGAAGACGATCGCGAAGATGAGTAGCGTGGCGCCGAGCAGGACGGGTATCGCCTGCAGCAGTCGCCTGATGACATAACGGCCCATTCAAGCCCTCCGGTACATGCGTGGAGGCAGTCACCTTCGTAGCCGCGGTTTGCCCGGCCCCAAGTGACTGCCTCCAAGCTCAGTCCTCCGAGGGGCGGACGGCAAGAGCCGTCCGCCCGGCGAATGACGTCAGGCCTTCTCGATGTCGGCCCACTGAACCTGGTTGAGCAGGTTCAGCTTGACGCCCTTGACCTTGGGGGAGTGTCCGAAGTTGCTCCGGTAGAAGTACACCGGGATGTACGGCATGTCCTTGATCAGGATGTCGTCGGCCTGCTGGTAGAGCTTGAGGCCCTCGGCAGCGTCGGCGGCCTGGTCACCCTTGGCGACGATGTCGTCGAACTCCTTGTTCTCGTAGCCGCCGTAGTTGGAGCCGGTCGAGATGGCCTGGGTGCCGAAGATCGGCGTCAGGTAGTTCTCGGCCGACGGGTAGTCGATCGACCAGCCCATACGGAACAGGCCCTTGTACTTCTTGGCGTCCAGGTCGTCCAGGATGGCCTTGAAGTTCTCGAACGGCTTCGGCGTGACCTCGATGCCCAGGTTGGCGCGGAGGTTGTTGGCGACGGCCTCGATCCACTCCTTGTGGCCGCCGTCGCCGTTGTAGCCGAGTTCGAGCTTGGCCGGGCCCTTGGCGTCGGCGTAGAGCTTCTTCGCCTCGGCCGGGTTGTACGTGCAGGCCGTGCAGGCGCCCTGACGGTAACCGGGGATGGCCGGGTTGATGAAGTCGTCGGCCGGGGCGCGGGTGCCCGCGAAGACCGTCTCGGTGATGGTCTTGCGGTCGATGGCCATGGAGATGGCCTTGCGCACGTCCGGGTTCTTGAACTCGGGGTTGTACTTCAGCGGGACGCCGATGTAACCCACAGAGGCGTCGGGCTCGTCGAAGTAACGGTCGCCGAGGACGGACTTGGCGGTCGCGATCGCCGAGGCGGGCAGCGAGTCGTCCACGTCCAGGTTCTCGGCCTGGAGGTCCTGGAAGGCGGTCTCGGCCGAGCTGTAGATCTTGAACTGCAGCTTGGTCCAGTTCTTCGGCTTGGTGCCGGGGAACTTGTCGTAGACCGTCATGTCGATGGTCTGCGCGCCGCCCTTCTTGTAGGGCTTGTCGACCTTGAAGAGGCCCTGGCCGATCGGCTGCTCGCCGTAGGCCTGGGTCACCTTGCCGTCGGCGCCGAGCGCGGAGGCCGGCAGCGGGTAGAAGGCGGTGTACCCGAGCATCGTCTTGAACTGCGAGAACGGTGCGGACAGCGTCACCTCAAGGGTGCTGTCGTCGACAGCCTTGAGGCCCTTCATCTCCTTGGCCGTCGGCGTCTTGCCCTCGCCCGGGTGGACGTCGGCGAAGCCGTCGATGCGGGAGAAGAAGGCGGAGGAGCTCATGGCGTTGTCCTGGTTGGCGCCATAGTTCCAGGCCCGCGCGTAGTCAGCCGCGGTGACCGGCTTGCCGTCGTGCCAGGTGTAGCCCGACTTGAGCTTGATCGTCCAGACCTTGCTGTCCTGGGTGGTGATCGACTCAGCGGCCTCTTCAACCGGCTGCTTGTTCTCGTCGTACTTGACGAGCGGCGAGAACACCGCGGCGAGGACTTCGGAGCCCTCGGTCTCGGTGGTGTTCAGCGGGTTGAGGAGCTCCTGAGGCTCACCGATCTCCATGCGGACCGGCGTTTCGCCGCCGCCCGCGGCAGTGCCGCCGTCCGAGGCACCGCCGCCACACGCGGCAACCGCGAGGGCGAGCAGCGCGGTACCGGCGACGATCTGTGCGCCCTTAGTAACACGCATGGTGATAAAAATCCTCCCTCTACAGGTGGGCGACAGCGCTGAGCTGCGGTGATGGTAAGCAGCCTGACGGGGGGTTCCTGGTATCCCCCGGATTTGGCTGACATGGTCAAACCAGCCGACGCCCTGCCAGTCGATCGCGACTATCTCTTACTACTTGCCACCAGCGAGTCTCTGGCGCGTTGCAGTTCGGTCACACGTGCGCCAATCCAGCGTCACAGACATTCCACCTGTAAGGATACAAACCGCCCAGGGATGCTCAAACAGGTCAAGCTTCGACGTGAACAGCGGATGAAAATTACCCCCTACAGGACCGTGGTCGCGCCCTTCCCGCCATGGCGTGCCTCGCTGGGCTACGGTTGAGCGAGTCTTGACGGCACCTTGGAACCTGGCGCCCCAAGACTCCGTCCAAGCATCTGCCGCGTCCCTCGCGGCAGGCACCCCACCGACCGGGATCCAATAGAGTCCTTGCCATGAGCCAGCCGGAATCCGCTGTCGCGGACGCCCAGGCGGGCGGCCGAAGCGGGCAGGAGCCGCTGGCCAAGCTCGCCGAGAGATACGGACTTCGTCGTGCCATCGCGCGGCCGAGGTTCCCTGTCTATCTGCGCCAGCTCTGGGAGCGGCGACACTTCATCCTGACGTACGCGACGTCCCGCAACGTCTCGAAGTACTCCAGCTCGGCCCTGGGCCAGCTGTGGCAGGTGCTGACCCCCCTCCTCAACGCCGGCATCTACTACGTGATGTTCGGCGTCATCCTGGGCGGCCGGGGCGGCATCACCAACTACCCGGCCTTCCTGCTGACCGGGATGTTCGTCTTCACCTACACCCAGCGCGTGGTGACCGCGGGCGCCAAGTCGATCTCCGGCAACCTGTCGATGATCCGCGCCCTGCACTTCCCGCGCGCCTCGCTGCCGCTGGCGTACACGATCCAGGAGCTGCAGCAGCTCGCCATCTCCATGGGCGTGCTCCTCGTCATCGTGACGGCCACCGGCGAGTGGCCCACCTGGTTCTGGCTCATGATCCCGGTGGTGCTGGCGCTCCAGACGATGTTCAACATCGGGGCCAGCCTGGTGATCGCGCGGCTGGGCGCCCAGATGCGCGACCTCAACCAGTTGCTGCCGTTCATCACCCGCACCTGGCTCTACGCCTCGGGCGTCTTCTTCTCGATCCAGGACAAGGTGGTCGGCTCCGCCGACCTTCCGCAGTGGGTCGCCGACGTGATGTACCTGAATCCGACGGCCTCCTACATCGAGTGGATGCGCGACATCCTCATCAAGACCCACCACACTCAAAACGGACACAACCCCCCGACTATGGTGTTGGTGTCTTGCGTATTCTGGGCAGTGTTCTCACTCGGCTTCGGCTTCTGGTACTTCTGGCGGTCCGAGGAGAGGTACGGGCGTGGCTGAACTGACCGAGGAGCTGTCACAGGTGAAGGGCGAGGAGCCCGCCGTCCCCGGCAAGGACGTGAGGGTGCACCCCAACCCGGAGCCCCAGGGCAAGCGTCCGCTCGACGTTCCCACGGGCACCCCGACCGTCATCGTCGACGACCTGCACATCGTCTACCGCGTCTACGGCACGGCCACCGACAACGAGAAGGGCAACGCGGTCAACGCCCTCACGCGCCTGCTGAAGCGCCAGGGCCGTCCGCAGATGAAGGAGGTCCACGCCGTCAAGGGCGTGACCTTCGTGGCCTACCACGGCGACGCCATCGGCATCGTGGGCCGCAACGGGTCGGGCAAGTCCACCTTGCTGCGCGCCATCGCCGGCCTCCTGCCGCCGCACGAGGGCGCGGTCTACACCGACGGCCAGCCCTCGCTGCTCGGCGTCAACGCCGCGCTCATGCGCGAGCTGACCGGTGAGCGCAACATCGTCCTCGGCTGCTACGCCATGGGCATGACGCCGGCCGAGGTCAAGGAGAAGTACCAGGAGATCGTCGACTTCTCCGGCATCGACGAGTTCGTCCAGCTGCCCATGTCCACGTACTCGTCGGGCATGGGCGCGCGGTTGCGCTTCGCCATCTCCTCGGCCAAGACCCACGACGTCCTGCTCATCGACGAGGCCCTGGCCACGGGTGACCGCGAGTTCCGCAAGAAGAGCGAGGCCCGCATCCGGCAGATCCGCGAGTCGGCCGGCACGGTCTTCCTGGTCGCCCACGACCTCAAGGTCATCGAGGAGACCTGCAACCGGGTCATCTGGCTGCACAAGGGCAAGATCCGGATGGACGGCGACCCCAAGGAAGTCATCTCCGCCTACAACAAGGGCTGAGCCCGTTTCGATCACCCGTGCGAAACGCGGGTGACTCGCGCGCCGAAACGCTGACAGCGTGACGGGCGTTCCGATAGAATTCGAACGCGGATTCGAACCAAGGAACGCTGATGGAGTGGGGGCGCGCGATGGGAGAGCTTTCGGCCGCGATCGACCACCTGGCCATCGAGGACGTGGCCGAGATGCCCAGAATGCAGCTCGCCGAGCAGCTGCTCGACCTTCACTGGCAGATGGCCCGGCTGCAGGCCCAGATAGCCCGCCGCACCGGCGTCCGGCTGCCCTAGCCGGCCCGGTCGGGCGCGGAGCCGTACGAGGGTGGGGAAAAGAGAAGGCCGCCGACCCCGGATCGGGGCCGGCGGCGGGCTCGGCGCGGCGCCGCTGCCCTGCAGTCAGCGGCGGGACGCGTGTGCGAACCCCGGGCTGAGGCACGTCCGCCCAGACCCGTGGCGGGCCCGTCCGCCCGTGGCGGCGGACCCGCGACCGACGCGCGGCAGTGCCGTCGGGGCGCTCGGCACCTTGTGAGCGCACACCATCGGCCTGTCGCATCGGGGCGACGGCGCCCCCTCGTCCCGCGGGCGTCCACTGACGCCGGGGAGAGCGGGAACGCGCCGTCGTGAACAACCTGGCGCATGAACGCGGGCTGCCGCACGGCCGTCACGGCCGGTTCGCGAGCATCGGCACCTTATGACGCCGGCGAACCGTCGCACCGGCCCTCGGCGGGCCGCGTCCGCGCATCGTCACGGCATGTCCGGGACGCACCCGCGCGGGTCACATCCTGAACACGTCCGGTACGCGCCGCGCTCGCGTCAGTTGCGCACCCCGGAGCCGTGCACCGAGCTCGTCAGCGCCTCGGTGCTCCAACCCAGGGCGGACATCATGTCGCTGTAGGAGCCGGCGGCCTTGGAGCCGTTGGACGAGACGAAGCCCGCGGTGTCCTGCATGAGCGGGGTGATCTCGTCGACGGAGGCGGTCTGGGTGGTGCCCGGCAGCGCCTCGACGACCGGCGCGGCCTCGACCGGGGCGACGTGCCCGACCATCGGGGCCAGCTCGGCGCTCGAAGCGTGCGGCAGGGCCATCCTGGCGGCACGGGTCAGCCCGCCCATGCCGGACTCGCTGGACAGGTCGCGCAGCCCCTTGGTGGTGCCCGCCATCGTCGTGCCGGTGGCACCGGCGGTGCCGGCGCCCGTGCCGGGCAGCAGCGCGCCGCCGCCCACCTTGCCCATCGCGCCGCCGACCGAGGCTCCGGCCAGGGCGGTCATCGTGTCCATGGCGCCGCGCAGCGGGGCGCTCGCGCCGGTGAGCTGTCCGTTGCTCTGCGGTGCGCCCTTGACCAGCGGCTGCGCCATGCGGGCGCCGCCGAGCAGCGGCAGCGACTTGGCCAGGCCCTTGCCGCCGCCGCCGACCGACGCGCCGCCGAGGATGGGCGACAGCTCGGGCAGCGGGCCGCTGAAGCGGGTGACGTCCTCGGCCGCGTTCGGCGTCATCGCCAGGCTGGCGCGCCGGTTCTCGTCGGCGATGTCGCGTGCGTGCGCTTCGGCGGCGGCGTCCGACTTGGGCTTGTTGCCGCCGGTCAGACCGCCGAGGCCGCCGCCCAGGCTGCTGAGCAGCCCGCCGCCGAGCAGGCCGCCGATCAGGTCGAGCGGGCCTCCGCTGGTGCCCCCGCCCAGGCCGTCCAGCGGGACGATCTTGGCGGTGTGAGTGAATTGAACTTCTGCTTGAGCTGGCACGGCCAAAGCCGCCGCCAAGCCGAATGCTGTGACGGCAACGGCCGCCTTGACTACTCGATTCATGATTGCCTTCCCGGCTCGTGATCGATCGCTCTCGAATGCGGTGGAAATGCGAATCGATAACCCCCGAATGCCGTGGCGTACACGCTATGGGCACCACACGAAGCGTGCCGTCACGGCTGAGCTACGGAAGCAGTTGTATCACTCACCGTGATGGCCCGCAGGCGACCGGAAAGCCCATGTAGCAGGGTTTGCAGCCCGGTTACCGAGTAAAGGGGGAGCGTTGAGCGGAGAGACAAAACGGGAAATACCCCGGTTTTGATTTGGATTCTGCGCGGACCCGATCATGATCAGATCCGCGACGACGGCGTGCGCCCGCACGGCCCGCGAACAAGTGGTCGCATTAACAAATGTCACGGGCCGGGGGCGCACAATTCAGCGGTGGTGGTACGACAACGCGACCACTCAGATGGGCAGCAGCGCTTCGGCCGGCTCGAACGGAAAACGCTCGGCGAACGCCGGCCGCAGATCCGACAGCCAGACCGCCGACGGGTCGTACCGGGCGAAGAACGGCCGCCCGACCAGCTCGGGGTCGCGGGCCTGGATGAGGTGGAGCACGAAGACGCGCTCACCGGCGATCTCGGTGACGCCGTCCACGCACACCTTGCCCGGCGTGGCCGACATGGACGGCCCCCGGACCGTACGGCAGAGCCCGGAGACGGTCGAGTACGCGTCCCTGAAGATCTCGTACGCGCGGGCCAGCGGGACCGCGAAGTAGTCCTGCGGCCCGGTGTCGCGCTCGACGAACATGTAGTAGGGAATCAGCCCCATCCGCAGCTGCCGCCGCCACATCGACGACCACACGGCGGGATCGTCGTTGATGGACCTGATCAGCGGCGCCTGGGTCCTGATCGTGGCCCCGCTGCCGAGGATGCGTTCGACCGCCGACTCCACCAGCGGCGACTCAAGCTCCCGCGGATGCGAGAAGTGGGCCATGAACGCCAGGTTCTTGCCGGCCTTCACCACCTCCTGGAACAGGCCGAGCGTGGCGTCGGCGTCGGGATCGGTGGTGAAGCGCTGCGGCCAGTAGGCCAGTGCCTTGGTGCCGATCCTGATCGATTCGAGCTGGTCGAGGCCGAGCAGCGGCTCGATGTAGCGCCGGATGACCGGCTCGCCCATGATCATGGCGTCGCCGCCGGTGATCAGGACGCTGGTGACCTCGGGATGCCGGCGGATGTAGGACACCATCCGGTCGATGTCGTCGGAGGCGAACTTCAGGTCCGCGTCCCCGATGAACTGCGCCCACCGGAAGCAGTAGGTGCAGTAGGCGTGACAGGTCTGCCCCTGTTTAGGGAAGAAGAGCACTGTCTCTGGATATTTGTGCTGCATGCCCGGCACGGGCTCGTCGCCGATCCTCGGGACGTTGAGCTCCTTCTGACCGGCGGGATGCGGGTTGAGCTGGGCGCGTACGCGGTTGGCCTCGGCCTGGATCTCGCTGTTGGGCGCCTCGGCCTTGAGCAGATCGGCCAGCCTCGCCACGTCCGCGGCGGGCAGCATGTCCTCCTGAGGGAAGACGAGGCGGTAGATGGGGTCGTCGGGCGCCGCCGACCAATCTATGAGTTCATCCACGACGTAGGCGTTCGTCCGGAAGGGCAGCACCGTGGCCACGGCCCGGACCTTCAGCCGCGCCTCGTCGTCCAGCCCCGCACGTCGCAGGAGCTCGTCGAGGTGCTTGGACGTGTACGCCTTGAAGCGTCGGGTGCCTGCCTGGTTCAAGATCACTAGGCCTTTCCCATCTTTTTTGTTCGATCGCCGGTAAACCTCACGACCCTGTCGCGCGTCTACGGTCCTTAATATCCGGACGCGACGCGCCGCGTCCCCGGTTCCGCTGGGCTCCAAGTTTCCTTGCAGGTTCGCGACACTCGCGACATATCGCGATCCCGCATACACTGATTTATCGTGACCGAGGATCTCGACCTGCGCGCCTCCGACGCCGACCGCGACCGCGTGGCGGCCCTGCTGGGCGACGCGCTCGCCACCGGAAGACTGACCAGCGTCGAGCATGCCGACCGTCTGGAGATCGCCTACACGGCGAAGACGATCGGCGAGCTCGTCCCCCTCACCCGGGACCTGCCCCAGGTGTCCACCCCGTCCGCCCTGCCCGAGGCCATCGAGCACCAGGTGATCAGCTCGAAGTTCAGCAAGATCGTGCGTAAGGGGCGCTGGGTCGCGTCCCGGCGCACCAAGCTGTCGGCCCGCTTCGGCGCCCTCGTCATCGACCTGTCCGACGCCGTGCTCCCCGGGCGGGAGATCACGATCGAGACCGACGCCAAGTTCAGCAAGATGATCGTCCGGGTGCCGGAGAACGCCCACGTGATCGACGAGGGCAGCTCCGTCTTCGGCAAACGGAACGTGAGCGGCGGCTCGGCCGGCGACGGCCCGCTGATCCGGGTCACCGGCTCGTCGAAGTTCTCCAAGGTCATCGTGACCCGCGGCCTGGACGACTGGAACCTCCACTGACGGGCGTCCCCGTGAATGGAAGCGCCACGCCGGGGAAGCAGGGAGGTCCACCCGCCGGTTGACGTGACCTCCGGCCTGCCTACGATGCGGACATACACGAGCCCGCGCACCGGCCCGGCCGGCGACGGCGGGCTCGCCTGTCCCACGAGGTGACCATTGTCCGACAGCAGGCCCATCGCGCTCGACGCCATGGGAGGCGACCACGCCCCCCACGAGATCGTGGCCGGCGCGGTCCACGCCGTACGGGAGCGCGGGCTCCCCGTCGTGCTCGTCGGCTCACCCCGCATCCTGTACGAGGCCCTGGCCGACCACGACGCCACCAAAGAGGTCCCCATCGTCCGGGCGGAGGAGGCCCTGGCCATGGACGAAGGCGCCCTGGCCAGCCTGCGCCGCCCGAGGTCCAGCATCGCCATCGCCTGCCACCTCGTCCGCCGCGGCGACGCCTCGGCCGTGGTGTCGGCCGGCTCGACCGCGGGCATCGTCGCCACCGGCCGGCTGCGGCTCAAGGCCCAGCAGGGCGTCCTGCGCCCGGCCATCGCCGTGGCGCTCCCGACGCTCCCCACCCCCACCCTGCTCGTGGACGCCGGCGCCAACGCCGAGGTCAAACCGGAGATGCTGGTGCAGTTCGCCCACCTCGGCGCGGCCTACGCCGAGCTGGCCTACGACATCCCCGAGCCCAGGATCGGCCTGCTCACCATCGGCAGCGAGCCGGAGAAGGGCAACAAGCTCGTCAAACGCGCCCACGAGCTGCTCCAGGCCTCCCCCGGCATCCGCTTCACCGGTAACGTCGAGGGCACCGACCTCCTCACCGGCAAGGTGGACGTCATCACCACGGACGGCTTCACCGGCAACGTGGCACTCAAGACCATGGAAGGCGCGGTCCGGTACGCGTTCGGCGAGCTGGCCGAGACCATCGGCGAGAGCCGGATCGCCAAGTTCGGCGCGCTCATGCAACGCGGCCGCCTGCGCGAGCTGCGCAGACGCCTTGACGCCGAGGCCCACGGCGGCGCCGTCCTGCTCGGGCTGAACGGGACGGTGGTGATCGCCCACGGCTCCTCCAGGGCGCCCGCGATCAGCGCCGCCTGCCAGGTCGCCGCCGACCTCTCCGCGGGCGGCATCGTCTCCAGGATCGGCGACAGGGTCGCCGCCACACATCGCTCACACAGGCTCTGGTGACGCCGTAGTGTGTGAGACCGATCCACAGGAACGGGGGAAATGTGGACGGCCTCACCTCAGCACAGGTCGCGGGGGCGAAGACCAACGAGGTGCCGCGGCGGTCGAGCAGATCGCTCAGCGCGATCATCAGGGCGAACGTCTTCACCCTGTTCAACCTGGTCATCGGCGTGCTCTGGGCGCTGATCCTGATCTTCGGTGAGTGGCAGGACGGCCTGTTCGGGCTGGTGATCGTGGCCAACGCGCTGATCGGCATCGTCCAGGAGCTGCGCGCCAAACGCACCCTCGACAAGCTGGCAGTGATCAACGAGGCGCCGGTCCGCGTCCGCCGTGACGGCCGGGAGCAGCAGGTCGAGCCACGCCGGATCGTCCTCGGCGACCTGATCCTGCTCGGCTCGGGCGACCGCCTCCTGGTCGACGGCGAGGTCGTCGCCTCCGACGGCCTGGAGATCGACGAGTCGCTGCTGACCGGCGAGGCCGACCCGGTGCACAAGAAGCCCGGCGACGAGGTGCTGTCGGGCAGCTTCGCGGTGGCCGGCTCCGGCGCGTACGTCGCCACCCGCGTCGGCACCGACGCCTACGCCGTGCGGCTGGCGGAGGAGGCCAGCAAGTTCCACCTGGCCCACTCCGAGCTGCGCGAGGGCGTGGCCAACTTCATCAAGTACATCACCTGGCTGGTCATCCCGATCGGCGCCCTGCTGATCTTCAGCCAGCTGCACAACTCCGCCGACTTCCGCACCGCCATCACCGGCGCGGTCGCCGGCATCGTCACCATGATCCCCGAGGGCCTGGTGCTGATGACCTCGATCGCGTTCGCCGTCGGGGTCATCCGTCTCGGCCGGCGCAAGTGCCTGGTCCAGGAGCTGCCCGCGATCGAGGGGCTGGCCAGGGTCGACGTGCTCTGCCTGGACAAGACCGGCACCCTCACCGCCGGCGGCATGGACCTCGACCAGGTGCTCCCGCTGCGCGACGGCCACCCCGTCGAGCCCGCGCTGGCCGCCCTGGCCCACCTCGACGCCCACCCCAACGCCACCGCCCAGGCCATCCGGGCCCGCTACCCCGCACCCTCCGACGGCTGGACGGCGGCCTCGGCCGTGCCCTTCTCCTCGGCCCGCAAGTGGAGCGGCGCCGACTTCGGCCGGCACGGCGCCTGGCTGCTGGGCGCGCCCGACGTCCTGCTGCACGACGGCGACGGCTACGACAAGGCCGCCGAGCTGGCCGCCACCGGCACCCGCGTCCTCGTCCTGTGCCGTACGCACGACCTGCGGGCCGCCGAGAACGGCGAGGCCGTCGAGCCCGTCGCGCTGGTCACCCTCGCGCAGAAGATCAGGCCCGACGCCCTCAAGACCCTCGGCTACTTCGCCAAGCAGGGCGTCACCGTCAAGGTGATCTCCGGCGACAACCCCGAGGCGGTCTCCGCCATCGCCATGAGCCTGAAGATCCCGGACGGCGACCGTTCCGTCGACGCCAGGACGCTCCCCCAGGACGACCCCGCCAAGCTCGGCGAGCTGCTCGACTCCCACACCGTGTTCGGCCGGGTCAGCCCGCAGCAGAAACGGCAGTTCGTCGGCGCGCTGCAGGCCCGCGGGCACACCGTGGCCATGACCGGCGACGGCGTCAACGACGTCCTCGCGCTCAAGGACGCCGACCTCGGCATCGCCATGGGCGCGGGCAGCCCTGCCACCAAGGCGGTGGCCCAGGTGGTGCTGCTGGACAACAGGTTCGCCACGCTCCCGCACGTCGTCGGCGAGGGCCGCCGGGTGCTGGCCAACATCGAACGCGTCTCCAACCTCTTCCTCACCAAGACCTTCTACGCGATCGTGCTGTCGCTGGCCGTCGGCGTGGCCGGGGTGATGTTCCCGTTCGCGCCCCGCCACTCGACCCTCACCAACGCGCTGACCATCGGCATCCCGGCGTTCTTCCTGGCGCTCGCGCCCACGCTCGAACGGGCGCGGCCGGGGTTCGTCCGGCGGGTGCTGCGCTTCGCCGTACCGGCGGGGGTGTTGTGCGCGGTCGCGGTGCTGCTGTCGTTCTGGGCCGCGCACAGCGGCACCTCCACCCTGACCGAGGACCAGACGTCCGCGGTGATCACGCTCTTCCTCACCACGTGGTGGGTGCTCGTGCTGATCACCAGGCCGCTCAACTGGTGGCGGATCGCGCTGCTGGCGTCCATGGCGGGGCTCTTCGCACTCGCCCTCGCGCTGCCTCCCGTCAGGGAGTTCTTCGCCCTCGCGCCCGGCGACATGAGCAACGACCTGACGGCCGTCGGCATCGCCCTGGTGGCTGCCGCGGCGATCAGCATCGCGGTCAAGGTCGCCGGTACCCTTAGAACATGACCGACCCGCAGATAGTGCTCACCGAGCGCGTCCAGCAGGCGCTGGCCAACGCGTTCGGTGCCGAGCACGCCGACGCAGACCCGCTGATCCGGCCCTCACAGTTCGCCGACTTCCAGGCGAACGTCGCGTTGAGCCTGGCCAAGCGCCTGCGACGGGCCCCGCGGGAGGTCGCCGAGGCGATCAGAGCAGAGTTGTCCGACTTCCCCGGCACGGTCGAGGTCAGCGGCCCCGGCTTCCTCAACATCACGCTCGCCGACTCCTGGATCGAGTCCCAGACCGCGGGCATGCGCGACGACAGTCGCCTCGGCGTCGGCACGATCACGCCCGCGCAGACCGTGGTGATCGACTACTCCGCGCCCAACGCGGCCAAGGAGATGCACGTCGGCCACCTGCGCACCACCATCGTCGGCGACTCGCTGGCCCGCCTGCACGAACACCTCGGCAACAAGGTGATCAGGCAGAACCACCTCGGCGACTGGGGCACCCCGTTCGGCATGCTCATCGAGCACCTGCTCGACATCGGCGAGCCGGCCGCGGTCGCCCAGCTCGAAGCGGGCATGGGCACCGAGTTCTACCAGGCGGCGCGGGCCAAGTTCGACGCCGACGAGGGCTTCAAGCAGCGTGCCCGGGTCCGGGTCACCACCCTCCAGTCGGGCGACCCCGCCACCATGCGCCTGTGGCACGTCTTCATGGACGCCACCGTCCGCTACTTCAACAAGGTCTACTCCCTGCTCGGTGTCACGCTGACCGACGCCGACCTGGCGGGCGAGAGCATGTACAACCCCATGCTGGAGAGGACCTGCGACGATCTTGAGTCGTCGGGCGTGGCCGTCCACAGCGAGGGCGCGCTCTGCCTGTTCCCGCCCGGCTTCACCGGCTCCGACGACAAGCCCCTGCCGCTCATCATCAGGAAGAGCGACGGCGGCTACGGCTACGCCTCCACCGACATGGCGGCGATCCGCTACCGCGTCCACGACCTGAAGGCCGACCGTATCCTCTACGTCGTGGGCGCCGACCAGGCCCTGCACTTCCGCATGGTCTTCGCCTCCGCGCAGATGGCCGGCTGGCTGCCCGACACGGTCTCGGCCGAGCACGTCCAGATCGGCATGATGCTGGGCAAGGACGGCCGCCGCTTCAAGACCAGGTCGGGCGAGTCCATCAAGCTGATGGACCTGCTCCAGGAGGGCGTCGAGCGGGCCACGGCGGCCATCGCCGAACGCGGCTACGACGAGGCCACCCGGAACGAGATCGCCCTCTCCGTCGGCATGGGCGCGGTGAAGTACGCCGACCTGTCGGTCAGCCACGACAGCGAATACGTCTTCGACTACGACCGCATGCTGGGCTTCACCGGCAACACCGGCCCCTACATGCAGTACGCCACGGCCCGTATCCGCTCCATCTTCCGCAAGGCGGACATGGCCCCGGCGGACGCCACGTCCCCGATCCTCCTGGGCGACCCCGCCGAGCGCGCCCTGGCCCTCCACCTGCTGGGCTTCGGCACGCTCATCGAAGAGGTCACCGTCCGGTCCGAGCCCCACCGGCTGTGCAACTTCCTCTTCGAGGCGGCGAGCCTGTACAGCACGTTCTACGAGCAGTGCCCGGTGCTGCGGTCCGACGTCGAGCCCGAGGTCCGCGCCTCGCGGCTGGCCCTGTGCGCGCTGACCCTGCGCGTGCTCGAAACCGGCCTCGACCTTCTGGGCGTCCCCGTCCCCGACCGCATGTAACAGGCAGTTGACTCAAAGTCTCCCGTTCCGTCGTGGGCGCGCCTCCACCTGGTTGGCGCGCCCTAACGGCTAGGCTTTACGCGGTCATGAACTGAGGCCGAAATGGGGGAGTTCTCTGCCTTGAGCACGGACCTGACTGCGAGCCCCCAAGCAGCGACGGAGTTGCAACGCTACGCCGAGGCGCTGCTGGCGCACCTCGCCGCCAACGGCACCGCCCCTCCCGCCGCTCCGGGCTTTCGCGACATACCTGGCCACTGGCTGCCTCCGGCCGTCGAAGCACTGGTCGCCATCCTCGCCGGCGACGACCCGCTCGAACCGCTGAGCAGGGCCGCCGGCCGTGACCAGCAGCAGACCGCGCTCTTCCTGTGCCTGGCGCTGGCGGTCTCCGGGCAGGGCAGCCGCATCCATGCCTCCTGGCTCGGCACGGCCTTCGGCGAGCTGTCGCTCGACCGTCCCGTCACCCACGGGCAGCGCTCGCTCTGGCTGGCCGCCGCCCGCGGTGCCTACGGCCCGGCCGGCAAGATCTTCGTGCTGCGCAAGCTCGACGCGCTGGCCGTGCAGGAGCACGCCGACGTCGAGGAATGGGTGCAGGCGCTGGTGCCCGGCGAGCCCGCGGTCGTCGTGCCGCCGTCGCTGGCCGACTTCCCGGAGATGGCCGAAATCCCCGACCTGGCCCGTCCGGCGGTGGCGGCCGCCCGCCTGTCCAGGCTGCGCGGCCGGTGCGCCGAGATCACCTCGGCGCGGCAGGCCGACCACGACTCCGCAGTCCCGCTCAGCAACAGCTCGGCCAGCCCGGCCGCGTCGTGGGCCGAGGACGAACCGCTGGCGGTCCTGCGCACCCAGATCGGGCAGGGCGGCCCGGCGGGCCCGATGGCCTCGCTGATCTCCCACCTGCTCGACGACCTGCGCCCCGGCGCCGACCCGCACCTGGCCGCCATCGCCCTGCACGTCGCGGCGCCCATCCTGCGCGGCCTGGCCGAGGAGCTCGAAGCCGACAGCCGGTTGACGCCGCCCGCCACGCTGACCGTCCCGCTGCTCGGCCACCGCATCCACCTGCGCCCCGAAGGCCCCGACGAGACCTCGATCGCCACGGCCGAGAACGCCATCCTCACCGAAGGCGTCGTGCCGCGCGGCCGGCCGTGGGCCGCCTTCCTGCTGATCGTGGCGGGTGTCGCATGCCTGGCCGGAGCGGCGTTCAGCGCCTCGCTCCTGCTGGCCGCCGCCGGGGTGGCCATGCTCGGGCTGGGCGGCTGGCAGCTCTGGCAGCGCCACAAGACCGTCGTCGCCGACGCCCGTTACGTGGCCGCCCAGGTCAACGAGCTGAAGGAGCTGGCCGAGGGCGCCGTCTGGGCCCTGCACGCCTACGCCAGAGAAGCGGACGCCCGCGCGAAACAGGCCGCTGACGATGCAGCCGAGCTCACCCGGCTGATTCGTCGCGGCCCGCGCGCTGCGTAGACCTGATCAGGTCGTCTCGATCTCCACGTGCGCCGGCGCGAGCAGGAACACGCGGTCGGCGATGCGCTCGATCCGCCCCTCGCAACCGAACGCGAGCCCGGCGGCGAAGTCGACCATCCTCGTCGCCTCGGGCATCGCCATGCCCGTGACGTCCATGATCACCGTCTGCCCGTCACGGAAGTGCTGACCGATCAACGGTGCGTCGTTGTACTTGAGCGGCTGGACCATCACGATGCGCGACGCGTCGACGTTCGCGCGCCACCGCCGGGCGGCACGCTCCGTCGCCGGAACGTACTCGTCCTCGTAGTGCTCGTCGTCGTCATAGCCGTCGTCGTAGTGATCGACCCCGCTCAGGCCAAGGTAGTTCACCACCTTGCGCACTGCCCCCATCGGCTTGTCCTTTCCTCAGGAACTCACCGTAATCGGCACGTCCCTACACATTGGACGGTAACCGACGATTCCGCATTCGCCACGCGACACGCCCAGCCCTAATTCCATTTTGTACGGCTTGCAACCTGCTTGCATCTGGATATCCGTCCCCCCCGTATAGCATCGGCCACATGCGCCTGTTCACTGTAGACGCCTTCACCGACACAGCTTTCAAGGGTAATCCCGCAGGTGTCTGCCTGCTGGACTCTCCGGTTACTGATGGCTGGATGCAGAGCGTAGCCGCCGAGATGAACCTCTCCGAGACCGCCTTCCTGCTCGGCGATTCCCTACGGTGGTTCACCCCTGTGGTCGAGGTCACTCTCTGCGGTCATGCCACGCTGGCGACCGCTCACGTTCTGTATTCGACCGGGGCCGCCACCGGACCGGTCGAATTCCGCACGGCCGGCGGAACGCTAACCGTGAATCGCGCCACAGGAGACCTCATCACGATGGATTTCCCGGCCAAGCAGGTGACGCCCGTCACGGTTCCCGACGGCCTGGAGAATGCGCTCGGAGCCGCAGCGGTGGAGGTCCGGAAAAGCGACCTGGACCTGCTGGTCGAGGTCGATTCAGAGGAGACGGTACGCTCCCTGCGCCCCGACATCCCGGCCCTGTCGGCAGTGGACGCCCGCGGTGTCATCGTCACCGCCCGCGGCACCGGCACGGATTTCGTCTCACGATTCTTCGCTCCCAAAGTCGGCATTCCGGAGGATCCGGTGACGGGCTCGGCCCACTGCGCCCTGTCCCCGTACTGGTCCGCGCGCCTCGGCCGCACCGCGCTGACCGGCGCGCAACTCTCCGCAAGAGGGGGCCTGGTGCACACCCGCCTTGACGGCGACCGTGTCCACCTCGCCGGCCATGCCGTGACGATCCTCACCGGCACACTCCTCACGCCCAGGTAAAAACTTCCTTACCTTCCTTGCTTCCCTCCCCTCAGCTCTCTAACCTGCAAACCGTGTTGGAGGTTAGCTCCCACGGCAGAGGCAGGAGGCTCGGAACCATGCCGCCGACGGACGGCCCACGCTTCGACGTCCCTGCCGTCCGAAGCGTCAGCACCCACCGCGAGGATGCGCACGTTGGCCAGACGTGTCCCCATCGAAACACCTCGACTCCAGCCGTCCTCGAACGCGTCAGGCCCGCAAGGTGACGAACCGGCGCGACGACACAAAGGCCATCCGGGCCTGACCCGGCACCGGGGCACCAGTGATCCCGGCCCCGCCCCGAACCCGAGGAGGCCACGATGCCCGAGCTGCCCTTCGACGACGAACACGCCCCGCTCTACTCCCTGGGCCAGGTCGCCGAGATGCTCCAGGTCCGCCAGGCCTACCTCCGCCGCCTGGACGAACACGACGTCATCAGCCCCAGCCGCTCATCCGGCGGCCAACGCCGCTACTCCCGCGCCGACATCATGACCGTCCGGCACGTGACCGACCTCGCCGACCAGGGCATGACGCTGATCGCCATCCGCCGCATCCTGGAACTCGAACGCGAACTCGCCGACGCCCGCCGGCAACTGCAAGAAGCCCGGGGCCACCTCACCAACACACCCCCACCACCCCAGGAGGACACCGAACGCCCTGCCAGTCACCACACACTGCCCCAGGCCGCGCCAAGACCAAGCCCTGACCCGCTGAGTCGGCGGTAAGAGCTAGGGGCCGAGCATGCACATCGCAGAATGTGCCGCTGAAGGAAGCCTCATTGAGCCCGCGCTCTGACGGCCCGGAGCAGCCCCAGCCACATCGTCGTAGAGCGACTGACCCCTCGCCCACCCCACGCTCCCGAGGGACCTCGTCATCTCCCAGGGAGCCGCCGACGCGCCGCCCGAAACGCCCACCAGCGGCGAGCCATCCGCGACGACCGAATCCCAGAGCTGACACCAAGACCGAGCCGCCATCGACAGCTGCCTGCCATTCCAGTTACACCGACCGAAGCCGGCCCCGACCCCAGGACCCCAGACCTCAGCCTTGCCACCCACAGAAGCCAGATAGCGTCCCACACACGCCACACAGTCCACCGACGCCCAGCATGCGCCGGCCTCTCAGGCCGCCCAGCTGGCTGCGCCGCCTCCAAGCACCTACACCCCACCCGCGGCCGCCCCACGCTGACGAGCCCACACACCCGCTGAACAGAACCAGACGACGCCCGCCAACACCCCCACAACGCAAAGAAGGCCCCACACAACCGTGTGGGGCCTTCTTTGAAAGATTGTCCGGCGGTGACCTACTCTCCCACACCCTCCCGAGTGCAGTACCA
>NZ_JBSFGF010000044.1:0-35197 GCF_053596455.1 Nonomuraea sp. NPDC001699 | reverse complement strand
ACAAGGGCGACGCCTCCGAGCCCGAGGACGGCTGAGCCAGGCGCCGGGCCCCGCCGACTCGTCGTCGGCGGGGCCCGGTCCACTCCTGAACTGTTCGGCGCCCGCCTCTGCCGTTGCCGCGGCAGGTCAGCGGCACTGCAGGCCTTCCGGCAAGTCTGTCCGGCCGCACGTCAAGACCCTCCGCCACCACGGGCGCCGGCTCGGCCGGGCGGCCATGGCCTACAGGCGGGCCAGTTACCGCCCCCGAAGTTCGGGTCACTGACCGTAATCGATAGGTTGCTCCTGCCTGTGGTGCTCCTGCCGGTTGCTGCGATGTGCCTGCGGGCCTGGCCCGATGCCGCGGAGGTGGAGTGCCTCGCGGTCGGTTTGCTGCTGGTGCTGGCCATGCCGATCGCCGGCGGAGCGGCGTCATGGGGGCAGAACGCCGGAGGCAACGTGCCCTTGGTGGTCGCCATGGTCGTGGGCTCGACGCTGCTCAGCCCTGTCACGGTTCCGTGGGGGCTGACCGTGTCCGCCGCCCTGGTCGGCCCAGGGGGCGCCCGCAGCCTTGATGACACGGCGCGGCTCGACGGGCTGGCCGGGACAGCGGGCGCGGGCGCATTCGCGCTGGCCCTGATCGTGCTGCCCTCTCTGGCCGGGATCCTCGGGCGGGCCATACTCGGGGAGCGGCGAGCGGCACGCATCGCGCCGGTCATCAAGCTGGTCAACATCGCGAACATCCTGCTGCTGTGCTATCTCAACGCCTCCGGCGCGCTCGGGCAGGCGCTGTCGCCCCCCGACCCTGACTTCCTGGCCCTGGCCGTCGGCGTGGCCGGTGCAGTCTGCTGCCTGTCCTTCCTCGTCGGCAGGTGGATGTCCCGATGGACCCGATGCGACACTCCCGACGGCATCTCCCTCACCTTCGCCACCGGCATGAACAACACCAGCGCGGCGGCGGTCCTGGCCGCCAGCTGGTTCGCGCACCGTCCGCAGGTCCTCGTGCCGATCCTGGCCTACAGCCTGCTGCAGAAACTCGCCGCCAGCCTGTTCGGAACCCGGCCGCCATCGCCGACTGTGGCCCCTGTCGTCTCCCCGCCCGCGCCGTCTTGACGGCCGTCCGGCTACGCCGGAACCGTGGCTTGGTCGTTGTACTCCGACCGGTTCGCTCATCGCCGGCGGGCTCCGCTTGGCCATCGTGCAGGTCGTCGCCGGTCTCAGCTGACATCGCCGCGGTCGCCTGCGACCGCTTCGCCACGTACGTGGAACCGCCGGTCCGCGGCGCTGCGGTCTCACGTGTCAGCCGACAACGCGGAGAAGCGGAAAATCGGTCATGGTGGGCAAACCTCCAGCGTTCGGTGATGGCAGCGACCGAGCTTCCGCTCCGGGTCGGCGGCGCGTAGGTCCTGGTGGGGGGTGATACCCGGGCACCGGCAAGCCGGTCGCATGGCCACGGTGTTCGAGCTTGAACCTGAGGCCGGTACGGCCGCTCCCGAGAGCCCCAGCTGACCCGGCCGATGGTGGTGCAGGATCAGGGTTCGTAACGACATCCGCCGCCGGTCCGAAGAAGATCCTGAGGTCAGTGGGACGCCGGTGAACAGGCATGACGCGAAGGAGACGTCAGGGTGGGTTTCTCGTTCAAGGTCATGCCAGGGGTACGCCTCAGGGTCAGCAGTCGCGGCCTGAGAGCCGGGATCGGACCCAGCTTCGCGCGGATGCATGTGGGAGCCGGTCGTACCGGGCTCTCTTCCTCGGTGGGGCCGATGAGCTTCTACACCAGCCTTGGCGGTGGTCGCCGACGTAGCACAACGGGGCGTCGTCCCACGGCCGGTAGCCTGCAACGGCAGATGGCCCAGGCCCAGCGCGCCGCCGCGCAGGCAGAGAAGGCCGCCGAAGCCGAACGGCTGGCGGGCGTCTTCATGCAGATCCTCGACCTGCATCGGGCCGAGTTCCCGCCCGCGCAACCACCTGTCGCCGCGCCTGTCCCGTCGCCGGACCTCACGGCCTTTCTGGCCCCTCGGGAGCAGCAGGCGCTGGCCGGAATCGGCGTGTTTCAGCGCAGGGCCCGCGCTGAGGCCAAGCAGCGTGCGCGGCAGGCCGCCGAGGCCGACATGCGGAACTGGTGGACGCAGGCCAACGCCGAGCGCGACCGGTACCAGCGGGAGCTCAACCGCCAATGGCAGCGGCTGTGCGGGAACGATCCAGACATGGTCCTGCCGGTTCTGGCGGAGGCGTTCGAGGACAACGAGGCGCCTGCGGCGCCTGTGGCGCTGAACGGCTCGGAGGTGTCTGTGGTGATCCTTGCGCCGGGGCCGGACTTCGTCCCTGAGCGTTTCCCCTCACGTACCGCTGCGGGCAACCTCTCGCTGAAGAAGCTCACCAAGACGGAGCGCGCGAGCTACTACACCCTGACGTTGTGCGGATACCTGCTGGTCACATTGCGCGAGGCGTTCGCCGTGGCTCCTGGCCTCAGCGCCGCGCGCGCGGTGGTGCTGCGCACCGATCGCGTGGACGCGTACGGCCGGACTCAGGTGAGCTGCATGCTCGCGGGACGCTTCGAGCGGCGCTCCTTCGACGGTGTGCGATGGGATGCTGTGAACGCGGCCACCGTGGTCAACGACACCGGCGACAACCTGATGTTCAACCAGAAGGGGGCCGCAAAGGAGCCGCAGCCGCTCGATCTCCGGTTCGAGCCCGAGCTACAGGCCCTGGTGAACGCGGTCGACATCACCGAACTGACCGCTCGCTGATTCGATCCCCAGGAACTGGTCTGTCGCCTGCATGGGCAGCCGTCGGCCGGCACCTGCCTGCACCTGCCTCGATACCGGAGCCATGCGCCGGCTGAGCGGGGCCTCGGTGTTCGGCGAGTGTGCCGCCACTTCGGTGACCGCCGGCCAGTCGCGGAACCGATCGTCTCGGCTGTCGCGCGGTGGCGGGCATGACTTAGAGTGCCGCTCCATGATGAGGAACAAGCCGCATGAAACGTCGCAAACTACCGCAGGGTACTCCGAAGCGGCCGAGACGCTGGCCGAGCAGTACGAGAGCGTCACGTTCGCAGAGGTTCACCGAGAGGTGCTGCACTTGTTCCCCGTACAGCCCAGCCAGGTGCTGGACATCGGCGCGGGTAGTGGCCGCGACGCGGCGGCGTTGGCAGCCCTGGGCCACACGGTCGTCGCCGCAGAACCCACTGCTGAACTACGTGCGCTGGGGGAGGCCCTGCATGCCGACCAGGATCTGGAGTGGATCGACGACGCGCTGCCGGACCTTGCGGTACTACGCTCGATCGGGCGTCGTTTCGATCTCATCCTGATGACCGCTGTCTGGATGCATCTGGACGAGCAGCAGCGGTCGGCGGCGATGCCCAGTCTGACCAACCTGCTCGCCACCGGCGGACGAGTGCTGCTTTCCCTACGTCACGGTCCGGTCCCCAGCGGCCGCCGCATGTTCCCCGTCTCCGCGCGGGAGACGATCGACCTGGCTCGCGCGCACGACCTGGAGCTCATCCATCTTGCCCAGCGCGTCGATCCGCATGGCCGTCAGGACATCTCGTGGACCTGTCTGGCATTTCAAGCGTCCGTGCCTCAGTGAGACAGGCGTCTGCCCGGTAGCTCCACCTGGGAACGCCGCAGAGGCGGCCGGCCCGGTGAGGAGCGCCCGAACGCCCGCCTGGCCGCGCGAGCGAGCAGTCGACGTACGCCCCGGGTGCCGCCGCCGAAAGAGACACGTTGTCCCGGCTCCGCCTGTCATCGGACGGCCGAGTCCGTCCGAGGCTGTCCGTGGGCCTGTTGGACACCCCCGCGTCCTGGCTTCGCTGACTCCAGGTAGCCCCTCGGTGAAGCGCCGGGTACGGCAGGATCAACGTCGTGACCCACCGGCACCGGTGCATCGCACGCCATGCCCGGCTCGTGCGTACGGCCGAGTCCCCTCGTTCCAACGCACAAGGAGACACTCATGTCCATCCGGCTTTCCCAGCTGCTCCGCGTCGTCACGTTGACAATCGTCGGCACGACGATCCTCACCACACCGGCCAATGCCGCTCCGGCGGGTTTCGAACGATGCCCGGCAGGACATTTCTGCCTGTTCGACGGAACCAACGGGACCGGTGAGATCGCGACCTTCCGTTCGGGCTCGCCGGATCTGCAGCGGCAGAACATGGACAATCGAGCTTCAAGCGTGGCCAACAACACCGGTCAGGGGTGGTGCCTGTTCGACGGCGGGGGCTACACGGGCGACGCCCGTGACGTCTTCGGCTCCTACGACCTGGTGGAATTCTGGGACAACCGGGTCAGCTCACTGCGCCGCGGCTTCTGCTGACCGGATCGGCGCGGCCGTTCGTCCGCCGGGCGGTCGCGCCGATGAGGCTGTGTCATGAGGTCCTACGCCGCCGGCCACGACGCGGCCATGCCGGCCGGGCATGCCGACACGAGCGGGAGGCAGTGAACATGAGCACAAGAGCGGCGGCTGAGAGGGATCCCGAAGCGCTCCTTGCGGTGAGAAGCCGCTGGTGGCGACCAATCCCGCCGGAACTGATGTGATCGCCGAATTCACTGCCGGCGGCAGGTGGTGTGCAGCGGTGCCAGGACGAAGTCGAGCCCGCCACAGAGGTGTGGCGAGCTCGACCCGGAGGTTATTTCTCGGGCATGAGGACGGTGTCGATGATGTACACGGTGGCGTTGCGCGTGGACACGTCCCCGCAGACAACCCGGGCGTTGTTGATCATGTATGTGGTGCCTGAGCCACGGGTGGCGAGTTTGCCGCCCTGCAGGGTGGTGAAGCTCCCGCTACGCAGGTCAGCGGGGCTTCTACGGCCGGCGACGACGTGATAGGTGAGGATGCTGGTCAGCATCTTCTTGTCGGCCAGGACCTTGTCCAGCGTCTTCTTGGGGATCTTGGCGAACGCCTGGTTGGTCGGCGCGAAGACAGTGATGCCGTCAGCGCCGTTCAGCGTGTCCACAAGGCCCGCCTTCTTCACGGCGGCGACCAGCGTTGACAGCGCGGGGTTGTGCGAGGCGGCGGTGGCGACCGGGTCGGCGGCCATACCGGTGAAGCTGCCCTTGCCCGTGGCGGGCACGGACGAGCACGCCGGACCGAAGGGACGCTGGATCGCCGCATGCGCCGTAGCCGGAGTGTTCTCCGCCTGCGAGGTGTTCCGGGTGGAGGCGAGCGCGCCGGTGCCGGTCATCGAGACGGCCACGGCCAGGATCGGCAGTACGGCGGCGACGTGACGAATGTTCATGGTCTGACATCTCCTGTTGGTGTGATGAATGGGCGTGTGGAGGGGAGATCAGGTGACGGTCACCAGGACCGAGTGCCAGCCGGTGGCGCCGTCCGGGATCGGCGGCACCCGCTCGGCGGGCTGGGTGTGACCGGTGGCGTCGGTGGCGCGGACCTCCAGGCGGTGTTGTCCGGGAGTGGCCTGCCAGGTCGTGCGCCATTGCCGCCAGGTGTCGGGCCCGGCAGAGGCGGCCAGGCCGGCCTGCCGCCAGGCGCCGCCGTCGACGCGGATCTCCACGACGGCGATGCCACGGCGCTGGGCCCACGCGGTCCCGGCGACCGTGACCGGGCCGGCGGCGACCTCGGCGAACGGCTTGGGCACCTCGATGCGGGAGGCGGTCTTGATAGGCGCGCGCTCGGCCCAGCCGCGCCTGGTCCAGTAGGCGGGCTCGTCGGCGAAGCGGGTGAGCTTCAGGTCGGTGACCCACTTGGTGGCCGAGACGTATCCGTACAGGCCGGGCACGATCATCCGCGCCGGGAATCCGTGGGCGGGTGGCAGCGGCCGGCCGTTCATCGCGATGGCCAGCAGCGCGTCGCGGCCATCCAGCACCGACTCCAGTGCGGTGGAGGCGGTCCATCCGTCGGCCGAGCGTGACAGGATCTGATCGGCGCCGGCTTGGACGCCGGCCTCGCGCAGCAGGGCCGCCAGGTCGACGCCGAGCCAGCGGGCGTGCCCCGCGTACGGCCCGCCGACTTCGTTGGACACGCAGGTCAGGGTGATGTCGCGTTCGGTCAGTGGCGTGGCCATCAGGTCGGCGAAGGACAGTTCGACCGGGCGGTCGACGAGACCGTGCAGGCGTAGTGTCCACTCTTGGTGCGGCACGCGTGGGACGATCAGAGCGGTGTCGACCCGGTAGAAGGTGTCGTCAGGTGTGGTGAACGAGCTGAGGCCCGGCACCTGCAGTCCGACCCCCGCCGGAAGCGGCCGGGCGGGGTCGGCGGGAGGGGGCAGCACCAGGGCGCGGCCGTCGGCGGAGGCCTGGCGGGCCGAGGTGACGGCCCTTCCGGCGCCGCCGCTCAGGACGGCCACCCCGAGCATCGCGGCCCCGCGGGTGAGCAGGGCCCTCCGATCGGCCGCTGGCGCAGGTACCGGCGGCTGGACGGGATGGCCGTAGCGCACCAGATCACCCAGCGTGATATGGCCGTCTGGCCTAGGTTGGGGCCTGCGCCGGGCATACAGCAGGGCGAAGGTGCCGCCCACCGCTCCGACCACGGCGGGCAGCACGTCGACCGGGTCCGCTCCCGGCCGTGACAGCGCCGCGGCCCCGGCGAGGGCAGCGAGGCCGAGCAGGGCCGCCATGGCCAGGCGCGGACGCCGGGGCGCGGCAGCTCCGATGGCCGCGGCTGCGACCGCGACCACGGCCGCCAGCGTCAGGAGCAGGACCGGCTTGTCGGCAACGCCGAAGGTACGGATGGCCATGTCCTTCAGCCATGCCGGGCTCAGGTCGATGAACACCGATCCCACAGCGAGCAGCGGTCCGGCCTCGGCCCGGCCCGCCAGCGCCGCGGTCAGCTCCGCCATCCCCAGCGCCACCACCGCGGCCAGTACGCCGAAGGCCGCAGACATGGGCGGCGATGCGGGTGCAGGTGCGGGGTCCGCCACGCTGCGGGCCGGTGTCTCAGCAGTCACAACAGGGCTTCGGAGTCACCGCCGGAACGGATGGGTGCCACTTCCCGGCAGCCGGAAGATCAGGCGGCGGGCAGGTCCAGCAGCAGAAACGGCGTGCTGGTGGGTTGCCGTGAACCGCCGGTGGGCTCGACTGTCACCCCTACCTGGCCGACATCGGACCCGATGGTGCTGAGTACCGGCAGCGTGCCTCCCGAGCGGCTGGGGACGAGCAGACCCGCCGAGGTGATCCGTCCTGGTGCGAGCTGCCACAGCTGATAGACCCGGCCTGCGGGCGGGTCACCGAGCCCGGCCGCCCAGAACACCAGCGCGCCCTGCGAGCGCGACATGACCACCGTGCCGCGCCCATGCCCACCCCCGGCAGACGGCCCCGCGACCGCGCCGGTGACCGTCCGAGCGTCATCCGAGCTCAGCACCGCGGCAATCCGCTGCTCGGTACGCTGGGCCAGTTGCAGTTCCTGACGTACCTGCACAGAAGTCACGCCGAGCCAGGCCACCATGGCCAGAGCCGCCGCCATGCCCACCGCCGCCGGCCAGGCCCGCCATGGCCGCCTTGTATGTGGTGCCGGGGGGACCTCCGGCGGCAGTTGACGCACCTGATCGATCTCGCTCAGCACCCGCTCCCGCAGACCGGGCGGCGGCTCTACTGCCACAGCCACGCCGAGCCGCGCGGCCGTCTCACGGAGCGTCACCGTCTCCCGCGCGCACTCGGCACACCGTGCCAGATGTTGCTCGAAACGGCGTCGCTCGCCCTCGTCGCTGATGGCGTCCAGCGCGTAAGCACCCGCCAGGGTGTGCGGGTCGAACCCATTGCCTGCCGCCTTCATCGCTCCACCCCCAGGCAGTCGCGCAGGCGGATCAGCCCATCGCGCATTCGTGTCTTGACCGTCCCCAACGGTGCCTTGACCAGTTCGGCGACCTCCCGATAGGAGTAGCCGCCGTAGTAGGCGAAAGTGACCGACTCACGCTGCAACGCGGCAACCCGTCCAGGCAGCGGCGCAGCCTTTCACCTTCCAACCGGCCCACCACCAGCTCCGAGACCTCGTCGAAGCAGCGGTGCGGCTCCAGCCGCGCGGCCCGCTCCTCCCGATCCGCGCCCGCCTGTGCCGAACGGACCCGATCGATCGCCCGCCGATGGGCGATGGTCAGCACCCACGCCATCACCGACCCCTTGTCCGGCTCATACCGCGCGGCGCTACGCCACACCTCGACCAGCGCCTCCTGCGCCACCTCCTCGCTGTGCGCCCGATCCCGCAGCACCCGCAGCACCAGTCCGAAGACCCGCGGCGCCAGCACTTCGTACAGTTCTTCGAACGCCCCGCGATCACCCTTGCCGACCGCGTGCAGCAGGTCCTCCAGCCCCGGCGCACCATCGCCCGAGGAGTCCTCGTACACCGGTGACCGGTCCCGCGCTCCCATGCAGCCCTCCTGCTCCGACCGGCACAACACCGGCCACAAGAGCTTCGGAGCCATGCACGTTTCGGATGGGTGACACCCCGTCGTGTAGCGCGATCAGGTCGCAGACTCTGCTCGCCGGTACCACCCGACTTCCGGCCGGCCGCAGAGATCATCTTCGATCGTGACCGGGTGGCCTGTTCGTGGTACGCACTGAGGGCCACGTCATGGGCGCGGAGGTGCTGGCCGGCATCGCGTTGCAGGGCGGGCGTGCAGGACTGCTCGCGCGGTGGTGGCTCTCGGCCATCGCCCATGCGGCGCGTGGGCGCCGCATGCACCGCGCTGATGGACGGGATGGCGCCGAGCGAGTACATCAGAAGCGTCATCGAAGGAGTGACGCCCAGCGTGCTCGCAGTGCGGGCCGGAGATCGCGTGGGGCGCTCACGGCGGCCGGAGGCCGTCACCTGTCCCCGCCTCGTCCCGAGCACGGAAGGAGACCCGGGTACGCGGGCCGCGGCCAGGTCAGGATCGCGGACGCAGGGTGTTCTGGGTCGCCCTTATGGCGGCTTCACAGCTTCAGCGTGTCCCACACTCCAGTGAGCTGCGGAGTCCGGGCGGGAGCGCCATGTACCCCCGCCGCGTGGACGGTGCCGCCCTGGCTGAGCACGTGGTGGTGTACTCGCAGCAGGAGATGCAGGCCCCTGCTGTCCATGAAAATCAGTTCGCCCAGATGGAGGATCAGGGGCCGGCCAGGCTGGTGGGCGCGGCCGACGGCCGACTCCAGGTGATCGATATTGGTGGCGTCGAGCTCCCCGGACACCGTGATCAGCACCGCGGCCGCGAGCAGGCGGCGGCTTATCTCCAGCGGCGACATGGCGGCCTGGCGGCGGCGATGCTCGGCGTGAGGGCAAGGTGCGTCAGAGTGACGGACATGAGTGATCCCCCATATGGGCTCGGCCGGTTGGGACGACACTCAAGCCCTCTCACCTTCGAGACTATGGCGGAACTACATTGCAGGAAAAGGCTTTCGCCATAGAATCTTCCGGTAGGGATTTTCGGCCGCCCCCGCGATGCCGGGACCAAGGCGGAGAAAGCGCTAAGGGTTGTGCCCACAGCAGAAGACCGCCCCGCCAGCTGGACGTTCTTGACCCATCACGCCCGTGTGCTGGTGGAAATCGCCCGCAACCCTGCGGTACGGCTGCGTGACATCGCCACCCGCATCGGCATCACCGAGCGGGCGGTGCAGAACATCGTCACTGACCTGTACCGGGCCGGCTACCTGAGCCGGGAGCGGGTCGGTCGCCGCAATCGTTACAGCCTCCATCTCGACCAGCATTTCCGCTACCCGACGGAAGCGGGCCTGCCCGTCAGCCTGCTGATCGGCCTTTTCGCTGATCGTGACCTGCCCGCCGGCCTGCATGACCGCCTGCCCGACCATGACGATCAATCCGGTCGTCACGATGGCGGCTCTGATGAACAGTGATCGGCCCGCCTGACCGTCTAACAATGAGTCGGTCGCGCTCCACGTGCGTCGGGGGTGTCCGATGGGAGAACTGAAGGGCGTTCAGAGGAGTTCAGCAGCAGATGGAGGGCATGGGCGATCACGGGCACCGCGAAGCTGAGGCTGGCGCATCAGTATCTCCCCCACATGAGCGTGATCGCGATCGCAGGCGAGGCCAGTCGCATCGCCAGCGGCCAGGTCACCGACTACCTCGCCCGTATCCGTCGCCCCGGCGACCATGCGATCGTCGACCTGAGCGGGCTGCGACTCCTGGACGCCAGCGGCATTCAGGCTCTGCTGAGGTGCGATGACACCTGCGCCGCCGATGGCACCAGCTTGCACTTGACCGGCGCTCTGGGCGACCCGGCCCGGTTGTTGCAGATCAGCGATCTGCCGATGTACGCCACCGTGGAGGAAGCCATCAACGTGGTGCGGGCCAGCGCACGACACAGTTGAGCGTGCGTGCCTTCATCCACCGCCGCTACCAGGACCGAACCACCTTCCTGTAGCCGCCGCCCGCCTCTCCAGCGGACGGCGGCAGCAAGGGCACGTCGGTGGCGTCAGGGTAATCGGTGAGTGCCGGCTGACGGCTGGGCGGGGTGGGCCCACGAACGTCGCCGATCGTCTGCCCCTCAGGGCTCATCGATGACCCTGTTCGACGACAACCCCGTCCCGGCGCGTGAACGGTGGTCGCGGTGGTTCACCCGTGCTTCGCGACCGACGGTCGGAAGCAGGGGCTGTGATCAGCGAGGTTGCCGACGCGTATGCCCACCTGGCCAGGCACCATGTCGGTGTAGGCGTCGGTGTAGCCGCGGGGGACCCGGAAGGTCTGCGTGTACGGCGCGTAGCAGGCCTGCACGTAGAACCACGTTCCCGCCCGTGCGCCCGTGATCCGCGCCCAGGAGGCGCCGCATGCCGGGCTGTGGCGTAGTTCCAGCAGGCCCAGGCTGGTGTCGTACCGGATGATGCTCTGGGCGTCATTGTTGCAGTGCTTGCTGATGGGATCCTGTCGGTTGCACCCTTTCCCCCAGCATGCCCTGGTCGTGTCGCCGATCGACTTGTCTCTCTCCGCGCGGCCCGGCCCGTCCTGGGCGTAGGCCACGGGAACGGTGAAGACGAGGCCGAGGGCCAGGGCGGTGATGGCGAAGGATCGTTGCATGCTGCTTCCTCTCAGTCGGCGTACGACCATGCGGGCAGGTCCCGCACGACGTTTGCGACCTCGACTCTCGCCAGCGACCGGTAGCGAGGGAAGATCTCCAGGCACTGACGAACCAAAGCCCGAACAAAGAGAAACAATCAAACATCCGCCCGGGCGTGAGCCCCGGCGCGCTCCGGGCCGGTTGACCGATCTCACGGAAGATCGGATACTGCCGGCTACGGTGCCCGTCACGGGGACGGGCGGGCTTCGACTGCGTGATCGAGGTAGCGATGGGCAGGCGGGAGGCGAAGGTACCGGACGGGCCTCTCCAGGAGTTCGCCCTCGACCTTCGCGAACTGCGGATCGGTGCACCAGGGGCCCCGACGTATCGCGAACTCGCGCAGAAGGCGAACTACTCGCCGTCAGTGCTGTCCCGCGCTGCGGCCGGGCACACCCTGCCGACGCTGGACGTGACCCTCGCCTTCGTGGCGGCCTGCGGCGGAGACGTCGAAGCATGGCGCCGACGCTGGACCAGCCTGTACGTCACGATCCAGCGCGCCTGCCCCGACTTGCTCGCCGGAGCAGGAGAGCCGCAGGACACGACCGACGCACTCGGCGGTCCCGTACCGGCGGACACCACGACTACTGCCGTGGCAGGCACAGCCCTGGGCCGGATCATCGGACACCGATGGCCGGCGGTCCTTGTCGTCGTGGCGCTGGCCTGCGCCGTCACTCTCGCCGTGACAACACCGTGGGCGCCGGAGGAGAGGCGCGGGGCAGTCCCTCCTGTGAGCGTCGTTCCGTCGCCGACGTCGGCCTACCAGCCGGTCTACCTTGACCGGCGCCTACCGCTACCGGACTACAACTTCTACTTCGACCTGCAGACCGGCGTGGTCGCCGAGGGAGACGGCGAATGGTCGATGAGCACCAACAGCGGAGGGGACGGCCACGGCGCCTTCGAGCTTCCCGACGACACTGACGTCTACATCTCCTCCCAGCCGTCCTTGACCCCCGACCGGTGCAGCGTGCAGGCCACCCCCGCCCCGTCATACGGCGTACGCTTCCGGCAGGTCCCTCCAGGGACGTTCTTCTGCCTGTGCTCCCGCCGGACCGGGGAGATCGCCGTGATCAAGGTGATCGAGACCGACGACGGCAACTACGCCGCGAAGATCGCCCTCGACCACTACCAGCGCCGCCGGTGAGACCGGTGGGCGACGGCCTCCCTGTCCTCGCAGGTGGGGCATCGCGCTGGCGTTCGCTGCTCCCTCCCGTCGAGCCGGCGGTCCGGGCGGTCCGTGCGGCGGGCTCGATGGTGCTGGCCCTGTCGGGATCAGTGGCGTGCCTGGCCCTGATCCTCATGGGCGCGGAGGCGGCGTCGGCGCTGCCCGTCCCCGTTTCCCTGGCCATCGGGCGCGTAGGCCGTGGGCACGACCGTTGGCCGGCATGTCCCGGTTAGACCGTGACCACACTGTCGGCGTACTCCTGGACGAGCCGGAGATCGTGAGAGGCGAAGATCACGGCCGTGCCCTGCGTTTCCCGCAGGCCGGTCAGGAGGTTCATGACCGCGCGGGCGGTGCCGTCGTCCAGGGCCGAGGTGACCTCGTCGCAGATCAGCACGTCGGGTTCGGCGGCCAGTGCTCGTGCGATGGAGACGCGTTGGCGCTGGCCGCCGGACAGCTCGTGCGGATATCGGCCGGCATGGCCGGGGCTCAGCCCGACCTGTTCCAGCAGTTCGCCCACGCGCTCAGGTCCCGCGGCGCGGGGGCGTCGGCGGTGCAGCCGCACCGGCCGTAGCAGGGCGGCGCCGACCGTGGCCGAGGGGTTCAGCGCGCCCATCGGGTTCTGCGGTACGAACTGCACCCGGCGCCGCAGTTCCTGCCCGCGGCGCCGCACGTCAGGATGCAGGGGGAGACCGTCCAGCGTGAGGGAGCCGCCCGCGCGCGGGTGCAGGCCGACCAGGGTGCGCAGCAGCGTGGTCTTGCCCGAGCCCGAAGGGCCGACGACGCCGACCGTGGTTCCTGAGGGCGCGTGCAGGTCGACGCCGCGCAGCACCTGCAGCCGTGCGGGCCCCACATGTGCGGCCAGCCCTTCGGCGCGTAGTCCCGTCTCATGACCAGGTGTGCCGCGGCGCGGCGGCCTGGGGGCGGACGCCTGGGAGGGCGCGCCACCGGGCAGTTCCAGGACGTCGTCGGCCACCTGGGCGACCAGTTCCCGGTCGTGGCAGGACATCACCACCGCGATTCCGCGTTCTGTGGCCAGCCGCCGCAGCAGCGCGCCGATGTCCGCGGTCGGATCGAGCCCCGCGGTGGGCTCGTCCAGGAGCAGCAGATCAGGCCGGCGGGCCAGCCCCCGGGCCAGAGCGGCCCTGCGCTGCTGGCCACCTGAGAGCTCGACGGTCCTGCGCCTGAGCAATCCGGGGACGTCGCCCAGACCGACCTCGCCGAGCAGGCCGGCGACGTCGTCACGGGTCAGGCCGGCGCCGGTCTCGGCGACGACGGCGGCCACGCGCATCCTGGGGTTGAGCGCCGAGCCAGGATCCTGCCCGACGAAGGCCAGTCGGCTGCGCCGCAGCTCGCGGAGCGCGTCAGGGCCGCAGCCGAACACGTCCGTGCCGAGCACCCGCACGTCTCCTGCCTGACGGGTGGTGCGCGGGGGGAGGTCGCCGAGCAGCGCGCGCAGCAGGGTGGTCTTGCCGGAGCCTGAGGCGCCCACCAGGGCCAGGACACGCCCGGAATGGGCGGCCAGGCTGACGCCCGCCAGCAGCTCGGGCCCGCCGGGGGCCGCCACGGTCAGCCTGGTCACCACCGCAAGCGGGGTCACAGGAGTGCCACCTCCGATGTACGTGCCTTGGGGGCGAGTGCGCCGGCGGCCAGGTTGACGCTCATCGCCAGCGCGGCGATCGCGATGCCAGGTGCCAGCACGGCCCACGGATTGAGGACGAGCCCGGCGCTGTTCTCACGGATCATCAACGCCCAGTCGGCGGCCGGGGGCTGGGGGCCGATCTGGAGGAAGGCGGCAGTGGAGATCACGTAGACGCCTTCCACGAAACGGAGCCCGAACAGGGCCAGAACGGTGGAGCGCAGGTTCGGCAGCACCTCGCGGAGGATGAGATGCCAGGTACGCTCGCCACCGGCGATGGCCGCTTCGACGTAGCCGGTGGTCACGACGGGCGCCGCGGCGGCGGTCATGAACCGGACGGCGAAGGGGACGCCGAGTGCGACGGCGGCGGTGACGAGGGCGAACGGGCCGCCGCGCGGCCAGGCCTGGGTGACCAGCAGGATGCCCAGGACGGCGGGCAGCAGCATGAACACGTCTGTCGCCCGTTCGATGAAGCGGCCGTAGGCCGGACGTAGCGCGCCGGCCACGCCCAGGACCGCGGCGATGGCCGTGACGAGCAGCGCGACGGCGATGGAGGACAGGACCAGGTCGCGCCCTCCGTACAGGAGCCTGCTCAGGACGTCGCGGCCGAGCTGGTCTCCGCCGAGCAACGCGCCGTCGGCTCCGGGCGGCCCGTAGGGGATGGTGACCGGCTGGTCCATTGGCAGGGGAGCCAGGAGCGGTCCGCCCAAGGCCAGTAGGAGCAGGATCAGTGCGGGCAGCAGACGCGTCACAGGCGGCCTCCTGCGGCCCAGGAGCGGATCAGGTCGGCGACCAGCAGCACACACGTGATCGCGAGCCCGGTCAAGGCCACTACTCCGGCGATGATCGGGGTGTCGCGGTCTGCCACGGCTCCGGCGAGGAGCGTGCCGACCCCTGGATAGTTGAAGATCGTCTCTACCGCGACCGCGCCGCCCAGCAGCATGCCGGTGGAGGTCGCCGCGCCCACGGCGATGGCGGGCAGCGCGCCGGGCAACAGGTGGTGGCTGAGGACGCGCCGGGGCTGCAGACCGTCGAGGACCGCGGCGGCCACATGCGGTGCTCGCGCCTCGTCGGCGATCGCACCGCGAACGATCCGTGCATTCCATCCGATCTGCGGGATCGCCAGTGCCAGCACCGGCAGTACCAGCATCGTCCATGAGGCAGGGGACCCGTCCGCCCCGGCAAGCGTCGCCGCGGGCAGCAGGTCCGTCCACAGCGCGAACACCAGCACCAGCGCCACCGCGATCACGAACTCGGGCAGGGCCAGCACCGCCGTGGCGGAGGCCGAGGTCACCCGGTCGGTCACCGATCCCGGGTGCAGTGCGGCCCAGCAGCCGACGGCCAGCGCGGTGGCGACGGTGACGGCCAGAGCGATGCCGCCCAGCAGCAGCGTGTTGGGCAGCGGCCCCGCCAGCAGGTCCCAGACCTTCTCCCCGCGGGCGGAGACGCCGAGGTCCCCGGTGGGCAGCCCGGCCATCCAGCGCAGGAACCGCAGGAACACCGGCTGGTCGAGGCCGAGCAGGGTGCGTCGCCGGGCGACGTTGGCCTCGCTCTCCCCACGCTCGGCGGTCGCGTCGGCGGCGTCGCCCGGCAGCGCCTCCACGACGACGAAGACCAGCGCGAGCAAGGCCGCGAGCAGTCCGGCCCGGCGGGCGAGCAACCAGCCGAGCCGCAGCACCGTCAACGAGCCAGCCATGCCCGCTCAAGCTGCACGCGTCCGTACCCGGGAAGCTTCGGCAGGTCCCGGACGGCCGCTCCGGCCAGGTCGATGCCGTCGGCCATGCCCCACAGCACGTAACCGGAGCGCTCGTGCTCGATCTCCTGCAGCGTGCGCAGAGCCTTGGCCCTGGCAGCCTCGTCCAGGGTGCCCACGGCCTCCTTGTACGCCTGGTCGAACGCGGCGTCGCTCCAGCCCGACTCGTTCTGCCCCGCGCCGGTCAGCAGAAGCTTGCTGGCGAAGAACAGCACCGAGTCGTTGGTGCCCCAGTACGTGGTGTAGAGGTCGCCCTTGAGCCAGGTCTTGTCCCAGAACGCGCCGGAGTCCTGCTTGACGACTTCGATCTGCACGCCCGCCTCACGCACCTGGGTGGCGAACAGCGTGGCGGACTCGGCGAGCCCCGCGATGTCGTCGGTGGTGTGCAGCGGGTAGGCCTTGGACAGGTCGAAACCGGCCTCCTGCAGCAGCTGTTTGGCCCGCGCGAGATCGCGTGCGCGCTGCGGCAGGTCCTTGGCGTAGACGGGATCGCCCGTGCCGAGCACGTCGTTGGCGACCTTGCCGTACCCGCTGAGCACCTGCTTGACCATCGCCTCGCGATCCACGGCCAGCCGGAGTGCCTCGCGGACCCGGGGGTCGGCGTACGGGCTGCCCTTGGTGGTGCGCATGACGATCGGCATCGCCATGTCGTCGGGCCGGCGCAGCACCTGCACGCCAGGTCGGCCGGCGGCGACGCGGGCGGCGACGGCGCCCACGTTGGAGGCCACGTCGATCTGCCCGGCCAGCAGCGCGTTGGCCATGGCCTGCGGACTTTCGAAGATCTTCACCTCGATCGCGTCGAGGTACGGCTTGCCCCCGTGCCAGCTGTCGTTGCGGACCAGGCGGGCGTTGCCGTCGCGGTACCAGTCGAGCTTGAACGGGCCCGTGCCCGGCGCGCCGGCCACCTCCGTGGTGTCCTTCTTCATCACGAACGTCGTCAGCCGCATCATCAGCGGGAGGTCGGCGTTGGGATAGTCGGAGGTGAGCACAACGGTGTCCCCGTCCGCCTTGATGTTCGCGGACGTGACGCCCGGCAGCCGGGAGGGACCGGCGGGGGTGTCGCGCAGCCGGCGCAGCGACCAGACGACGTCCTCGGCGGTCACCGGCGTGCCGTCGTGGAAGGTCGCGCCCGGCGCCAGCGTGAACCGCCAGGTCCTGACCTCCTTGTCGGCCTTCCACGCCCCGGCCAGCCGGGGCGCGGTGTTGGCGGTGGCGCCCGGGACGGTCAGCGTGTCGTAGAGCAGACTGATGATCAGATAGTCGCTCTCGTTGGCCTGTGTGCCGTGGGGGTCGCGGGTGATCGCGCTCGCCTTGCCCAGCGCGCCGACGCGCAGGGTGCCGCCGGTGGCAGGTTTCGCCTGAGCCGGTTGGGGCGCGGGGGCGGCGCCGGGCTCCGCCCCGCTGCCACAGGCCGCGAGCAGCGCCGCTAGGCTCGCTCCTCCCGCGGTCATGAGAAGCTGACGCCTGCTCAGGTTCACTTCATCCTCATTCGCACCGATAGTCTTACTTAGGTTTGCCTATCCTAAATGGAGAGAAAACGGCGTGACAACGTCCCCCCTGCGCCACGACGTACGCGAACTGGCCGGACTCGCCGTACCCCTCGCCCTCACCCAGCTCGCCCAGGTCGCGCTGACCACCACCGACACCCTCATGCTCGGCCTGCTCGGCGTGCAGGCGCTGGCAGCGGGCGGGCTGGCGATGGTCATCTTCAACCAGGTGCGCACCATGGGCGTCGGGCTGGTGACAGCGGTCGGCAACCAGGTCGCCGCCGCCCACGCACGTGAAGAGGATGTCGGTGACCTGGTCCGCGCCGCGATGGCGCTGGCGACCATCGCGGGTCTCGTCGGCGGTGCGGCCATGATTCTGATCGGCGAGGCCGTCGCCCTGCTGGGGCAGGAGCCGGCGGTGATCGAGCGGATGCGGCCGATGTTGTGGGCGCTGGCGCCCGGCCTGCTGCCCTGCCTGTGGTTCCAGGCCCTTCGGCAGTTCACCGTCGGCATGCGCCGCCCGCAGGCGTTGTTGCGCATCACCCTGGCCTCGATCGTGGTGAACGCCGCGCTCAACGCCGCGCTCGTCCATCCGCTCGGGCTGGCTGGGATCGGGGCCGCGACCAGTGCCGTCTACCTGGCGACCTTCGTCGCGTTGTACGTCTCCGCCCGCCGGGACCCGGAGCTGGCCCCGGCGCTCACCCTTCGCTTCTGGCGGGCCCGTCCCGCGACCGTGCGCCGACTCACCGGGCTCGGACTGCCGATCGCCGCCACCTACGGCTCCGAGGCAGGGTTCTTCTCTGTCGTCGCCCTGATCATCGGCGCGTCCGGCACTGCCGCCCTGGCCGCGCACACCGCCGTCAACCAGCTCGTCTACATCGTCTTTCAGGTCTCCGTGGGTCTGTCGCACGCCGCCTCGATCGGCGTGAGCAGGCAGATCGCCCTGGGACAGGCCGGTCAGGCCCGGCGCATCGCGCGAGCCGCCCTCGCCTGCGGGGCTGCCGTCATGGCGATCGTCGCGCTGCTGTACCTCGCGCTGCCCGGCCTGGTCCTGCGCCCCTTCCTCGGCGCCGAGGGCGGAAAGGCGCTCACCATCGCCAGCGGCCTGCTCACGGTGGCCGCCGTCATGCAGTTCGTCGACTGCGCCCAGAACATCGGCGTGGGTCTGCTGCGTGGTCTCGACGACACCAAGAGCGGTTTCCGGCTGACTTTGGTCGGCTACTGGCTCGTGGGTCTTCCCCTCGCGGCCCTGCTGGCGGGACCGGCCGGACTGGGCGCGGTGGGCACCTGGCTGGGCCTGCTCGGCGGCCTCACCGCCACAGCCGGCCTGCTCCTGCGCCGCTTCTCCCGCAGGCTGGCCGCACTACCGGTGCGGTAGCGCCAGCCGCGGCTGCTCGGCTGACAGTTGTCCTTCGGCTTCCCGCCGCGCAGGCCGGCCTCCCGGGAAGCCGCGCGTAGGGGAGCTGCGGGCCTGGTAGCTCATCGGGAATGTCCGGCCGGCGGCTGCAATCGCTGCAGGGTCAGTGAGTGGCACTGGTGGGTATCGGAGCGCCGTACGGCGAGCGCGGTGACGAGCGGACCGACTGGAGCGACTGGTGAGCCGTCGAATCCCGTTCTCCAGGCCACGCGGCCTCTCCGCAGACAGGTAAACCTCGGGAGTAGCCCGCTCCACCGGCGTAGCCGGAAGTGGCATGAGGTTACGGCGCCTGTTGGATCGCTGAACACAACCTCGGGTTGAAGACTCATGCCTCATCCCCTTGGAAAATCTGGAGAAACCATTCCCGCCTTCAGTCGGGAGACCACGCGATCGTGAGAGAGGTGATCCGTGAAGAAACTGCTCTCCATCTTCGCTGCTGCCGTGGCTCTGAGCATTTCGGTAACTCCGGCATATGCTCAGGACCCGGCCTCGGAACCGCCCACAACTCAGGAAGACGTTCAAGACCTCAGTCCTGATCCGACCGCATCGCCTGGCGACGTTCAGGGCCACACGCCGCATCCCCTCGATCTCTCCTCTGCCCAGACCGAGGAGACAGATGAAGTGCACGCTGCCGGTGTCATCAATTACTCCTGCGGCCCCGCCTACTGGCCCTACACCTACTATCCCAAGACCAGCGATCGGTTCATCGAGGAGCAGGCCACGGGCGCCTCGCGTGGGGGCGTCGGGCTCTACAACGGTTACGACTACTGGTTGTGGTGGGCATGGGGGAGCAGCCTGCGTGCGGGCGACGTGATCTCCCTCGACTGGGCCGACGGAAACGTGAAGAACTACCACGCCTGCCACAAGACCGTGCCCAGCGGGGCCACCAGCGCCACCACTTACGCCGTCAACTGGGTAAGTCACCGCTGGTTCCGTGCCTGCGTCAAGGCCGGGAGCGCCTGGAAATGCACCCGGTGGTGGGGCGGAACGTGGTAACTCGTTCGGCGCCGACGAGAGATATGGAAATCGAAGCGGTCCAGCCGGACGATTGAACCTCTTCGCCTCGCTTGCAGTTGACCCCAGGGCAGGCGAACACGAGTGCGCCCTGATCTTGCGTTTTCGCTTCAGTTCGCGGTAGTCGTGCTCGATCCGCTAGCGGATCTTGCCGTACCTGATCAAGTCGGCCGGCTCGGTATCGGCAGGCAGGCTGGACAGCCAGTACTTGACCGGCTGGCCCTCGCCGTCGGGCCACTGCGCGATCAGCCACCGCTCGGGCAGGGGGCCGTCGCCGGCGCGAGCGATGCGGTGCCCGGCCGGACGCACCCGCAGGAAGAGGAACTGCGAGGTTATGGCGCCCTTGGAGCCTTCGCGCCAGGTGAGCGTGACCGCTGCGTCGCGACCGGCGGCCCGGACGTGTTCGGCCAAGCTGACGGCGGTGCCGGGGTAGCGCAGGCCCGTCCGGGTGGTAGGCCGGCCTTGGCCGGACCAGACCCGCGGCGAGGGGACCACGTCCGGGGCGTGCGCGAGGGCGTCGCCTTTGACCTGCACGATGTAGCCGATCCCTCGCTCGTCCAAGGCGCCGCGGAACTGACTGCTGTCGCCATAACCGGCGTCGGCCGCCACCAGCGGAGGCTGCAGTCCCTGCTCGATCAGCGCATCGAGCATCTCCACCGCCATCATCCACTTCGGACGATGGCGTTCGGCGCCGGGTATGCCGCATCGGTCCCGTCGCGCGGCCACCTGCCGACCGGTGGCGGCATCACAGGCCTGGTCATCCCATGACGTGGGCACGGACAGCCGCCAATCCAGCGGGCTGGACGCGGTGTCGCTGACCGCGTGGACACTCACCCCGATCTGGCAGTTGGCCACCTTTCCCCGGGGGCCGGAGTACTGCCGCGCCACACACGGTGAGCCCTTGCCGTCCTTGGGGAAGCCCGTGTCGTCGATCACCCACGCCACCGGCTTCACGACCTCGGCGGCCCGTCGGGCCGGCCTGGCCCGCACCGCCTGAGTGTCCCAGGTCGACGTGGTCACGAACTGTTGCAGCCCCTGGTGATCCACCCCGAGTCGCTGCGCCATCGGCTGCATCGATTTACGCCGCCCGTCCAGCAGCAACCCACGCAGGTACGTCGCCCCTTTGGCCCGCTGATCGGAGCGGGTCATGGGCGCGAACATCTCCGCGGCGAACGTCTCAAGGCGCCGCCGGGCAACCGAAAGCTCGTGAGGGGTCATCGCAGCATGAAACTACCCGCATCGGCACAGCCGCCCAACGACACGCCGACCTAACAAAGCACTACTAGGCCGTGTCTCAAAGGATCCTGAGCCAGTCGTTGATGGCAGCGATGTGGAGGGCGGCTTCGTAGCGGACGGCGAGTGTGTCGTACCGGGTGGCGATGCTGCGGTGGCGTTTGAGCCGGTTGATGCCGCACTCGACGGCTGAGCAGGCGCGGTAGTCAGCCGCGTCGAAGTACGGAGGACGTCCACCACGGCTGCCACGCCGCTGTCGGGCGGCGCTGCGGTCGGCGGGTTCAGGGATGGTGCATCGGATCTTGCGGGCGCGCAGGTGCTGCCGGATCGCGCGGGCGGAGTACGCCTTGTCGGCGCGGACGATCTCGGGTCGGGTGCGCGGGCGGCCGGGCCCGAGCCGGGGCACCTTGATGGCGGCCATGACCGTGGGGAACTGTGGCGCGTCGCCGCGATGTCCAGCTGTCACCACCAGGGCAAGCAGACGCTGGCCCTGCTCACAGGCCAGGTGCAGCTTGGTCGACAGACCACCCCGGGAGCGTCCGAGGGCGTGATCGACGGGCTCGGGCTGGGCGCCACCGGGCGGCTCGGACTGCGTTTCGCCGTTCCTGGACGCGCCGGCCGCGTGCTGATGGGCCCGGCAGACGGTGGAATCCACCCCCACCTGCCAGCCGATCAAGCCCGCAGCATCGGCCAGAGCCTGCAGTCGAGTGAGGATCTGCTGCCAGACGCCGGCACGCTGCCAGCGGCGGAACAAGCTGTAGACCGCCTGCCAGGAGCCGTAGTACTCCGGCACGTCCCGCCACGGCGCGCCCACTCGCACTCGCCAGCGGATGCCATCGATCAACTGGCGCTTGCTCCACCGCGACGGTCGACCTGGCTTCCTGCCCGCAGGCAGCAGCGGTTCCAGCCGCGCCCACTGCGCATCGGTGAGGTCGAACCGCCGCGTCACCGCTAAGGTGTCCACGAGGTCTCCGGAGTTCAGGTTCTTCTTGGTCGTTGAACCCTTTACCGGAGACCTCTCTGCATGTCCGGCTACGACACGCCGTTGATCAACACTTCGAAACAGGCCCTAGTCCGATTGAGGCTGGCAGTGGCAAACACGCCCGCCACCGGCTCAAGCCTTTCAAAGATCGAGTGCTGAACGGGGCTCTGCATCACATCGCCCTCACCCTGGAACGCTGCGACCGCGAAGCCCAGAACCATCTGGCCAGACGCGCCAGTGATGGCAAGACCCGCCGCCAAGCCATTCGCTGCTTCAAGTGCTAACTCGCCCGCAAGATATACCGCGCCCTCGAACACCCGCCTCCAACAGCGCGGGCCGCTTGACAAACATATAAGCGTCACGCGATGGCTATCTTCATTTCACGATGCCACGCCTGTGACCAGGGGTAACTCGTACACACTCCCATGGACGCAACCCACACTCGAGCCGATCGTGGCCGTGGAGTAGAAGCTTGGAAAGTTTCGCTGGTCGCGGCCGACAGATTCAGTTAACGTTCCACAAAAGATGCCTTAATCACGCTCCTGGGTATGCGGGCATGAATTCGGAGCGGAGCTTGTCCAGGGGAGGTCGTGTGCTGGCCATCGCGGACGCTGATCGTGCAGGAAGTATTCCACTGACCGAGCGGCCACGGCTGTCGAACGGAGCCACGCCGCGGCAAGCGCTGGTGCAGACGTTGGCTAGCCGTGACCTTCGTGGCGGGTACAGGCCACCGCAATTGGCTTTGGGCGAGGCATTCGCCGGAACTGGTCGGCTGGGACGTCGAGTGAGCGAGAGCACCGATGTGGGCAGATGATGCCGCCCCCCTGATGCTGTCCGCCCCAGGGGCTCGCGTGCTGCTGGTCGGTACGGGCAGGCACCTCCCAGGATCGATGTTGACAGCGGTGCCTGCGGTAGAGCAGACCCTTCTCGATCTGGGCCGTTGCCTGATCGACCGTGCGGGGCTCGAATCAGGAAGCCTGACCGTGCTCCTCGATCCGGATGATCCACGCCTGTTCGGCGATGCACTGGTCAAGGCAGCCGACGAAGCCGACGATGTGCTTCTGCTGTATTACGTGGGTCATGGCCTGCTCAACGTGGATGGAGAGTTACATCTAGCCACTCGGGCAACGATGGACTTGACTCGTGGCATCGCCGCGCATCAGGCCCTGCCGTACTCAACGATCGCAGAGGTGTTGGCTGCGTGCCGTGCGCCGCTGCTGGTGACCATGCTGGACTGCTGCTTCGCCGGAAGGGCCACCGGTGTGCCACGTACCGGAGTGGACAGCGTGTTCGCCGCCAACATCGGGGGAGGTTATGTTTTAGCCGCTGCGGGGGTAGACGAGGCAGCTTGGGCGCCCGACGGAGCCCGCCATACCGCCTTCTCCGGAGCGCTGGTCGACTTGCTGGTGAACGGAGATCCAGCGGCTGGTCCGCGGCTGACCCTGGATGAGGTGTACAGATCACTGTGCCGGACCATGACCGCCCAAAACCGTCCCGCTCCACGTCGTCACGCCCACGATCGAGGCGACCGGCAACCGCTGGTGCTCAACTCCGCCTACGCGGCCGACGCCCGCGGGGTGTCCGCCGAGATCGTCCCCTATCGAGGCCTGGCGCCCTATGGCATGCAGGATGCGGATCTCTTCTTCGGTCGAAGTGATCTCGTCGCCACTCTGATCGATCGTGTGGCGGCGCAGCCGCCACGGACCGGGCCACTGCTGCTGACAGGCCCTTCTGGGGTGGGAAAGTCCTCCCTGCTGCGGGCCGGGCTGGTTCCCGCCTTGCACCGCACCCCTCAGGCCGGAGCCGTGGTGTTCACCCCGACCGCCGATCCCTTTCGCGTGCTGGCGGAGCAGTTCGCCGAGCTAGCCGGATGCAGCCTGGCCGAGCTTGCACAACGGCTGTACGACGATCCTCGACATCTGGCCGAACTGCTCGCCGAAGCTGTACCGCAGCGCCGTGTGGTCATCATCGACCAGTTTGAAGAGATCTTCACGCTGTGCAGTGTGCAAACCCGTCGCGCCTTCCTGGCCGCCGTGCATGCGGCATGTTCGGCCGCTGTGGTGGTGCTGGCCGTACGGGCCGACTTCCTCGGCCAGTGCATGCAGCAAGAGGCGCTCAAGGACGCGGTTAGCCAGATGATCCCCATCTTCGCGCTGCCACCTGAGCGATTACGGCAGGTCATCGAGCGGCCCGCGCACCTGGCCGGACTCACCGTGGAAGCGTCCCTGACTGACCTGCTGATCGAAGACACGACTGCGGCCGGCATGGACAACGCCCTCCCCCTGCTCTCACACGCACTGTTGCGAACCTGGAAGGCCGGCCGTGGATCGGCCATCACCGTAACCGACTACCTGTCCACCGGACGAGTGAGTGGGGCCCTGCAAGAAACGGCCGACGCCATCATCAAGGGCCTCGACCTGGACGGCAGACAGATCGCTCGCCGATTGCTGACACGGCTGGTGCGGATCGGTGCCGGTGCGGGACAGGACGTCATCGACACGGCCCAGCCGATTCCGCTGGACGAACTGCGTCCTGCCCCCGGCACGCCGGAGCGGGAGGCATTCCAGCAGGTGCTGGACCGGTTCATCGCCGCCCGACTGATCACAGTAGACGCGCACACGGCGCGCATCGCTCACGAGGCGCTCATTCACTCCTGGCCGCGTCTGCGCGAATGGCTTGCCACCGACAGGGCCGCCTTGTTCCGCCGCCAGCAACTCGACCAGCACGCTCGCGAATGGGCTGCGCACGGACACGACTCATCGTTCCTGTACGGTGGCACGCGCCTTGACGCCCTTGTCGACGATCAGGCGAGATGGGAAGAGGACCTCAGACGCTTCGGCTCCTTGCCGGAGTTGTCGGCGAACTTCCGGCACGCCAGCCTCAAGGCCCGCGAGCGAGCGTCGCGGGCTCGTCGGCGACAACGCGCGACGGTCATCCTCTCACTGGTGGTCGCTCTGATCGCGGCCACGGCAGTCGCAATCACCGCGGTCACAACGGCACGAGACAACGACGAGCAGCGGCTGATCAGCCTTTCTCAGAAGGTCGCCTCGGACAGTGTCAGGCTGGCCGACCTAGACGGCAACCTGTCGCGGTCCCTGGCTGCGACGGCCTATGGCCTGTCTCCCACGACCGCGGCCCGGCACGCCCTGGCACGCGCATGGAACGACACGCGACGGGCTCTCTTCGTCGGTGAGAACCCCCCTACCTTGACAGCCGTGTCCGGGCGGATCGGTGGCCAGGACGTCATAGTGACCGGGCACGACAACGGCACCATCACAATGTGGGACGCCCTGCACGCCGTTCGCCTGCGCACCATGCGCTCCAGCGGCGCGGTGAACAGCCTGGCCTGGGCCGACCTCCCAGCACCTACAATCATCTCCGGCCATCAATCTGGGCACATGGTGCTGTGGGACGCGCAGACCGGGCAACTCCTGCAGGACATCGAGACGCCTGCCGAACTGAATTCCCTCTGCGTCTCCAGCGTGTCGGGAGCGCCCGTACTCGTCTCCGCTCATACCAACGGACGCGTGTACCTGTGGACGCGAGAGACAGCCACAATCTTGCGCACGGTACGAACCGGTGGGATCGACGCGCAAGTTGGCTGCGGACAGGTCGACGGCTCGCCGATGATTGCCATCGGTGTCGTCATCCCGGACAAGCACCGCGGTACCGGCAGACTCGACATCAGGGAGGCGGCTAGCGGCCGCCTGGTCCATAGCGCACCGACCGGTCGGGTGAGCCGCCTGGCCTGGGCCGAACTGCTGGGCCGCCCCGTGCTGCTGGAGGAATCACGAATTGGCGGGAACATCGTCACTCACACCGCGGCGATATGGGACGCACGAAGATGGACGATCCTGCACGAGCAGTCCCAGAGATGGGGAACCGTCTCACCCGCTCTGGGCGAGCTCGACGGACGACCCGTCCTCGCCTACGGCGCCCAAGGCGGGGTCCAGGTCTGGGATCCGGCCACCGATCAGGTCGTACGAGAGTACAAAGGCGAGAGCAATCCGACGGAGCCGGACACCCCCGTGGTGGTGATGTGGCTCGATGGCGGCAAGTCCCTCGCGGCCGTCTACAGACGCGGCGTGATCGCCGTGTGGAATCCGCGGATCAAGCCATGGCGAATGCTTGAGAGCCACCCTCCGTCTTCGTTGGCCACAGGATTGATCGGCGGACGGTCGGTACTGGCCGTTCAGGCTTGGAAGGAACCAATAGAGGTGTGGGATCTCGCCTCTGGAAAACGTCTACGCACGGTCGATCTTCATAGCGATGTGTACGGCATGGAGTGGGGAGAACTCGGCGGCCAACCGGCCATCGCCAGCTGGCTGGATGATGACAAGGTCATTATTTGGAGTCCGGCATCCGGGGCAAGGATGAGTACTTTCAAGGTGGGGGCAAAAACCGGGACGATGGCATGGGCGCAGGGGCAGCTCGTGACGGGAGGCAGTGACGGCAGCCTCAGAATATGGGAGCCCGGAACAGGTCGGCTCATCAGCGAGAAGAAGGGCAATGCCGCGATCAGCTCGCTGGCTGTCGGACACCTGGACGGCACGACAATCATCGCCGCCGGCTACGATAACGGCGATATCATCTTGTGGAGTCCGGCCGCCGATATCCCCCTACGTACGATGACCGTATCGGGTTCGGTTGACAGCCTTGCATGGCAGGACCTGGGGACCGAACCAGTCCTCGCTGTCGGGCAGTTCACCGAAGGGCGCAACAACGTCCAGCTCTGGTCATCGCGCACCGGCACTCCTCTGAGTAGCCTGCCGATCCCCGAGGGGCTGAGGGCGGTTTCCTGGTCGGTTGACGGCGGCAGGCCTGTGCTTGTCACCGCGAAGGACAACAACATCTTGACCACCTGGGATCCGATCGCCCTCGTTCCACTGAATTCACAGACCATTCCCTATGCAGCAGGCGGCATGTTGCTGCCCGTTATCATTGACGGCAGGCCCATGATTGTCTCCGCGGATCTTGAGGTGCTGAACGATACCCCGGTCCAGGTTTGGGACATGGCCCTCCCCGCCGGCCTGCTGCCGAAGGTGTGTCAACTGATCACGCGGCCCCTGAGCAGGCAGGAATGGCGTATTTATGTGGGAACAAGTGAGCCGTACCGCGACGCTTGCCATACCTGACACGCCGGGACCGTGTGGATCGTTCAGGACCGGTGTACGCCGCGTGTCGAGCCCCGCATGCGCAACCAGCACGGTGCTCAGGTCGCGCGCGCCGGCGGTGGCTGCCGGCACATCTGCGATCATCGCGTCCAGGAGGTGCCGGCCCGAGTCGACCAGCAGCGCATGCGCCCTCGTTCCGGTCAGTAGCCCCGATGTTTCAGTGAGCGGCTCAACCCTCCGGTGCGTCCGTCGGTGACTGGCTGCGTAAGGCGTCCTGGACCTCCGACATGATGGCGCGGGTCTGCTCATTGCTGAGAGTTCTGACCCGGTTGGCGGTGACCGTCACCTCTGTCCCATCCGATCTCTTCACCGTGAGTTTGACGTCGCTCGTGCGATAGCGCAGCCACGCGATCACTACTCCCGCCACGGTGGCGACCAGTTCGGGGGAGCCGGTGACAAACTCCACTGCTTCGGCGACGGGCCCGAGTGTGCCCGGCGGCGGTGCGCTCTCCAGCAGGCGCACGCTGCCCCGCAGGTCAGGGTCTCGACGCAGGTACGTATACAGCCCTCGCACTTGAGCAGCGGGCTCAACCAGCACCAGGGTCAGGCCCGTGCTCTTGTCCTCGGCATTCGCCTTCGAGCCATCCGACACGACATCATTAGGCACCCACGTACTCGACCGATGCAAGAGATACGCGGCAACCTGTCCACGTACCACTCGAAAATGGGCACTCGCATCAGGGGCGGTGTTCACCTTCCTCAACCGGCGGTTGGGGGTTGGTCTCGGCGCCTTCGTCTCGGCAGTCATGAAACCGTCGACCAGGTCGGGTCGGTCGCCGGCAGCATGAGGGCCGAGTGCAGGAAGCGGACAGGCGCGGTCAGTCCGTCGATGTCGCGGCCGAGGCGCTGGGCGACTTCGATCGGCTTGCGCAGCCTGGGCTTCGACGATCGCCCCCAGCAGAATCCGCGGATGGGGTGCTCAGTGGGTCATGACCGACCGATCATGAGAACGGACCTGCCCCTCCGGCGGACCTTACGGCTGGCGGCGAGGATGGGCGTGACCGGCCCAGGCCGCATTCGCAGGCATGTGGTGCGCGGCTGACGCCGTGCTCGGTGCGTGCTCGTACGCCCCGTCACGTGTCATCAGTACCCGGCACCATCTAACCCCCAAAGCACTCCGAGGCGGCACGAACCATCACCCAACGGCATGGCGGGACACTAAAAGATCTTGCCTCAAATCCGATGACTGCAGGCTCGATTCCTGCGGGGCGCGCCCTGATCATGATCTCGCCTGCAATGCCCTGGCGTCCGATGCGGTCCGGCATTCCTGGGCGGCCGGCCGAAGACTCATGGCAATCACGGTGGAGGGCGCAACCGCGCGAATGCCCAGTTACAGCTTAGAGCTGGGGTATGGGGAGGTCGGTTGTGCGTCTCAGATCAGTGGCGGCGCTGGTGCTGGTCTGCGGGAGGTCCATGAGGTGGAGTGGCTGGCGCGCACAGACAAGATCGTTTCTGTAAGGAGGCGGCGTGCCGCAGCTGATTTGACCCGTGGTGCGGCCGCGGCTGCCGAGGTTGGGAGGGGTGCCGTCTGCTGTGATTGGCTCAACAGAAACGCGCGAATCAGCGCCTTTGATCGCGGGTTTTGGCTGGTTCCGTAGCGCCCGGGGATGGAGGCCGGGGACCCGCTGGGGACCACACGCCCTGCTCGCGCCCACGCGAACTGCAGGTCGACGAACGGGGTGCTCGGTGCAAGCGTGCGTTCGACGTGCGGAAACGGCTGCTCCCATGTTCTGGGGGTCAAGGGGTCGCAGGTTCAAATCCTGTCGTCCCGACCAGGTTTTCACTGGTCGGCAAGGGTGTCACTCAAAAGGGTGGCACCCTTTCGCATTGGTGAGTGACTAACTGAGTGACTACCGGGCGAAGATCGTGTCCATCGCCGCAGCTCCTTGCAGGAGTACGGGGCGGATCTGCTTCCGGTAGACGGCTTCGGTGACCGCCGTCCCGCTGTGGCCGACCAGGCGGGCGATGTCTTCCAGCGGAACGCCGGAGTCGGAGAGCAGCGAGACGAAGCTGTGCCGCATCTCTCGGGGCGTCCAGTAATACGCAGACATCCCGGCATCCTTGACGATCCGGCGGAATGCTCGTCTGACGTTGTGGGCGTCGAGCGGTGTGCCGACGAGCGAGGCGAAGACGAGCCCGTGATCCTGCCACTTGTCGCCCGCCGCCTTCTTGTCCTTTCGCTGCTGCTGCTTGTGCGCTTGGAGCGCTTCCACGCAGCGCTTGGGCAGGGCCAGGGACCGTCGTGAGCGCTTGGTCTTGGTGTCGCCTCCTTCACGTACTGAGCGCCATACGGCGATCCACGGCGGGATGTCCTGGTCCGGATCTCCGATGAGATCGACCTCCTTCCAGGTGAGCGCCCGCAGTTCCTCCGTGCGGGCACCGATCAGCAGCGACAGGACGACGTAGGCGTACAGGCGCGTGCCGTCGGCCGCGTCGAGAAGGGCGGTGGCCTGGTCGAGGGTGAGGGACTTGGACGGCCGGCCTTCCCTGCCCTCGGGGATCTCGCAGAGGCCCACGACATTGCGCTTCACCTTGTCACGGGCCTGAGCGAACTTCACGGCGCGGTTCAGGCAGGAGTGGAGCAGCCGGACCGTGCGAGCGGCCAAGACCTTGGCCTTGCCGACGAGCCACCGATCCACGTCCTCGGCGCTCAGCTCGCGCAGCTTCCGGGCGCCCAGGTCGGGGAGGATGTGCTTGTGGCACAGGGTCTGATAGTTGATGACCGTGGCGTGGTTGCGGCCGTGCAGGCCGTAGGCGAGCCAGTTCGTCACGGCGTCCGACACGGTGTAGTTCGCCGGGCCGCTGGCAAGCCCGTCCTCGTAGTCGCGGATGATCTCTTTGAGCTTGGCCTTGGCTTCGGTCTTGGTCCTGCCGCTGGCCTTCTTGACGATGCGCTTGCCCGCCGGGGTGTAGCCGACCGTGACTGAGGCGATCCAGCGTTGCCGGTTCTCGTCCCAGTGCAGGCCGCCGTCTCCTCGGCTGCGTCGTTCGGTCATGGAGCCTCCTGTTCGAGCAGGGAGATGTAGTCCTCTATGGCTGAGGCGGGGATGAGCCGGGTCCGTCCCTGGGTGACGGAGCGGAGCCGGCCGGAGCGCAGGAGTTCGTAGATCACGCTTGCGGCTGAGGCTGAGCAGGTGCATGGCGTCGGTGAGGCGGTAGAGCCGCCGGTCGTGGGCGGAGAGGGTTGGGGTCATTCATCCGCCTGCGCGGCCGCGATGTGGCGGGCGGTCTGGACGCGCTGGCGGATGTGTTCGGCCATGATCGCTTCGCCGGAGGTGTAGCCGATCCCGGCGAAGCGCCAGTGGCCCAGGACGAGGGTGGTGGCGTCGTCGAGAGCGGGCAGGCCGTGGCGCTCGCGGGCCTCGGCGGCGCGGTGGGCGGCGCGGGCGTTGCGCAGGTCGGTGAGGTTGAGGGAGTAGGCGCGGCTCTTGCTGGAGAAGTGGCCGCGGAAGCCGAGCATGTGCGCCCACGGGCGGAGCCGCAGCGCCCGGAACTCGGGGCGTGCGCCCAGCTCCCAGCAGGTACGGATGATGCGCGTGCGTGGTCGGTGACGGGTAGGGCGTCGAGGGTCAGGCCGGGCTTGAGGCCGGTGCCGTGGCAGTGTCCGCAGGGAGTCATCGCGGTCAGCCGTCCGCGTCCGGTGCAGGCCCGGCAGGACAGGCGGTGGTCGACGGTGCCGGAGGCTTCGGCACCCTTGGTGGCGTACTTGGCGATGTAGGAGGCGACGGCGCGTTCGCTGAGCCCGTCGGCGCGTGGGTCGAACAGGATGGGGCGGATGTCGAGTTGTTGGGCCCCAGGTGAGGGTCCGTCGGCCCAGGCCGCTGGGTGGTGTGGTGACGGTGACCTGTTGCGCGGCGGGTGGGATGGCCTGGGTGAGCAGGTGGTGGTCGGCCCAGTCGGGTGGCGGCTGGTGCGGTCCGGCGGGGCCGTCGAGGCGGATGATGGCGTGGAAGTGGATCAGGCCGCGCCGCTGGTACTCGGCGACCTTGGCGAACGACACCTTGACGTGTTCGGCGAAGGCGCGGCGGGTCATCCCGGTCTGGGTGGCCAGTTCTTGCCGGAGGGCGAGGGTGAAGCGGTGCCACAGCGCGCCCGCGTGTGCCTGCCACAGGACCGCGCCGGTGTAGTCGTAGCAGTCGGGGCACAGAGGTTGGCCGAGCCGTTCGTCGTGGGGCTGGTGCCGATGGTGGCAGCCGATCGGGCGTCTGTGCTCGCATCGGGTGTCGTGCTTGCGGGGTCGGCAGGCGCGGCCGTCGCGGTGGGAGTGGACGGGGCCGAAGGACGGCGCGGTCAGGGTGACGAACGCACGAGGGTGCGCGCTGACCGACTCCGGGATGCCCTTGCCGCCGGACAGGCCCGCTCGGATCAGGTGGAAGGTGTCGGCCTGGTAGGTCTGTGAGCAGGCCGGGCAGACCGAGGCCCGCCGGTTGCCGCAGGCCACCATGAGATGCCCGGAGGGCTCGCCGTCGGTGGTGTAGGCGTGCAGGACCTCGCCGGTGCCCGCGTTCACGATCATCGATCCTCCGGCCAGGTGCACCGGGTGGGCGCATCCGCCGGTCGCGGCGACCATGGAGCGCCACCGTTCGTAGTCCGGGGCGTTGATCAGGCGGGCGAGATCGGCCATCCATTCCGTGTCAGATGTCTGCTGACAGACATGGCGATGCACGTCAACCTGTAGTACAAGTAGTCCTGGAAGCTTTACCAAGGAAGGCGCAGCATCAGCATGGAGACCACCACCGACGACAAGGACGCCCGCTGGCGCGTCATCGCCACCGACCTACGAGCCGCCATCCTCGACGGCCGCTACCCACCCGGCGGCGCACTCCCCAGCGAACCCGAACTCGTCCGCAAGTACGACGTCTCCCGCCCCACCGTCCGCAAGGCCATCGACACCCTCGTCTCCGAAGGGCTCGCCTACGTCATGCGCGGACGCGGCTCCTTCGTCCGCCCCATGCCCGAACGCCGCGCCATCCTCATCACCGACCGCGACCGGCCCGACCTCGCCGCCCCCGGCAACCACCCCGACGTCCAAGCCTTCGGCTGGGACCTCGCCCAACGCGACCGCGAAACCCCTCTCTTCACCGGCGAGAAGACCACCGCCAACCGCGACGTCGCGATCATGCTCAGCGTCCGGGCCGGCCACCCGATCATCCACCGCCGCAGCATGTGGCACCGAGGACACACCGCCGTCATCCACGGCGCATCGACCCGCCTGGAGATCAACTCCTACACCAACGCCGACATGCGCCCCGACTGGGACGACCCCAAGCGCCACGCCCAGTACCGCAAGCAGCCCGGCTTCTTCTACCAGTCGCTCGTCCGTGAACACGGCCCTGTCCGATGGCTGACCCTCACCACCGCCCGCATCGCCTACGAAGACGAACGAGCCGCACTCGGCATGGACTACGCCGAAGCCGTCCTCATCATCCGCCGCACCATGGCCCACCCCAACGGCCACCCCATCGAAGTCACCGAGGTCAAAGCCCCCGCCAACCGCTACGAGATCGGCTACCACCGCGAACTCGCCGACGACCCCGAAGCCGACTTCACCCCACAGGAACTCAGCGACAACGGTATAGACCTCGTGATCTAGGCGCGGCCGTACAGCTCGCCCAGGTACCGGTGAACTCGAGGAAGCCTGCGAGCGGACTCTTTCCTGTTGTCGAGTTCCCATGCCTCATCAGTGGGATTGGGAAATGCGAACAACTCATACCCACGAGACCGAAGGGCTTCCGCTAGTTCGTCACGCTCCTGGCCTGTCGCCTGATCCCAGGCCCTGTGGGCTACGTAACCCAGTTCTTCGAACTCGGGCCAGTCATCGTCCGTCCACCTTTCCTGGTTCCGCCTCATCGCGACAAGTCGCTGAACCGCTGGCACATCCACCAAAGTATCGGGCTCATGGGCCACTCGCTCGAAGGACTCCCGGCCAAGGCCGACGAGCCATATCTGGAAGTACCAGAAGCCGTCATCGGACCCGCTCCCGAAGAGGGCGCGCATCGCACCCCACATCAACCATGTGTCTACCTTGCGTCGGGCCACCTCCATCCATGAAGCGAAATCGATGATGTCCTCCGCGGAACGTCTCACCAATCGCTCATGAAGCCATTGCAGGCGTGCCTTCTTCGCGGCGGTTTCTCCCGCGGACTCCTCGATCAGGTGCCAGAACTCGTCGATGTCCATGCCGGCCGATCTTGACATGGGCCGACGACAATTGCTGGCTCAGAGTTTCTTTACTGGTTCAAGGGCTCGCTGCGCTCGCCACGGGGCCGCCGGCCCGCTTAGCGGCCTGGCGGGCTTGCGCGTGCGGCCTGGGAGCCGTTCGCGCCCGCCACCGCACGCGGACCGGCGGCCCCGACGATGGGCTTTCAAGATCCTGCCGCCCCGCTTCCGGTGCTCGGGCCTGGAGGCCCTGTGCTCCGGGTCGGGTTGCCATCGATTCACCGGGGTTGCTGCCTGTGGCCGGGTACGGCATAGCGCAGGGCCGTTCAGACCGCCCCGCGAAGAGACCTCTGCTTCTTCTTCCCTAACCTGGTCTCCGCTTGCAGGTTCGCAGCCAGTTCATCCAACGTCGCTCCGCAACGGACGTTGGACTGGCCGCTTGTACAGGGAACAGACTGTTTCCGAATGGCCGCCCACCCTGCGGCCATGTCGTGAACCTGCCACTCCGGGTACTCGGCGATCAACTTCGCCAAGGTCATGGGCACGGTTGCACTCCGGCGACCGGTGTACAGAGCGGCTGGGACTCCCGAAGCTGGGCGTAGCGGAGAGCGATTCGGTGGGCGGCCCGAGCGGGCTCGGTGGAGGGGTGCCAGGCGTAGATGACTCGCTGTCGTCTCGCGTCCCATGCTGATCGCCACCAGTACCGCCCGCCGTGACACCAGACGACCAGTCCGACCCAGACGGACACCAGTGCAAGCCCGTAGCCATCGTGCACGTCTGCCGAGACGCCCCGAGTGGCGAGGGCGTCGGCCAGGGCTGCGGCGGCGTGGGTCTCCGATCGCGGCGAAGGGGCGCTCACAGCGCCTCCTCTGCGGTCTCCTGCTCCTTCAACTGCTCAGCGAGTTGGGTGATGTCTTCCGCGTCGATCGTCTGGGAGAGGCCGTGATCTACTTCGAGTTGGGAGAGGCGGCGACCGTTCCGGGTGGCCCAGAGGCGGCCCGCAGAACTACGCCAAATGCACCAACCGGGAAAAGCCGCTTGGAGGTCTTCGAGAATTACCGGGGTTGTCATGGGATCAGCGTGCTTACCTGAGCGTGACAAACCCACCGCGTTATCAAGACGTCCAGGACGTTATGGAGTTACGCTCCAGACGTCTCTGACGTCCCCCAGCCCGAGGTGTACTGTGGCCAACGTCCCCCTACGCAGCGCCATGCTGAACGCCCAGGTCACGAACCAGAACTTGGCCGACCGATGTGGCGTGGACGTCAAGACGGTGGAACGCTGGCTGCAAGACGAAACGCGCGTTCCGCACATGCGACACCAATGGGCCGCCGCAGAGGCACTAGGAGTTGAGACAGCCGTGCTATGGCCGGATGCAATTCGCAATACGGTGAAAACTGGGCCGGACAAGGAAGTCTTGACCGTTTATCCGTATCGCTCCGCATGTCCGAAATCAATCTGGCGCAATCTCATCAACTCGGCGCGCAACGAGATCGTGTTCGCCGGTTACACCAACTACTTCCTCTGGCTGGAACACCCCAACCTCGCGAAGGTGCTCAAGCGGAAGGCGCAGCAGGGCTGCAAGATCCGGTTCCTCGTCGGCGACCCGGAGAGCGAGGTCACGCGCCACCGTGAGGACGTGGAGAACGTCCCGCTGACCGTCTCCACGCGCATCCGGATCACGCTGTCGGAGGTCGAGCAGCTACGCGACGTCCCCGGCGTCGAGGCCCGGTTCGGTGACGAGCACATCGCCATGAGCGTGTTCCGGTTCGACTCGGAAATGCTCGTCACGCCTCACCTGGCAAAGCTCGTCGGCCACGACTCGCCCATGCTGCACCTGCGGCGGTATCAGGACGATGGCCTGTTCGACAGGTTCGCCTACCATGCCTCAGAGCTGTGGAGCAACGGCCGTGACGTGTGGCAGCAGCCTCAGCCCACGGGCCAGATCCTGGGTGACTAACTGAGTGACAACCAGGCCGGACGGCCCCGGACTCCTGGGGATTGTACGGGATGGTAATGCCAGGTGGGGGCGGGTATCGATCGTGATCTGGCCCCCACGTGATGTGCCTGGGGGTCAAGGGGTCGCAGGTTCAAATCCTGTCGTCCCGACCAGTGTGATGTCTCGGGACATCGGAAACCCTCGAACCTACGGGTTCGGGGGTTTCGTCTTGTTCGGGTTTGCCTGGGGCTGGTAGTCGCGGGCGGGGT
>NZ_JBSFGF010000043.1:0-35432 GCF_053596455.1 Nonomuraea sp. NPDC001699 | reverse complement strand
TCGCGGTCTGTGGGGGTTTTGGCCAGGTGCCACAGGGAGGCGCCGATGGCGCTCCAGGTGGTGTCGATGCCCGCGATCAGCAGCAGGGCGATCGTGCCCGCCACGTGCCCGGCCTCCAGCTTGTGGCCGTACAGCTCGGCCTCGACGAGGTAGGTCGTGAGGTCGTCGCGCGGGTGTTCCACGTGGTCGCGGATCTGGTCCAGCAGGTAGTCGAAGAGCCGGCCCATGTTGGCGGTCCGCTGCTCGGGCGGCAGGTTGACGCCTTCGAGGGCGTTCTCGATGAACTCGCGGAAGCGCGGGCCGTCCTCGGGCGGGAAGCCCAGCATGTCGGCGATCACCCGCATCGGGATGTGCTGGGCGTAGTCGCGGGCCGCGTCCACGACGTCCTGGCCCTCCAGGCCGTCGATCAGCTCGTGGCACAGCGCCCGCGTCGACTCCTCCCGCCTGGCGACGGCCGTCTTGGTGAAGGCGGGCAGCAGCAGCTTGCGGGCGTCGTGGTGGAAGGGCGGGTCGGACGAGATCGGCGGCGTGCCGCCCACGGGCGCGCTCTCGCGCGGCGGACGGAAGTTGCTCATGATGATCGAGCGTGAGGAGAACCGCTCGGTGTCGTAGGCGACGGCGGCGACGTCCTCGTAGCGGGTGGGCAGCCAGCCGCCGCCGAACCGGTCGGTGTGCGCGATCGGGCAACGCTGCCGCAGGTCGTCCTGGATCGGGTACGGGTCGGCGGCCCACTCCGGCTCCAGGTGGGAGAAGTCGGTGGCCCAATCCGAGACCGGCCCGGTGACGATCTCGCTGCGGGTGCCGATCTCCTCGTCGTCGCCCGGCTCGCCGAAGTTCTTGACGAAGCGCTCGTCCACGCTCATGTCACGCCTCCCCGAGGAGGTCGATCGCCCGCTCGGGGCAGTTGGAGACGGCCAGCCGCGCCGTGCGCTCGTGGTCCGGCGTCACCGCGCCGTCGCCGAGGACCGTTCCGTAACCTTCGTCGTCCTCGCCGAACAGGTCGGGGGCGAGGTCGTAGCAGCGGCCATGTCCCTGGCAGCGCCCGGGGTCGATCTGTGCTCTCACGGCGTTCCTTCGTGCGGTGGGGCGGGGGAGAGGGCGGCGACGACGCGGATGAGCAGCCTGGCCCACTCCTCCTCGTCCACCTGGTGGGGGTCCGGGGCGATGAGCGCGCTGCCCATCGCGAGCAGGAGGCAGAAGTGGGCGACGGCCTCCGGTGACAGGGCGTGGTCGAGCTCGCCGCCGTCCTGGCCGGCGCGGACCAGGCCGGCCAGCCAGTGGGCGCGCTCGCCGACGTAGTCGCGCATGGGCAGGGCCACGTCCTCGTCGCGGCGGGCGGCGACCAGCGCCTCGACGATGAGGTCGCCGCCGGCGTCCCGGGGACGGGGGAGCCGGCGGCCGGCGGCGACGAGCAGGTCGGCGACCGGACGATCGGGGTCGTCGGCGAACAGTCCGGCCAGCAGCCGCCGGCCGTGCGCGCCCAGCGCGGCCACGAGCAGGCCGGCCTTGGAGCCGAAGTGGGCGTACAGGGCGCCGTTGCTCACCCCCGCCGCGGCGGCGATGTCGGCGACGCGGGTGCCGTCGTAGCCGCGCCTGGCGAAGACGTCCGCGGCGGCGCGCAGCAGGCGTTCCCGCGTCTCGGCGGCGGTGACGCCGGCGATACGTCCCATGGACGAATTAAAAGATCGTTCATTTCATTCGTCAAGAGTCGGGCGTCTTCATCCCGTGATGGGCGCCTTGACCACCAGCACCTCCTCTCCCGCCGCGCCGTTCAGCCGGACCGACAGCTCCCACACCCCGGCCATCGGGAACAGCTCGCCCTCGGCCACGTAGCGGCCCGGCCCCCGCGCGTCGGCGACGATCTCCGGGGTCGAGTGGCCCATGCCGGGCATCACCGTCGACAGCGTCACCGTCCGCGGCTCGCCGGAGGTCACCTGGACCTCGGCCGTGACGCGGCCCGCCGTCGGCCTCGGGACCACGACCGTGACGGCGTACCGCGTGCCGGCGCTGGTGAGGGTGAGCGGGCCGGGCGCCGAGCCGCGCACGTACAGGAACACCGCCAGGGCCGCCGCGAGCAGGGCGGCGACGGCCAGGATCCGCCTCATCCGAGAGCCTCCGCGACCTCGACGGTGAAGGGCACGGTGACGATCCGGTCGCCGGCCGCGTACTGGGCCCAGGCCAGGTAGCGGCCCGGGGCGGGGAAGCTGAAGGTGAAGCGCAGCCGGGGCGCGGGCACGCTCATCTCGTGCACGTGGCCGAAGAACGTGCCGTCCTGGCTGCGCACGATCAGGTGCCCGGACATGCCCAGCCACTGCCGCGGCGTGACCCCGATGCCCACCTCGATCGCCGTCGGACGCCCCGCGACCGGCACGGACGGCCGCAGCACCGGCGTGATCCCCGTGGCGGGCGGCGTGGGCAGCACGGCAGGCGCGTGCCCGGCGACCCGGAACGCGCCGTCGAGCAGCTGGCCGCCGGAGTCCTCGCGTTCTAGCTCCGCGTAGGCCAGGAACCGGCCCGGCCGGTCGGCGCGCAGCCGGACCTCCAGCCGTCCCGGCGCGGTGCGCAGCGGGTGCAGGTGCCGGAAGTACGCGCCGTCCTCGCTGGTGACGACCAGGTGGGCGAGCGCCTCGTGGTGCAGGACGAGATCGTCCACCGGGTGCCCGGTCGAGCCGTCGGTGAGGTCGAGGCGCAGCGTGAACTCCTCGCCGGGGGCCGGGCTGGCCGGGAGGGTCGTCACCCGTCCCCGCGCGAAGGGCCGTCCGGCCGCCGGCGCCCCCACCGCCCGCGTGTCCACCGTCGGGACGGCGCCGTCGGGCGGCGGAGGCGGCAGCGCGGGCTCGAACACGACGACCATCGCGGCCACCGTCACCGCGGCCGCCGCGCCCCCGGCCAGCAGCATCGCCGGGGTCCTGCGCGACAGCGCCCCGGTCAGCAGGCCGCCCACCAGCAGCAGCCCGGCCACGAGCAGGCCGCCGTAGATCAGGAACTCGCCGGCGGAGCCCCGGTCCACCAGGACGCGGAACGGCAGCACGGCGACCTCGCCCCCCGCCGTCAGCCTGAGCTCGTGCGGCCCGGTGCGCTCGACCGGGAGCTTGACGTACCGCGGGGTGGCGGACGGCTGCGCGGTGGCCGTCACCTTGTGGCCGTCCTCGACCGAGCGCACCTCCAGGCCGACCGGCGGCCCGGTCGCCGGCTCGTAGGCGATCACGCCGATCAGCAGCGGCCCCGGCACCCGCGACGTGCCCTTGATCACGACCGTCAGCTCGGCGCCGGCGATCGTCTGGGCGAAGCGCAGGTCCGCACCGGCCGTGACGTTGTGAGCCGCGGCCGGTGCGGCCCCCGCGAGCAGGAGTACGGCGACGAGACACAGGACCCGGAGCGGCCGGATCATGCCCGTCCGGCGTCGGCCGCGTCCGCGGGGAGCGCGTTCGGCAGGAACAGCGCACCGAGCGCCAGGCCGATCAGCCCGGCCACCACCGGCGCGCCGGTCCACAGCTCGGGCACCGCGGGCAGGCCGCCACCGGCCGCCGAGGCGACCCCGATGTAGAGCGACCAGGTGACGAAGGCCGACAGCCCGGCGAAGGCCCAGTAGGCGCCCCGCCGCGCGCCGGACGGGCGCAGCAGCCGGATCAGCACGTCGCTCGCCAGGCCCGCGGCGACGAACGTGAGCAGCGTCGGCACGTTCTCGAACGCCGTCTGCGCGCCGGGCATCAGGACGGCGACCGTGTACATGACGGTCACCGCGCCGAAGGGCAGGTTCCACCGCCGGACCAGCAGCAGCACCGGGGTGAGCAGGATGACGTTGCTGATGACCATCGCGGTGGCCAGACGGTCGGCGCCCGCGTCCTCGACGCTGGAGAACGCCTCGACGATGTGTGCGGACCGGTACTGCAGGGCGTCGCCGTACGACAGGAACAGCGACACCAGCGTGGCCGCGAACGCGAGCCCGGCCAGCGCCGGGAACAGCCGCCGGAGCGAGGGCCGCACGCCCGTGTCGGGGGCGTTCCAGGCCGAGCGCAGCGGCGTGGTGATGATGAGCAGCATGGTCACGATCAGCCCCAGGTGGGACGGGCTGAACAGGATGTCGACGCTCGTCTCGATGCCGAGCACGGTGTGCCAGGTCATGTCGGCCAGCCCGAAGAGGGCGAACGCCGGGATGGCGACCAGCCCGGCCAGATAGCCCTGGGGAACGGCGGCCAGCCCCTGGCGGCCGAGCCGCACGTTGCGGAACACCTGCCAGATGATCCAGCCGGACACCGCCGCGAACCCCGAGTAGAAGGCCGCGTGCCACGGCGTGAAGAACGTCTCCAGGTCGCTGCGGTTGCTGTGCGCCCACGCGTCGATCATCAGCCCGACGCCGAACCAGACCCCCAGCAGCGCGGTGACGAGATCCGTCCGGAGCGGGACCCAGCCACGCGGCTCCCCAGAGTCCGCAAGTAATCGCCGAATGCCCGTGTTGCTCTCTGCCACTTCGCGTCTCCCTTCTTCCATGATCGAATACTTGCAGAAGCCGCGAAGTGGCGGGAAGACCAAGATCACCATCACCGAGCGGCCCGGGCCCCCGCCCGTGGCCGCCAGTCTCGTCGACGGACGCCGGACGCGCGCGACGGCGAAGGGTCCACGCGGGGGCTCATTCCGTGGCGGGGCGCTGCCTGGCCACCACCAGATGCAGCCCGTGGGGGAGCGGATCGGTGCGGGCGACATGCAGCCCCGCGGCCCCCAGCAGGTTCCCGACCTGGGTCAGCGTGCGTTCCTGGCCGCCGCTGAACAGCGTGAGCATCTTCATGTCCAGCGCCACCGCCGACGTCGGCGAGCGGCGCGGGTCGTCGTCGAGGACGGCGTCCACGATCCACAGCTCGGCGCGGCCGTCCATCAGGGCGGCGAGCCGCGCCAGCAGCTTGGCGGCCTGCTCGTCGGGGTAGTTGTGCAGGATGTTGCCCAGCAGGTACAGGCCCGCCCGGGGCAGCGGGTCGGCGAACATGTCGCCCTCGGCCACGGTGATGCCCGCCCGGCCGTCCAGGTGACTCCGGGCCTGGGCCGCCACCTCGGGCAGCTCGAACAGCACGCCGCGCAGCCGCGGGTGGGCCGCCAGGATCGTGGCCAGGACGATGCCGGTGCCGCCGCCGATGTCGGCCACCGCGTCCACACCGGTCAGGTCCTGCCCGGCCAGCGCGCGGGCCACGGTGACGCTGCGGGTGGCCATGAACTCGTTGAACAGCGCGCCGGCCGCGGGCCGGGTGCCCAGCCAGGCGTAGGGGGAGTCCACCTGGTGGAGCTCCAGGGCGGCGGGCTCACCTGTGGTGATCGTCCGGTGCAGCAGGTCGGCCGAGTCGCGCCACAGCTCCTCGCCCCACATCAGCGCGGCGGGGGCCAGGGAGTCGTCCCGGCCGCTGGTGAGCAGGTCGCCCTCGCCGGTGAGCAGGTAGCGGCCGCGGGCGTCCCGCTCGACCAGCCGCAGGTGGTCCAGCGTGCGCAGCAGGCGGCCCAGCAGCGTCTCGTCGGGACGCCCGGTCCCGCCCGCGGCGATCTCGTCGGCCAGCTCGTCCACGGCGCACGGCCCGGCGGCCAGCAGGTCGAAGACCGACAGCCGCAGGGCGGCCCGGACGGCGGCGTACAGGATGAAGTCGTCGACCAGGCGCAGCACCCGCGCCCGCTCCGGCGTCTCGCTCATGGGTTCCCCTTCCCCGGCTCCCAGGCCGGCCGGACGATCATGCTCTCCGCCCGCAGCGGCGCGGGCAGGTAACCGAACCTCACCATGGTGTCCACCACCGACTGCAGCCCTTCGGGCTCCAGCGCGGCGGGGAACGTGCCGAGCGTGATCGTCGGCAGGACCTCGCGCGGGATCTTCGTGTACGTCCCCAGCACCCCGGTGACCAGCGTCCGGTCCCGGGCGTCGAGCTGGGCGTGGGCCATGGCCCGCTGGAACCCGGCCACGGCCCGTGGACGGGCGCTCGCGTACGACGCGGTCGCGGCCCACCCGGCGATCGGCCACCCGGCCGGGACGTTCGCCATGGCGTCGCCCAGCGACCTGCCGCCCTGCCGGGCGTAGGCGGTGATGAACGGCTCGGTCATCCAGGCCACGTCCACCGTGCCCGCGGCCAGCGCGGCCGGCATGTCGGGCAGGGGGAGCTCCTTGAACGCGACGTCGTCCGCCGACAGCCCGGCCGCGGCGAGCACGGTCTCGGCGCTCAGCGTGCCGACCGACCGCAGCGTGGCCACCGCGACGCTCCTCTTCACGCCGCCCGACGGCCGCAGGTCGCGCACGCTCCTGATCGGGCTGCCGGGCGCCACGAAGAGCTGGAACGCGCCCGGCGCGGCGTGGTAGGCGTCGGCGACCAGCTTCAGCCGCCCCGGCTCCCGCCGCTGGTACAGAACCGCCGTGACGTAGTTGACCAGCCCGAACTCCAGGGCGCCGCCCTTCATCCTGTCGATCGCCGGGCCGCCGCCCTGCACGACCACCGGCTCGGCCGACAGCCCCTCGGCGGCGAAGTAGCCGCGGTCGCGGGCGATGTAGACCAGCGCGCTGTCGGGGATCGGGATGACGCCGATCCTGATCTTCTCCAGCGGCGCGCCGGAGCCGGTGGCCCCCGGGGCGCCGGGCGCGGCCCCGCCGCAGCCCGCGGCCAGGGCGAGCAGCAGGAACAGCAGCAGCGGACGTAATCGTCTCACGGTTCTCCCTTCGAGGTCCGCCGCCGGCCCTCGCTCCCGCTGGCGGCCTGGACACAGGTCGGAACCAACGCCCTTGAGTGCACCACCGGGACGCCTGCCTTGCAACGTCCGGTCAGAACGGGAATGGCGCCGTGTCAGAAGCGGGCACCGCTGTTGACCCGGGTCCCGGCTCGGCATACCTTCCGAAAGAAATATTCGCGTCCTCGCCGAAACTTTCGGAGTGTCCATGGGCAGGCCGACCCCGCCCTGCGGCAGACCGTCCGCGTCTCGGCCGGCGGCAAACGTGTACGGGTGCGCTTCTCCAACGCCTTCGGCGGCGCGCCGCTGCCCATCACCCGGGCCTCCATCGCGTTCCCGGAGGGCGAGGCGGCCGGGGTGAGCGCGATCCGGGCCGGCACCGCGCGGCCCCTGACCTTCCACGGCCGTCCGGCCACCGTCGTGCCGGCCGGGGCGCAGGTCGTGTCCGACCTGGTGGACCTCACGCTCGCTGCTGAACGACGGCCTCGGCCCGGCCGCCCTGGCCCGGCTGGACCGCGACGTGCTCGCCCGGAGCGGCCTGGCCTGGCTGATCCTCTTCGAGGGCGTCAACGACATCGGCATCGCCCCCGCCACCCAGGCCGCGCAACGCCAGGTCGCCGGCGACCTGATCGCCGCCTACGACCAGATCGTCACCCGCGCCCACGCCCGGGACCTGCGGGTGTACGGCGCCACCCTCACCCCCTTCGGCGGCAACACCTCCTACGACGACCCCGGCGGCCACCGGGAGGCGGCCAGGCAGCAGCTCAACGAGTGGATCCGGACGAGCGGCACGTTCGACGCCGTGATCGACCTCGACCGCGCGGCCCGCGACCCGGCCGCCCCCCGCAACCTGCTGCCCGCCTACGACGTCGGCGACCACCTGCACCTGAACCCGGCGGGGTACAAGGCGCTGGCCGAGGCCGTGCCGCCCGGGCTGCTGCGCCGCTGAGGATCAGCGGTAGGCGGCGGCCTGAAGGGTGTAGAGGTCGGCGTAGAGGCCGTTGAGCGCCATCAGGGCCTGGTGGTCGCCCTGCTCGGTGACCTTGCCGTGGTCGAGGACGTAGATGCGGTCGGCGTACCGCACGCTGGCCAGGCGGTGGGTGATGAGCAGGACCGTGCGGCCCTCGGAGTGGTCGCGGATGCGCTCGAACAGGGCGTGCTCCGCGCGGGCGTCGAGGGCCGCCGTGGGCTCGTCGCAGATGAGCAGGTCGGCGTCGCGGTGGAAGCCACGGGCCACGGCGACGCGCTGCCACTGGCCGCCGGACAGCTCCTGGCCGTCCTTGAACCGGCGGTCGAGCAGCGTGCGGTAGCCGTGGGGCAGGCCCGCGACCACCTCGTCGGCGCCGGCGACCGAGGCCGCCGCGACCAGGGCGGCCTCGCCCTTGTCGGTGCCCATGGTGATGTTGTAGCGGGCGGTGAGCGGCCAGCGGGTGTGGTCCTGGGCGATGACGGCCGTGCGCAGGCGCAGCTCGTCGGGGGGCACGTCGGCCAGGTCGACGTCGTCCCAGGAGACGCCGCCGGAGTCGGGCTCGTACAGGCCGGACAGGATCTTGGCCAGGGTGGTCTTGCCGGAGCCGTTCTCGCCCACGAACGCGATGATCTCGCCGCGCTTGATCTCGACCGTCACCCCGCGCAGCGCCGGCTGCTCGGCGCCCGGATAGGTGAACGTCACGTCGTCGGCCACGATGCGCTCGAACCTCTCGGGCACGGCCGCCGGGCGGGCGCCGGGGACGCGGCGTTCGGCGTCGGCGCAGAACTGGAGGAAGTCGGTGAAGTAGAGGCCGTCCTCGTAGAGGCGGTTGGTGGCGTAGAGGAGGTTGGCCAGCGACGTCTGGCCGGTCCTGATGGCCAGCACCGCGGTGCCGGCGACCGCCAGCGGGATCGCGGCCAGGGCCAGCAGCAGGCCGAGCGCGACGTAGACCAGGGCGGTGCCGAGGCCGCCCAGGGCCTCGCCGACCAGGCGGGCCAGGGTCTGGCGTCTGGCCAGGACGAGCAGGACGTCCTGCTCGGCCTTGGCGACCGCGTCGTACATGCGCAGCAGGAAGCCGCGCATGGTGAACGAGCGCACCTCGGCGGCGGGCTCGCGGTCGGCCAGCAGCTCGGCGATGATCCACTTGCGGCGGCGGGCGGGGATGAGGGAGTACATCGTCGAGTAGCGCATGCGGGCGCCGCGCACGGTGGCCCACGCGTCGGGCAGCACGGCCAGCAGGAGCAGCGGCAGCAGGACCGGGTGCAGCACGCCCAGCACGCCCGCCGCCGCCGCGATGCCGACGGCCGCGGTGACGACGTTGATGGCCGAGCTGACCACCGAGCTGGCCACGCTGACGCCGCGCTGGTTGGCGCGTTCGAGGCTGTCGTGGAACTCCGGGTCGTCGTAGGCGACCAGCTCCACCTGGCTGGTCAGGCCGTAGAGGCGTTCCTCGGTGTGGCGGGAGATCTGCGGGGTGAGGCGTGACTGGGCCCAGCCCGCGCCGGCCTGGACCACCGTGCGCAGCACGGCGGCCGCGCCGACCAGGACGAGGCTGGGCAGGGCGGCCAGCACGCGGTCGGGGGTCGGGCCCTCGCTGAACAGGGCGCTCAGCACGCCGGTCGTGGCCAGCAGGCCGAAGGCGGTGAACAGGCCGCCGAGGAGGTTGAGCGCGATGGTGGCCACGGTGTCGCGGGGGCCGGCCCGCCAGGACATGCTCATCGCCTGGGCGACGAGCGAGGGCAGGCGTCTGGCGATGGTCAGGAAGCCGACCTCGGCCATCTTGTCGTTGTGGGCGTACCAGTCGGAGATGGTGATCTCACCGAGTTCCAGAGGCTCATCGGGCATGCGCTGAGTGTGCGGGCGGCCACCGACGGTTTCCGCCTCCGCGGCCGGCGGGGTGACAGGACGGTGGCCCGGACGCCAGCCGCCTGTCCACGACCCGCCAGACAGGGACGCGTCACGCGGGCAGCCCGCGAGAATATATACGAAGTGGAATATTTTCCAGCGAAAGCATTCTGGCTAGGCTCGACAGCCATGACGCTCATGAAGCCCGCCCGCCGAGTGGCCGCCGCGCTCGCGCTCGCCCTCGCCGCCGGGTTAACCGCGGCCGCCCCCGCGCACGCGCGCGAGGCGGCCCCTGTCCCTGCCGTCGCCGGCACCGTCCTGCGCGGCCTGGACCTCGACCGCGCCACCGTGCTCGACCTGCAGCGCGCCATGGACCGCGGCCGCTTCGACGCGGTGACGCTCACCCGCTTCTACCTCGACCGTATCCGCGCGGTGGACCCGCTGCTGCACGCGGTCATCCAGACCAACTCCGCCGCGCTGCGCGAGGCCGAGTCCAGCGACCGGCGTCGCCGCCGCGGCGCGCACGGACCGCTGGAAGGCGTCCCGGTCCTGCTCAAGGACAACATCGACACCGCCGCGCCGCTGCGCACGACCGCCGGCTCGCAGGCGCTGCTCGGCTCCCGGCCGGGCGCGGAGGCGTTCCTCGTCCAGCGGTTGCGCGCGGCCGGGGCGGTGATCCTGGGCAAGGCGAACCTGTCGGAATGGGCGAACTTCCGCTCCAGCCCGTCCTCCAGCGGGTGGAGCGCGGTCGGCGGGCAGACCAACAACCCCTACGTCCTGGACCGCAACCCCTGCGGGTCGAGCAGCGGCTCGGCGGTCGCCGCCGCCGCCACCCTGGCCGCGGTCACCATCGGCACCGAGACCGACGGCTCGATCGTCTGCCCGGCCGGGATCAACGGCGTGGTCGGCATCAAGCCCACGCTCGGGCTGGTCAGCCGGGCCGGCGTGGTGCCGCTGTCGTCCCGGCAGGACACCGCGGGCCCGATCACCAGGAACGTCACCGACGCCGCCGCCGTGCTCTCGGCCATCCAGGGGCCGGACCCGCGCGACCCCGCCACCGTCCCGGGCGGCGACCGCGACTACCTCAAGGCCCTGCGGCCCGGCGCGCTGAACGGCGCCCGCGTCGGCGTGTGGCACTCGGTCGCGGGCGACAACCAGGAGGTGCGCGCCGCCCTGGACGCCACCGTCGCCACCCTCAGGGCCCGCGGCGCGACCGTCGTGGACGTCGAGCTGGAAGGCATGGACGAAGCCGGCGAGGCCGAGTTCCCCGCGCTGCTGACCGAGTTCAAGCACGACCTGAACGCCTACCTGGCCGCCACCCCCGGACGGCACCCCGCCGACCTGGCCGGGCTGATCGACTTCAACCGGCGGCACGCCGGGACCGAACTGCGCTACTTCGGGCAGGAGATCTTCGAGCAGGCGCAGGCCACCACCGGCGACCTGGACGACCCCGCCTACCGCGCCCTCCGGGACAAGGCCACCACCCTGGCCCGCCGCGCGATCGACTCCGCGATGGCCGCCGGCCGCCTGGACGCGCTGCTCGCCCCCACCAACCACGCGGCCTGGCTGACCGACCTGACCAAGGGCGATGACTTCACCGGGTTCGTCGCCTCCTCCGCGCCCTCGGCGATCTCCGGGTATCCGGCGGTCACCGTCCCGGCCGGTTACGCCAGGGACGTCCTGCCGCTCGGCGTCACCTTCTTCGGCGGGCGTCTGTCCGAGCCGTCCCTGATCGCCCTCGCGTACGCCTTCGAGCAGGCCGCTCAGGTCCGTAGGCCGCCGACGTACTTGCGCACCCTGCCCTGAGCGGCCCGGCGGCGGGCTACGGTAGGGACGACGACGGCCACCACGGCCAACCACGGCCACCGCGACGGGAAGGAGGCGACGTGCGCACCAGGTTGCCCGCCGCCCTTCTTCTCGTCCTGTCGTGGCTGCTTCCCACGATCGGCCAGGCGGCCGGTCACGGGGCCGGGCCCGGGATCGGGCACAGCCAGGTCGCCTCCCAGGTCGCCCCGCAGGTCGCGGCGATCCGGGCGGCGATCGACCAGGCCGCCGCCGTCCAGTTCGGCTCCACGCCGCCGCCGCCTCCGCTCGCGCAGATCAGGCACGGCGGGCACGACCAGGCGGGGCCGGGCGGCCCGGCGCTGCCCGCCGCCGCCCCGGCCCGTCTGCCGCAGGTCTGGTCGGCCGTCGTACGGCGGCCCGGCTCCCGCGCCGCCGCCGACCGCCCCCAGGGCGCGGCGGCGGCCCGCGCGCCTCCCTCCACGGTGCTCTGAAGATCCCCTCTTCCGCACACCTGAGCCTGTGGAGGCTTCATGTCACGTGCGCCCATGTGGCGCGCGCTGGCGGCGCTGGCCGTCATCGCGACCTCGATCATCCTGTCCCTCACCGCCACGCCACGCCTCGGCCTCGACCTGCGCGGCGGTACCCAGCTCGTCTTCGAGGCCAGAGACTCCCCGACGGTCCAGGCCGACTCCTCGGCCACCGACCGCGCCCTCGACGTGCTCCGCCGCCGGGCGGACGCGCTGGGGGTCGTCGATCCCACCCTGGTCCGCTCCGGCGAGAAGCGGATCATCGTCGAGCTGCCCGGCGTGCTCGACCCCAGCAAGGCGGCCGAGGTCATCGGCCGTACCGCCCAGCTCGCCTTCCACCCGGTCACCGGCCCGGCCAAGGACGGCGACGCCACCGCGCTGCCCGACGAGAGCGGCCGCCCGCTCGCGCTCGGCCCGGCGGCGATCAGCGGCGACGGCGTCAGCGACGCCGCCGAGCGCAGCGACCCGCAGCAGGGGCCCGGCTGGTGGGTCACGGTGGACTTCCGCGACGCCGACGCCTGGCAGCAGATGACCGGCGCGGCCGCCTGCCAGCCGGAGGGCGACCCGAGGCGGCGCGTCGCCATCGTGCTCGACAAGAAGATCATCTCCTCGCCGCAGCTCGACCCGTCCGTCGCGTGCGGGACCGGCATCCCCGGCGGCAGCACCCAGATCACCGGGTCCTTCACCCACGAGGAGGCCCGCGACCTGGCCGTGCTGATCAAGGGCGGCGCGCTGCCCGTGCCGCTCGACCTGGTCGAGCAGCGGACGGTCGGCCCCACGCTGGGCGAGGCCGCCGTCGAGGCCAGCGTCAAGGCCGCGATCGTCGGGCTGGTGCTGACCGCCCTGTTCATCATCGCGGTCTACCGCCTGTCCGGCCTGCTGGCCGCCATCGCGCTGATGTGCTACGGCCTGATCTCCTACGCCGCGCTGGTCGCGATGGGCGCGACCTTCACGCTGCCCGGACTGGCCGGGTTCGTGCTGGCGATCGGCATGGCGGTCGACGCCAACGTGCTCGTCTTCGAACGCGCCAGGGAGGAGTACGGCCTGGCCCCGGCACGCGGGCTCGCGCCGGCGCTCAACCGGGGGTTCAAGAACGCCTGGAGCGCCATCGCCGACTCCAACGTCACCACGCTCATCGCCGCCGGGCTGCTGTTCTGGCTGGCCTCCGGGCCGGTCAAGGGGTTCGGCGTGACGCTGGCGATCGGCGTGCTGGCCTCGCTGGTGTCGGCCATGCTGATCACCCGCGTGCTCACCCAGGCCGTCGCCGCGCGGATCGGGCCGCGCCTGTCGGGCCTCGCCTCGCCCGGCGCCGTCAGGACGTGGCTGGCCCGCCGGAACCCGCAGCTCATGAAGGCCAGGAAGGTGTGGCTGGCGGTCGCGGGCGGCCTGGCCGTCGCGGCGCTGGCCGGGCTGTTCACCCGCGGGCTGGACTTCGGGGTCGAGTTCACCGGCGGCCGGCTCGTGGAGTTCGGCACGTCCAGGCCGGTCGAGGCCGACACGGCCCGGCGGCTGGTGAGCGAGGCCGGGTATCCGGGCGCGGTCGTGCAGGCCACCGGCGACGGCGTGGCCGTACGCGCGGGGCAGCTCGACCCGGCCAAGGTCCAGGCCGCGCTGGAGGGGCAGGCCGGCGAGGTGACCAAGCGGCGTGACGAGTTCATCGGCCCCACGCTGGGCGAGGAGCTGCGCCGCAACGCCGTCATCGCGCTCGGCGTGGCCGTGGCGGCCCAGCTCGTCTACCTGGCGGTGCGGTTCCGGTGGACGTTCGGCACGGCGACCGTGCTGGCGCTGCTGGTGGACCTGGCCGTGGTGATCGGGCTGTTCGCCTGGCTCGGCAAGCCGGTGGACGGCGTGTTCCTGGCCGCGATGCTGACCGTGGTCGGCTACTCGGTCAACGACAAGGTGGTGGTGTTCGACCGGGTGCGGGAGCTGTGGGCCGCCCGCCGCACCGCGCCGCTGGCCGAGGCGGTGAACACGGCGATCCTGCAGACCGTGCCGCGGACCGTCAACACCGGGCTCGGCGCGCTGTTCGTCCTGGTCGCGCTGGCCGTCTTCGGCGGCGACTCGCTGCGTGACTTCGCGATCGCGCTGGTCACCGGGATCGTCGTGGGCACGCTGACCTCGTCGTTCGTGGCGGGCCCGGCGGCCATCGGCCTGGCCAGGTATGACCGCCGTCCGGCACCCCAGCCGCCCGCGCCCAAGGCCGCCCGGCGGCCCCGCGAGGGCTCGGGAGCGGTGTTGTGACCGGCCGCGGGCCCGCCCCCCAGCGGGCGGGCCCGCGGTGTCCGCGTCAGAGCCGGGCGAGCCAGTCGAGGAGGATGGCGTTGACCTCGGCGGGCCGCTCCTGCTGGACCCAGTGGCCGCAGTCGTCCAGGAGACGGGAGGAGACCAGGCCCGGCAGGGTGGCGGGGAAGGCGTCGATCGCGGCGGAGAGCCATCGGGTGGTGGCGTCGTCGGCGCCGCCGACGAACAGCGAGGGCTGGGTGACGGGCGCGCCGTCGTGGGGCGCGAGGTCGGCCCAGTCGCGGTCCATGTTGCGGTAGCGGTTGAGCGCGCCGGTCAGGCCGGTGCGCTCGAACTCGGCGGCGTAGAAGTCGAGGTCGGTCTCGCTCAGCCAGCCGGGCAGCGTGCCGTCCGCCGGGAACCGGTCGCGCATCCTGCCGCCCGGGGCCACGAACAGCGGGTGGGGCGCGTCCGGGCCCGGCATGGTCCCGGCGGACAGGGCCGCGTACACGCCCGCCAGCCAGCCCCGGACGTCCGGCTCGATCTCGGCCTCGGCCCGGCCGGGCGTCTGGAAGTAGCTGACGTAGAACTCGTCCGTCCCGCCCATGGCGGCGAACACCTCGGTGGGACGCGGCCCGCCGCGCGGCGTGTACGGCACGCTGAGCATGGCGACCGCGCGGAAGACGTCCGGCCGCAGCAGGGCGCTGTGGGCCGCGATCGAGGCGCCCCAGTCGTGGCCGACGATCACCGCGGTCCGCTCGCCCAGCGCCCGCACCACCGCCACGCCGTCCTCGACCAGCTCGGTCATCCGGTACGCGGCCACGTCCGCCGGCTTGGACGAGCGGCCGTAGCCGCGCACGTCCACCGCCACCGCCCGGTACCCGGCGGCGGCCAGCGCCGGGAGCTGGTGCCGCCAGGAGTACCAGGACTCGGGGAAACCGTGCACCAGCAGCACCAGCGGCCCCTGCCCCGCCTCCACGAGATGGACGCGGCCGGCGGGGGAGGGCGCCAGGCGGTGGACGCCCTCGGCGACCGGGGTGGGCTGTGACATCGTTCCTCCACGCACGTGTGTCCTGGTCTGTCACCAGGATCATGCGCGACCCGTGCCGCGGCCCGCCAACTCCGTTGCCGTTTCGGCAAACCCTGCGCTAAAGGTCGGTGGCGATGATCTTCTCGATGTTCCGCTCGGCCAGCGCCGTGATGGTGACGAACGGGTTCACCGTGGTGTTGCCGGGGATCAGCGAACCGTCGATGACGTACAGGCCGGGGTGTCCGGCCAGGCGGCCGTAGTTGTCGGTGGCCCGGTTCAGCACCGCGCCGCCGAGCGGGTGGTAGGTGAGGTGGTCGCCCCAGATCTTGTACACGCCGAACAGGTCGGTGCGGTAGATCGTCCCCTCCTTGGAGTTGATCTTGTCGAAGATCGTCTTCGCCATGTCGATGGACGTCTGCTTCCAGGCGGTCTGCCAGCTCAGGTCCACCTTGCCGGTCGCGGCGTTCCAGGAGAACTGCGCCCGGTGCGGGGTGTTGGTGATCGACAGGTAGAACGAGGCGTACGTCTCGATCCCGGTCGGCAGCGGCGCCACCTCGGCGAACGCGCCCCCGGCCGTCCAGTTGTCGATGCCCGCGCACGGGATGGCCGACTGCAGCTTGCCGGTCGGGTCCCACAGGTGGTTGGCCCGGCCGCACATCACGTTGCCGTTGTCGCCCCAGCCCTTGCCGACCTCGTCGTTCAGGCCGGGCAGCGCGCCGGTGGCCTTCAGCCTGACCAGCAGCTTGCTGGTGCCGACGCTGCCCGCGGCGAAGAAGACCCGGGCGGCCGTGACGGTCTTGGCGGCGGTGACCGAGCCGTCGGTGGCGAGCTGGTCGATCCGGACGGTGTAGCCGCCGCCCGCCGCCGGGGCGACCGAGGTGACCCGGTGCAGCGGCGAGATCGTCACCTTGCCGGTCGCGCCCGCCCGCGCGAGGTAGGTCTTCTGCAGGGACTTCTTGCCGTGGTTGTTGCCGTACAGGATCTCGCCGGCCAGCGCCGACTGGGGGGCCGTGCCGGCCGCCTCCTGCTTCATGTAGTCCCAGTCGTACACGTCGGGCACGAAGGTGAACGGGAAGCCGGAGCGCTGGGCGTGCTTGCGGCCGACGCGGGCGTACTGGTAGCACGCGGTGGTGTCGAACCAGGCCGGGTCCACCAGGCCGACGCCGAGGCCGGAGTTGGCGCGCGGGTAATAGACGCCGTACATCTCGTCGGCGTCGACCGACGGCAGCACCGAGGCGAAGTTCTCCCGTTTGGGCGTGACGGCCATGCCGCCGTTGACCAGCGATCCGCCGCCGACGCCGCGGCCCTGGTAGACCGTGATGCCGGCGAACTCCTCGGCGTCCAGGATGCCGGTGTAGCGAGGGATGTCCCGGTCGATGGGGAAGCCGAGGAAGTAGTTGAGCGGCGCCTTGGTCCTGGTACGCAGCCAGTACGAGCGGTAGTCGGGCTCGCGCGTGTTGCAGAAGATCTTGCCGTCCGAGCCGGGCGTGTCCCAGGCCATGCCCATCTCGATCATGTGCACCTCGACGCCCGCCTGGGCCAGGCGCAGTGCGGCCACCGAGCCGCCGTACCCGGTGCCGATCACCAGGGTGGGGACGCGGGCGCCGTCCGCGATCGGGCCGGCGGCGACGGCAGCGGCGGCGGCGCGGCCGGGCAGGGCGGCGGCGCCCAGGAGGGAGGCGGTTCCGGCGATGAAGGTGCGGCGGCTGGGGTTCATGTCACGGGCCCTCGCTCGGTCGGCTGGACGGAGACTCGGTCGGTCTGACGGAGGGGGACGGGCCGCCGGTCAGCATGCAGGCCGTGTCGAGGCCCAGCACGTGGTTGAGCCGGCCGAAGGCCCACCAGGAACCGATGCTCATGCTCAGTTCCACGATCTCCTTCTCGCTGTAGTGCTCGGTCATCCGGGACCAGAACTCCTCGTCGAGCCCGTGGTGGTCCAGGGCGTACCGCTCGGCGTACTCGGCGGCGAGCCGGGTGCGCGCGTCGAAGGCGCCGGTGGTCCGCCAGCCGGCGACCGCGTCGGCGAAGCCGTCCTCGACCTTGACGCCGTCGCGCTCGGTGCGCCAGTCGAGGCAGAAGACGCATCCGTTGATCTGCGCGATGCGCAGCCGGGCCGCCTCGAACTCGCGCAGGCCCAGCGTGGTGTGGGCGTAGACGGCCATGGAGAACTTCGAGGCGGCGGTGCCGATGCCGGGGACCATCTCGCCCCAGACGTAGGCGATCGGATCCTTGCCGCCGGGAACGTCGACGATCACGGGTTCTTCCTTCCGAGCCGGCCGGACGCGGGGCGCAACGGGACGTCGAGCGCGTCGTACAGACCGGGCGGGGCGGCGGCGAGCCAGTCGACGGCGTTCACCAGCCGGCCGGCCGCGGTGGCGTTCCCGCCCGCCGAGCGGTTGCCGCCCTCGTCGGTGGCCTCGATCGTGACCTCGATGCGCGGGCTGCCCTCGACGATCACCCGGTGGGCGCCGTCGCCGCCGTCCGGCGGGAGCGGCCAGTCGGGGGCGCAGGAGGGGTGGATGCGGGTGACGTGCTCGATCACGATGCGCGGCTCACCCTCCACGACGCCCTGCACCTCGAACCGCACCGCGCCCTGGGTGCCGGCCTCGAACACGCCCATGCGGGCGGTGGTGACCGTACGGTCGAGCGGGCGCCGCTCCACGACCTCGCGGATCTCCTCCAGGGTGACGCCGAGGGCCCGCGCCATCAGCCGTACCTGGCCGCCCCACACCATCGACGGGACCGTGGGCGCGATCATCGGCGGCTCGTACTCCATCGGCTCGCCCATGCCGACCATGTACCGGACCGCGTCCGGGCGGTCGTAGCCGGAGTAGTCGAAGATCTCCTGGCAGCGGATCACGTCCACGACCGAGCCGAGGCCGCTGAGCAGCAGGGGAAGCAGGTCGTTGCCCCAGCCGGGGTCGATGCCGGAGGCGAACAGGGAGCCGCCGCCCTCCGCGACGGCGGCCAGCACCTGTTCCCGCAGCTCGGGCGGGGCGCCACGGTGGTCGTAGAGGGCGTACAGGGAGGGCGTGACGACGACGGCGCCGGCCCGGATCGCCCGTACGACGTCGGCCAGGGCGTCGTCGGGACGCAGGTCGCCGGAGGCGGCGTACACGACGGCGCGCGGGCGGGCGGCCAGGACGGCGGCGACGTCGTCCGTGGCGGTGACGCCGAGGTCGCGGCCGAGACCGGCGAGCTCCCCGGCGTCGCGGCCGACCTTGCCGGGGGAGTGCACGAGGACGGCGGCGAGACTGAGGTCGGGATGGGCCTCCACGGCCCTGATGGCGGCGCGGCCGACGTTGCCGGTACCCCACACCACGGTGGACGTCATGGGCGGAGCGTAGCAAGCGCTTGGTTTGGTGTACAGGGCCCCTCGCCGGGGGCCGTCAGCCTGTGACGGCCTTGATGAAGAGGTCTCCCGTGGCGGTCCTGAGCAGCTCGGCCTTCCCCGTGGCGGGATCGATGAGGGCCACGTCGGCGTTCCCCTCCATCGTCACCACGACGCGGCTCCCGCTGAACGCGATCCCCCTGTGCGTCGCGTCGGCGAGGTGGTCGCCCGTGAGCCGGCGGTCGCCGGACCGGTCCTTCGGGGACAGCAGCAGCAGGGTGGGGTCGTCGTAGTCGCCGCCCAGGGCCGCCACCCGTCCGTCGGCGGAGGCGGCCAGGTCCACGTCCCACGGCTCCCGCAGGGCCGTCACCGTGCGGAGGGTCCTGAGGCGGAGGTCGTAGAACCGCAGCCGGCCGCATCGCGGCGAGTACACGGCCGGCCCGGTGCGCGGGACGTACACCATGCTCTCGCCGAAGCCCCCGCAGGGCTTGCCGTCGTCGTCCCGCGGCGGCCGGAGCCGGGTCCCGCTGAGCCGGGGAGCCGTCACGTCGCGCACCACGGTGACCGCGCCGGGAGGCGGGTCGTCCCGGTCGACGGCGTCCTGGCGGCCGGGGCCGTCCCGGCGCTCCTCGGTGGCGCCGATCACGAGGCCCACCCCGCCGCCGGCGAGCGGGCCGAGGGCGAGGCGGTCGCCGAAACGGTCGGCGACCTCGGAGGCGCCGGGCACGCCGGGCGTCTCCTGGGTGATCCGCCGGACGAACACGCCCTTCCTGAACAGGTAGACCGCGCCTCCCGGCCGCTCCCGCGGCGCGCCGATCGCGACCAGGTCGCCGTAGGCGGCGACGGCCTCGCCGAAGGCCGCGTCCTCCTGCGGCAGCGGCGAGACGAGCTTGCGTGGCGGGGCGGCGGCTCCGCCGTACAGGACGTAGACCCCGCCCGCCCCCCTCCGGCCGGCCACGGTGAGCGTACGGGTGCCGACGACGAGGTCGGCGCAGCGGTCGCCGTTGACGTGGGCCATGGTCACCGACCAGCCGAAGCCCTTCATCCTGTTGCCCGGCGGGGTGGGGACGTGGATGACCTTGCCCGCCGACAGCACGTGCACCCGGCCGGTGGTGCCCAGGTAGCCGAGGGCGACGTCGTCGCCGCCGTCGCCGTCGAAGTCACGGGCGCTCGCCCCCGAGCAGTCGCCGCGCTCGGGCCGCACGACCGGCGGCCGGGTCGCGACCGCCACAGACGGGACGGGGGTGGGCGCGGCCGTGGTCACCGGCACGGCGACGGGACTCGGCGCGGGGGCGGGACCGGGCGCGGAGCAGGCGGTCAGCGCCCCGGCCAGCATCACCGCCAGCGGACGGTTCGGGAACCGCATACGAGGACACCCCCTTGTCGATCACGCCATCCTTGTCGTGCCGCCGGTTCCCCGGCAACCCGCCGCCGGTCAGGTGGCGGCGTCCAGGGCGATGCCGTACAGGTGGTCCACCCGGATCCTGATGACCAGGCGGCGGCCCTTGGTCATCTCCTCCAGGAAGGCGGCCTCGTCCGCCGGGTCGGGGAAGCCGCCGGCCATCTCCAGCAGCTCGCGTCCGGTCGCGTCGCCCGGCGTGAGTGACGGCTCGGAGATCTCCGCGCGGCCTTCCGCGACGGCGTACGACAGCACGCTGTCGCCCTGGAGGTGCACCGACGCCCGCGGGTCGGCGAGCAGGTGGCGCACCTTGACGCGGCCCTCGGCCGAGGAGATGCGCAGGACGCGTTCGGCGGCGTCCCAGCGCAGGGCCATCGAGGCCAGGTGCGGACGGCCGTCGCGCTTGAGCGTGGCCAGCACGCCGAAGGGCTGGCGGGCGAGGATGTGCAGGAGTTCGTCCTCGGTGAGAGGGCGGGCGCCGGGGCCCTGTCCGGGGCCGTAGGTGCGCTCGGTCATGATGATCAGCTCCGTTTCGTGAAAGGGGTGTCAGAGGGCGGCCGGCTGCTCGGTCCGGGGCGCCTCGGCGGGCGCGGCGGACCGGGGCCGGCGCAGGACGGTCAGGGCGACCACGACGGCCGCGGCGAGCAGCCCGGCCGAGGTGGCGAAGGCCAGATGGTAACCGCCGGTCAGCGCCGCGGCCTCGGCCGCCCCGCCGGCCCGCAGCTCCTGCGTACGGGAGGCCGCCAGGGTGGTCAGGACGGCCACGCCCAGCGCCATGCCGATCTGCTGGGTGGTGTTGAACACCCCGGAGGCCAGGCCGGCGTCGTCCGCGCGGGCGGCCGACATGCCGAGCGCGGTCAGCGCCGGCAGCGCCAGCCCGCCACCCGCGATCAGCACCATGACCGGCAGCAGATCGGTGACGTAGTCGGCGTGCACCGGCACCCGCGTGAGCCAGGCCATCGCGGCCAGCAGCAGCACCAGCCCGGCCAGCAGCACGGCGGGTGTGCCGAAGCGGGCGCTCAGCCGCGCCGACACGAACAGCGACACGCCGCCGATCGCCACCGCCGCCGGGAGCATCGCCAGGCCGGTGCCGAGGGCGCCGTACCCGAGGACCTTCTGCATGTAGAGCGCGACGATGATCTGGAAGGCGAACATCGCCGACAGCGCGAGCATCTGCACGACGTTCGCCCCGGCGACGTTGCGGGAACGCAGCACGCGCAGCGGCATCAGCGGCGTGCGCGCGGTGGCCTGGCGGACGAAGAAACCGGCGAGCAGGGCCAGCGAGACCGCGCCGAACGCCAGGGTGTGCGCGGAGAGCCATCCGTGTTCCTCGACCTTGACCACGGTGTAGATGCCCAGCATCAGGCCCGAGGTGACCAGCAGCGCGCCGGCCACGTCGGCGCCCCGCGCGAGGCCGAGGCCGCGGTCGGCGGGCAGGGCGCGCAGCGCCAGTGCGATCGTCGCCAGCCCGATCGGCAGGTTGATGAAGAAGATCCAGTGCCAGCTCAGCGCGTCGGTGAGCACGCCGCCGAGCACCTGCCCGATCGACGCGCCGGCCGCGCCGGTGAAGCTGAAGACCGCGATCGCCCTGGCCCTTTCGCGCGGCTCGGTGAACAGGGTCACCAGGATGCCGAGCACGACGGCCGAGGCCATCGCGCTGCCGACGCCCTGCAGGAAGCGGGCGGCGATCAGCATGCCCTCGCTGCCCGCCGCGCCGGCCAGCAGGGACGCGCCGGTGAACACCGCGTTCCCGGCCAGGAACAACGTCCTGCGGCCCACGAGGTCGCCGAGCCGGCCGGCGAGCAGCAGCAGCCCGCCGAACGCGAGCAGGTACGCGTTGACGACCCAGCTCAGCCCGGCGGGGGAGAACCCCAGGTCGCGCTGGATGGCGGGCATGGCCACGGTGACGATGCTGCCGTCGAGGATGGTCATCAGGGCGGACGTCGACAGCACGGCCAAGGCGGTGTGCCGGGAGGTGAGGGACATGGTCGTCTCCTGTTCAAGGGGTGCAACAAGAGAGACCGTAGCAGATAGTTCCGTTGCAGACGATATGCGACGGAACTATTTAGCCGCGCGCCCTGGCCCGCCGGACCGGCTGCGGGGCCTCGACCGGGGTCTCCAGGTGGCCGGTGACCAGCCGGTTCAGGGCGCGTACCAGCACCTCCCGCTCCTGGTCGGGGATCGAGCCGAGGGCCGCGGTGTGCACGCCGTCCACGATCTCCTGGCTGCGCCGCGCCACCTGTGCGCCCTTCTCGGTCACGGCGATGATCCGGGCCCGCCGGTCGGTGCTCGACGGGCGCCGCTCGGCCAGTCCGGCCTTCTCCAGGGCGTCGACGGTCACCACCATCGTGGTCTTGTCCATGTCGCCGATCTCGGCGAGCTGGATCTGCGTGCGCTCCTCCTCCAGGGCGTGCACGAGCACGCAGTGCATGCGCGCGGTCAGCCCGAGCTCGGCCAGGGCCGCCGCCATCCGGGTGCGCAGGACGTGGCTGGTGTGGTCGAGCAGGAACGACAGGTCGTGCTCGGAGCGGGCGGGCGCCATCGAAGTCATGTCATCGAGGCTACCAAGTCATCCCGTAGCGGATTATCCGCTGAAGAACGTCCGCCCTGACGGTCTAGCGCAAGTTGATCTCACTATGTATGTTCGGACCGAAGGAAAGTTTCGTCCATGGAGGTATGGTGGGCAAGAAGTTTCACGTTCTGGCATTACCGATCGCCGTGGCCGCCCTGGCCGCAGTGGCGTCCCCCGCCCAGGCGGCGACAGGGTACGACCGCTGCCAGGAAGGCAACTACTGCCTCTTCTCCGGCCTCGACGGCACCGGGGACATCGTCCAGCTCCAGGCGAGCACGGCCAGCCTGGCCGCCCTGGGCATGGGCGATCGCGCCAAGTCCGACTGGAACCGCACCGACACGCTCATCCATCTCTACTCCGAGTCCGACTACGGCGGCTGCTCGGCCGTCACCGGCCCGCGCGGCAAGGGCAACTTCTACAGCACCTTCCGCGACTTCTTCGACTCCGTCCGCTTCGGCGGCCCCAACGGCCCCGCCTGCTCCATCGGCGGCGACGAGCTGACCATCAAGCGCGCCGCGACCGTCGACTCCCACGGCTGACCTTCGAACCCTCCGGCCGGCCCCGCCATTTCGGCGGCGGCCGGCCGTCGCCGTTCCCGGCCATCCGGCCGCCGCGGGTGAGCCGGGCGGTCAGGAGAAGGCGTCGTGGCCGGTCAGGGCGGCGGAGAGTTTCCACAGGCGGGCGGCGGAGTCGGGGTCGAGGGCCCAGGGTTTGACGCCGCCGACCAGCATGTCGTCGCCCGTCGCCGGCTCGGCGAGGTCGCAGTCCTGGCAGTAGGCGCCGCCGTGCGTCTCCAGCAGGGGTGACGTGGCCGCCCAGACCGCCGTCGCCGCGCCCTGTTCCGGGGTCTTGAAGCCGTCGGCCCGGCGTCCGCCGGAGGTGATCCAGCCCTGGGCGACCTGTTCCTCGTGGGGGATGCGGCGCTGCAGCGGGGTGAGGATGCTGCCCGGGTGCACGGCGAAGGCCCGCAGGCCGTCGGCCGCGCCGAGGGCTTCCAGATGGACGGCGAACAGGGCGTTGGCCGTCTTGGACTGCCCGTAGGCCGTCCAGTGGTCGTAGCCGTGGCGGAAGTGGAGATCGTCCCAGCGGATGTCGGACAGGAAGTGCCCGGAGGAGGAGACCGACACCACCCGGGCCCCGGCGAGCGCCGGGCGCAGCCGGTTGACCAGGGCGAAGTGGCCGAGGTGGTTGATGGCGAGATGCGCCTCCCAGCCGGGGCCGACGGGCCGGTGGGGGTAGGCCATGACGCCCGCGTTGCCGATGACGACGTCGAGGGTGCGGCCGGTCTCCAGGAACAGGTCGGCGAAGGCGCGGACGCTGCCGAGGTCGGCCAGGTCCAGCTCGCGCACCTCCGTGCGGGGGAGGTCGCGCAGCGCGTCCTTCGCCACGTCGGGACGGCGGGCGGGCACGACGACGTGCGCTCCCGCCCGTACCAGCGCGCGGGTCGCCTCCAGGCCGAGGCCCGAGTAGCCGCCGGTGATCAGGACGTTCCTGCCGGACAGGTCGACGCCGGTCAGGACGTCGTCGGCCGTGCTGTGCGCGCCGAAACCCGAGCCGATTCTGTGGTGTGTACGTGCCATACCCCCGACCGTAGAATCTAGAGTGCAATCTAGGTCAAGCTATCGGAAGGTGCCATGAGCAGGGACGCGGACCGCCTGTCCATCGGGGACGTCGCGCGGGTCACCGGGCTGGGCGTCCACGCGCTGCGCTTCTTCGAACGCGAGGAGCTGTTCCTGCGCCCGATCCCGCGTACCGCCGGCGGGCAGCGGGCCTACGACCGGGCCGACGTGGAGTGGCTGCTGCTGTGCAACCGGCTGCGCGAGAGCGGCATGCCGATCGCCACCCTCCGGAGGTTCGCCCATCTCGTGCGGTCGGGGCCGGGCAACGAGCCGGAGCGGCTGGCGCTGCTGGAGGAGCACGAACGGGCCGTCCGCGACCGGATAGCCGACCTGACGGCGAGCCTGGAGATCATCCACGGCAAGGTCGTCACCTACCGCCGGCACGTCCAGGACGGCACCGCGGCCGGCGTCTGGTCCCCGTCCCCGTAGTTCGCCGGTCCTAGGATCAAGGTTCCATGAGCCACCTGCCGACGCTGTCCGCCACCGAGATCGCCGCCGGGCGTCTCCTGCTGCGCAAGGCCCGCGACGCCGACCGTGACGGTCTCGTCGAGCTGATGACCGACCCCGAGGTGCGCGAGCACCTGGGCGGCCCGCGCCCACGCGGCGACGTCGAGCGGTTCCTCGATGCCGCCGGGACCGCCGGAGCGACGGCCGCCCCGGGCGCCTACGTCATCGCGGACCTCGTCACCGACAGGCTCCTCGGGACGCTGTCGCTCGACCGCCGGGCGGCCGGCCGTCCCGGGCACGTGACCGGCGACGGCGAGGAGCTGGAGCTGTCGTACGTGCTGCGGCGCGCCGCGTGGGGGAGCGGGTTCGCGTACGAGGCCGCGTCCGCCGCGCTGAGGGCGGCGGCGGCCGAGCTGCCCGACCAGCCGGTCGTGGTCGTCACCCGGACGGCGAACGGACGCTCCTTGAGGCTGGCCGCCCGCCTGGGCTTCCGGCCCGTCGCCACCTTCGAGGAGTTCGGCGCCGAGCAGACACTCGGCGTCGCCGCCCTGTCCGGGTTCGGGGGCTGACCTCACCGCTGCCGCGCGGCCTCCTCCGGGGCGCGCAGGCGGGCCATGATGCGGTCGAGGGCGGCCAGGTCGCCGGGGTCGAGGGCCAGCAGGGAGCGCGGCGGGCGGGCCAGGATGCGCTCGGCCTCCTCGGCGGCGGCCGTCCCCGCCGGGGTCAGGGCGACGATCTTGCTGCGGCGGTCGTCGGGGGAGACGCTGCGGGTCACGTGGCCGCGCCGCTCCAGGTCGTCGACCATCAGCGTGGTGTACGGCTTGTCGGTGGACAGCTCCGCGGTCAGCTCCCGCATGGTCATCGGCCCGGCCAGCAGGCGGCGCAGCGCCTTGACCCGGAAGAAGCTCATGCCGAGCGTCTCGGCGACCTCCTTGCGGCGGTCCTCCTGCCGCAGGACGAGGTCGTACATGGCCGCCCAGACGCGGGCCACGGCCTCCTGGCCGGAGGTGTCGGTCATGACGCGTCCGCCGTTCTGTCGGGAGCGTGGGCGAGCCGTTCGGCGGTACGGGTGGCGCTGCGGCGGGCCCAGCCGGTCGTGGTCAGGATACCGAGCAGCAGGATGGCCAGCCCGCACCCGGCGACGATCCACCAGCCGACGTGGCTGGCCGAGGGGAATCCGGCGGCGAACGGGCCGGCCACCGCCGAGGTGACCAGCGAGCCGATGACCGCGACGCCGAGCGACTGGCCGATCTGGCGGCTGGTGGAGGCCACCGCCGCGGCCACGCCGGCCTGGGCGCGCGGCATGCCGGACACGGCGGTGTTGGTGATGGGCGCGTTCAGCATGCCGAACCCCACCCCGAACAGCACGTACGCGGCCATGAGCCGCCAGGTCGGCGTGTCCGCCGCCAGCCCGGTCATGATCAGGCCGCTGGCCGTCATGGTGATCCCGGCCACCAGCAGCGGGACGCGGGGCCCGGCGTTCCCGACGATCCGGCCCGACAGCGGCGCGCAGACCACGGTCAGCCCGGCCATGGGCAGCGTGTAGAGGCCGGCGTGCAGGGCGGACAGGCCCAGCACGTCCTGGAGGTAGAGGGTGTTGACGAACAGGAACCCGCCCAGCGCGGCGAAGCCGCACACCGCGATGACGGTGGCCCCCGTGAACGGCGCGCTGCGGAAGAAGCGCAAATCGATGAGCGGGTCGGTGCGGCGCAGCTCGTACGGCGCCAGGAAGGCCAGCGCCAGCGCCGCGACCGCGAAGCAGCCCAGTGTGCGCGGCGCCCCCCAGCCGGCGGCCGGCGCCTCGATGAAGCCGTACGTCAGGGTGGCCAGCAGCACGATCACCAGCGTCTGCCCGACCGGGTCCACCCGGCGCGGACGCGGCGCGCGCGACTCGGGCACGAACAGCGCGCACAGCGCGAACGCGGCCAGCCCGACGGGGATGTTGATCCAGAAGATCGACTTCCAGCCGACCGAGTCCACCAGCATGCCGCCGACCAGCGGGCCGAGTGCCATGCTGACGCCGACGACGCCGCCCCACACGCCGATCGCCCGAGCTCGCTCGCGCGGCTCGGTGAAGGTGTTCGTGATGATCGACATGGCGACCGGGTTGAGCATCGACCCGCCGACGGCCTGCAGCGCCCGCGCCGCGATCAGCCAGCCGAGGCCGGGCGCCAGCGAGCACATGAGTGAGCCGAGCGTGAACAGCGCCAGCCCCGTCTGGAACGTGCGCCGGCGGCCGACCCGGTCGCCGGTCGAGCCGGCCAGCATGAGCAGGCTCGCCAGCACCACCGTGTAGGCGTCGATGATCCACTGGAGTCCGGACATGGAGGCGTTCAGGTCGCGCCGGATGGCGGGCAGCGCGATGTTCACGATCGTGTTGTCCAGCCCGACGATGAACAGGCTCATGCAGCAGATGGCCAGCACGAGCAGCCGCCGGCGGGGGCTGAGCGCGGACGTGGACAAGACGGGCGCCCTACTGGTTATAGGCATATAACGATTATATTCGCATAACTAAACAGATGGCCGCCGCACCCCCCGAAAAGGACGCGGCGGCCATCGCCCGATCACCGAACGTGCCGCGGACGGGCTAGCCGATGAACATCGCGGCGGCCATCGTCAGCGCGATCACCGCGTACACCGACACCTCCCCGGGCAGCAGGAGGACCGCCAGCAGGTCCACCACGACCAGCATTCCGACGACCGCCCACGTACGTGGCCTGCGCAGGATCTCCGTCAGCCGGCTCATGGCTTGTGGAACTTGAACCAGTTGGTGAACGACCAGGTCGCCTTGGGTTGTGTGGCCATGTTCCGCGCCCTCTCAGTACTTCGGTGCCCATCGGTAGTTTCACCCCCGCCTGGGCCTTGGCGAGCTCCTGGCCCGCCTTCAGGTAGCGGCCGGCGCCGCCCAGCGCCGCCCCGGTGAGCCCGGCGAAGGCCAGGCCGGTCACGCTGAACCGGTCGGAGCCCGCGTTCTGCACCGAGTAGCTCGCCATGCCGATCCCGGCCCCCAGCGCCACGCCGCACACCACGGTCACGCCGCACGCGCCCACGGCCACCGCGCCGACGACGCCGACGGCGACCGCCGCCACCGTCCGGGCCCAGCGGTCCCACCAGCCGCGCTTCTTCTTCTGCTTCTCCTTCTGCAGCGCCTCCTCGGCCTGCCTGCGCCTGGCCTGCTCCTCGGCGAGCGCGTCCGCGATGCGCTTGTTCTCGGCCATCAGCTCGGCGATGCGCTGGGCGGCGGCCGGATCGGTGTACCGCAGCATGCACGACTGGCTCGTGCACGCGCCGGGGTTGCTGGTGCCGCCGCCGCTGCGTCCGGTGCCGGCGCCGCGGCCGGAGGTCGGGCCGGGGGCGGGCGAGCTCACACTGGTGAGCTGCACCTGCGCCGGCGCCGGTGCCGGCGGCGGCTGGATGGGCCTGCCGTCGGGACGGATGCCGGCGTCCTTGCACTCCTGGCCGTCGCAGACGCGCAGGCCGGTCGGGTCGGACCAGGCGACCGGGTTGTTGCTCGCGTAGGCGTACCCGTTGATCTGTTGCGGGTCCGACAGGTCCATGACCGGGTCGGCGGAGACGAACCGGCCGGTGGCCACGTCGTACTCGCGCGCGCCCAGATGGGTCAGGCCCGTCGAGTCGTCCACGGTGCCGCCGACGAACCCCTTCTGACTCGGCCAGGACGCCGGCGCGGCGCCCCGGGACCCGCCGTAGGGGGTGGTGGACCTGCGGCTGTAGGCCAGCGTGGTGGCGTTGACCACCAGCTCCTCGGTGTCGTGCCGGTCGCCGAGCAGGTAGTTGACCTTGCCGTCGCCGGTACGCACCACCGTGGCCTGCGGGCCCTCGTAGTAGCGGGTGCCGCTCACCTTGCCCCCGGCCAGGGTCAGCTCCTGCCCGTCGAGGTAGAGGGTGACCGAGCCGGGGTCGCGGCGGATGAGCCGGTTGCCGTCGGCGTCGGCGACGAAGGTGCTCGTCCGGCCCGCGACCGCGGACGCGACGATCAACGAGCTTCCCCTCGACGCCCCCGGCCACGTGCCGTGGTGGCCGGAGCCTTGTCCCAACACGAACCTGTTCGCCGTCCTGGTCCATGTACTCGGCGAGTCCAACCGGCATGCCGGGCACGCCGACATCCTGCGCGAGGGCCTCGACGGCCGGACCGGGGTGCGCCCCGAACACGAGAAGCAGATCGACGAGGAAGCCCGTGCGGCCCACTGCGCGAAGATCGAACTGGCCGCCGCGGCGGCCGCACCCATCAAGGCTTGACCACGATCGCGCCGCTGTGGCCCCGTCAAGGGTGGGGGCCACGGTTCACCTCCGCCCCCCACCAGCAAGATCACTTAAGCGCCAAACCCTCATTCCGCCCACTATCGTTCACGGCCCATGCGATCAGAAGCATGCTCGGTGTCAGCGCAGTGCCGTCGCGAAGACAAGGCGGTTGGCACTGGTGTAGCCGTGTTCGCGTTCGGACCATGCGATGCGGGAGGTGATCTGTTCGGGACCGGCCAGGTGGCTGGAGTCGGTCAGGCGTTCTGCCCACCAGCGGGCGTTGCGGGATTGGCGGTCGAGGATCGCATCGACGACGGCAGCACGGCGCGCGGCGGTGAGTCCGTAGGCGTCGGCGAGCACCCGCACCTGGGCGGCTTGCGCGGTGGCCGGCGGCCAGGTGGTCTTGGAGGAGATGCACCACGTCCAGGCCATGTATCCGATGTCATCGAGCGGATCACCGGGGGCGGCGGTGTCGAAGTCGATGAAGGCGACGGGGAGCCCAGCTCGAAACACCGTGTTGTTGGGTCCAGGGTCGTGATGGCAGACGACGGGGTGCTCCCCGGTGAGTCCGCTGTTGCGGGTGGCGTCGTGCAACGAGCGAAGAAGCGCCCCAGCTGAAGCAACTTGGGCGTCGCTCCAGCGCTGGAACCTGGCCGGGACCCAGCCGGGCAGGTAGGTGAGAACATCGCGATCGGCTTCGTCTCGTCCAAGGTAGCGCGGTGCTCCCGTGAACTGGCATTGCTCAAGGTGTGTGAGTAGTTGAGCGACGAAGGCGGAGGAGGCCGTGGCGGGCCGCCGAACGGTATCGGCGACCCGGACGACTCCTGAGGTGATGCGTCCTCCGGTCAGGGGAACCTCAGCGGGGGTCGGTCGCATCAATGAAAGGTCTCCTGTTCAACACGTCTCAAGCACAACCCCCACCCACGGCGGGCACCCGTTCCGCACCGCCAACCGATCGACCCGCGGCGCGAACAACTCGCCAGGCGCGGAGCGACCACCAAACGCCGGACGCCGGGACCAGACCGTCGTCATTCTCCGGGCCGAACCTCCTGCCGTACACGCCGCTACTGCCAACCCCGATCGCGCGCCTCCATGTCCGCTTCCAGTTGCTGTGACGGACTGTCATCCCAAGGCCGCCAGACAAGCGGTTGTCTGGAAGCAGCGAAGATGACAGTAGGGCCTGCGTTTGACCTGGGCACCGTCAGTTATATGGATATCGAAATACCCGCGTCCATGGCATCGAAGTTGACAGTATGGAGCCGAAGATCAACTGCTTTGCCCGTGCCCTCCGACAGGAGCGCGTACTTGCGGCCGGCGGACTTGGCGGTCGCGGGTTCGGCCGCGTGCGCCTGGGGGGGTGTGGGAGAGGAAAAAGGTCAGGAGTAAGGCAAGGAGCACCGAGATAGAGCGGGCTTTCGTCCTCATCCACCATCCAGCGGTCGTGGTGGCGCCGACCCGACGATCTTACGCCGGGGCTGCGGTCGCCGGATATGCCGTCCGAGGGCCGACAGCAGAACGACCTCCAGGCAGATGGTGATCAGCCCGATGACGGCACTGGTGGCTGAGGCGGGCATCATGAACGCCGTGTGGGAGACGAGGATGCCTCCGATCAGCCAGAGGCGATGGCTGTCGGCCCAGTCGCCCGACCGCCGCCAGCGCAGGACCAGCCAGCCGAACGGGATCGCGGTCATCGCCCCGGCGAACAGCCGAAGTGGCGGCGACATCATGTCGCCGAACAGCAGGTCCGGTCCGAGACCGAGCGGCAGCAGCGTGGTCAGGAAGGCCATCGTCAGATACCCCGCGACGATCCCGACCACGAAGGGCCGTGGGGCCCGCCGGTCGCCTCGGACCCCGTCCGGCGACCGGCGCCGGGGCAGCACGCGCAGGGCCGGCCAGGCCAGCAGCGCGATGATCAGCAGGTAGGCGACGGTCCATCCCCACGGGGTCTGATCGCCGGGGTCCTCGGTGGCCGAGATGACGACTCTCAGCCCGAGCACACCGGCTACGGCCAAGGCGCCGGTGACGATGAACCCGCCGGTGCGCAGATAGCTCTGATCGCGCAGGCGTGGGAAGAGCAGGTTGGTGATCGCGACGGGCAGGAGCACGCTGAGCACGACGTGGACGCCGATCTGCGACTCCCAGTAGGTCCAGTTGATGCCGAGGGCGCGCAGGCCCCAGTCGGCGGCGCCGTACATGTGCGGGCTGGTCAGGGCCTGCAGGCCGAGTCCGTCCTCGGCTACCTGATAGGCCAGGCCGAGCACCACCAGGCTGGTCCATCCGCCGCCGGCCCGCGCGACCGCCTCGCGGACGAGCAGGACGCCGGCGCCGTACATCACCAGCAACAGCGGCAGGAGCAGCCAGGTGAACGGGACGGGGACCGCTGAGAACGTCAGCGGCGCGCAGAACATCGTCATCAGCGCCAAGGTCCACGCGGCGCGCAGGCGGCCGCGGCCGGGCCGGGAGCGGCCCGGCCGGATGTCCGTGCGCGTCGCTTGCCCTGCCCGTACGCGCTGATCACCGGTCATGGGCGCCGACCAGTCCCTGAATGTCGATCTTGGTCATGGCGTGCAGGGCGGTGAGGACGCGTTCGGCGGCCTCCGGTTCGGCGCCTTGGAGGAGCTCCCGCAGGGCCGTGGGCATGACCTGCCAGGTCACCCCGAAACGATCGACCAGGGAGCCACCCGGCCCCTCTTCGCCGCCATCGGCGAGGCCCGCCCAGAGGGTGTCCACCTCCTCCTGGCCGTCGCACTCCACGTACATCGACAGGGCCCTGGTGAAGGGGTACCGGGACCCACCGTTGTGAGCGATGTAACGCTGACCGGCCATGTGGAAGACGACTGTCATGACGCGACCGTCCGCGGTGCGCTCGATGTCGATGATCCCGGAATCGGCGAACAGTGCTGTGTAGGAGGTGGCCGCGGCTTCGGCTTGGCCGTCGAACCACAGGAAGGTGCTGACGCGCATGGTGCTCTCCTTCAGTGCTTGATGGACCGGTGGGGTGCCGGATCGGCGTAGTCGTCGAGCGCGACGGTGTCGGCCACCGACTCCAGACCTCGGCTGACCAGGCGTTTGGGCAGGTAGCGCACGAGTCGTACGGACTGGTTCCGCAGCCACATCTGTGCCCGCGTGTCCGGCATCAGGCCACCGTCGCCGGCGGTCCGGGCGAAGTGCTGGGCCCGGTCGACGAACTCGCGCATGCCCCTCTCGTACGCGGCATAGGCCACCCGCTGGTCGCCCCCGGCCTTGAACAGTTCACCGGCGAGCACGTAGGCGCCGACCAGGGCGAGGCTGGTGCCGATACCGGACATGGGAGAGGCGCAGAAGGCGGAGTCCCCCACCAGCACGGTCCGGCGGGTGGACCAGGTGCCGACCTGCACCTGCTCGACCCGGTCGAAGTAGAAGTCGGACGCGTCCCAGATCTGCGGCAGGAAAGCGGGGACCTCCCATCCCGCGTGCTCGAAGGTGCGCGCGACGACTTGCTTCTGCGCGGCGACGTCTCGCCGGTCGAACTCGAGCCCGGGGGCACGGAAGAAGAACCCCGCGAGGGCCCTGCCCGGCTCGGTCAGCGGACGCAGGCCCGCTGTTCTGCCGGCACGACCGTCACCACCGTGCATGGTGTACATGAGTTGCCAGCCGTCCAGATCCACCTCGGACGTGACGGAGAAGAGCGCGATGAAGGAGCCGAGGTCGCGGACGTAACGGTCCTCGGGGCCGAACGTCAGCCGGCGCACGCTGGAATGGACGCCGTCCGCGCCGACGAGCAGATCGAACCGCCTGGAGACTCCCTTCTCGAATGCCACTGTGATGCCGTCCTCGTCCTGCAGCACGTCGGTGATCGCGTCGTCGAAGACGTACTCGACGTCGTCGCGGATCGCGTCGTGCAGGATCCGGGCCAGGTCGGTGCGCAGGAGCGCCCACTCGGCGACCGGCCCGCCGGACGGTCCGAACACGTCGGTGCCCAGGCTCGCCACCCGCTTGCCGCTTTCGTCGATGAAGGCCATGCCGCGGGCTCCGGTGCGAGCGTGGCGGACCTGCGGAACGAGGCCCATGCGTTCGATCACCTGCCGCGCGGTGCCCCGGATGTCGACGGCGTGACCGCCCGTGCGAGGCGCCGGCGCACGCTCCACCACCGTCGGCCGGAATCCGTACCGGCGTAGCCAGTACGCCAGAGCCGCCCCGGCGATGCCGCCCCCTGACACGAGGATGTCCCTGTTCTTCATTCGCCCTTCCCCACGTTGTGACTACGGCGTATCTTCGCCTTTGCGTACACCGTATGGGCGCGGTGAGGGCCTGAAAGCACTTTCGCGAGCTAAAGTGAACTAGTGCAAGCGACAAAGTGAACTAGTACGCTATACCTGTCATGTCCCTGTCGGACCGGAGGATCACGTGCCATCGACGCAGCGCCCGGAGCCGCCCTACCGGGCGATCGTCGCGGAGATCCGCTCCTGGATCGACGGCGGCGATCTCCGCCCCGGCGACCGAGTGCCGTCCATCCGGGCCATCGCGCAGCGGTGGGGCGTCGCGATCGCGACCGCGACCAAGGTGACGGCCGCTCTGCGCGAGGAGGGCCTCGTCGAGACGAAGGGCGGTTCGGGCACAGTGGTCAGCCCCCAGGCCGGCCGTCGGCCCGCTCGCCCGCAGCACCGCGACACCACGGCCGCGCGACAGGCCGAATCGGCCGACCAGGAGATGCTCCGGACGCGCATCCTCCGCGCCGCCGTCGACCTCGCCGACACCGAGGGGCTGCACGCGCTGTCGATGCGCCGGCTCGCGGCCAAGCTGGAGCTCGGGCCGATGTCCCTGTACCGGTATGTCTCCGGAAAGGAGGAACTGCTGGTCCAGATGGCCGACATCGTGTTCGGCGACCTCGATCTGCCCGAGCGCGGACCGCAGGGGTGGCGCGCCAAGCTCGAACTGGTCGCCCGTCAGCAATGGCGGCTCTGCCGGCGGCACGTGTGGCTGCCCCATGTCGTCTCGTTCACCCGGCCCGTTCTGGCCCCCAACATGATGGCCCACACCGAGTGGACCCTGCGGGCGCTCGAGGAGCTCCATCTCCCCATGGACGTCCGGTTCCAGGAGACGCTCACCCTGCACGCGCTCGTCGTCACCGTCGGGCTGTCCAAGTCAGCCGAGGCCGAGGCCGAGCGGAACACGGGCATGACCTTGCAGCGCTGGTCGGAAGCCGAGCGCTCGCGCCGGCAGGAGCTCCTCGCCGACGGAAGGTTCCCCCTCCTGGCGACGATCTCGGGCGATGCGGCGCCCGATCTGGACGTCTTGTTCGAGTACGGCCTGGCCCGCCATCTGGACGGATTCGCGGCCCTGGTCGGCGACCAGGGCTCCTAGGCACGAGCCCATCTGTGAACGTGTTCAGCCGCCGAGGCGATCGCGGTCGCCGTACGGCCTCCTCGGGCCTGGTTGCAGATGAGCACCGCCACCGTCTACACCCACCGCTTCGACGCGCCCAACGGCGAGGCGACCGGCGTGCTCGGTGGCGCCGAAGCGGGCGTACCGGGCTACTGGGCCTACAGCGTTGAGATCGCGAAAGCGTGGGAGCGGGCGCAGGAGCAGGCCGAAACCCCGCACACGCGCGAGGTCGGCATGCGCGCCGCCATGGTGATGAGCCCCGACCGCGGCGGTGTCTTCGACGTCCTGCTGCGGCTCGCGCCTCGGACTCGGCGGCCCGGTCGCGGGAGGCGCGCAGTACGTGTCCTGGATCCCACTCGCGGCTCTCTGCCCGGCGGACTGACTCCTTGTCGCCCGCGCGGACGCCTGCCAGGGCCACGGCCGAGCCGTCAAACATCTCCAGATGCATCCCACGCACGACCTCGGAGTTCACACCTGTAGCAGCCCCGATCGCCCTGCACGTTTCCGGCGTCGTGACAACGCCGTACGCCAGTGAACGGACATCGCTTACGTGCGTGCATCCAGCCCCAACGCCTCGGCGATCGTCCACGGCGGGCATCCGTTCCGTAGAGCCATCCGATCCACCCACGACGCGAACGACTCGCCGGATGCCGGTGTCACCACCAACGCCAGCCGCCGGAGCAAGACCGTCACCATCTCCCGGGCCGGACCTCCTGCCGTACACGCGCCTACTGACAACTCCGATGGCCTGCTGCCAGGTCCGCTGACATCCCCCGTGCCGTTCTGACATCTGCAAGCGCGCCAGACAGGTGGTTGTCTGGACGCAGCGAAGATGACAGTGGGACCTGCGCCTGACCTGGGCACTGTCACTTCGATGGATTTCGAAACACCGGCGTTTGCGTCATCGAAGTTGACAGTACCCGGCCGAAGATCAACTGTCTGAACGTGTGCGGACGTCTCCAATCCCCGCCTTCGTCGCGATGACCTCGGCCACCTGCTTCGGGAGGACGGCGGAGGTGTCGACTACCTGCGCTTCGCGCCGCAGCCAGGGAAGGGCTTTTTGATATTGCGGAAGGTGCTCCAGCCGCCACTGCCGGGCGCCGGCCTCGGTGAGGTCGGTCTCGATGCGGTGGGCAAGGGTGTCACTGTCGGTGTGCAGCAGGAAGTGCCGGAGGGGAATGCCAGCCTTGTCCAGGCCAGTACGAATCTCCGTCCAGTACTTCTCGATCAGGACCGTCTGGGGGATGACGAGCACTCCACCGAGATAGTCCAGCAGGTGGGGGTTTCGCCGCAACCACTTCGTCCCGGTGCCCGAGGTCGCCTCCCTGGCCGAGCTGAACGCGATGGTCGAGCGTTGGGATGAGGAAGATGAGGCC
>NZ_JBSFGF010000042.1:0-38113 GCF_053596455.1 Nonomuraea sp. NPDC001699 | reverse complement strand
GTTCCCGAAGCTGCGGCCTCTCGGTAGGCTCTGCAATCACGGGTCGTGCCTCCTCTTCTGCTGCTTGCTCGTAGCGGGGTGGATCACGGCCCTCGGGCCCTCAGCGCTGCAATCGCTGGGGGCTCCTTGCGTTTCCCTTAGAGATCCCTGAAATCGGACATCTACCGGGTTCGGCAGGGGCCTCAGAGTCTTAGGTCCGTTCAAAGGACCTATTCGCGAGTTTGGCGGGGCACTCCCCTCCTGTCAATAGGTCCGCGCTGCGGACCTTTATGATGTTGGCAAAGGAAGGAGGGGACATGCGGGTCACACCGGAGGAGATCGCCGCGTTCTACCGCCAAGCCATTTGGGGGGGCCAATACGCGACCGGATCTCAGCTACCGCGAGCCATCGACGTGGCCGCCGAGTTCGCCGCTGATCGCAAGACAGTGCTGGAGGCATACCGCCAGCTGGCGGACGAAGGACTCGTCGAGGTCAGGCGAAGGGCCGGCACCGTGGTCGTCTACAAGGCGCCGATGCGTTGGCTCGGCTCCGAACGGTATTCGCGATCTCGACGAGCCCGCGGAGTACCCGCCTTTGCTGCTGACCGAGAGGCTAGTGGGCAGGCATGGCAGCGTACGGACCAAACACCGTCCGTCCGCCGCGTAGCCGCAAGCCCTGAGGTTGGGGCCGCACTCTCTGTTCCAGTCGGAACGGAAGTCATCGAGCGTGGCCGGCTTGTGCGCGACGCAGAAGGCCGCCCAACGCAGTCACTCAAAAGCTGGTATCGCGTGAGCGAGGTGGCGAACACAGCCATCGAGACCAGCACAGTCGGCACTGCAGGCGCCGGAGGTGGGTACTCCGTACTTGATGACCTAGGTCTTGGGCCAACGGAGGTCACTGAAGAGCTGTGGCCACGCATGCCCTTGCCAGACGAAGTTGCCCTTCTGGAGCTCCCTAGCTCGGTGCCAGTGGTCGATTTCACCAGGTGGGCACGTCACAACGATCACGTGGTCGAGTACGCCCGGGGCCTCTATGTGGGGCCGCGTTTCCGCTGGACATACACCGTCCCAATCCCGGACTGAGAGGCGAGCATGGTCAAGATCCCAAACGACATGACAGCTCGATGGGCGAGTGCCGAAACAGAGCTGAAGAACGCTCTTCGAAACAGGCAGCGACCTGGATTCTCAGACGAACTGCACCAGCTTTCCGCCCGGGTCCGGGCAGCGCACGACAGGATGTCGGAGATCTACGACGAACTCGGTTCGCTACCTGACCTCCCTGCCCCTCTCGCGGCAGCCGCTGCAACTGCGCGGGCTCATCACCAGGGCCTATCCGCGCGACCTCACGACCACGAGATGGAGGCAGCGACTCTCCCGCCAGCGATCCGCGACGACGTGGCGACCCTTTGGGCGTACCACCAGATGGGCCACCAACTCCGGCCCGTCGACGTCGGCATCGGCCTGGGGAGCCACGACCTAGGCGTGGCCACGTACGCGGCCCAGCTCTGGAAGCAGGCGATTTTTCCGCTGATCGTGTTCACGGGCGCGAACGCCCCAACCACGAAGGCGCGCTTTCCTCGTGGTGAGGCTGTCCATTACCGCGAGCATGCCCGTTCCCTAGGCGTTCCAGATGAGGCGATCCTGGTCGAACCCGCCGCAACCAACACCGGCGAGAACCTCACCTTCACGCGGGAACTGCTGGCCGGTCAGGGGATCACCCCGCGCTCGATCATGCTCATCAGCCGCCCTTACCAGCAGCGCCGGGCCTACGCCACATGCCGGAAGCTCTGGCCTGAGGTAGAGGTGATCTGCAGCTCTCTCCCCTTGACTATCGACGACTACGTGGCCTCGATCGGCGATCCCAATCGCGTCGTAAACATGTTGGTCGGTGACACCCAGCGCATCGAGCTGTATGCCGAGCGCGGCTTCGCGATTTCGCAACCCATGCCCGAGGACGTGCGCGAGGCTTACCGCAGGCTCGTGGAACGCGGATACACCCAGCGCCTTGTCGCATAGGAGCTGGACAAGTTCAGAATGAACGACGAAGGGGACCTCGATGCAGTCGAGGCCCCCTTCGCCTTGTCAGCGCTCTTGGAACACGCTGCGTTCGATCTCGTCTAGCAGCATCCGTAGTTCCGTGAGGGTCTGGCGGACTTCCTCCGGACGAGCTCTGGCGGCGCTGCGGAGGGTGTCGCGCTTGGCCACACGTTGCAGGATGGCGCGTAGCCGGCCAGTCTCGGCGGCGAAGCTCTCCACCGCATCGGTCTCGGTGGTGGAACTCCCCTCAGCTCCAAGTTGGGCGAGGTACGCGCGGATGTGCTTGACCGCCTCGGCGGAATCAAAGTCTCCATCGGGGAGAGCGTCAACCGCTCCCTTCAAGACTGCCGCAGTGACCTGGACGCCGTCGGCCTCGATGACCGCCTGGTACACGGTGACGGCCGCGTCGTCGCCGTGATGCGCAGCCACCGGCAGCAGTTCCCGAACCTGCCCTTCGCTCGGCTCCTTGGTGCCAATTGGCACCAGACGCTCGGCGAGGGGCCAGGCCCGGATGAGTCGATTGGCGTAACTGCGCCCCATGTCCCAGCGCTGTTCGCAGTAGTCCTCGAACGAGGGGTAGTCAGCGCGGTACAGGCGGGCATCCCTGATCACCTGGAGGGCCTTGCCGGCGGCCCAGTAGGCGATGCGTAGGTTGTGGATTGCGGTTTCGCAGGCTGCCAGGTCGTCCCGCTCGACGTCGATCAGGTTGGTGCTGTCCCCCAGGGCCTCATAGGGGGCTGGCAGGGCCAGGGCCATCTCGCTGGCGAGCTTGGGGGCGTGCTGGTGGGCGACGGGATCCTCGCCTCGACGGCGTCCCATCAGATGCTCACCCCATCCACGGCGAGGGCCAGCTTGTAGAAGTCCTCCTTGGCACGGAGCGCCGTACCGGAGGGCTGGTACTGGGTGACGACCAGGCCCTTCTCCGCCGCGTTGGTGTGGATCTTGTATTTGCGGATCGGCTGAGGGGCACGGGGATAGCCGTGGTCATCGATCCACGCGTTCACCTTCAGTAGATCTTCCTCGCCGTCGCGTGCGTCCCAGCGGTTGACCACGACCAGGAAGGGGATGCCGCGAGGGCGGAGGACGCGCTCGATGGTGTATTCGGTGGGGTCGTAGGTGAGCCACTCCGGGTTCATCGGCACGATGGCGCGGTCAGTGATGGCCAAGAGGGCGCGCAGGGCGTCTGCTGCCGCGCCGTGGCCCAGGGGATCCCTGCTGCGGGTGGCGTTGGGGTCGACGTCCATGAAGCCGGGGCAGTCCACGATGATGCGGCGTACGAGCGGGTCCTGCTTGAGTTTCGGCAGGAGGTCGTTGTTGCCCTGGGTGGAGAGGTAGTCGAACGGCAAGCGCTCCTCGGCGACGCGGTCGGCCCACTTCTCCATGGAACCCTGCGGGTCGATGCCCGCCGCGACGACTGGAGCGTCTTCGCCTTCCGGGTTGGGTCGGGTGTTCTCTCCGACGACGGCCGCAAGGTTCACGGTGATCGTGGACTTTCCCACACCGCCCTTTTGGCTAATGACAGCGTCAACGATCGCGCCGTGCGCCTTGGCCTCTTCAGCTTGCTGCAGGGCAGCAGACATTGTTCCTCCGTGGCTTCCCATGGTTCTGGTACTCGGATGCTCATCAAGAGTGCCAGAGGCGGGAGGAGAGAAGCGGAAGGACACTCTGCCGGGGCACGTCAGTGCGGTGTTCCAGCAACGAAAAGCGTTCGCCGCGACTTGCCAAAGCGGAGAGACAGAAGCCTCCGCCGGACGGTAGGGCAGGGCACATGGATATCGCAGGACTGGCCGACGCTGGAATCCTCACTCGCCAGCAGGCCGAGTCAGGCGCAGCCCAGGCCCCCTCCGAAGGGGACGATGCTGCTTCCGACGCGGCCATCCCGCCGGGTGCTGCCTCACAGTCGCCTGCGGAGGGAGATCAACCTGACACGTTCCCTGTCGGGGTCTACCTGCTGCCCGCCGTCATTCAGGCGGCCAGCCGCCGACGCCGCTCGCGTCGCGTGGACAACTACCAGCTGGTGGTCGAGGCCATCGACGCGTTGCGCGCTGAGCTGCCCGGCCTGGTCGCGCGCAGGCACGCGGGTCCGGTGCAACGCGAGGACAGCTTGTTCCCGCCCCGGCAGGGCGCGTCGACCACGGCGGCCGCCGCGCGGGATGGCCGCCGCCGTCTGTGGTCCTTCCAGGCCACCGAGGCGGACACGAACGTCATCGACGACCTGGTGGACGCCACGGGAGCCCGCTCCCGCAGCGAGCTCATCAGCTGCGCCTTGGAGGCTCACTTGCTGCCTCGCCGCCGCCGGTGAACGTCGCACCGTCTGTTGTGGAAGCACGCCTCCGGCGTAGGTAGGGGTGCTGGTAAGAACCGAGTCACACGCCCCAAACGCGCGGCATCGTCGCGGGTCAGGGGTCTGAGGAACATCGGTAGCAACGGTGCAGGAAACAACGGATATCCAGAGAATGATCATGGTTCTGAGCTGTCGTCTGGTCAGGGAGTCCTCCAAACGAGTGGGTGTGCACACATCGGCGCGGGGGAAGATCACTGCTGGTCGGCAAGTGGTCGACCGGGGAGAGGAGTTACACATGCCTGAAGAGCAGAAACCAAACTCGAAGGGCCCGGCGAAGGTTCAGATTCCGGTCCCCACGGACCGCAACCTGATCCCCGCATCCGAGGTCAAGCCCGAGGACATGGGCACGCTCAGCCTGCAATACGTGGACGGCGTGCCTCGAATCGTCGTCAGCGGGGGAAAGGTGATCCCCGCACAGATTCAGGTTGTCGACTCCAGCCAAGGGCCACTGGGCGCCTATAGCGCCGGACCCTCCGTTGGGGGCGAAGCCCGCCTTGGCGCCTTCGGGTGGCTCGCCGGAAGCTACATGGAAGAAAACGCATTCCCCAACGCCGGCCTCAGCGACCAGTGGCGATAACCAAGCGCGGTCGGCACCGCCCCCGTAGGGGTGCCACCGGTCGGGTCGCCCCGGGCTGAGACGCCCGGGGCGACCCGACCGGTGGCACCAGGAACCCCACCAACACCCGCCGCACCCACGCCACACGGGCCCTCTAACGATCTCTAGCGCCCTCTACCAGGCACTACCCGAGCACTTGGCAGGTTTCTCCGGTATCCCGGCGGTCTCCCCGCTAAGGCGGTGCGCTTCGCGACGCTCGCCGCGCTCTGCGAGGTACTCAAGTGCCAGCCGGGCGACCTGCTGCGCTGGGAGGCCGAGGACGCCGCGGGCGGATGACGTGCCCCAGAGCGGGCGTGAAAACGCCTGGCACCACCGGCCTGTGGATCTCGGTCGGGATACTGGTCACGTGCAGTCACCTGCGACGATGCCGCTCGTTTGGGGCGCGTGACTCGGTTCTTACCAGCACCCCAGGTAGCAAAGCGCCTCCCGAGAGGATTCCGGGGTGTCCACCGTCCGGCTGCTACCTGCTACCGGCCGCGACGAACGCGTCCAGCAGATCGTGCTCGGCACGCCCGGCGCCGCCGAGCTGGTCGACAACCTGGTGGCGTACGCGATGCTGCCCGCGGGCCCGCGCTCCATCGCCATTGGATGTGCCGGCGGCAAACACCGCGCGGCCAGCCTGGTCGAGGTCCTGGCCGCCCGGCTGCGCGAGCACGGCCAGGTGGTCGACGTCGACCACCGGCACGCGCACCTGCCCCGGGTGCTGACCCAGAAGTAGGGCGTCCGGGACCGTCGCTACCGGCCCCGGACGCCTCCAGCATCCAACCATCAGCACCGCCGAGATCCCCCGGCCCCCCTTGAACTGCGAGGGGGGCCGGGGGATCTCTCCGTGCGCGGCTCTCCCCGACCAGGACCGGGGGTTTCCGGACTTTCCCGACAGGTCCACGCGCGCGTACGCGAGGGGAGTTTCGGGACTTTCCGGCCCGGCTTACGCGCGGGCGCGCGCGAGGCCGGAGATGTTTGGTCGCTCGCCGGCGACCGGCGGCCGCCGTGGCGTAAGTCGTCCGGGACAGACACGGACGTGGGGCCGGGTGCTTCCGGCAGCGGCCTTCCCTGCTTCCGGAAGCACCCCCGCTAGCACCCCAAACCACGCCCTGAATAGGCGCCATCCAGGTCGAGGATGCCGCCGTTGCGGGCGGCGGCCGGGTCGCGCAGGCGCCGGCGGACATCTTCGACGCGGTCGGCCTCGGGCGGCGGGCCGTGCAGGTAGCCGAACGAGATCAGGGTGAGTGCCATGGTGGTGCTCCTTCCTGGGGTGGGGTGGTCAGCGCTGCCGGGACTGCTGGCGTTCGGTCTCGGCGAGCGCGGCGTCGAGCTCATACAGCCGGTTACGGTCGGCGTCTGGGAGTCCCCGGAACTCGGGGCTGGCCAGGAACTCGGTCTGGGCCTCGGGCTTGAGTTTGCGCAGTAGCGCCACGGCGATGCGGTCGATGTCTCCGTTCATGTCGGTCTCTCCTTCTGCAGGCCGGGGCCCTTCCCCGGCCTGACGTCTCAAGGGGGCGTTCGGCTGGTCAGGCCGGGGTGTCGCGCTGGCGCAGCAGCGCCAGGAGTTCGCCGGCGCGGGCGTCGGCGGCCTCGGCGCGCTGGACGGCCTCCCGGGCCGACGCCTCCGCGGTGGTCCTGGCCGCCTCCAGCGCGGCGGCCCGGGTCTCGGCGACCTCCGCCCGCGCCGTGGCGGCCTGGGCCGCGGACTGCGCGTCGGCCAGCTGGCCGCGCGTCTCCTCCAGGCGGCGCGCGGCGGCGGCCAGGTCCTCGCGCTGCCGGGCCGTCTCCTCAGCATGCTGCCGGCGAACCTGGTCCAGCTCGGCGCGCAGGCGGTCGACCTCGGCACGGGCTTGGGCGGCGGCGGTCTCGGCGGCGCTCTTGGCCTCCTCCAGCCCGGCGGCCTGCGTGCGGGCGACGGCCAGGTCCTTACCGAGCTCCCGGTTCGCCTTGGTCAGCTCCTGGTTGCTGCGCTGCAGCTGCTCGGCGCGCTCCCACTCCTTCTGCTGTTCCTGCTGGGCGTGGACGGCGGCGGCGGTCTGGCCGGCGGCCTTGCTCTCGGCGGCCGACCGCGCTGCCTCGTGCTCGACGGCCCGCGTCCAGGCCGCATTCACCTGACGCTCGCGCTCAGTGTCGGCGTCACGGGCCATCCGCTCGGCGACGCGTTTGGCCTCCATGGCCTGCTCACGCTCTCGCCCGGCGGCGGCCGCGGCCCGTACGGCGCGGTCGCGCTCGCCCTCGGCGGTAGCGGCCTTGGCCAGGGCGTCAGCGGCCTCCTGCTCCGCCTGGCGGACGCGGGCCAGCGCGCCGTCACGGACGGCAGACAGGGCCTCGCCGTGGCTCTGCAGAGCGCGCTGGACGTCGGCCAGGCCCGCACTGAGCGCGCTGGTCGCGGTCAGCACCGGGGCGGCGGCCGCGTCGAACAGGTCCAGCGCCCCGTCGATGCCGGCGGCGTGCGCGGCCTTCCGCTCCTCCTGAGCCTTCTGCTTGCAGGTCTTGCCGTCCTCCCACACCCGGTCGGGCGGCCCGCAGTACTCCCGGGGCCGCCCCGAGCCCGTGTAGACGATCCGCCGGTCGCATCGGCTGTATCCGCAGGCCCGGCCGGGCCCGTTGCCGGGGTCACTCCCGGCGTCGTCGCTGGTGGCGGGGCCGTCCCCGCTGGTCATCTCTGCCATGTCCCCACCCTACTAGTTTCGTTTCGTTGTATCTATAAATTGTTTCTTGATTTTCGATACTCATAACTAACGGATCTAGATAAAGATCATTTATCGATTCGCGCCCTCATTCCCCTCCAGTGGGCACCGCAGGGGGCTGGGGGTTCCTTTCCTGCCGGGGAGGGGACCTCTCTGGGCCACACGCAAAAGGGCCTCCCGTGCCCGGCGGGTCGGCGGCACAGAAGGCCCTTGGTAGGGACGGTGGGGGGCAATGGGCGGGGGGCCTACGACTCCTTGGCGACGTCGGCGAGCGTCTTGTGGACGACGCCGACCGAGACGCCGACGCCGGCGGCGATGGTGCGGATGGATTCGCCGCGCTCGCGGCGGGCGAGGATCGCGGCGCGCTTGTCGTCGTCGACCACGGGGCCGCTGCCGGCCGGCCGGTGGTCGAGCCTGGACGAGCCTGTCCGAGTCACTGTTGGACACCTCGGCTTCATGGCTTTGCTGACTCGCATGGCGCCCAACCGGGCCCCGATACCAGTCATAGTTCCGGAAGCTCAGCCGCTGGATGCCAGCGGATGGAGAGAGGGGTTCATGTGCGTTCCCACCTACGCGCGACCATAGTCATGGCGGCTTTCGCCGCGCTAGCCACAGGTGTCTTGGCGACTCCGGCCGCCGCTGACGGTGTGCGGACCGATCGGGCGGGTGACTCCGGTGCGGCCCGCATGGTCGGTGAGTGCACCGATCCGGGATTCGTCGGCGCGATCCGCTTCCGCAACCCGCTGGGGCTGTACGACGTGGACTGCATCCGGCCCGAGAGCGTCCGCTATCCCGGGCCGGTCTTCGTCACCCACTGCAAGCCCACCAACGGCGGGCGGCTCAACCTGCACATGCCCGGCGGCGAGGTGCTCGAATGTCCTGCCACCGTCTACCGGGACGCCATCGGGTACAGCGCCTGGGCCTGACCGGGCTCTATGCCGCCCCACCCGCCAGGCATGGGAGGCGCTCCTGGCGCTGCCCAAGGCGGGCGCCACCCTGAAGTTCTGGAAGTCCGACCGGTGGGGCCGCTCAGCGGGGCACGTGCTGACCGGTCTTGGCCGCGGCCGCGGCCGGAGCCGCCGAGGTCCTCGCCCTCAACGTCGAGGACCTCGACCTGGAGCACCGGCACGCCCCGTCCGCTCCAAGGGCCGCTCGCGCAGGTAGTCGACACTTTCGGCGATGTCTGCGGCATTCCGGCAAAGGTGCGGTGAGCGCCCGGCACCGTCAGAGGCGATTCCAGGCAACTTGTTACGACAATGACACTCTAAGTAGCGAACGGGTGAAGCGCGTCGCTCTTGGAGAGCGACAGTTAAGGGGAACCGACATGCGAAAGATCATCGCCGTCGCTGCTGCCGTCGTCGCGGTGGCCGGAGGGCTTGCCATAGGAAGTGCCGCGCACGCCGACGGGTGGGAAGGTCCGATCGATTCCTGGACCAGGTGGCCCATCGAGCGCGCCTATGCCATCTGCGACAGCACCGGCAGGATCGGTGTGCAGAACGGCATCTACCGCACCTACAAGTGCGAAGAGGACGGCTTCTTCACGGTCTACCTGTACGTGCACCGCCGATAGGGGCGCGTCCGACTCGTCGCCGGCCTGCCCCGACACGGGCGGGGACGGGACAACGCTGGGCCAAGAACAGCGGTCCGTGCGTGCGCGCGCTGCCGTCGGGCAGGCGCGGCAGCCGGGGCAGCAGGTGGGCGGTGCCGGAGTCCCAGTAGACCCATTGGACGGCGCCGCTCGCCCGCGACCCGCTGAGGGGAATGATCAGGCTGGCCTACGGGCGGAACCCGTCGATGCCGGCCGCGACCGGGTCGGGGGCGGGCGCGAGGTACTCGGCGACGGCCCGGCGGGCCCAGGCGGTCACGTCGGGGGCCCGCTCCGCTTCGATCTCGGGAACGGCTCAGTACCCAGCCGGTGCGTCACGTCACAACAGGGCCTCCCTTGCCCGGTCCCGGACGAGGGAGGCCCTGGCAGGAACGGCCTTAGAAGCCGGGGGCCACCCAGTGGGCCATGACTCCGGTGCGTCCGTCGGAGTTGCTGGCGACGGCAGCGGTGCCGGCCTGTCCGATGCGGAAGCCGTGGAGGGTGACGACGTCCCCTGCGGCGAAGGTGTGCAGGAATGTCTGTCCGGCGGTGTTCTGGCTTCCGTGCGCCGGGCTCTGGATGCCGGTCACTGCCTCACTGCCGGGGATGACGGCGCCGTTCTTGAAGATGGCCGTATGGACGAACAGTGCGTTCGCGCTGCTGGTCACGGCGAGCATGGGGCGGGCGTTGTAGGAGACCTCCCATACGCCGGGGAAGGGGATCTTGAGTTCCGGGACCTCGGAGATCCGCTCGTAGACGCGGTCGGCGCCGTTGATGGTGTGGCTGAAGTTGAGCGGGTCAGTCTGGAGCCAGGTTGAGCCACCCGTGGTGTTGGCGGCGGGGGTGGTGGGATTGCTTGGCATGGCTACCTCCCGATCGGGGGCGGAGACGGCAGAGGAAGGGGCGCCGTCTGTGAAGCAACACCCAGAAGATACGATTAGTAGTTGGCTGATTACAATCCGTTGACTTGACTGACTGTGCACGTTACACCGGACGTATCGGCATTCGCCCTCCCGAGAGCCCAGATCGTTAGGTGCTGTCACGCCGCTTCCCCCACGCAAGCTGGCATTTCTGCAGTCCCCGGGACGGCCTACGACTCCTTGGCGCCTGCGAGGGTCTTGTGGACGACGCCGATAGAGACGTTGACGCCGGCGGCGATGGTGCGGATGGACTCCCCGCGCTGACGGCGGGCGAGGATGGCGGCGCGTTTGTCGTCGTCGACCACCGGGGGTCGGCCGCCGACCCGGCCGCGACGGCGGGCCGCCTCCAGGCCGTTCTTGGTCTTGCGGACGATGTCACGGCGCCGGTCCTCCGACAGGGCCAGGGCCAGATCGAGAATCAGGGAGCGCTCGGTGTGCTCGCCGGCCGCGATGCCCTCCAGCACCTTGACCGCGATACCGCGCTGGAACAGGTCGTTGAGGACGATGAGCCCTTCCAGGAGATTGCGGCCGAGCCGGTCGACCTCCTGGACGGTCAGCATGTCCCCGTCTCGCAGGTAGGAGAGCGCCTCCAGCAGTGCGGGCCGGTCGTCGGTGGCGAGCTTGCCGCTGATCTTCTCCTCGAACACCTTCAGGCAGATCGGGTCGAGGGCGTCGTGCTGGCGTTGGGTCTTCTGCTTGTCGGTGCTGACTCGGACCAGGCCGATGAGCGCCACGGGGTGGCCGCCTTCCGTTCATCAAACGTCATGCGTGAAGAATCTGAACAGTAACAGGTTCCGGCCGAAAATGAACGGCAAAATGAACACCCAAACCGGACACGACACCCGGCGGCCCTCGTCCGGCGGGACTTCCGGCGCGTGTTCGGCAAACGGTCGTTAGATGAACACGTCGGACCGCTACGGCCCGGCTATCGCGCCGGATCCTCGGGTTCCATAAATCCGACCGCGAACGGGGAAGATCCTCACAGTTCGGCCTCTGCGGATTGGCAGTTCAACGTGCAAGTGTTCCCCTACACCTGTCGCGTGGCCCTTGCACCGCCCGGCCCCAAGCTCGCGGGGTAGAGTGCTAAATGGATGAACATGTTCACGCGATGAACTTGTTCATGGCCGGCCTCTTGTGGGCTGGCAGCAGAGAGCCCCGGGCCAGTCTGTCTCGACCTGATCCCGGGGCCTCGTCACGGCCGCGTCAGCAACCAGACGCACAGGCAGGGCCTTGGTGTGCTGTCACCAGGCCCTGCCGACGTGCTCCAGCAGCCAGGGGACGTAGGCCAGATACACCTCGATGAGGAGTACCAGCACGTCCGCCGGCCGCGGCCGCCAATTGTCACCGCCCATAGCTTCCTTCCCGATGCCCAAACCCTCACCAGGGCGAGGGTCCGGGGGTAGGTCCCCCGCCGGCGGCGGGATCTACCTGAACGCATCGGAACGCTCGGACGACAACTTGGAAATGCATCGCCAGCCTAGGCCAGCGCGACCTTTCCCGTGCGTACGAAGTGAGTCCCGGCTTGTGCGCCAAGCGGGTGTGTGCCGCACACGGGCGGCAGTATGCGGAAATGTGCGGTACTACGCGGTAATACGCGGAATTTTAGTCAACTACTTCTGTGATACAGATCACAGCCATGTTTTGCCTGATCAACTGACCTAACTGACCTATGGGCAGGCCCCAGAATTTGTCGGAGCCGCGGAGGGCGTCAAACGGGACGGCATGAAAGCGCAGTTCAGGCGGAGGTTCCACAAATCCGACCGCGATGAGGAAGATCGCCGTGCGGAAACACGATGACGGCGGGGGCCCGCCGAGCCTCTTCCATGCGACCACTTCGGGACAACCCCTCAAGGGCGGATGCCTGCACGACGCCATGGGCGCACCTGTGGCGGCAGACATTCCTCACTATCGCGAGACATCACTCTCTGAATTTATATAAGTACTTTCAGTAGCAGGCGTCGGGATTTGATCACATTGCACAAACCCGCTGCCGCACCTCTCACCAGAAGGAGCCACTGCATGAGCATGATTCAGACCGGCGTCCTGGATCTGGACTCCACCCACCCCGTGGCCACCACCGGCGGCGACACCTCTACCTTCACCCAGGTGACATTCCCGACCCCGTTCCCCGCAGGGTCACGCGTGATCGTCATCCCCTTCGTACAGACCTTCAACGGCCCCGAGACTCCCGGCCTCAGGATCGCGGACGTGACCCCCCAGGGCTTCCGGATCCGCATCAACGAGATCCTCGCCGGCGCCGTCAAGAGCGACGGACACCACACCCGCGAGACCATCGGCTGGCTGGCCACCACCGTCTGACTCCGACCAAGCCTCCGAAACATGCAGCGCGACCCAAGACTGAAGCTCTAGACCTAGAGGCCGCCCCTCTAGGTCTAGAGGCTTCTCTAGAGCCAAAAATGCACCCTGACCAGGTATCTAGGACCTAGACCCTGCTCCAGCGGGACCGGCTGCCATCCGGCAACGCCGCGTTCGACCGGGTCGTCGCGGGCGCGCGTGTGCCTGTCCGCGAAGTCCGCGAACCGCTGGGAGATCAGACCTCGTCTTCCGCCTCGGCAGCGTTCAGCATGGCCATCACCTCGTCCATGTGAGCCAGTCCGACAGCGAAGATCGCGTCGTGGATGCTGGTCTTGAGCCATTCCCGTCCGGTGGTCACGGCGATCTGGATCCGTGCGTTCTCGGCGGTGGCGGCGGTCTTGTCGCTGACGAGCAGACGCGGGACTGCGGGCCGTTTGGGTGTCATGCTCCAACTCCTCATGCCGACTCCGGTGGAGGTGGCTCGCCTATGGCAAGGCCATGCCGCATGTCAGCATGCTCATGCTCCCGGAGCGACAGGGCGGGAATCACCCAAAGCCCAGTTCAGCGAGGGCTCTCCTTCGGGCGCTGATGGCGAGTTGCAGCCGAGGAGCGGCCGAAGAGCCGCACGCCCCGCCGGCCGATCCGCATGGTGGCACTGGGGGCACATGAGTGTTCCTGCAACGCCAGAGACGTCACCTCACCTCGCATGATTACTTAGCGCTCTAGATCACTACACTAGGTAATTGCAGAGGTGGGTACACGTGCATCTCCCCCCGCGGCCTGCGGCACTCCTTGCCGGCGCATTCCTCGTCATCACCGCCGCCATCACCACCGCGGCCCCCGCCACCGCCGCGGCAGCGCCCTCAGGTGGCACCGCCACGGCGTCCCGAGCACTGGCCGCACCGCCGCCACTGCTGCACCAGGCCGTCGCAGACCTGCCTATCGCGGCCGAGAGCCGTGACGGCTACAAGCGCACGAGCTTCAAGCACTGGGTCGACGCCGACGGCAACGGATGCTCAGCCCGCTACGAGGTGCTCATCTCCGAGGCCATCGACGCCCCCACGGTGGGCGCGCAGTGCAAGCTGACCGGTGGCGCCTGGTACAGCTACTACGACGACACCGTCGTCGACGACGCCGGCAAACTCGACGTCGACCACCTCGTCCCCCTGGCAGAGGCATGGGACTCGGGCGCCTCCGGCTGGGACGCCGCCCGGCGCGAGGCGTACGCCAACTACCTGGACGCTCCCGAGCATCTGATCGCGGTCACCGCCCGCTCCAACAGGAGCAAGGCCGATAAGGACCCGGCCGACTGGCTCCCCATCGACGCCGTCCGCTGCCGCTACATCACCGAGTGGACCGCGATCAAACGGCACTGGGGCCTGTCCGCCGACCAGCGAGAGAAGGACACGCTGACGTCTATCGCCGCCGCCTGCCCCAACGCGCCGCTGCCCGTGCCGTCAGCCCAGCCCTAGCAGCGGCCACCGAAGCCCACGAACTGCTGGGGTGACTGCTGAGGACCGGTGGCTGCCGGGGGATCGTAGGCACTTCCTGGCGGGCGGCGGCCGGGACCGGCCGAAGAGCGGCACGCCCAGGCCGGCCGATCCGCCGGGCAGCACCCGGCGTGGCTCGCGCCGGGTGCTCTTGATCTGGATGCGGTCTTCTCGCCGCAGGAACTGGCGCAACTGCTGCGCGTCCTGCATGCCCGCGCCGACACCCCCCTGTGCACGTACAGGTCAAAGGGCGATGAAGACCTGCGGCAGTTCGAGCACCTCGTCCCAGCGTTCTCGAGCCCCCTCTAGCCAGGTGCGGGTCGAGATGAGCCGGTTGCTCAGACGCTGCGCTGTGCGGGAACACTTGCCTGCATCGGGATGCAGGCGCCTGTGCTCGCCGTTGAGGTCGGGGTGGGGCGTGCTGCCATAGCCCTTCACGAGATCGGCCACCTTGGCCGACGACAGGAAGAGCTTGGCGTCGATCTGGGGCCCGGATTCGAACTCCCCGGCGACGTACGCCGCAGGTGCCACGGTGTTGGGCTTGGACAGCTTGGACTTGGAAGCGTAGCCGTAGGTGGTGGTGCCCACGACGGAGGTGATCCAGGCGTTGTTGAAGGTGCCGCAGGCGACACAGACCGCGATCTCGTCGTCGGGCCCCTTCTCGAAGCGGGGAACCGCGTCCACCTTCCGCGATGGCCGGTTCACTCGGGCGCGGCGAAGCTCATCGCCCTTCTGCCAGACCACGTGCTCATGTGCGGCATCGTCACGGTCGCACCGGTCGGGGTGGTAGTTCACCCGGCACCAAGGCGTCCCGAACGCGTTCCACGAGAGGGGGTCGTACAGCGGCTCCTCATACAGTTGGCGGAAGACTGCGAGGGTGACCTGCTTGCCGTTGACGGTCAATGCCTTGATCTCCACAGTGGCGGTGGTGATCTCGGCGGACTGAGGGGTGAGCGGAGGTCGGGTAGCCACGGCTCTCCTTCGCGCAAGGGGACGACTTTCCACGGTAGGCCGCTCGGCCGACAACATGCCCTGGCGCGAGGGTGTGGGTCCTGAAAGCGATCCGCGAATGCCTCGCTAGCGAGTGAGCCTCTGACCAGGTGTCTACGGCCTGACGCCGTTCCGCTAGGAACGGCCGCCACCCGGCATGGACGGGATGACCAAGCCATCGCGGACTTCGTGGGTCTGTCCGCGAAGTCCGCGAACTACTGGGGATCAGGCGCCCCGTCCTCGGCCTCGGCCTCGGCAGCGTTCAGCCTGACCATCACCTCGTCCATGTGGGCCAGCCCGACGGCGAAGATCGCGTCGTGGATGCTGGTCTTGAGCCATTCTCGCCCGGTGGTCACGGCGATCTGGAGTCAGCCAGAGCCGGTCAGCGGCAGGGCTTCTTCGGGCGCTGCCTGGCGGGCGGCGGCCGGGACCGGCCGAAGAGCCGCACGTCCGGCCGGCCGATCCGCCAGGAAGCGCCCGGAGCGAGTCGCACCGGGCGCTCCTTGATGACTGTGAGCATCGCGGCGCCTGGGTGGAGCCCCATACCTACATATGGTCACAGCCTTTCGTCACGCGGATTAGCAGCATTCAGGGCCGCGAGGATGGCCTGTTCCACGCTGCTATGCACAGTCAGCACAGGCCTGGCGCCGGCGGTGTCCAGCAGGCGCTCGGGTGATTCCTGCAGGGCGGCCAGGTGGAGGTCACCGCCGTGTCGCCGGGTCAGGGCGCGGACGTTGAGCAGCACGCGCAGGCCGGACTGCGCCATGAACGGCACCTCGCTCAGATCGAGCACCACATGGTCGCCCGGCCGACAGCGCGCACGGGTGATGAAGGCGTCCAGCCGGTCAGCGTTGACGGCCTCCAGGTTTCCAGCCACCGAGATCACAGTGACGCCGGGCATCTGCTGGCAGGCGAACGTAGGCGGGCTCATCGCAGCTCCCCGGCAGCGGGCGGACCTTCCGGGACGGGAACGAGTGGGGGCGGCCATGAGATCAGTCCCGCGCGCGGGCCAGGAACGTCATGACAGCCAAGGCAAGGCCGACGAAGCCGGCAAATCCGGCCGCTCCGGCCAGCACGGCCAGCGGCGCGGGGGTGCCGCCCAGCCAGGCGAGACCGCCGCCGGCGAAGGCGACGAAGAGACCAGCGGTGACGATCACTGCCACCCAGAGTCCCCGGTTGTTGTTCATGGCGTTCCTCACGACGTTGTGAAGGGGGTGAAATCGTCGGACCGCAGACAGCCACCGGGCCGCCCGCAGGAGCCCACCCGAGCGGCCTGGCCATCGGCAGGTGAACCAGCCCAACGGACGGCAGAAGAGCAGGACGCGGCATCAGGGGCAGCGGAGCACAGCATCGAGCGCCCTTCACGTTCAGGGGGCAAGACGCGATCACGATGCCCGCCCTCTGACTGCCGCCACCAGCGGTTCAAACAAGGTCGAACGATGTCGATGTAGTCCGCTCGACCTGGTGCGCCCCAGAACGACCCCGGCCAGATCGGCAGACCTGGCCGGGGTCGTTCGACCTCGTTCGACTTCCTTCGATGTTCGTCGAGGAACGCCTGAACAAGCCGTGTGGGCTGGCCTGCAGCAAGGCAGGCCAGCCCGAACAACGTCGAATGTGTGATCGGCGCGCGGCTTGCCCCGTATCGGTGGCAACATGACTGCCGTCACGATTCGTAGATCCCTCCACTCACGGCGTGACCCCCCGCGGCGTGACCCCCCCACACACAAATCACGAATCGATCAAGAACGATGACCTGCGAGCAACACGGCGCTGCACATCGCGCCTTCCTCGACCAGCTCAACGAGCTGAGGGAACAGGCCGGCGATCCGGTCTTGTCCGAACTGCGCAGGCTGTCTCGCGACCCGCTGCCCAACGGCAAGAAGAGGCGCGAGCTGGCCGAGAGCACCACCCAGGAGATCCTCAGCGGCAAGCGGCGTCATCTGCCGCAGTGGAGCTGGGTGCTCTCCTACGTCACCGCCTGCTACCAGGCGGCCGAAGAAGAAAGCCTTGATCTTGGCCTTATCGACCAGGAAGCCTGGAGGACCCGCTTGCTCCACGCCCGACGCGCTGACCGGCCGGTCAGCGCATCACAGGGCCGCTCGGCCGCCCTGCCTGCCTCGACCGGCCCCGCCCTCATGTCGTCCGCCGATCAGCTGACCGCCGAGGAGGTGATCCAGTGCTACCGCGACACCCACGGCCGCATCGCCTCCCGCCTGGCCCGCAAAGCCCTGGACGGCGACACTGACGCGTGTTTCCACCTAGCGTTGTTCACCCTGCTGCGCGACTGGGGACACGACGGCATGGACTGGCTGAGCCGGGCCGCCGAGGCAGGGCACGAAGCCGCGCTGGCACTACAGGCCGCCCCGGACCCGCGCACGCAGGCTGCCGACGTCGCCTACCGGCACGGCTGCGCCCTGGAGGCAGGCGGCGCCACTAGGACCAGCATCGCCCGCTGCTTCTATCAGCTCGCCGCCGAGGCCGGCCACCCCGAAGCAGTCTTGAAGGTCACGGGCATGGTCGCTCCGCCGCCTGCCGAACCGCATGCTCTGCCCCTGGCTGCCTCTGCCCGCGACGCTTCCCTCGCCGAGCACCTTCCCCCCTTACTGGGTGATGCCTGCGCCGATCACCTCTCCTGCAGGCTCGGCATGCCCTGGCCACCCCCATCAGGCTTGATCGAATCAGTCCCGGAGCAAGCGAGCATTGCCAGCGCCCCAGCCGATTCCGGCAGGCCGGCGCAAGGTCCCGATGCGGCACAGGCCGGGCATTGGCCGGCGTGGCAGTCCGTGATGGACCTTGCCGGAGCTCTCAGCACGGCGGCGCACGTCGCAGAGGGAGAGAAGATCAGCGTCGCGCTCGTCCACACCTCCGACGACGCCTCCGCCCCCTACGAGGATCCTTCGATGTGGCTCTTGGATGTCCAGCACCCGGTCGCCGGCTGGCCGGATGGTCCGCTCTCTCAGGAGCCCTCCGCGCCCTGGCCCGGGAGATGACCGCCTGTCGGGGATCGCGGGCGCTGCCTGTCAGCTTCCCCCGCCGGGAGGTTCCGGGAGCTGCCGGGCAAGTACGGGCGCGTTGGCGTGTCCGTCTTCCTCTGACCATGGGCCAACACGGGCGAAGCCGAGCCGTGCCAGCACCCGGTCCCGCTGGGCCACTGTCAGCGGCACCTCCGGGTGGTCGCGTACCTCTCCGTCGTTGATCAGGAGTCGTCGTCGCGCCATATCTCGATGATCTCTGTCCACGCCATGGTGCCGATGCCCTCGTCCGGACACGGGTAGATGTAGGCGACGATCACGGCGCCTCCCTCCTCATGCGGCCACGTCTACCGCCGGGCGGCGCGGCCGCGTAGCGGACGCCTTGATGACGTACAGAAAATTTGCATCCGATCATGGCCTGTCCAGGGCCGACCGCCCTCCGCCCTCCAACCATGGGCATCGACGCCAACACCCAGCTCAGCGTTGCAGGTGGACGGCGGCGGTCGGGGTGGACGCCTGGCTGACCCTGCGTGAGTGGAAGGAGGCGGAGGTCCGGCGGCCCGGCGATCGCTCAGATGCTGGGGTCTTGAAATGACAATGAGCGGAGGCCTCAAGCCTCCGCTCACGTCCCGGGGGACCCGGTGCGACGGGTTTGTCCCCCAATGGTTGCGCGTCCGCCGTCTTGTCGTGTTCCAGTCGAGCAAGGGATGGTCGGCACGCACCGCCCCGCGATCTTGTTACCTCTGTCGCGCGACAGGCTTGAGTATCAATCATTTAGCGCGTACCCGAAAGTAGCTTTTACAGCCTGTGACAGGTGTTTACGGTTTTTACTAGATTTGATACCGCCCTGGACAGCGATGCACAGCGGAGATCATCCTCGACCCGCAATGCGGACGAGATGCGACATGTCCATAAATGGAAATGAATTGTTACGACTTTGCGTCCGGGCGCGGGAAGGGCCACTATTGGTGTGGCGGGGCAAGACATTCCGCAAACGGGTCGGCTGTGCGAGGCCGGCCCTTCTGCGTACCTTGGACATGTTTGCCCTGAAGTGTTCCAGTCGCACAAGGGAGTGGCTGACGGGCCCTCCCTTGTGTTTTCACGCAGGGGAGAGGTAGTGAAGTTTACCTTCAAGGCGGAGATCAGCCCACCGCCCTGGCTCATGGCGGTGATCCACACAGTGGTGGCCGGTGGGGGTGTGGTCTACATGGAGATCGCCCAACAGCCGACCGTCGTTACGACTGCGATCGTGTTCATCATGGGTGTGTCTTACGGCCGCACTCTGACCACGTCGACCAAGCACAGGGCGGTCGAGACCAAGAGCGGGCACGCGTGAGCAGCCCCATGCCGCCGACCGCGCATTCCGCCATGACGCCCATCGCGGCGTCGGAAAGCCTCGCGACGTTCGAAGGGCTGCTGAAGGCTCTCCTGGACATCCAGACGCAGGGACAGGACTGGCGCCACCACCCGTGGCCCCCTGGCACGAGCACCGGCGTGCTGAGGCAGGCACTCAACTCAGGCCTTCAGCTCCCCGCCTGGCGGATGGTCAACAGCCTTCTGGTCCAGCTGGGAGCACCGGAGTCGAGCCTGCCGGACTTCCACGCCGCCTACGAACGAGCGAAGCTCTATCGTCCATGGTCCGACACCATCCGCATAAGCCAGGACGCCGACCATGGCGGCAACGGCATGTACGTCATCCACAACACCGGCGGCACAGTCAACGTTCAGGCCGAACGTCGATATGCTCGGAGAACGGAGCGCCTTGCTGAACCGGTGATCCAGGACGCGCCGGGCTATAACCTCAAGCCCGATCCGTTCACCGCAAGTTCCGTCTCTGAGCTCGAAGAACTCGCTCGGGAGTTTTGGCGGTGGGCTGGTACACCCTCTACTCGTCAGCTCGCCGAGCAGTCCCGCGGTGCGTTTTCTCACGCCACCGTAGCGAAGATCATCTACGATAAGCCCGGCAAACCGCCTCTGAAGATGCAGTACTTGCTGGGACTGATCCGTGGATGCGGGGGCGACGCGCAAGAGCAGCAGCAATGGGCCAGCGCGTGGAGAATTCTTAATCGGACCACGGCCACCAAACGGGATACAAGGCCCGCACTGAAGGTCTGGACAACTCGAGCAGGATGACCTGGGGATCTTCTCGGGGCGGCTCTTCACGCGCGTGCCTCAAACGACCTTAGAAAGGGGAACCCCCGGGCCACATAGGCCGGGGGTTCGGTCGTGCAAAGAGCCGCTCGGTTCGTCAGGTCCGTTGGGCAACTAACCCATCGATGCCAGCTGCGACCGGAGCAGGGACGCGAGGTACCCGGCCACGCCACGGCGGCACTAGGCGGTCACGTTCGGAGCCCGCCAGGCCCTCGATGACGCACAGAAAATTTGCATCCGATCATGGCCTGGCCAGGGTGGCCTGGCCAGGGCCGACCGTATCCGCCCTCCACCTGATCCTTGGTGCCAATTGGCACCAGTCGCTCGGCGGCCCAGGCCCGGCTGATCGCGCCGCCACCCAGGTGCCGCCGGGCCGCGTCGACCAGGTGCTGGCCGACAGCATGAGCTGAACGCCGCCCGGCCTGCGGTCCTTCTGGCGGTGACACCAATTGGTGTCACCGGTCAGCGGCTCAGGCCGGGCCCGCGGTCGACGCCCTGGCTCGGTGGCGGCCGATAGGGCTGCGGGCGCACACGCTCGCTCTGCCGCCCCAGCGCAGGACGATCCGGACCGTCGCCGCGAGCGGCCGCCTCGCACTGGCGCTGAGCGTGCTCGGCGCGAGCGGCATGTTCGATCTCGCGCCGGTCGGGCGGCAGGTCGGCGCGACGCCGGCGTTCGTCATGCACAGCGGCCAGTTCCGCCTGGCCCGCCTGGTGCACCTGGCGGGCCAGGCCGACGCGATGGGCGGCGGCGTCGACGTCGCGGGCCCGTGCCCCGCGCCGGGCCGATTCCCAGTCGCGTTCGAGATCGTGGTGCCGGCGCGGAACCAGCGGCCAGGCGGTGACCGGCGGGGCCATGGCGACGGTCTGCTCAACGGCCGCCTCCAACACAGGGCTCTGCCGCAGCACCAGGGCCAGGCGCGTACGCGCGGCGGCCAGGTCCTCGCGCAGTCGGAGCAGCGCGGCCTCCAGCCCCCGGCGCCGAGCCCGGTGAGAGGGACGCAGGCGACCCAGCCCGTCCAACTCACGCTGCAGGCGGCTCTCGCGCTGGACCAGCCGGCGGATCTGCTCGCGGCCGCCAGCCACGTCCTGGCGGGCCTGCTGCAGCCGGCGGGCGGCCTGCTCGGCGGCCTCGACCTGGCGCGCCTGCTCGGCCAAGTGGGCCCATTTCTGCTGCAGCGCCTGCTCGGCAGGACCCCCGCCATCACGGGCGTAGTGGCGCACATCCTGCTCTGCGGCCTGCACTGCGGCGGCCGCCGCAGTGACGCGCTCGCCCAGCGCGTGCTGGCGGGCGGCCAGCTGGCCGTCGGTGAGCAGACCGACCCCGTACGGGCTCTTGGCCAGCGCCAGCAGCGTGCTGGCCCGGCGGACGGCGACCGTCGCCTCACGCTCGGTGTCGGCCAACTCCTGGCGGGCCCGACGCAGGCCTTCGCCATCTTGGACATGTGCTGCGTACCGGCGGGCGATCGGCTCGGGTTCGGTGGTGACCAGACGATCGGCGCGGTCGCCGCGCAGGGTGGCGGCGTAGGCGGCGACCGCACGCTGCAGCTCGACCTCATGCCCCTCCGGCTCGCCGAGGCGGGCCCGGTCGGCGTCGCTCTCCAACAACTCGCGCGGCAGATACAGGCAGACGGCCTCGCGATCACGGCTCATGGCCGCGTACAGGCTGTGCGGGTCCAGGCCATACCCGTAGACCAGGGCCCGGTCGACGGTGGCGCCCTGGGTGGCGGCCACCGTCATGGCGGTGCCGTACCCGAGCCCGCCGGCCGCGACGAACCCCCGGTCGAGCCACTGCTGTTCCAGGCGCGGCCCATCAGCATGCGGGGCACGCCATTCGACCAGCACCCGCCGCTCGCCGTCGATGGCCACCACCCGGCCGCGGTAGCCGTTGAGCACGTCGGCGCCCTGGCCACGCCGGGCCCGGTAGTCGTTCTTGTGGACCCGCACATGGTCACCCACCGCCAGGGCGAGCGTGCGGCCGCCAGCCTGCCGGTAGCGCACGTCCGGGCCGGTGATCTCACCGGCGGCGCGCCGCACCACGCGGGCCGCGCCGTTCAGCCGGTCGACGTCGGCATTGCCGCCGGCCAGCAGCGCCAGACCGGCCAGCTCGGCGTGCACGTCGCCGGCGTAGGCGGCGCGGGCCTGCTGCCAGTCGGCCAGCATCGCGGCCAGGGTGTCTGCAGCCATGCGCCCGGCGTGCACCCGCCCGGCCGCCCTCCAGGTGTCCAGGGCCTGCTCGCGCTGCCCGGCCCGCCACAGCCGCAGGGCGGCCCGCTCGCCGTCGTCACGCTGGCGCCGGTTCTCCTCCAGCACTGCACCGCCGACCTGGCGGTGGATCGCGGCGAACGCGCCCCCCACGCCGATCGCGCGCAGCTGGACCGGGTCGCCGATCAGCACCACCTTGGTGGCCGTGCGTCTGGCCTCGCTCAGCAGGGCGGCCAGCTGCCGGTCATCGACGATCGCGCCCTCGTCGACCACCAGGACGTCGACGCCGTCCAGGCCGGGCCCGCCGGTGATGCGCCGCAGCCAGGTGGCGACCGTGCCGGAGCCGATGCCGGACTCGGCCGCCAGCCCCAGCGCGGCCACCGCGGCGGTGGCCGCGCCGGCGACCACCAGGCCGCGGCTCTCCCACGCCGAACGGGCGGCCGCCATGATGGTCGTCTTCCCGGCGCCGGCCACGCCGATCACCGCTTCGACCGCGTGCCCGCCGCGCAGCAGCCGCTCCAGCACCGCCCGCTGCGACGGGGACAACGCCAGGCCGGCGCCGGCCTCGAAGGCACCCAGCGCGAGCTCGGCGGCCGTCTCGTCCACCACGGCCAGGCCGGCGCCGTACCCAGCGCGGGCTGCCTCCAGCGCCACCTGCTCGGCACCCGTGACATCCAGGGAGGTGTAGCGCTCGCCGTTCGTCAGCGTGGCCGCGCCAGCCGGGATGCCCAGTGGCATCACGGGGCCGTGCTGCAGCACCTGGTCGGTCAGCGCGTCGGCGTCGGCCAGATCGGCCACGCCGTCGGGTAACGCCTCCAGCACCTCGGCCAGCACGTCGGCCCGGGTCACGATCTTGGTGTGGCCGGTCAGCCCGTCGCCCGGCCGCCAGATCCACTGCGCGATCTCCTGCGGAGAAGGCCGCTGCTGCAACCCCGGAGCGGCACCCACGCAGGCGGCGGTCAGCCGGGCCGCCTCGACGCCGGCGGCGCGGGCCTGCCGCCGCCAGGATGTGCGCGCGTCCACCAGCCCAGCCGGGGCACGGACGCTGTCCTTGGCCTCGCGGGTCCTGGCACCTGCCGTCTTGCGCTGCGCGCTGCTCGCCGCCGCGACGTCCTGGATGCCCATCGCACCCAGCAGCTCCGCGGCGGCCTGGTCACCGCGCTTGGAGAACAGCGCCCGAAGCTCAGCGCCGACACCGGCGAGCTCCCACGCCCCGGTGTGCGCGTCGCGCTTCCACACCATGCCGTACCGCTCGGTCAGCAACCGGCGCAGCCGGGCCTGCACCAGCGTGCCCGCCGCCTTGTCATGGCGGTACAGGTCCCGGCCGCCGTCGCCGAACACGCCCCACCTGCCGTCGACACCGCGCACCATGTTGGCCAGCACCACGTGCGCGTGCAGGTGCGGGTCACCGACCTGCCCGCGCACCGGCCGGGCCGACCGGTGCCACATCACCCAGCCCATCAACCCGGTGCCCTCGACCCGCTCGCCGAGCGCGCCCTCGCCCTTGTGCCCGCGGATGCCGTACCCAGCCCACTCCTCCACCGCGGCCACCGTGTCGGCCACCGCCTGGGCGAAGGCATCCTCGATCCCCCGGGCAAGATCGTCGTCGGCCAGTCCGTACAGCACCGACACGCTCTTGGGCAGGTCCAACGTCAGGTCATAACCACGGTTGCCGACCTGCACCCGCGAGTGGCGGTGCGCCCGCGCGGCCTGCAACCGGTCGGCGTCATAGAGCACCTCCAGGTCGAGGCCGGCCACCCCGGCCAGCCGCTCAGCGTCACCGATCGGGATCCGATGCGCTTCCCCTTGCCGCTCCACCCCGCGCTGCAACCGGCCCACCCGCGCCACCGCCCACTTCACCCTCGACAGCAGCTCCGCCACGGTGACGCCGGCGTCGCCGGCGGCCTGCTGCAGCGCCTCCAGCAACGGCATCGCGGCCAGCTGCGACAGCGGGTCGGTGGCCTTCTTCGGCTCCACCAGCCGCTCGCCAGAGTCCGGGTGGCAGCCATCCATTAGCGCCCGGGCCGCCAGGTGCTGCTCGGCGGTCAACGGCGCGCCCGCCATCATGCCCTCGACCCCGAACTGGGCCAGCCCGGCGCCGATCCAGGTCAGGCCGCGCCCCGGCTCCTGCTCACCGGCGAGCTCGCCGCCCGCGCCGTCACCAGCCAGCCGGTAGCCGACCTGATCGCAGCCGGCACCCTCACGTAGCCGGTAGTCGATCTGTGCCCGGGAGGGGCTCAGCACGGTGACCCACGCCATGCCGGATCACCTCCTGCGTCCTGACCTGCAGGTTCTCGTCTTTGTCGTATCGCGCCAGCGATACCTGGGTTCTTGGGTCGATCTTGGCCTTGATTCGATAATGAGTTCCATAGGTCAGAAGTGGCAATCCTGAACAATGTGGCTTCAAGCGCATCTGGTGGGATCGATCGAAGAGGTGCGAGGAAATCCCTTTCGGGTCTCGGCAGGTACGCGGGTACGAAGGGCCCTGGCCCTTCGTACCCGCGTACCGCCAAGGTCTTCGGCGCCGAGCGCTACTGCCTCGCTCGGCGCGGCAGTAGCGCCGGATCTGCTACCCCACTGCCCCGCAATCATGATCAAGAAATAAGCCTCCCCTCCCGCCGTAACGGTGGGAGGGGAGGCCTGCGGATTCACCCTCACTTCTGCGATGGCCGGCCGTGAGAAGTCTTCTCTTGGGGCGTTGGCGCCAGGTCTGCAACAGGCGGAATGATCGCGTTGAAGAACGGGATGGCCAGGCCAAACGCGCCACCGCTGTACAGGAGAGCCATCTGCCAGACGGTGCCAGCCGAGAAGGTCAGCGCGAACGCGATCGCCGCGACGAAGGCAGCAGCCATGACGACGACTGCTGCTCGGACGGTGAGAAGGTACATCGCTCCTCCGTAGGGGAAGCGGGCACGCCGTTCGTGCCTCGCACGTGAAGCAAGGCCCGAGATGACCGCTCTGCCTGCTCTGATCCCAGCTTCAGGGCTAGCTGAAGTAGTTGATCCTTGTCGTTGAAGTGTTTTCTGGAGCGCTAGGGAGCCAGCAAGTGCCGCTGGAACTTCGTGATCCCTGGTTATTAGTCGTCGAAGATGAGTCATCCTGAGCTATCAGTTGTCGTTCATTGACAAGGAGAGGCACTCATCATGGTCAGGGCGATTGCTATGCCGCCAAAGGAGCAAGTGCCGGAAGGCCCTCATCGGAACTTCCTGATCATCCTCTTTCAGATGTACAGGCAAGCAGGGCGCCCCCCGCTCAAGCAGATCGTCGCCACTGCTGAGCGAATGGACCTCGGCGGCACCGCCAGCATGGAAACAATCCGGCGCACCTTACACGGAAAGATCATCCCTGAGCGATGGGAGACGGCTTACGCTGTCTACGCTCCGCTCTGCCGACTTGCCGACGTCGACCCGCAAGCCGAGTACTACATGAGGGTGGACGAGGACTGGAATTATGAGCCGCCCAAATCGACTCACCAAGAGCAGTACAGGCGAGCGTGGAGCGCAGCTTTTGACACCGAGGAACTACCGCCGCCCCTCCTGGACAGTCCGGTTCCCGCGCCAGAGCCCCCGCCTTCACGGGGTTTCGGGGGACGATTCGGAGGGTCCGACTTCTCTGACGAACCTCCGTTCTAACCGCCTTACGGGCTGTCGGCGATGAGTCGCTCCAAGGGTGAGGGGATACGGCACGTGCTGGGCGGGGTCATGCGGTGCGGCCGCGCATCATCTCCACCAGCCAGGCGCGGTCGGCGGCCGCCTGCGTCGCGGCGACCGGGTCAAGACCGTCCTGACCGCGCTCCTGGCCGTGCTCCTGCGAGATGTCCGGGTCCGTCTGCGTGGGCAGTCGGTGGCGGTCGAGAACCTCACGCCGGAAGATCTCTGAGGGCTCTGTGGCGGCGCGTAGCGGCCCTGACGAGGCGAACGCGGTCGCGCTGGGGTCAAGGCCTTGGGGCAGGGATTGGACTGCCATGAGGCCTTGTGAGGGCCGCATGGCGTTCGGGGTCGGGGTACGGGCATCCAGCCGGTCCTGTTCTGCGCCGAGGCGGGCCGTGCCGAACCGGCCGGCCAGCTCCCGAGCCATGCCCACCAGCTCGGCACGGCGGGCGGCCTTGGCGGCGTTGGCCGCATCGTTGGCCTCCAGCCACGCCTGGTGGCGGCGGCCGTCGTCATCGACCACCAGCGCGGCCACCCTGCGAGCTGCGCGACGCTGGCGGCGCAGCTCCTTGCCGATGCGCCAGCGCAGCAGCCCGCACAGGTTGCGGGCGGAGCTGACCTGGGCCGTCAGCAGCTCGCGCGCCTCCGATTCGGGCAAGTAGCGCAGCAGTAGCATCACCAGATGGGCCAATTCAGCCAGTTCCGCGTCCGTGGGCACCTCGCCGCCTCGCTGCTGCGCCCAGTCCGGAGCCAGCCCCTTTACAAAGTTAAGGGCGGCGCCCTGCTCTTCGATTCGATCTTGCCCCCACAACCGCGGCCGACGACGCGGCGGACGCGACCGCTGTGACGGATGTGACGAAGGAGGGGTGAGTCCCTCGCGTGTATAAGGAGACGTATGAAGTCGTCCACAGGCGAGCGCGGTCATGATCGCCTCGCGGGCTACGCCCCGGCGGACCGCTGAGCCGTACCTGACCGTCTCCGCCTTCTCCAGGCCTGCATCGACGGCGGCCTTGGTCTGCCCGCCCTTGGCGGCGGTGATCGGGTTGTCTATCCACCGGCGCACCTCATCGGCCAGCGTCTTGGGCAGATCGTCGGGCAGGGCCGCCAGGTCCAGTGCCAGCCGGTAGACCGCCTTGCGCCCTGGGGCCGCGGCGCTCACCTGGCGTATCCACCCGGCCTGCAGCAGCCGGTCCAGGTCGTTCCAGCCGACCCGCTTGCTCACCAGGTGCCGGCCCGCGTACTTGTCCAGGAACGCCGTGATGTCGGCGATGACGCCACGCTTGTCGACCACGTCCACGTCAGCGGCCGCGAAACGAGCCAGCCTGGCCGCGCACGGGTGCATGACGGTGCCGCGTTTGATCAGCAGCCGCGTCAGCCGGCACCACAGCTGCCGGGGCACGCTGTGCTGCTCGTGCGGGCTCTCGTAGTGCGGGTAACGCGAGGTCCACGACCAGGACTCGTCCTCAAGCTCGGCGTCGACCTGGTCGGTGGACGGGTGGTACGGGGAAGCGGATTCCGATCGCTCCGGCGTGTCGTTGCCAGGGCATGGTGGGCTATCCGCCTGGGTGCCTGCTATGGTCGTCTCCAGACGTGACAAGTCCCGTTGACGGCGTTCAGCTCTACCGGCGGCCAACCAGAGCGAGCTGAACGGTCAAAACGAGACGTGCTAGATGAAGTTGTCAGCGCCCCGCAGCCTGCGGGGCGTTTTTTCTTGCCTTGGGCGACTCCTGCGAAGATCGACAATGAGTAGTCAGTCCCGCATCCTTCCATGTTGACAACCTGTGAATGAACGCCTTCACGCCAGAAACCTCCGGCGTGTCGCGCATGGCGATGCCAAAAAGGACGGGACAGGCGCAGATCGGGCACCGACGCACAGAGGTGGGGCGGGCCGGCCGCATGAGCCGCCGACATGGCCAGATCACTACCAGAAACCCTGACAAACCGCGCGAATTCCTTGACAATCAGTGCGGGTTGCTTGTCATAATTGCTGCTCAGAGCCCTTTCACCGCCTCGAAGGCGGCGTGTCGGGCCGGCAGGACTGGCGCGCCTGCGATGAGGCTGACCGCGAGTACGGCCGCCGTGGTGATGTGGGTCATGATGGGATTCGCCCTTTCTTGATCTGCTGGGATCGGGTGGGGTTGTGCGGGCGCGCCCGCCGCGGCTGTCTTGGCCGATCGACCGCGGTGGTGCGCGCCCGTCTTGAGGTGGCTGTTCAGCCGGGGTTCTTGGCGTACAGGCCGCGCTCGGTGCGCACGACGCTGCCGCTCTTGGCCAGGCCGGTGAGGGTGTTGCGCAGGCCGTTGAGGCTGACCTCGCGGCCGCCGTCGGCGTTGACGGCCTCCCGGATGGCGGTGGCCGGCATCGGCTCCTGTGCCTCGGCCAGGACGGCCAGGACGCGGTCCTTGAGGGAGGCGGGCGGCAGCGTGACGTCCTGGCCGTCGTCGCCGTCCTCCTCGTACTCGATGTCGTCGATGTCGTCGGCCGGGGCCGCCGAGCGCCCTGCCTTGCCCGCCTTCTTGCGCGCCTCGGCGGCGAACTGGGCGCACAGGGCTTCGAAGGCGGGGGCGTCGTCGCGCAGGCTGTAGGCGGTGTGCTCGATGCCGCCGCCGAGCGCGCGCACCGACGCCTCCTCCAGGTGGCGGGGCTCCTCATCGCCGTACAGGGCCAGGATCTCGGGGTCCAGGCCGCGCAGCGGCGCGATGGAGCCCAGCCGCAGGTGGCGCATGAGCGAGGTCGGGCGCGGCCCGGACGGGTAGTAGGCCATGCCCTGCGTGCCCGGGGCGTCGAGGTCGTCGCCGGCGACGTCGAAGGGGGAGCGCAACGTGGTCGGGGCCAGCGTCCTGGGGATGGGCGCGAGCTGCGCCCCGCCCGGCAGGATGCCGTCGGCGACCAGCTGGCGCATCATCGACGACGTCCAGCGCAGCAGGACGACCTCGCCCTCCTTCATCATCGCCCGCAGCGTGTCGCTGCCCCCCAGCTCCTCCAGGTGGGACGCCTGCGCGGCCAGGCCGACGCCCACCCCGACGGACCGGCCCGTCCTCGACAGTTCCTTCAGCAACAGCGTGGCCAGCGCTCGATAGGGGGCCCCGCGCTCCAGCAGCCGGTTGACCTCATCCAGCCACACGTGCAGCAGCGGGTCCTCGCCGAGCACGAAGCTGTTGCGGCCCATGGCGCTGTAGCGGCGCATGCGGGCCTTGGCGACCATCACCGCCGCCATCAGCATGAGGATGGCGCCTTCGGGGGTGGTGACCCGCCAGTCGACGTTGCCGGCGGCCTCCGGCACGCTCTGGCCTTCCTTGAGGTCGGCCAGCCAGGTGCAGACTTTATTTACCTTCTCGGCGATCAGCTGGAGCTGCAGCGTCCTGGACTTGCCCGCGCCGGTCGTGCCGAACAGCACGAACCGCTGAGCGCTGCCGGTCGTGGGGTCGAACAGCCGCTTCCTGACCGGTTCGCCGTTGTGGTAGAACCCGGTCACGAACCGGCCGTGCCGGTCCATCACCAGGTCCTCGCGGGTCACCGCACGCACCTCGGCGAGCGGGTTGCGCGGGTAGACCATGACCATCCCGAGATAGCCCTGCGTCTCCACGACCAGGCGGCCCGGGTCGTCGACGCCGAGCTTCTTGCACAGCGCCTCGATGTCGTAGCTGATCGCGCTGCCCTCGGGGTGCTCGACCCGGAACACGGTCAGCTCCTCGCCGGTCGCGGCCGGGCGGGTGATGGTGGCGTTCACGCGTTCTCCCTGGTGGTGACGGTGCTAGCGGTGGTGCTGGTGACGGGGATGGTGCGGACCGGGCCGCCCGGGGTGCCGACCTGGATCTCCGTCAGCACCGTGCCGGGCATGGCCCTGGGGGCCACCTGCTTGGCCCACCGGGTCGCCAGGTCGTCGGTCTCCTCGGGGTTGCCGACCTTCAGCCGGCGCACCCCGGCACCGCGGCCGGGCACCGGCTCGATGGAGATCTCGTCCTCGGGGACGTCCATGAGCGCACTCAGGCGGCGGATGGAGATGTCGGGGACCGGCTCGCCCGCCGTGGCGGCCCGGATGATGGCCCGCATGGACGTGCTGCCGGTCGGCTGGACGTCGTCCAGGACGGTGCCCGGGGCGACGCCGTTCTCGATGGCGGCCTTGGCGGCCCACCAGCGGGCGGCCGGGTGGTCGCTCACCAGCCCGGCCGGGACGAGCTCGGCGGCCGGGGCGGGCAGCGGCGGGGTGAGCAGACGGCGGCCGACCTCTGCCGGGCGCATCACCCACACCCCGACCGTCCAGGTCATCAGCGCGGCGGCCTCGATGGTGGTGGCCACCGGGTCGATGCCGGGCGTCAGGTGCTCGGCGGCCAGCAGGCCGGCCAGGCTGAGGCCGGGCGTCAGGTACAGCGCCGTGGCGACCGCGCGCTGGTGCCCGTCGGGCCGCCACGTCCGCAGGGTGATCAGGCCGGTCAGCGTGAGCGCGGCGTCGGCCAGCAGGCCCGCGCCGGTCAGGCTGCTGGTGAACAGACCGGACGCCGCGGCGCACGCCCCGGCCAGGGTGGCCGCCCGGCCGGTCACGCTCTGGACCGCCTGGAGGCGGCGGCGGGCCCAGTCCAGGACGGGCCAGCGCGGCAGGTCGATGTCGAGGGGCGGCAGGTCGGGCGTCTTGGCGGTCCGGCTGGTCGTGGCCATCGGTCGGTCTCCTCTCGCTGATCAGCGGGTTCAGCGGTTGCTGTAGAACTCGGACTTGGCCATCCGGCCCGGCTTGGTGCGGATGGCCTCGACCACGTCGCCGTAGTCGGCCTGGTGGGCCTCACGGGCCTCTTCGAACATCAGCGCCATCTCCTCCGTCGCCTCGGCCATGGCGGCGGCGTCGTCCAGCGCGCCGCGCATCACGGCTGCGGCGTCGCGGAACTCGCCCACGGTGTCGTCGTCGACCTCCAGGCCGGCCATCTGGTCGGCGGTCTGGTCGACGCTGGCCGCGCACTCCTCCACGTAGGCGTAGGTGGCGCGGATCTGCTCACCCAGGCCGCGCAGCCGCATCGCGGCGTAGCCGAGCTGCACCAGCAGCACGCCGTAGCGGACGATCCGCGGCATGATGCCGCCGCCCTCTTCCAGCGCCTCACCGGTCGCGGTGGTGGTGGCCAGTTCGCTCATCGCGGGCATCTCCTACTCGTCGTGGTATTCGCGCTCGGCGGGCCGGATGTGGCCGTGGTCGCGGGTGGTGTCGGCCACGCCCAGGTCCCGGGCGGCGGCGTTGCCGGCGGCCGTGGAGATCGCCTCGGACGCGGCGGGCAGCGTCTCTGCCAGGCCCTCGGCGCAGGCCTTGACGTGCAGGGCCTTGTCGACCAGGTGGCCCCAGATGGCCGCCAGCCAGCCGGGCACCTTCAGGTCGGCGATCTCGGCGTGCAGGGCCTCCAGGCGGCCCGCCATCCGTTCGGCGCCGATCGCGGTGGCGCGGGCCGCCTCCACCCCTTGCGTGATCTCCTCCGCCGCGTCGGTGGCGGCCTCGATCACGTCTCGGATGGTCAGCTCGGCGTCGTCGTCGTACTGGACGCCGTGCAGCGGCATGGCCGCACCTCGGGCGGTCAGCGGGGCTGCCATGCGGGCGGCCGGGGCGGCAGGGCGGGGGCTGGGCACGGCCCCGGCCGGGATCACGGGGCGGGTCATCTGGCCTCCAGCGGGCTGGACGGTGAGCTGGGCAGGGGGCTGGATGGTCGGGCTCTCGCCTGCCGGCGACGCGGCCGCGGGGCGGCGGAACACAGGCGCAGCGGCCGCAGGCGGGGGAGTCGCAGGCGTCGAGGGGGCCGGGCCCAGCGCGGGCCGACCGGCTCCTGTCACTGCCTTCGATGCCGGCCGGTCGGGCTCGTACTGCCGGCCGGGCCGGACATCGACGCGCTCGGCGGTGACCCGGGCCCTGCGGTCGGCGGCGGGCGGCGGCCGCATCCACTCCGCGCCACGCGGCGGAGGCGGCGGAGGCGCCGTCCGCTGCTGCTGGTGCTGCCAGCCGGGCGGTCGGATGCGGTCCCACGCCCCGCCGGCGGGCCGGGAGCCTGCCGCCGGCTTCGCCCGCCAGGTCCAGGACCGGCGGCTGCGCGTACGGCGGGCGGTCTGCGGGCGCATCCCAGATGCGGGAGCCCACCAGTCCGCCAGCCACGCCGGGGTCCGCCGCCTCCACCGCGCCCACGACGTGCGGCCGCGCGTGCTGATCGGCTTCGCGAAGCGCTTCTTGCCCGCCTTGGCCGGGCGGGCCCAGCGCTTGCGGCCGGGCGGCAGCGCCTTGCCCCCTCCAGGGCCAGGGCCCGTGCCGCGCTGCTTCTTGCTCGGCGCCTTCCACCGCAGCGGAGCCGGGCCCTTCGGCGTCTGGGTGTCCTGGCCGCGCTTCTTCTTGCCGTCCTTGGTGGCCTTGGTGACCTGGTCGTTCTTCTTGGAGTCCTTGCGCGGCTTGCGGTTCTTCAGGTAAGGCTCCGTGCCGAGCCCGTCACGGTCGCGGTTCTTGCGCTTCTTGGCCGGGGGCGTCTTACCGCCGCCGCCGTGCTTGTCGGGGCTGCCCTTCGGGCTCTTGGGGCCCTTGCGGGTGCCCTTCGGGCCCGTGCCCCCGCCGCGCCCGCCACCACGTCCGGCGCCGGACCCGCCGCCGTGACCGCCCCCGTGGCCGCCACGGCGCTTGCGGTGCGAGCCCTCCTGGCCAAGGCCGGCCAGCAGACCGCCGCCGCGAGAGCTGCCCCTGCCGCCCCCCTTACCGCCGCTCTGCCCGCCCCCGTGGCCGCCGTGCTGGCCACCGTGGGCCGCCGCCTTGGCCTTGGCCTTGTCGGCGGTGGCGCGGGCCTCATCGGCCAGCGCCTGGCGGTGCCGGGCGCGGCCCCACATGCCCTTGGCGGCGGCCACGCCGAGCGCGGTCACCAGCGTCATGCACGTCTGCAGGACCTCTTTGGCGGTGGGGTTGTCCGGGTCGGCCGGGGCCGGCGGCGCGAACTCCCCGTCCTCGCCCTGGCCCTCGCCGTTGTCGGCGTCGCGGAGAGCAGGCAGGGCCGGAGGGGGCGGCATCATCAGGGCCGCAGGCGGGCCCATCGTCTGGACGCTCGGCAGGGCCTCGGACCGGAACGCGGCCGGGACATCCTCAACGGGCGCGACCGGGGCGGCCCGGACCGGAGCCGGGGGCGCGGCAGGCAACGGCGGAAGCGGCGGCGGTGTGACGGCGCTCTCCCGGGGCCGGAAGGAGACGACCTTGCCGCCCTTGGCGGTGTCGGTGGTGGTGTCGTCAGCCACGGCGGGCTCCTTCCAGGGCGTTGACGGACAGTGACCAGATGGCGTACTCTCGCGCGCTCGTGCGCGCGGGCGCTCGCGCGCTCGCATTACGCGAGGCTCGGGCCAGATCCGGGGTGGACATGAAGATGAAGATGAACATCGCGCGTCACGCTCCGTAGCGCTCGCAGTAGTTGGACAGCCACAGCGCCAGGTCGGCCCACGCCTGCTCATCACCGCTCGCGACACGCTCGCGGGCGATCTTCCGGGCCTGGTCCCACCACAGCTCGGCAAGTCCCTGCGGGCCGCGGTCGGCCACCAGCGCCTGGCGCTCTTCGGCGTGGCGGCGCTGGTTGTAGGCCCGGCGCTCTTCCTTGGTCATCGGCCTGGTCACCGTGCTGCCTCCTTCGCGGTCTGGGGGTCGGATGCCGTCCCGGCCGGAGCCGGGACGGCGGTGGGTGCGGTCATGCCGACCGGTCGCGGCGGACCATGTCCAGGAAGCTGCCGTCCTGGTCAGCCGGGGCTGCCGGGCGGGGCCTGGGGTAGGGCTGCCCCCCGCCGCTCACCCGGCGGGGGGCGGAGGACGATCCGCGGCTGAGCGCGGCGGCCTCCTGTCTGGCCTCGGCGGCGGCCTGGCGGGCGGCGGGCAGCTCGTGACGCCGCCGCCGGTACTGGGCCGACAGGTCGAAGGTGAGCTTCACCGCCGCCTCCAGGTGCTCCTGGAGCTTGGCGAACGGTCCGGTCACCTTGTGGTGGTGCCACCACGCCTCGAAGCTGCTGTAGCCCTCGGGCGGGTTGGCCTTCCACATCGCTTCGGCGTCCCGGCGGATGCGGGCCACGTAGTCGACGTACTCGGCCAGCGCCACCCGGAGCTGGCCAGAGAACGCCTCAACCATCTCGGGGCGGTCCAGCATGTCTCCCGACCAGGGGCCGGTCGAGTCGGTGCTCATTAGATGCGTCCTTTCAGCAGGTCACAGCCCGGCCGGGCCGTGATGACCGGTGCGGTTGTCGTCGTCGGCGGAGTGCCAGTCGAGCCAGCAGCACACGGTGCGACTGGTCGGCTCGTCGCGGACCTCGTAGGAGTCGGCCAGCTCCCGCACGAGGGCCAGGCCGTGCCCGCCCTCGCCCTCGCCGCGCACGGCCTTGACGAGCGCCGGCCCCAGGTCGATGCAGGTCACGCCCACGCTGTGCGCGCGGCTGTCGACCTCGACCTGGACGGCGAACCGGCCGCCGGGCGCCCCGCTGGCGGAGTGGAGCACGGCGTTGGTGGCCAGCTCGCTCACGACCAGGGCGACGTCGTCGACCCGGTCGCAGCCGACCGGCAGCAGCGCCTTCACCCAGGCCCGGACCTCACCGACCGCGGCCGGGACGCCGTCGAACTGACGCGCGGTGGCCTGGGGCATCGTGATCGTGACCATCACGCCACCCCCGCCCGAAGCGCGGGAACGGCAGTCTGGGCCAGCAGCCGCATCGGCCGGGTGCCAGCGGGCGGCACCTGACCGTGCTCGGCAAGGCATTCACGCAGGTAGACCAGCGGGTCGGCGTGACCCAGCGCGGCGGCCGCGACGCTGGCGCGGGAGGCGGCCAGCAGCTCGCTGTAGAGCGAGGCGAGCACGACCAGGTCGTTGTGCGACAGCGTCTGAACCTGGGCCGGGGCCTGGGGGACGGTGGTGATGCTCATGCCGCCGCACCTCCCACCCCGGCCAGGAAGGCGTGCACGTCAGCCGCCCTGGCCAGCAGCTCCGGGCCGCCGTCGGGGGCTTGCAGCCGGAACCAGCCGCCGCGCGCCCCGATCGCCGCGCAGGCCAGGCCAGCCCGGCTGACGGTCCAGGTGGCAGGGGTGCCGACGGTGCCGGGCACCTCGACCACCACGCTGTCGGCCTCGAACCCGTGAGCGGTCAGCAGGCCGGTTCCCCAGCCGTCGAAGATGCCACCGGCCTGGCGCACGGCGATCGTGCGCCGACGGTCGGGCATCAGCATGGCCAGCTCGGCGTGCCAGTCGATCCACTGGTCCTCGGCGCCGAGCGGCACCGCCGCCAGAGTCTTGTCGACGAACTTCTGCAGCACCTTGGTAGAGCAGGTCAGCGTCACATCCCGGCTGCCGACCTGCGGGTCAGCGGCGATGGCGATCACGCTGTGGCCGGCCTCGGCGTGCGGGCCGACCAGCACCCGGTCGCCGCCGGTCCACCGGCCGAAGTCGACGGAGTCGATCAGCATGCTCCGGGCGAACGTGGCGCCGAGCTGGGCTTCCGTGCGGTTGTCGATGTAGCACAGCGACACCGCGTACGGGTCGGCGCCGTCGTAGTACAGCGTCCCCAGGTAGCGGTCATCGGGCTGCCCGGAGGGGAACAGGGTGACGTGCTCGAACGCGGTCGGGATTCTCATGCCGCCACCTCCGCGGCCAGCAGCTCGTCCCTGAGGGCGGCGGCGGTCTTGGGCGCACACCGCAGGGTGGTGCGGATCTCCTCCGCGGTCGACTCCGCGCTGAGCTTGCCCCGCTCGATCAGGGTCTGCAGGATCTGCCGGTGCTCATCGATCGATCGACGCGGCGCGGGAGCATCCCCGGCGGGCAGCTCGATCGATCGACGCGGACGGCGATCGGCGGGGGCGGGCTTGGGCCGATCGATCGACAGCTTGGGCGCCTCGATCGATCGAGGCGCGGGTCGATCGACGGCAGGCACGGGAAGCTCGATCGATCGAGGCTCGGGACGCTCGATGCGGATGGTGTCGATCGACGCGGCGGGCGTCGGCAGGACCGGCGTCAGCGCGGGCCGCTCGGCGGGCACGACGATCGGGAGCGGGCGGCCGATGACCACCCCGCCGACCATCGACAGCTGGCCCTTGCGGGCGGCACTGCGGTCGGCGCGGGCCTGGCGGCGCAGGATCCGGGCGGTCAGCCGGCGCTCGCGGCGGCTGGCGTCCGGGCCGACGCCGTAGCGGTCGATCCACGCCGCCTGCCACGCCGCATCCTGAGAGCACGCCGAACCGCGGGCGGCGGCGACGCTGGCGGCCTCCCACGACAGGCGCGGGTAGCGCACCCGCCGCCACAGCGCGGTGCGCAACTCGGTCAGCGACCGGCCGCTCTTGCGCTGCCGACGCGCCATCACGGTCAGCTCCCACAGCCCGACCCCCAGCAGCGAGGCCAGACCACGCACGATGCCGACCTGCAGCCCGTTGGCGCCGAACGCCTCGGTGGTGTTGCCGTGCCAGACGTTCATCGCGGCCGCGACCAGCGCCAGCGCCCACGTCCAGGCGCGCAGGCGGCCGGTCGGCCGCTCGGCCTCCAGCGCCTTGTGCGTCAGCCACGCCAGGTACCAGGCGCTGCCCTCCAGCGCCAGCGGCACGACGAAGGCCAGCGCGCCGAGCATCATGACCTGCGCGCCGAACTCCAGCTGGCCGTCCCATGCGATGACGATGGGCGCGCCCATCGCGATCGCGCCGACCAGCAGCGGCACCCGCGCGCCGATCTCCCCGGCCACCGCGCCGATGGCCTGCCGGCGGGCCTGCGCACGCTCCTTGCGGGCCTTGGCGCGCTCGATCTGGCGTTCCTTGCGCGCTTTGGCCTTGCGCTCCTGACGCTCGGCACGCGCCCGCTCGGTGTCCCGGCGGCGGGTGTCCTCCAGCTCCAGGCGCTGGGTCTCGACGCGCAGCGCGGTCTCGGCGCGCAGGGCCTCGGCTTCGGCCAGGCGGGTCTGCGCGTCGGCGGCCGCGACGGTGCGGGCGGACTTGGTGTCCCAGTAGGTGGTCATCACGCCACCTCCGTCCCGGTCAGGGGCGTGGCCAGGGACGCTGAGGCGACCGCCTGGACGAGCTCGGCGAGCCGCTCACTGACCTCGCGCACTCCCGCGACCGACAGCTGGTGAGCCGGGCCCACCGCCTCCAGCGAGGCGGCCAGCAGCAGCACCGCGTCCTGCACGGCGCCGTTCTTGCTGATCCGCTCGGGAAGGGCCTGTACGCGTACGAGGGTGTCCACGACGGCCTCGCGGGCGTTCCACGCCTGGCCTGCGATGTCCAGGGCCGGGGACCCGTTCTGCAGGTCCGCCTGTAGAACGGTCAGTGCCTCCTGCGCCCGCTGGCTGTCGTGCAGCACGGGCAGGGCGATGGCCGGGGCGGTGTCCACCTCGACGTCGGCCTCGGGGTCCGTGCCAGCGGCGTCGGAGTCGGGGGTGAGGCCGGGCCGTGTCGCGCGGTGGCTGATGCGCCACCACAGCAGCCGGGACCACCAGCCGCCGCGTCGGGCTTCGAGGACGTCGGTGATGTCGGCCAGGCCGTCCTCGACCACGTCCTTCACGGCCAGGACCTGGTCGGTCTGCCCGTCCATGCGGTCGGCGAGCGTGCGGGTCAGCTCCCGGAGCGCGCCGGCGACGTCGGTGTCCTGCGCGGCGGACGTGGCCACCGCGGCGGCCAGGCCGCGCACCGCGGACGCGAGCTGGGCCAGGTCCTCGCGGGGAGCGCCGACGGCCTGGCGCAGCTCGGCGCGCAGCCCGGCCAGTTCGTCGGTCACGGCGAGCATCGCGTGTGCGGTCGCGGCCTGCGCGGCGTACATCGCGGTCGCGGCGTCGTCGCCCTCGCGCAACGCGTAGCGAGGGTCCTGGTCGTAACTGGAGGGGTCGTAGAAGCGGTCCTCGCGGGCCGCGTCGGCCAGCAGGGCCTTGGCCTGCTCAGCCGGGGCGACCGGGGTGTTGCGGGGGGTGGTCGTCATGACGCCACCGCCTCGGCGGTGGTCGGGCAGCGCTTGAACAGGGCGACGACGGTGACGGGGGCGAAGCGGAGCTGTCCCCCGGGGGTGCGGATGGCCTCCAGGTGCCCTGCGGCGACCCAGTCGCGTACCGTGTCGATCTCGACGCCGAAGAGCCGGGCGACCTCGCCCGGCTTCATCAGCCGTTCCCGAAGCTGCGGCCTCTCGGTAGGCTCTGCAATCACGGGTCGTGCCTCCTCTTCTGCTGCTTGCTCGTAGCGGGGTGGATCACGGCCCTCG
>NZ_JBSFGF010000041.1:0-39622 GCF_053596455.1 Nonomuraea sp. NPDC001699 | reverse complement strand
CTGGAGGACCGCGCCCACCAGCTCACGCTGGCCTCGACGTACAAGAGCGAGTTCCTGGCGAACATGAGCCACGAGCTGCGCACCCCGCTCAACTCGCTGCTCATCCTGGCCCAGCTCCTGGCCCAGAACCACACGCGCAACCTGACCCCCAAGCAGGTCGAGTACGCCGGGATCATCCACTCCGCGGGCTCGGACCTGCTCCAGCTGATCAACGACATCCTCGACCTGTCCAAGGTCGAGGCGGGCAAGATGGACGTCAATCCTGAATGGGTGCCGCTGCGCCAGCTCCTCGACTACGTCGAGGCCACGTTCCGGCCGATGACGTCGCAGAAGAACCTCGGCTTCCGGATCACCACGGCGCCGGGCGTGCCCGCCGACCTGCTCACCGACGACTCGCGGCTGCGCCAGGTGCTGCGCAACCTGCTGTCGAACGCGGTCAAGTTCACCGAGACCGGAGGCGTCGACCTGCGCATCGAACCGGCCGCGCACGGCGAGCTGCCCGCCGCGGTACGCCCGCACGCCCCCGCCATCGCGCTGCGCGTCATGGACACCGGCGTCGGCATCCCCGAACAGCAGCTCGAAGCCATCTTCGGCGCGTTCCAGCAGGCCGACGGCACCACCAGCCGCAAGTACGGCGGCACCGGCCTCGGCCTGTCCATCAGCCGGGAGATCGCCTACCTGCTCGGCGGCGCGATCACCGTCCAGAGCACGCCCGGCCGGGGCAGCGTCTTCACCCTCTACCTGCCGGTCGCCCAGCCCGGCGCCGAGGGGCACGCGACGGGCGGCGCGCCCGCCGGGGCCGTCGCCCCGCCGGTGGCCGGTCAGCCGCGGCGGCTGCTGGTGATCGAGGGACGCCCGCACGGGCTGTTGTCGCTGGTGGCCGAGAGCGTGGTGAACGGCCTGGCCGGGTCGCCCGACCCGCTCGGCGGAACCGTCCAGGTGGTCGAGGCGGCGGGCGCGGAGGAGGCGGCGAGCCTGCTGGCCGCCGAGCCGTGCCACTGCGTCGTGCTCGACCTCGACCTGCCCGACCTGGCCGCCTACAGCCTGCTGGAGGCCATGGACGGCGATCCTGGGCTGCACGGCGTGCCGGTGCTGGCGTACAACAACTGGCGCTCCAGCCCCTTGCAGGAGGCGCGGATCGGCGACCGGCCGCTGGAGCTGCTGTCCAGCCTCGACGAGCTGCGCGAGCGCATCGCCCTGCACCTGACCGCCGACCAGCCCGGCGACGTGCTGCCGCTGGCCAGGTCCAGGTCGGTGGGGGCGGCGTCGGGGCGGGAGATCGACGACACGCTGTCCGGGCGCACGGTCCTGGTGGTTGACGACGACGCGCGCAACCTGTTCGCGCTGACCAGCATGCTGGAGATCCACGGCATCGACGTGCTGCACGCCGACAACGGCCGCAAGGGCATCGACACGCTCGTCGCCCACCCGGAGACGGACCTGATCCTGATGGACGTGATGATGCCCGAGATGGATGGCTACACGGCGATCGAGACGATCCGCGGGATGCCCGGCTACGCCGACCTGCCGATCATCGCGGTCACGGCCAAGGCCATGCCGGGCGATCAGGAGAAGTCGCTGGCGGCCGGGGCCAGCGACTACGTGACCAAACCGGTCGACGCCGACCAACTGATCGAACGCATCCAGCACTGGATGGATCCGGCCTGACCCGGTGAGGAGTCGCGCCATGGGGAGTTCAGCCGAGGAGACGGGCCTGGCCAGGCTGGCCGCGACCGTCGAACGCCTGCGCGCCGAGCTGCACGAGGTCCGCCGCGCGGCCGACGACCGCGCGCTGGTCGAGCTGGCGAAGGGCATCCTGGTCGAGCGCCTGCGCTGCGCCCCGGCGCAGGCCGCCGACCAGCTCGCCACGCTCGCGGCCCGGACCGGGCGGTCGCCGGCCGAGCTGGCGGCCGACGTCGTCAACCGGGCCGCCGGCGACCCCATCGCCGACGTCTCGCTGACCGGCGCCGACGAGCTCGACGGCGCTCCGGAGCCGCCCGCCGGGCAGGCGGGGGCGGCCGTGCGGCTGCGGACGGCCGAGAGCGCCGCGCTGGGCGCCACGGACGCGCAGGCGGCGGCCCACGCCGTGCTGGAGACGGCCCTGCTGCCGATCGGCGCGACGGCGGTCGCGGTGTGGGCGGCCGGGCCGGACAGCTCGCTCACGCTGGCCGGGCAGGCCGGTTTCAGCGCCGAGGAGGCCGGGCTCTGGCGGCAGGTCCCGCCGGGGCTGATCACGCCCGCCACCAGCACGCTGGTCGAGCGCCGCACGCTGTGGCACACCACGCCGGGGCCGGCGTCGATCGGCCGTCACCAGCTCACCGGCGGCCGCGTCACCGCCGTGGCCCGGCTGGGCGGGCGGGTGCTCGGCGTCCTGGAGATCTGCTGGCCGGACGATCCTCCGCAGGCCACGCCCAGGATGGAACGCCAGATCGAGGCGCTGGCCGACCTGTGCGCCCTCACCCTCAACTCCCCCGGCCCGACGGTGCGCGCCGGGGCCGAGCTGGCCGAGCTGGCCGCCCTGGCCGACTCCCTGTCCGACCCGGCGCTCGTCCTCCTGCCGCAGCTCGACCCGCAGGGCCACGTCGCCGACTTCCGCGTCCATCACGCCAACGAGCCGTCGGCGGTGCGGGCGGGCGGGTTGCTGCTGGAGGCGTACCCGTTCGCGGCCGGGGAGCTGCTGGCCAGGATCGAGCACGTGCACGCCACCGGCGAGCCGTTCCGCGCCGCCGACGTGCCCTTCACCGCGACCTCCACGGCCGAGGTGAGCATCACCCGCCACGGCGCGAGCGTGCTGCTCGTCCGGCGCGACCACGACCAGGCCCGCCTGCTGGAGCACGCCCAGCGCCTGGGCCGCATCGGCGGCTTCGAGGAGAACGCCCTCACCGGCGAGATCATGTGGAACGCCCAGATGTTCTCCCTGTACGGCCTGCCACCGGACGCCCGGCCGGTCCCGCTGGAGCGCCTGCGCGATCACGTGCACCGCGACGACGAGGTGGCCGTGGGCCTCTTCCTGCGCACGGTGCTGCATCACCGGCGTCCGGCCGCGACGGCGTTCCGGCTCGAACGCCCCGACGGGGTGGCCCGGCATCTGCGCGTGGTGGCCGAGCCGGTGTTCGCCCCGGACGGCCGGCTGACGGCGCTGCGAGGGGCCTACCAGGACGTCTCGCCGCAACACTGGACGGAGGTCGCGCTGGCCGTGACCCGCGACAGGCTGGCCCGCACCGAACGCCAGTCCGCCGCCCGCAACCGCCTGGCCCTGCAGCTCCAGCACGCCATCATGCCGCCCTCGCACGGCCGCATGGACTCCTTCGGGCTGCGCATCGCGGTGCGCTACCGTCCGGCGCAGAAGGAGGACCTGGTCGGCGGCGACTGGTACGACGCGGTCGTCCTGCCGTCCGGGTGCATCCTGCTGTCGGTGGGCGACGTGGCAGGGCACGGCGTCGAGGCCGCCACGGGGATGGTGGTGCTGCGCAACGCCCTGCGCGGCCTGGCCACCACCGGCGCGGGCCCGGCCCGGCTGCTGAGCTGGCTCAACCTGGTCGCCCGCCACCTCGCCGACCGCATGACCGCGACCGCGATCTGCGGCCTGTACGACCCCGCCACCCGCGTCCTGCGCTGGGGCCGGGCCGGGCACCTGCCGCCGATCCTGCTGCGCGGTTCGCGGGGCACCGAGCTGCCGATGGTCAAGGGCCCGCTGCTGGGCGCGTTCGCCGACGCCGCCTACGAGGAGGGGCGGCTCCAACTGGAGGCCGACGACACGCTGCTGCTCTACACCGACGGCCTGATCGAGCGCCGCGACCACAACCTGCGCCACGCCCAGGACCGGCTGCTGGCCGTCGCCTCGCGTACGGCCACGACCCTCGACCACCGGCTCGACGACCTGCTCACCCACTGCAACTCCGACACCGACGACGACACCTGCCTGATCGGCGTGCACGTGCACTGAGCGGGGCACTGAGCGGGGCTCTGAACGGGGCCTGGCGCCAGGGTCGGGGGCCGGGTCAGGGGGGTGCGGGCTCAGGCGGCAGGTCAGGCGGTGGGTGGGAGGAGGCCGAGGCGGTCGAAGGCCGCGGCCACGCTCGGGGTCAGCGCCGCCGGGTCGTCGCCGGCGACCGCGCGGCCGGCGGTGTAGCAGGCCAGCGCGAGCTGCGGGGCCAAGGCCGCCGTCTCGGCGGAGGCGCCGTGCTCGCGCAGGATCTCGGCCATCGTCTCGGCGAAGCGGCGCTGCTTGCGCGCCGTACGGTCGCCGAGTTCGGGGTGGTCGGCGATCAGCCGTTCGCGCAGGACGTGGCGGCCGGGGTCGAGGGTGGCCCTGGCGCACAGGGCGAGGGTCAGCTCACGCACCTGGGCGAGCGCCTCGGGCAGGCCGGGCGGGCCGTCGCCGCGCAGGTCGCGGTGGTGGGCGGCCAGGTCGTCGAGCCAGTCCTGTTCCCCCGCGAAGAGGACCTCCTGCTTGTCGCCGAAGTAGCGGAAGAACGTGGTGCGGCCCACCTCGGCGCGCTCGGCGATGTCGGCGACCGTCACCTCGTCGTAGCCGCGCTCGGCGAAGAGCCGGTAGGCGGCCTCGATGATCTCGTCACGGGCTCGCTGTCGCTTGCGGGCGCGCAGGGAGGGCTGGGTCACGCGCCCAGTCTAGCGCTTCTGGACTCCGTCCCTTATGGTACCGAGTACCAATTGGAACCAGATGCCATAGGAGTTGTCATGCGAGCCGTGCAGATCACCGAGTTCGGCGGTCCCGAAGTCGTGCGCGTCCGTGAGGTGGAGGAGCCGCGGCCCGGCCCGGGCCAGGTCGTCGTGGACGTCTCGCGCTGCGGCGTGAACTTCGCCGACACGCTGATGCGCGAGAACGCCTACCTGGCCGCGACCACGCTGCCGGTGATCCCGGGCGGCGAGGTCGTCGGCAGGACCGCCGACGGCCGCCGCCTGGCCGCCCTGGTGCAGCGGGGCGGGTACGCCGAGAGGGCGGCGATCCCGGAGGCGAGCGCCTTCACGGTGCCTGAGGATCTCGACGACGTCGCGGCGGTGGCCCTGCTGGCCCAGGGGCTGACCGCGTGGTGGCTGGTCCGTCACACCGGTCGCGTCCAGGCCGGGGAGAGCGTGGTCGTGCACGCGGGGGCGGGCGGCGTCGGCTCGCTGGCGGTGCAGCTCGCCAGGGCGGCGGGGGCCGGCCGGGTGATCGCCACGGCGAGCACGCCCGCCAAGCGGGAGCTGGCCCTGTCGCTGGGCGCGGACGCCGCCGTCGATCCGGCCGCCGACGACCTCACCGCGGAGCTGCGCGCGGCCAACGGCGGCGAGCCCGTGGACGTGGTCCTGGAGATGACCGGCGGCCGGGTCACCGACCAGAGCCTGGCGGCGCTGGCGCCGTTCGGCCGGCTCGCCTTCTACGGGATGGCGGGCGGTGTCGAGCCTCAGCCGGTCTCGCCGCGCGCCCTCCAGCCCCGCTCGGCGACCGTCAGCGGCTTCTGGCTGCTCAACGCCTTCGACCGGTTCGACGTCCTGGCCGGGGCGTACGCGGAGCTGGCGGCGCGGGTGACCGCGGGCGAGCTGCGGGTGGTCTCCGGCGGGGACCGTCCGATGTCGGAGGTGCGGCAGGTGCACGCGGAGCTGCGGGAGCGGCGTACGACCGGCAAGCTCGTCCTGGACCCGCGCCGGTAGGGCCTATTAGGCGGTCAGGCGGCGGCCGAGCCGCTGCATCGGGCGTTCGAGGAAGCGGTAGGTCAGCCGGCTGCCCGGCAGCACGACGGCCAGGAAGAGCACGCTGACGCCGATCTGGAGGGGGAGCGGCGACCAGCGCATCTCCCCCGCCACCTCCATCAGCACGATGAGCACCGGCAGGTGCACCAGGTAGAGGGAGTAGCTCATCAGCCCGAGCCAGGTGAGCACGGCGGGCACCCGGCGGCCCCGCCAGGCCAGACCGGCCGCGAACGTGAGCCCCGCCAGGGCGACGGTCGTGCCCCACACGTCCGGCTGCACCCACCACCATCCGGCGCTGAGCGCCCAGAAGGGGGCGACCGTCACCAGCGACCCGGCCAGGGCCACCGGCCACAGGGAGCCCTGGCCGCCTTCCCAGCGGCGGATCGCCGTGCCGGTGAACATGACCGCGAGGATCGCCGCCCCGAACCAGGGGACGCGGCTGCTCAGCAGCAGCAGGACCAGGGCCATGACGCCGAGCGCGCACGCCGCCGTGTTGCGCAGCCGTCCGGAGAGGAGACAGGCCAGCCCGGCGGCGAACACCGCGAACGACACCCAAGCCAGCCAGCCGCCGGTCAGCGGCGCCGCGCTCAGCGCCAGGCCGGCCACGACCGCGGTCACGCCGAAGGCGACGGCGACCAGGCCGCGCCGGTCGCGTACGCCGGTCACGAACAGGGCGGTGACCATCAGGTAGAAGACCATCTCGTAGGAGAGCGTCCACATCGTGTTCATGACCCCGGCGACGCCGACGACGTCCAGCAGCATCGTGGCGTGCGCCGCGGCCGAGGAGGCGTCCCTGGGCACTTCCGCGCGTACCGGGATCCACCACGACAGGGCCAGGACCACGGCGATGACGGCGAGGTAGAGCGGGTAGAGGCGGAAGGCGCGGCCGATCCAGAAGGCGCGCACGTCGCCGTGCCGTTCCAGTGACGACGGGATGATGTAGCCGCTGACCAGGAAGAACACCAGGACGCCGTACACGCCCAGGTTGAAGAAGGTCGGGCGCAGCCAGGGCATCGCCCAGGTCGTCAGGTGTTCGCCGACGACGGCGAGCGCGCCGATGCCGCGCAGGGCGTCCAGCCAGGCGAGCCTGGACGCCCCCGAACGAACGACCTGGGGGGTGCCAAACGGAACAGTCGTCACGCACCCCAACGTATCGGCCTGACGGGCAGGACCTGGGCACCTCACCCTCATGCGGGCGGGGCGGCGGCTCAGAACGGCGGCCGTCGGATCAGGGGCCGCGGGCCAGGTGGGCGGTGGGTCAGCGGCGGCGGGCGGCCCAGGCGGTCCGGGTGCCGCGTACGACGAGGTCGCGGCGCCCTAGGGACTCCGGGGAGTCGGCGGAGAGCAGCCGGTCGAGGGCCGCGAGGTCGGCGGCGGCCAGCTCCCCGTCGAGCCGCGACCGGTAACCGCCCAGCACGGCCTGCGCGTAGCGGACGGCGTTCGGCGGCGCCGGGCTCACCTCGATCGGGAAGTCACGCCGCGCGGCCACCTCGAACCCGGCCTCCTCCAGGAACGGCCCCCAGTCGGGGTACGGGTCCGGGCCCGTGGCCGCCACCGCCGCCCGGCAGCGCGCCTCCAGCGCCGCCCCGGCCTCGTCGGGCAGGAAGCGCGGCATGCCGTCCATCTCGACGACCGCCAGCGTCCCGCCGGGGTCCAGCGCGGCGTGGATCTCGCCGAGCAGCCGCGCCGGGTCCTTGACGTGGTGCAGCGACGCGGCCGCCCACACCAGGTCGGCCGCGCCGATCGGGGGCAGGGCCTCGTCCAGGTCGGCCCGGACGAGGCGCACCCGCTCCCCCAGCCCCTGGCCGAGCGCCGCCGAGCGCAGCCGGTCGAGCATCACCGGCGACTGGTCGACCGCGACGATCTCGGCGTCGGGGAACCGGCGGGCGAGGGCCAGCGTGCCGGTGCCGGTGCCGGCGCCCAGGTCGGCGACCGTCCGCGGGGTCCGTACGGCCTGTTCGGCGATCCAGGCGGTCAGCTCGTCCAGGTACGTCCCGAGCACGTCGGCGTCCAGGTCGAGCAGGTCCGCCAGCCGGGACTCGTCGCCGAGATGAGGTCCGTGGTGATGGTGTCCATGGTGAGAGTGGTGGGAGTGTCCTTGCATGCCTTCACCGTAAGGCTCTCCTGCGCGTGAGACATACACTCTTGCTCATGACGCAAGAAGTCGACCTGGACGCCGTGGTCCGCCGGCGCATCCGCGGCCTGCGGCTGGCCCGCGGCTGGTCCCTCGACGCCCTGGCCGCGCGGTGCCGGCTGAGCCCGTCCAACCTGAGCCGCATCGAGACCGGCCACCGCCGGATCGCCCTCGACCAGCTCGTCCCCATCGCGCGGGCCCTCGGCACGACGCTCGACCAGCTCGTCGAGTCCACCGAGGACGAGGACGTGGTGATCCGGCCGCTCCCCTGCGACCATCCGGGGATGACCGTGTGGCTGCTGTCCCGGGAGCGTTCGCTGCACGGTGTCACGGTCGCCAAGATGCGCATCACCCCCGACCGTCCGCTCGACCTCCAGGTGCATCCGGGGCGCGAGTGGTTCACCGTCCTGTCCGGGACGGCCCGCCTGCTGCTGGGCGAGCGGACCGTCCTGGTGCCGGCGGGCGACGCGGCCGAGTTCTCGACCATGACCCCGCACGCCATCGGCGCCCACGAGGGGCCGGTGGAGCTCCTCACCATCTTCGACCACGACGGCGAGCGCTCCCACCTGCACGCGGGCCAGGCGTAGCCGCAGCTGACGCGCTCCAGGCGATCGCCGAGACCGCCCGCCGCACCGCGGCCGCCCCCGGGGAGCCGGGATGACCCGGGCCGCTGGGTCAGCCGCCGCCGGTGCCGGCCGGGCCCATGCGGCCGCCGGGCCATGAGGTCTCCGGATGGGCCTGGCGCCAGGTCAGGAGTTGCCGGTCCAGCCGCTCCCGGTCGGTGAGGCGCGGCCTGGCGGGGCGCACGCCCGTACGTTCGAGCAGCCCGTGCGCGGCCTCCGCCAGCCGCAGCCGGGCCGGTGTGAACCGGCGTCGCAGCAGGTCGGCGGTCACCGCCGCGGTCAGCACCGAGGCCGGCCACAGCGCGGCCCTGCCCAGGCCGCCCCCGCTTCCCGTGATCTGCCCGTTCCCCTTGCGAAGGTCGATGCCCGTGCTCTGGTCGCCGTCGCCATGCCGCATTCGTCAGCCTCCGGGTTCGTCTCGGGACCGTGGGCGTGCCGGAAGATTCTGCACTTATGGCGCTACCCGGTCCTGCGTCCGTCATGCCGCCGACTTGCGAACCGCGACGGTACACGTTTGAGTGACCGCCGACGGGAAAGCTGGAGGAAGGCCCGCCACCCCACCCGACCCCGTACACGAGACGATCATGACCCTTCAGTTCGAGTTGCAGTGCCCCATCAGCACTGACCTTGCCCTCATCAGGGATCTGATCCGCGCGCACGGCCACCACTGCGGACTGTCCGGCGACCGGCTCGAAGACCTGGTGGTGGCGGTCAACGAGGCCGTCACCAACGTGCTGGACCACGGCGGCAGCACGGGCATGGTGACCTCCCGCGCCGGCGCCGACGGCGTGATCGTCGAGGTCCTCGACCTCGCCGGCCGGCTCACCCACGAGCACCTGGCCGCGGCCCGCCTCGACCCGACCGCCTCCCACGGGTACGGCCTGTGGGTCATCCAGCAGCTCTGCGACGAGGTCGTCCTGGAGCAGACCGCGCTCGGCTCGCTGCTGACCCTGGACCTGCGCAGCCACCCCCGTCCCGCTCTCCTGGACGCGCGCCGCGTCATGTCCGCCTGACGCTTCTCCCGCCGCCCGGAAAGAATTTCCCGGGACGTTGTCCGGTTCCGTCGGTGCCGTTCGTCACTATGGTGAAACGCCGTCCGACCGAGGAGCGCGAGATGAAGTACATGATGTTCGTCTGCACCGACACCGAGCCCGACACCGACCAGGAGAACCTGCCCGACATCGAGGCGTGGGTGGCCGAGAACGACGCCCGCGGGCGGCGGGTGCGCGGCGCGGTGCTGGCGCCGGAGTCGGCCGCGACCACCGTGCGCGTGCGGCGCGGCGAGCTGGTCCTGTCCGACGGGCCGTTCACCGAGACCAAAGAGGTGATCGTGGGCTTCGACCTGCTCGAATGCGCCGACCTGGACGAGGCCGTCGAGGTCGCCCGCACCCACCCGATGGCCAGGCACGGACGGCTGGAGCTGCGGCCGTTCGCCGATTTCGAGCAGTGAGGCGACACCTGGAGGAGGCGGCGGCGGAGGCGTACCCGCGGATCGTCGCCGCCCTGATCCGGGTCACCGGCGACTGGACGCTGGCCGAGGACTGCGCGCAGGAGGCGCTGGCGCTGGCCGTGCGGCGGTGGCCGCAGGAAGGGGTGCCGTCCAACCCGGGCGGCTGGCTCATGACGGTGGCGCGCAACCGCGCCGTCGACGCGCTGCGCCGCGTCTCGGTGGAGCGCCGCAAGCTGGCCGAGCTGGCGGCGCTCGCCCTGACCGTCCAGGACGGGCCCGGCGACGGGCGGGAGGAGGAGGTCGTGGACGACCGGCTGCGGCTCGTCTTCACGTGCTGCCATCCGGCGCTGGCGCTGGAGTCGCGGGTGGCCCTGACCCTGCGGACGATCTGCGGGGTGCCGACCGCCGACCTCGCCCGCGCCTTCCTGGTCACCGAGTCGGCGATGACCCGGCGGCTGACCAGGGCCAAGCGGAAGATCGCCGAGGCGGGCATCCCGTATCGGGTGCCGCAGGGGCCCGCGCTGGCCGAGCGGCTGCCGGGGGTGCTGGCCGTGCTCTACGTGCTGTTCACGCAGGGGTACGACGCCGGCGGCGAGCCCGCGTTCGCCGAGGAGGCGATCCGGCTGGCACGGCTGCTCCGGCGGCTCATGCCGGAGCAGGAGGAGGTGACGGCGCTGCTGGCGCTGTTCCTCCTGCAGCACTCCCGCCGGGGCGCCCGCCGCGACGCCGCCGGCGACCTGGTCCCCCTCGACCGGCAGGACCGCTCCCGCTGGGACCGGGCCGCGATCGGCGAAGGGCTCGCCCTGCTGGCCGCGATCGAGGGCGACGGTCCGTACGGGCTCCAGGCCCGCATCGCCGCCTGCCACGCCACGGCGTCCTCGCTGCCCGGCACGGACTGGTCGCGGATCGCCCGCTGCTACGACGAGCTGGCCCGGCTCCACCCCACACCGGTGGTGGAGCTGAACCGAGCGGTCGCGCACGGGTACGCCCACGGGCCGCGGGCCGGGCTCGCGCTGCTGGAGCGCTCCCGCGCCGAGCTCGACGGCCATCCGCTGGCCCTGGCCGCCGAGGCCGACCTCGTCGCCCGTGACGGCGACCGGGCCCGCGCGGCGGCGCTGTTCCGCCAGGCCGCCGCCGTCGCCCACAGCGCCCCGGAACGCCGCGCCCTCCTCACCCGCGCCACCGAAACCGCCGCCGACGACGCCTACTAGGCCGTCACTCGGGCACCCCACTGGAGACCGTGAACCGGACTGGGGCGCGGCGCGGGGGCCCGCGCGAAATCAGTCGGCGGGGTGGCGGGGGCCGGGTTTGGCGCCGCGGGACGTGAGCCAGGATGCCAACTCGTCGGCTCCGGCGCGGCGGGCGGCGTCCAGCGGGGTGAGATCGTCGTAGCCCACCCAGGTGAGGTCGCCGCCGCGCTCCAGGAGGAACGCGGCGGCCTCCGGCTGCCCGCCGTGGCAGGCCGCCCACAACCCCTGCGTCACCTCCGCGCGTGACGGCGTCCCGGCCGTGAACGCCGCCGCGACCCGGTCCATCAGCCCGAGGGCGGCGGCCTCCCACAGTTCGGCGGACGCGCCGCGCTCGACGAGGCGGCGGGCGGCGTGCCATTGGGCGAACGCGCACGCGTCCGACAGCGCCGTGCCGCCGCCGATCACCGCGCCGGTGGCCTCGACGTCGGCTCCGGCGTCCAGCAGGGCGTCGAGCACGGGGACGTCGTCGCAGCTCGCGGCCCACATCAGCGGCGTCTCGGCGTGCGGGCCGGCGAAGCGGGCGTCCACCTCGGCCCCGGCCGCCACCATCTCGCGTACGAGCGCCGGACCGCTCGGCACATGACCGGGCCAGTCAGTGAGGACGTGCAGCAGGGTGCGGGACACCCCGCCCGCCTCGCCCAGCCGTACGCGGGCCAGCTCGGGATGCCCGGCCAGCAGACGCCGTACGCCGTCGAGGTCGCCGAGCCGCACGGCCTCCGCCGCGCGCACCGCCAGCGGGTCCGCCGCGTCGAGGTGGTCCATCGGCTCATTGTCGCGGGACCCGGTCGGTCCCGCCAGGAACTCCCGGCGGGTCGCCGGAGTGGTTCGGCCGCCGCCGCCGATAAATCCGCCGGAAATAAAGGGACAGAACGCGGCGGGGCCCGTCCCATTCGCACTTGCACTTCTGCGGCCCGCCCGGAGTTGACGCCATAGGGCCCGGCCGGACCACCGCTGCCGCGGCGCCGGAAAACCGTGTGCCGCCGCCGGGAAGCGACGGCGACGCGCACCCGGGACCCGCGCGCACACATTGAAGCACACCTTTGAATTCATCTTCGATAAGATGTGCGCCGCCGCGGCGCCCGCCTTCCCGCCCCTCCGCCGTCCGCGTGCGCACGCCCGGCGGCACGCCGCGCACCCTGCCCGTCCGCCCGTGCCGCGACCAGGAACGTGACATGGTCATTCCCAGGTGGGAAACGCAAGGCGGCCTCCGTGACAGCCCGGGCACACGCGGTGCGGGCCGCGTTTGAAATGCCTTTGACAGTCGGTGCGCCCGGCGAGTTCTCCTCGTTCACCGGCGCCGGGCCGAGGTAAGTTGCCCGCACGCTACTGAAGAGCGCTACAGTACGCAACAACCGTATCGAGCATGGAGTGCCACCATGGCTAAGCAGATTCAAGAGATTCTCATCGACGATGTAGACGGTGGGGAGGCTCATGAGACCGTCGTCTTTGCACTCGATGGCAGCAGCTACGAGATTGACCTTCATGAGGAGAAGGCGGACTCGCTGCGGAAAGCACTGGCGCCCTTCATCGTGAAGGCGCGTCCTGTTCGTGTGGATCGCGGTGGGCGCGGGCGCCGGGCGGTCGTCGGCGGCAGCCGCGCGTTGAGCCGGGAGAAGTCTTCGGAGATCCGGCAGTGGGCCAAGTCCAACGGTCTGCCGGTCAGCGAGCGCGGCCGGATCGCGGCCTCCGTGGTCGAGAAGTACGAGGCGGCCCACTAGGAGTGACGTGAGGCGGGCGCGGGCCGGCGGAGCAGTCCGGCGAGCCTGAGCGCCGCCATGACGGCCACCGCGAGGTGCGCCGAGACCAGGGCGATCTGGTAGATCCGCTGCCCGGCCGTGAGCTCGGCGGCGTAACCGCCGTCGTAGAACCCCGACACGAAGGCCAGCACCCCCGCGACCGCCAGCAGCACGGCGGACGGGACCGCGACGCCACGGCGGCTCCGGGTCGCCCCCACAGCCAGCACGACCTGCGCGACCATCATCGGGATCGGCGCGGACAACCGCGCCTGGGGGCCGAGGGCGTCCAGGAACGTCGGGTTCAGCCCGGCGGCGACCGCCATGAGGGCGCCGATCACGTCCATGGCGAGCAGGACGCCGACCCCGCCGAGCAGCGCCGAGTTGAGCGCCCGGCCGGCGGGGACCGCGGTGGTGGATGACGACATGTCCGTCTCCTGTCAGAGTCGTCCGAGATCGGGTGGTGTCTTCGATACTCGGCGAACGCCCTTGGCGACGACATGGGAACGACATGGGAACGACTTGGCGCCGACCTGGACCACCGCGGCCGTCCCGCGGTGAGTCCCCCTGTGGCCGCGGATGACCTACGCCACCCGCGGCCACCGGCGGATCACTGGACGGTGATCTTGTCCACTTCGACGGTGATGCCCTTCACCTGCGGGGTCGAGGTGGCGGTCGTGATCCTGCCGACCCCCGCGCTGACCCCCTTGACCTTCATCGAGTACGTCAGGCTGCCGCCGGGCGCCCCCGGCGTGCTGCTGACGACCAGGTCCTGGGTGGGCGGCCCGGAGATCTGGGCGCCCGCGGTGCCCTCGGCGTTCTCGGCGCCGACCGTCAGGCCGTAGACGGCGGGCGGCGCGCCGGGCGGGTTGCCCGGGTCATAGGCGTAGCTGATGTCCTCCACGCCGTTGAGGCCGATCCACTGCTGGAACACCTTCAGGTCGGTGGTGCCGTAGAGGTTCAGCCGCCACTCCACCACCAGCCAGTCGTTGACCCCGTCGGTGAGGATCGTGGCCAGGACGCCCGGCGCGGCGGTGCCGTCGAGGTCGGTCCAGTAGGGGGCGAGCACGCCGTTGGGCCGAGCCGGGTCGGGCAGCGTCTGCGGCGTCGGTGAGACGTCGCCCCCGGTGGCCCCGCCCGCGACGCTGTAGCCGTCGGAGGTCACGCCGAGCCTGGTGTAGGCGCGTCCGGCGAACTGGAAGGCGGGCACGGTGAAGTTGAGCGCCTGCTCGTCGCCGATCGGGGTGGGCGTGACGCCGAAGGCGTCCAGCGGGATGTAGCCGGCCGGTCCGGCGCCGGGCGCGATCGCCGGGCGGGCGGGCTGGGTGGCGGCCAGCGTCGCCTTGGTGGTGGCGATCTGGGTGCCGACCTTGGTCGCGCCCGTGACGCTGTTCAGGCGCAGGCGGGCGTCGAGGGTGCTGAGCGCGGTGACCTCGGCGTCCTCGAAGGTGGTGTTGCGTACGGTGACCGTGCAGGTGGACTCGCCGGTGTTCCTGGCGATCGTGTCCGGGGCGCAGGTCTGGTCGACCGGCACCGAGCCCTGCTTGCGGTAGAAGGCCACCGGCAGGTGCAGCGCGCGGGAGCCGCCGGCCTGCTTCAGGTCGACCTGGCCGAAGTACTGGCCCTCGGGCAGTTCCGGCGCGGTGATGACGATGCTCAGCTTGACGCTCTTGCCGGCCGCGACGGTGAACACCGGCGGCAGCACGGTGACACTGGCCCCGTTCGCGGTCGTGCCGGAGGCGGTGAAGGTGAGCGACGAGCCGGTGGTGTTGGTGACGGTGCGCTTGGCGGTGATGACGCCGGGCATGGTGGGCGCGTTCACCGAGGGCAGGTTGAGGTCGATCCGGTTGAGCGGGTCGGTGGCCGAGGCGACGAAGCCGGCGGCGTCCTGGTCCAGGGTCAGTCCGGGGTCACCGGCCTTGGTCAGGTCGATGCGCCCGCCGCCCATGTCGAACGGGTCGGCCTGGGTGGTCCTGTCCTGCTTGGTGACCGCGGTCTTGGCCGTGGTCTCCAGGGCCGACTTGACCTGGCCGGGCGTCCAGGTGGGGTGCAGGGCGAAGACCAGCGCGGCCGAGCCCGTCACGTGCGGCGCCGACATCGAGGTGCCGGAGATGACCTGGTAGAGGTTGCCGGGCGGGCCTTCCAGCGGCGACTCGGGGGTCGGCGTCATGCCCGCCAGGATGTGCTGGCCGGGCGCGGTGACGTCCGGCTTGAGGAAGTCGCCGCCGGGGCCGCGCGAGGAGAAGTGCGCCATCGCGTCGCCCTGCCAGGTGGACTTGGCGCCCTGCGTGAAGGAGGCGGTGGCGCCGGGGTGGGCGGCGAGGAAGGCCAGCAGGGTGTCGGCCTCGGGCTTGTCGACGTGCACGGACGGCAGCCAGTGGGCGTCGGTGAAGACGTCGAACGGGACGGTGTTGTAGAGGATCATCCCGGCCGCGCCGCCCTGCCGGACGTTGAAGCTCTTCAGCACGCGGTTGGGGGTGCGCTCACAGGCGACGATCTTCCCGGTGAAGATCCCGGGAGGCGCCGGGACGTCGCACGCGGCGCGCGAGTACGGCGGCGCCGAGGCCAGGACGACGGGCAGCGGCGAGGCCAGGCCCGCGGTGATGGAGGCGCCCTTGATCGTCGCCGTGGCGCCGCCGCCGGACAGCGTGACCGTGGACTGGTAGGTCCGGGACTGCGAGGAGGCGGCCACGGTGGTCACCCAGGGGCCGCGGTGGTCGGTGGTGCCGGCGCCGGGCCCGGAGTTGCCGGCCGAGGCCGAGACCAGCACGCCGGCGGCGTAGGCGTCGAGGAAGGCCAGCTCGACCGGGTCGCTGTAGGGGTCGCTGCCGCCGGAGACGGAGAAGTTGATCACGCGTACGCCGTCCAGGACGGCCCGCGCCACGGCCTGCGCCGAGTCGGACGGGAAGCAGCCCTGCGCGCCGCACACCTTGTAGACCGAGACCTCGGCGGCCGGGGCGATGCCGTGGATGGGGCCGCGGCTGATGCCCAGCGGGTCGGCGTCGGCGACCGGGCCGCCGGCGGAGGTGCCGGCGGTGTGGGTGCCGTGGCCGTTGGAGTCGCGGGCGCTGTCGCCGTAGACCTCGCCGCCGTAGACGGCGTTGTAGGTCTCCATGAACGGCTGCCCGCCGATCAGCTTGTTGTTGCAGGCGAACGGGTCGCTGGCCGGGGTCAGCGGGTTGTCGCCGAAGTTGCACACGCGGGGCGTGCCGTCCTTGGTGGGCCCGGGGGCGGGCAGGCCGGGAGCGGCGGCGAAGGAGGGGTGCTCGGGCCAGGCGCCGGTGTCGAGCACGCCGACGATCACGCCCTTGCCCGAGGAGGAGCTGCCGCCGAGCTTGCCGTAGATCGTGTCGGCGCCGATGAACGCGGGGCTGGAGTCGGTCAGCAGCTGCTGCGGCTTGTCCTCCTGGACGGCGACCGCGCCGGGCAGCCGCAGCACGTCGGCCACCTTGTCACCCGGGACGCGCAGCGCGATGCCGCCGTAGACGGTCCGGACGCGCTGGCCGACGACGGCTCCGGGGACCTTCTTGGCCAGCTCGCCCAGGAAGGCGTTCTCGACATCCTGGATGTGGGTGCCGTACTTCTTGGCCTCGGCGCTTCTGGTGTCGAGGGACTTGCCGGTGACGGCGGGGCTGGTGGCCGGGAGCCCGGTCAGCCCGCCCTGGTAGGCGGCCAGGGAGTCGTAGTCCAGTTTGACCATGATGTTGACGGGCGCCGGCGAGGTGACCTTCAGCAGCGCCGCGTCGCTCTTGGCGAGCTTGCCTGTGGGGGACTTGGCGCCCTCGACCACCTCGGCGCCGGTGAGCGGCACGGACCGCCATTTCGCGGGCGGGGTCGGCGTGGCCTTCGCCACGGCCGGGCTCAGGGCCATCACGACACCGAGCCCGACGGCTACCGATGTCAACCGGCGTAAACGGGATGAGAACGAACGGGACAACACAAGACCTCCTGGCCGCTGAGCTGCACGAACCCGCCAGACCGGCCGAAGACGTCATGTCACCCCCACGCGCGCATGCCGGAGAGATCAATGACCCTCCCCGGTGGGTGACGAGCTGGACGCCTCCCCTCCCCGACGGCGGGGCGGCTTGGCATCCGAACCGGAGTGTAGACAGCGATCAACGGACCGAGAACCCCGCCGCTTTGTCACAATCCGGCCATCTGCCTCAGCGGCACCGCCGCCCGCATCCGGCCGTCGCAAAGCTCATATTCCTCCCACCACTTCGCCAGAATCCAGCAACGGTGACCTTCACCCCCAATACGGATATCTACAGTTGTCCCTATGGGCGATCAACGGGACACGGCGCCGACGTCAGCGCGGGACGGAGCGAGGTAGTCCGTGGGGGGCCACGCCGACGAGGGGACCCTGCCGTACATCTCGGCGCTGGACGAGGAGCTCGCCCAGGCCGCCCGTGACACCGGCGCGCACATCGGCGCGCTGTACCTGCTGACGGGCTCCCCGCAGGTCCTGGTGATGGAGGCGGAGATCGGGCTGCCCACGCAGCTCGTCAAGCCGTGGACCACCGTCAGGCTGGACGCCGGGGCGCCCGTGGCCGCGGCCGTGCGGCAGGGGCGGCTGGTCTGGGTGCCGACCGCGCAGGAGCTGGCCGGCCGCTTCCCGGGCACGGCCCTGGCCTTCCCGTACGTCTTCGCCTCGGCCTCCGCGCCCTTGCACAGCGACTCGCGCATGTGGGGCTCGTGGATCCTGCTCTGGCCGGAGGGGCGGCCGTCCGAGCTGAGCGGGCCGGAGCTGGAGGTGATCGAGGCCACGAGCGAACGCATGACCGCCGTCCTGGAGCAGGCCGCCGACAGCGGGTACCCGGTGTGTCCGGGGGGCGAGCCGCGCGTGCTGACCCCGGTGCCGCCGCCGATGCCCGACCCGTACGAGGCCGTGGCCGCGGCCGGCTACCTGGAGCGGCTGCGTGACGGCTCCGTCGCGCTCGACCTGGACGGCGTCGTCACCTTCGCCAGCCCCGCCGCCGCCGACCTGCTCGGCACCACCGTCTCCGAGCTGCTGGGCACGCCGCTGTGGGAGACGGCGACGTGGCTGAAGGACCCGGCGTTCCAGGACCGCTGCCGCGCGGCGGTGGTGGGCCAGCAGGTCGCCTCCTGCACCGCGCGCCGGCCGGACGGGCACGAGCTGGAGTTCGTCCTGCACCCGGACCCGACCGGCCTGAGCCTGCGCATCACGCCCTCGGAGGCCGGCCTGCCCGCGCGGCGGCCCTCGCGCGCCAGGGCGCCGGGCGAGTCCGGGCTGCCGAGGACCGACGTCTTCTACAACTTCCTGCACATGGCCTCGGCGATGACCCGGGCGCTGAACGTCCGGGAGGTCGTCGATCTCATCGCCGACCACGTCATGCCGGTGTTCAAGGCGCGGGCGATGACGATCATGAGGGCGGAGAGCGGCCGGATGAGGATCGTCGGCTCGCACGGCTACGTCCCGGAGATCCTGGACCGGTTCGACGGTCAGACGCTGGCCGCGCCCAGCCCTGCCGAGCAGGTCGTCCGCACGGGCGAGCCGGCCTTCTTCGCCGACCGGGCCGAGCTGCGCCGGGCCTTTCCCGACACCGCCCAGGACGACGGCATGTCCGCCTGGGCCTTCCTGCCGCTGACCGTCGCCGACGACACCTTCGGCGTCTGCCTGCTGGCCTTCGACCATCCGCGGCCGTTCACCGACGAGCAGCGCGCGACGCTGACCACGCTGGCCGGGCTGATGGGCCAGGCCCTGGACCGCGCGCTCCTCTACGACACCAAGGACCGGCTGGCCCACAGCCTGCAGACCTCGCTGCTGCCCGGCAGCCTGCCCGACATGCCGGGCCTGGAGGTGGCCGCCCGGTACGTGCCCGCCACCCGCGGCGTCGGCATCGGCGGCGACTTCTACGACCTGATCCGCCTCAACGAGACCACCGCCGCCGCCGTCATCGGGGACGTCCAGGGACACAACATGACGGCCGCCGCGCTCATGGGCCAGGTGCGCACCGCCATCCACGCCCACGCCGCCGTCGGCGCCAGCCCCGGCGACGTCCTCCAGCACACCAACCGGCTGCTCATGGACCTGGACACCGACCTGTTCACGAGCTGCCTGCTCATCTACTTCGACCTGCGCCTGCGCACGCTGCGCGCGGCCAACGCCGGGCATCCCCTGCCGCTGCTGCGCCCGCCCAACATGCCGGCCGAGATCATCGACATCCCCGCGGGCCTGCTGCTCGGCATCGACGCCGACGCCGAGTACGCCACGGTGGAGGTGCCGTTCCCGCCAGGCGCCGTCCTGGCCCTCTACACCGACGGGCTGGTCGAGGCGCCGGGCGTGGACCTGGACGAGGCCATCGGGGGGCTGGCGGCGTACCTGACCAGCGCCCCGCGCGAGCAGCTCCAGCAGGTCGCCGGGACCCTGCTCGACCACGCCCCGCACACCGACGACATCGCGCTGCTCCTCCTGCGGCACCGCGAGAACGCGGGCTGACGGCCCGTCAGTGCGAGACGAACGTCCGGTGGTCGGCCAGGGCGAGCATCCGGACGAAGTCGAGCACCTTCAGCAGCCCGAGCCCCGCGAGCCGGACCGGGACGGGACGGCGCGAGCCATAGGCGGCCGACCACAGGGCGGGTACGTGTCGTTCCATGCCGACCAGGATGTCCCCGCGCGCACCGATCCATCCAACACATCGTCTCGCTGGCTGCCATCGCTAATGTAGATGGATGGAACTGCGCCAGCTCCGCCACTTCGTCGCCGTCACCACGCACGGCAGCTTCACCGCCGCCGCCAGGGCCGAGCTGATCGTCCAGTCGGCGCTCAGCACGTCCGTCCGCAAGCTCGAACGCGAGCTCGGCGCCGACCTGTTCGAGCGCACCGGGCGGCGGCCGGTCCTCACCCCGGCCGGTCACGCCTTCCTGCCGGCCGCGCGGGCGCTGCTGGCCGACGCCGCGGCGGCCAGCGACGCCGTGTCCGCCGTGTCCGGGCTGACCACCGGCCGGGTGGCGATCGGCACCATCCAGACGCTCACCAGCGTCGACCTGCCCGCCGAGCTGGCCGCCTTCCACCGCCTGTGGCCCGGCATCCAGATCTCGGTCCGCGACGCCCCGGTGGCCGGGCTGCTCGACGCCCTGCTCGCCCGCGAGCTCGACCTCGCCTATCTGGCGCTCGACGGCGCCGACCTGCCGGCGGGCCTGGCCGTGTTCTCCTCCTGGGAGGAGGAGCTGGTGCTGATGACCTCGCCCGGCCACCGGCTGGCCGGGGCCGAGCGGGCGCTGCTGTCGGAGCTGACGGAGGAGCCGTTCGTCGACTTCAAGGCCGGCACCGGGCTGGAGACCGCGGTGCGCCGGCTGGCCGCCGGGTGCGGGCTGCACCGGCAGATCACCTGCGAGGTCACCCAGATCCGGATGCTGGTCGACCTGGTGCGCGCCGGGATCGGCGTGGCGATCGTCCCGCGGCGGGTGGCCGAAGGGGAGGGGCTGCCCACCGTGCGGATCCGCCAGCCCGATCCGGCCAGGACGGTCGTGCTGGCCGGCCGCGCCCCCGTCCCCGCCAACCCGGCCGCCGGAGCCCTGCTGTCGCACCTCACCAGGTGACGAAATAACCGGTTGAACGGGTGGAGCCTTCGTGGTGGGATGACCCGCTGTGTCAGCGATCCAGGACCTCGTACGTCCCGACGTCTATCCGCTCTCCTCGAAGTACGACCCGGAATGGGTGCTCGGGCTGGACATGGGCCCCCATCCGCTGTGGCTGCTGGAGGACCTCGCCCGCGACCTCGACCTGAGACCCGGCATGCGGGTGCTCGACCTGGGCTCGGGCCTGGGCGCCACCTCGGTCTTCCTGGCCCGCGAGTTCGGGGTGGAGGTCGTGGCCGCCGACCTGTGGGTCGCGCCCGAGCGGGCGGCGGCCGTCTTCGCCGAGGCGGGCGTGGCCGGCCGCGTCCGGGCCGTACGGGCGGAGGCGCACGCGCTGCCGTTCGAGAAGGAGTCCTTCGACGCGATCGTGAGCGTGGACGCCTTCGAGTACTTCGGCACCGCCGACTCCTACCTGCCCTACCTCGTCCGGTTCGTGAAGCCCGGCGGGCAGCTCGGCGTCGCCACGCCCGGCATGACCCGCGAGGTCCGCGACCTCGGGCACATCCCCGCCCACGTCAAAGCCCTGGTCGGCTGGGAGGCGATCGCCTGGCACACCGCCGAGTGGTGGCGCTTCCAGTGGGAGATCACCGAGCTGGTCACGGTGACGTCCGCGCGCCTGCAGGACGGCGGCTGGCACGACTGGCTGCTGTGGGCGCGCGCCCGGCGGGAGACGGCGACGATCGCCATGCTGGAGGCCGATCAGGGCGCGTATCTGTCCTTCGCTATGATCACCGCGCGCCGGAATGCGTCCGCGTCGTGACCGCGCGCCCGCGCCCGGGACGGCCTGGATCCTGGCGTATGGGCGGGAGAGTCTCGGCCATGGCCGCGCTCCCCCGCTCTGGCGTTGACTTGTCCTCGCGCGTCCGGGAGGTCGGGCGCGGGACGAGTAGGGGGAAACACTGATGTCGGTTCTGCGCACCGTCGTGCTCATCGTGGCGACCATGGCGATGGGGCTCGCGGCGGGCGTCTTCGGGCTCTACACGCACACCATCATGCGTGGCCTCGGCGCGACGGACGACCGCACGTTCGTCGGGGCGTTCCAGGCCATCGACCGGGCGATCCTCAATCCCTGGTTCATGCTCAGCTTCATCGGCGCGCTGTTCTTCACGGGCCTGGCGGCGGCGCTGCACCTCGGCCAGGGCGTGCGCGCGGTGCTGCCGTGGATCATCGTCGCGCTGGTGCTCTACCTGATCGCCTTCGTGCTCACGGTGGCCGTGAACGTGCCGCTCAACGACGCCATCAAGGCGGCCGGCGACCCGGACCGGATCGCCGACCTGGCCGCCGTGCGCCGCGCGTTCGACGAGGCCAAGTGGTCGGCCTACAACCTGGTCCGCACGATCACCAGCACCGGGGCGTTCGCCTCGCTGTGCTGGGCGCTCGTCAAGAGCGGCCGGGTGGGCTGACCCCCGCGTCGCGCTCGACCAGCGCGACCCGGTCGGCCAGCGGCGCGGCGGGGATCTCGACGAGGTCGAACCCGAGGTCGCGGTAGGTCCGCTCGTGCAGGCGCTCGAAGTCGAGCGAGTCCGCGTAGCTGATCCGCCTGGCGGAGGTGGCGCGGACGAACCCCTGGTTGCGGACGAAGAACACCTTCCCGTCGTACGTGCCCCGCGCCACCACCCGCTCGACCTCGCGGGCGAGCAGCGGCGACGTGGGGAACCCGAGGTAGCGGCTCAGCGCCAGCGTGCAGACCGGCGAGCGGTCGAAGAAGACGGCCGCCACGCCCGCGGGCACGGATTCCTGGCGTCGCCGCTGGAGCGTGACGACCTCGTCGACGAAGGCGGGCTCGCGCCAGGGCTCCTCGCGGCCGAGCGCTTCGCCGAGGGCGATGACGTCCGTCGCCGCCTCCTCGACGACGGTGTGCCCGTTGACCTCCAGCAGGCGCAGGACGGCCGTCTTCCCGGCGCCCGGGGCGCCGGTGAGAACGTGTCGTGGCACGACTTCTCTCCGATCTCGTGGGGGTTGATGTCAACCTAGGGGCGTTGATACGCGGCCGATACACGGCCGAGCGCCCGGTGATACCCGGCCAAGGCCGGGCGGACGGATAAGGGCTCCAAAGTGGCCGAGGCGTCGCGAAGGGCGGCGCGTCCCCACCTCGAAGGAGCCCTTGATGCGTGTGCTGGTGTGCGGTCTGCTCGGTCTGGCGGTGCTGACCGGCTGCGGAGGGGCTCCGGCGGGAGAGGCGGCCCCGGCGCCCGGCGGGGGCGGCGCCGGGGCGGACAAGGTCCGTGAGCGGGAGACCGTCCTCGCCACCTGCATGAAGCAGAAGGGGTTCGCGTACACGCCCTCGGTCAGCCGGCCGAAGGCGCCCGACGCCGAACCCGCCGATTACGACGCGATCAAGGCCGAGCGTAGCAGGAACGGCTTCGGCGTCTTCTCCGCCATCGTCTATCCCAAGCCCCGCGAGACGCGGGCGCCGGACCCCAACCAGGCGACCATCGACGGGCTCTCCGGCGCCCGCCGGGACGCCTACCTCAAGACCATGAACGAGTGCCGCGTCGACGCCCTGCGGCAGGTGAACGGGCTGAAGGTCACCTCGCTCGCCGACTACCAGGACCAGATGAGCACCGAGATCGAGAACATCGACAAGATGCTCGACGGCGATCAGAAGCTGGTGGAGCTGGCCGGGCCGTTCGCCGAGTGCCTGAAGTCGAAGGGCGAGCGGGTGGCCTCCGCCCGGCCGCTGGCGCTGAGCGCGCGCGGGATGATGCTGTGGGCCGAGCAGGCCGACCGGCTCGGAAAGGCGGGCAAGGTCACGGCCGCAGTGGCCCGGCCTTACCTGGCCAAGGAGATCAGGTCGGCGCTGGTCGACCTGGAGTGCGGCAAGGACTTCTACGCGGCCTTCGTCCCCCTGCAACGGCGGCTCACCAACGAGGCCCGGGTGAAGTACGGGTTCCAAGAGCGGTGATGCGCACTCCTCGCGGCAAGCTGCTGCTCGTGCTGAGCGGAGTCCTGGTGGTCGCCGGGACCGGCTGGGGGGTGGGCACCCTGCTGCGCTCCCCGGCCGACGAGGCGGCGGCGCGCAGACCGCCCGTGCCGTCGCTGGTCACCGTCGAGGTCGAGCGGCGGGAACTGGTCGCCACCGTCGTCGTCAGCGGCACGCTGGAGTACGGCTCTCCCCGTCCGGTGACGCTGGCCGGGGTGGTGGGCGGGAGCGAGACCGTCCAGCGCGCCACCCGAGCCCCGCGGCGGGGGACGCTCGTGGAGGGCACGGTGCTGATGGAGGTGAACGGCCGGCCGGTGTTCGTCTTCGCCGGGCGGGTGCCGATGCACCGCGGCCTCGTCCCCGGCGCCGAGGGGGACGACGTCCGGCAGTTGCAGAAGGCGCTGCGCCGGCTCGGTCACCGCGTGCCCGTGACCGGCGTGTTCGACGCGGCGACCGTCGCCGCCGTGTCGCGCCTCTACGCCAGGCGCGGCTACGAGGCCCAGCAGCCCACCCTGGAACTGCGGCAGCGGCGCGACGAGCTGACGCGGGCCGTACGGACCGCGCGGGAAGTGCTCGTGACCGAGACCAAGGCCCTCGACCAGGGCAGGGACGTGCTCCCGCTGAAGCTGCGGGTGACCGGCGCCCGCCGCGACCTGCGGGAGGCGGAACAGGCGCTGAAGAGCGCGCGGGCGCAGGAGCACACCGCCGAGGACGAGGCCAGGGTGGAGGCCGCCGAGAGCGCCGTGCGGGCCGCCGAGGAGAAACTGCTGGCGGCGCAGCAGGAGCTCACCCAGGCCGGGGCGACACCCACGGCGGCGCCCACGGCGACGCCGACGACAACCGCCATCGGAACACCCCCGGCCCCGGCCGACACCCGTCTGCTCGAACTCCGGGTCGCCAACGCCCGCGCGGACCTGGCCGCCGCCCGGTCGGCGCTGGACCGCGTACGGGAGGAGGCCGGCGCGGCGCGCGCGAAGCGGCTGACCGACCTGGAGAAGGCCGTACGGACGGCGCGAGAGGCCCTGGCCACCGCCGAGCAGGCGCTCAGGCAGGCCAGGCAGCTCTCCCCCGCCGAGCTGAAGGTCGCCAACGCGCGCAGCGACCTGGCGGCGGCCCAAGCGCTGCTGGCCGAGTTCTCCCGGACCTACGGCACCACCGTGCCGCCGGGAGAGGTCGTCTTCCTGCCCAGGCTGCCCGCCCGCCTGCACAAGCCGTCCGTCAAGGCGGGCGAGCCGGTGGACCAGGCGGTCGCCACGGTCACCGACTCTGCCTTCGTGGTGTCCGGCTCGGTGGACGCGGCCGAGGCCGAGCGGGTGAAGGCGGGTCTGGAGGCGAGCATCGAGACCGAGTCCGGGGCGACCGTCCCGGGCACGGTGACAGCCGTCGCGGGGCGCGACACGCAGGGGGCCGTGCCGGTGACGGTCACGCCCGACTCGATGAAGGGGCTGCGCAAGCTGGCCGGCGGGCCCGTCACGGTCCGCGTCACCATCGGCGCCACCGGCCGGAAGGTGCTCGTGGTCCCCGTCGCGGCGGTCGTCACGGCGGCGGACGGCAGGGCCAGGGTGCAGGTGGAGACCGCGCCCGGCCGGACCAAGGAGGTCGAGGTGCGCACCGGCCTGTCCGCCGACGGCGCCGTGGAGGTGACCGGCGACCTCGGGCCGGGCGAGCGGGTGGTGGTCAACAGTGGCTGAGCCGGTCATCCTGCTCCACGAGCTGACCAAGGAGTTCCCCGCCGATCCGCCCGTCCGGGCGCTGGCCGCCGTCGACCTGCGGGTCGAGCGGTCGGACTACGTGGCCGTCGTCGGCCCGTCCGGGTCGGGGAAGTCGACCCTGCTCAACACCCTGGGCCTGCTCGACCGGCCGACCCGCGGCAGCTACCGGCTCGACGGCATCGAGACCACCACGCTCAAGGACGGCGCGCGCACCGCCGTCCGGGGCAGCCGGATCGGTTTCGTCTTCCAGTCCTTCCACCTGCTGCCGCACCGCAGCGTCCTGGAGAACGTCATGCTGGCCGAGGTCTACGGCAGGACCCCGCGCGCCGGACGGCGGGAGCGCGCGACGCGGGCCCTGGAGCGGGTGGGCCTGTCGCACCGGGTGGGCTTCCTGCCCGGCCGGCTGTCCGGCGGCGAACGGCAGCGCGCCGCCATCGCCCGCGCCCTGCTGGGCGAACCGTCGCTGCTGCTGTGCGACGAGCCCACCGGCAACCTCGACAGCAGGAACACCGGCGCCGTGCTCGACCTGTTCGACGACCTGCGCGCCCAAGGGATGACCATCGTCGTCATCACCCACGAGACCGAGGTGAGCGACCGGGCCGGACGCCGGGTGCGCATCACCGACGGCGTCCTCACGGAGGAGTAGACGTGCACCCGCGCGACCTGCTGAACGAGGCCCTGGCGGGCCTGCTGGCCCGCCCGGTGCGCTCGGCCCTGACCACGCTGGGCACCGTGCTCGGCATCACCACGCTCGTGGTCACCCTGGGCGTCGCCGCGACGGCCGGCAACCAGATCGTCGGCCGCTTCGACGAGCTGACCGCCACCTCCGTCACCGTCGAGGTCCCGGCGCACACGTTCCCGCTGGTCGAGTGGGCCGACGTGAGCCGGGTGACCCGGCTGCGCGGGGTGGTCGCCGCCGCCGCGCTGGCCGAGTCGGACCTGGGCGCCAACCTCGTCGTCCGCTCCAACGACGTCGTGGACCCGGCCCGCGTCACCGACCAGACGCTGACCGTGGTCTCCAGCAGTCCCGGCCTGCCCGCGGCGGTCAGGGGACGGATGGTCGAGGGCCGCTACTTCGACGCCGGGCACGTCGCCCGCGGTGACCGGGTCGTCGTGCTGGGCCAGCAGGCGGCCCGGCTGCTGGGCATCACCGGGCTGGCCCGGGCCCCGGCGGTCTTCATCGGCACCCGGGCGTACACGGTGATCGGGGTGCTCGGGGATCTGCGGCGGGAGAAGAGCCTGGCGAGCGCGGTCATCCTGCCGCCGACGGCCGGCCGGCCCTACGGCCTGGGCACCGTGACCCGCGTCCTGGTCGACACCGCCCTCGGGGCCGCCGACCTGATCGCGCGGCAGGCGCCGGCCGCGCTCAGCCCCGGCAACGAAGCGCTCCTCCAGGTCCTCTCGCCGCCCAGCCCCACCAGGGCCCGCGACGCGGTGCAGAGCGACGTCAACGCGCTCTTCCTGATCCTCGGGCTGGTCTCCCTGGTCGTCGGCGCGGTCGGCATCGCCAACGTCACGCTGGTGACCGTGATGGAACGCGTCGCCGAGATCGGGCTGCGCCGGGCGCTGGGCGCGGCGCGCCGCCACATCGCCGGTCAGTTCCTGGTGGAGTCCACCCTGACGGGGCTGATCGGCGGGGTGCTGGGCGCTTCCGTGGGGATTTTGGTGATCGTCGGGGTCTGCGCCGTCAAGCAGTGGACGCCCGTCCTCGACGTACGGCTGGCCTTCATGGCCCCCGCGGCCGGGGCCGTCGTCGGGCTGCTCGCGGGCCTCTATCCGGCGCTGCGCGCCGCCCGCATGGAACCAGTCAATGCACTTCGCTAGGTATGGTGCGATTTCATGACATCCCTGCTGCTCGTCGAGGACGACACCGTGATCCGCACGTCGCTGGGCATGGCCCTGGAACGTTACGGCTATCAGGTGACCACGGCCGCCGACGGGCTCGACGGGCTGGAGGCAGCCCGCACCGGCGACCACGACCTGCTGCTGCTGGACGTGATGCTGCCCGGCCTGGACGGCATCAGCGTGTGCCGCAGCATCAGGGAGACCAGCCAGGTGCCGATCCTGATGATGTCGGCCCGCGGCGACGGGCTGGACATCGTCGCCGGGCTGGAGGGCGGCGCCGACGACTATGTGGTCAAACCGGTCGACCTGCCGGTGCTGGTGGCCCGGATCCGGTCGCTGCTGCGCCGGGCCACCTTCGCCCGTACGCCGGCCGCCGAGGCGGGGGCGGGCCAGGCCGTGCTGGAGTTCGGCGAGCTGAGCGTCGACACCGGCGCGCTGGAGGTGCGGCGGTCCGGCCGGCGCGTCGAGCTGTCGCCGACCGAGCTGCGGCTGCTGCTGGAGTTCGCCGCCCATCCCGGCATCGTCCTGGAACGGGCGACGCTGCTGCGCAACGTGTGGGACTACGGATGGGACGGCGACAGCCGCGTGGTCGACCTGTGCGTGCAGCGGCTGCGCAGGAAGATCGGCACCGAGCGCATCGAGACCGTGCGCGGGTTCGGCTACAAGCTGGCCGTCACGTGAACCCGGCCTCGCTGCGCTGGAAGATCGCCGCTCTCGTCACGCTCGCCGCGACCGTCGTCGCCGCCGTGGTCGGGCTGCTGGTGCACCGGGCGACCTGGCAGCAGGCGCTCGACATGGGCCGGGCGCGGGCCGAGGTGGCCCTGGACGAGACGCTGGCCTCCGGGAGCGCCGAGGACGTGGTGCCCGTCGACGAGCTCCCCGACGAGCTGGCCGGCCTGCTGCGGCCCGGCCGCCGGGTGGTCTGGTACGGGCTCGACCACCGGGACGAGCCGTGGGTGTGGGCGGTCCAGCCGTACGGCGGCGACGGCGCCGAGGTGGTGAGCGTGCAGATCTCGATGGGCTCCGACGTGCGCGGCCTCCAGGCGCTCGACCGGAACATGGCCAAGGCCGGGCTGCTCGCCCTGGCCGGGGTGGTGCCGGTGTCGATGCTGGCGGCCGAGCTCCCCAACCGGCGGCTGCGGCGGGTCGCGCGCACCGCCCGCCGGATCGCCGGGGGCGACCTCGCGGCCCGTACGGGGGCGCGCGGCCGGGACGAGATCGCCCGCATCTCCGCCGCCGTGGACTCCATGGCGGCGAGCCTCCAGCACCGGCTGCTGGCCGAGCAGCGCTTCACCGCCGACGTCGCGCACGACCTGCGCACCCCGCTGATGGGCCTGGTCGCCGTGGTCGAGCTGCTGGACGAGGGCGAGGTCACCGACCTGGTACGCGACCGGGTGCGGGTGCTGCGGACGCTGGTGGAGGACCTGCTGGAGGTGTCCCGGCTGGACGCGGGCGCCGAGGTCGCCGAGCGGGTCCGGGTTCCCCTGGCCGCGCTGGCCGGGGAGTCGGCGGCCCGGGTGGGGGTCGAGGCGCGGGTGCTGTCCGACGGTGACCCGGTGGCCGGGACCGACCCGCGGCGCCTGGACCGGATCCTCGCCAACCTCGTGCTCAACGCCCACCGGCACGGCGCGGCGCCGGTGGAGATCACGGTCGGCGACCGCGTGATCGAGGTGCGCGACCGGGGGCCCGGGTTCCCGCCGGAGCTGCTGGCCGACGGGCCGCGCCGGTTCCGTACGGGGGCCGCCGAGCGGGGCCGCGGTCACGGCCTGGGGCTGACGATCGCGCTGGGCCAGGCGCGGGTCATCGGCGCCGAGCTGACCCTGGCCAACGCCCCGGACGGTGGCGCGGTCGCCGTCGTCCGCCTCCCGGCGGATTGACGCCGGCCGCGGACCATCGACGCCGGGCCGACGCGCGGATCTTTGACGCCGGGCCGATGCGCGGATCTTTGATGCCGGGCTGATACACGGCCGAGCGCGGGTGGATGCGCGGCCACGGCCGGACGGACACGCGCGCCACGCACGCTGTCCGGTATGCGACGTTCCTTGATGTTTCTGCTGCTGGCGGGCGTGCTGTCGGGCTGTTCCGGCGCCCCCTCGGTCACCGGGGACGCGTCCCTGCCGTGGCCGTCCGAGGGGCAGGCGGCGGTCGAGGTGGAGGACGTGGGCAGCCTCGGCGTCAGCGGCGACCCGCGGCCGGTGCCGATCGCCAGCGTGACGAAGGTGATGACCGCGTACGTGATCCTGCGCCGCCACCCGCTCCGGCCCGGCGACGACGGCCCCCTGATCACCGTGGACCGCACGGCGGCCGAGGAGTCGTTCTCCCGGCTGGAGTCCACCGTGCCGCTCACGCAGGGCCGGACCGTGCCGCTGCGGCGGCTGCTGGAGCTGATGATGGTGCCCTCGGGCAACAACGTGGCCCGGCTGCTGGCCCGCTGGGACTCCGGCTCCCAGGAGCGCTTCGTGGCCCGGATGAACGCCGCGGCACGGCGTCTGGGCATGACGGGCAGCACGTACACGGGGGCCAGCGGCAACGAGGACACCACCGTCAGCACCGCCGCCGACCAGCTCAGGCTGGCCAGGGAGGCGATGCGCGACCCGGTGCTGCGGGCGGTGGTGGCGCAGACCGACACCTCCGTCCCGGGTGACGCCAGGCGGCTGCACAACACCAACACGCTGCTGAACAGGCACGGCGTCATCGGCATCAAGACCGGCTCGGGCACGGCCGCGGGCGGCAACCTGATGTGGGCCTCCCGCGTACGGGGTCACCTGGTGCTGGGCGTGATCCTCGGCCAGGCCGCGCACACCGACCCGGCCTCCGCCAAGGCCGCGGCGCTGGAGGCGGGCGGCCGGATGAGCGCGGCGGTCGAGCGGTGGCTGCTCGACCGGCCCGCGACCGGCGGGCAGGCTCAGGTCACGGACGGTCCAGGCTCGACAGGCCGTTGACGGCGACCTCGATCCCGCGCCGCCCGGCGGCCAGGACGTCGTCGTCGGAGCCGCCCTGCTGCTGGGCGACCAGCCCGGCCACGGCCAGCGCGCCCATGAAGCCGCCGACCGCCGCCCCCGCCTCCACCGGGTCCAGCTCCGGGCAGACCTCGCACAACGCCCAGGCCAGCCGGGGCTGGGTCTCCATCATGAGCGTCAGCCCGCGGGCGCGCAGCGCGGGCTCGGTGACCATCAGCCGCGCCCGCAGCGGCGACAGCGCGAAGTCGAGCTCGTCGTCGGCGGCCAGGCTGCGCACCAGGGCCTCGAACATCCGGCTCAGCAGCTCCCCCAGCGGCTCCCCCGGCCGCCGGCCGGCGATCACCTCCAGCATGGCCCGCTCGCGATCCTCGGCCTGGAGGAAGAGCACGTCCTCCTTGCTCGCGAAGTACGCGAAGAAGGTGCGGGGTGCCACGTCGGCGGCGGCGGCGATGTCGGCGACGGTGGTCTGCTCGTACCCCCGCTCGGCGAACAGCCGGACGGCGGCCTCCAGCAGCGCGCGGCGGGTGCGGGCCTTCTTGCGTTCGCGATGACCTTCCACGGCGCCACCCTACTGCATGCCCTGCTTTTATGCATAGGTTGCAATTTCGCAGCCTCTGCGCTTTTCTGGGGACATGGACATCCTTCAGAGCCTGCCGCTCGAACGCGAGGACCCGTTCGAGCCGCCCGCGGAACTGCCCCGGCTGCACGGCCCGCTGCACCCGATGATCTACGCCGACGGCCGCCCCGGCTGGCTGGTCACCGGCCACGCCGAGGCCCGCGCGGTGCTCGACGACCCGCGCTTCAGCAACACCTCCCAGGGCGCCGCGCCGCCGATCAAGGAGCTGGCGCCGCCCGAGGGCCTGGCCGACCTGGTGATCCCGCCGGGCTTCTTCATCGCCATGGACGACCCCGAGCACGCCCGCTACCGCAAGCTGCTCACGGGCCGGTTCAGCATGCGCAGGATGCGGCTGCTGGAGCCCAGGATCCAGGAGATCATCGACGGCCGGCTCGACGAGATGGACCGCGCGGGAGCGCCGGCGGACCTGGTGAGCGCGTTCGCGCTGCCGATCCCGTCGCTGGTGATCTGCGAGCTGCTCGGCGTCCCGTACGGGGAGCGCTCGCGCTTCCAGGACACCACCGCGCGGGCGGTGAACCTGGACAACATCGCCGAGGAGCGCGGCGCGGCGGGCGCCGAGCTGATGGGCTACCTGTCGGAGCTGGTCTCCCGCAAGCGGGCCGAGCCCGGCCAGGATCTGCTCAGCGAGCTGGTCTCCGGCGGCGAGCTGAACCACGAGGAGCTGACCGGGGTGGCCACCCTGCTGCTGACCGCCGGTCACGAGACCACCGCGAACATGCTGGGCCTGGGCACGTTCCTGCTCCTGTGCCGTCCCGAGCAGGCCGAGCTGGTGCGCACCGACCCCGGCGTCGCGGCGACCGCCGTCGAGGAGCTGATGCGCTACCTCAGCATCGTGCACATCGGCCCGATCCGGGTCGCCAGGGCCGACGTGCCGCTCGCCGGACGGACGATCAGGGCCGGGGAGACCGTGACCCTCTCCCTCCCGGCCGTCAACCGCGACCCGGCCCGCTTCCCCGACCCCCACCGCTTCGACGTCACCCGCGAGGCCGGGCAGCAGCTCGGCTTCGGCCACGGCATCCACCAGTGCCTGGGCCAGCAGCTCGCCCGGCTGGAGATGCGGCTGGCCTACCCGGCGCTGCTGCGCCGCTTCCCCGGTCTGCGGCTGGCCGTGCCCGCCGGGGAGGTGCCGATGCGGCCGCGCGCCACCATCTACGGTGTGGCCGCCCTGCCGGTCACCTGGTGAACCCGCCGCCGCGTTTGAGCCGCCGCCGTCCCGTGCAGAGAGCATGACGACGAGACGATCACGGGAGGCGCGCGCATGGCCGGTCGGGACGGCGGGATCAGGTTGTGTCAGGTGGTGCTCGACTGCACCGACGCCAGGGCGCTGGCGGAGTTCTACCGGTCCCTGCTGGACCTGGTCTACCGGCCCGGCGACGAGCCGCCCGAGGCGGGGGCCGACGACGAGCGCGGCCGCGACTGGCTCGTGCTGAGAACCGCGGACGGCGCCCCACGACTCGCCTTCCAGCAGGTCGAGACGTTCCCGGAGGCGACCTGGCCGGACCCGCGGGTGCCCCAGCAGCTCCACCTGGACCTGACCGTGTCGTCCGTCGAGAGCCTGCTGGAGCAGCACGAACGCGTCCTGCGCCTGGGCGGCCGACTGCTGCTGGACCGGATCGACGACGACGAGGAGCCCCTGCGGGTCTACGCCGACCCGGCCGGCCATCCGTTCTGCGTGTTCGTCTCCGCGCGGGGATGACCGTCCGGCGGGAGCGGTCAGGGCGCGGGTGAGAAGACCAGCGTGGCGTTGTGGCCGCCGAAGCCGAACGAGTTCGACATCACCGGCCCCCTCGCGATCGGGCGGGGCACGGGTGAGGCGTCGATGTCGCAGCGCGGGTCGAGCCGCTCCAGGTTGGCGGTCGGCGGCGCGGTGCACTCGGCGATCGCCAGCACGCACGCCACCGCCTCGATCGCCCCGGACGCGCCGAGGGCGTGGCCGGTCACCCCCTTGGTCGCGCTCACCGGCACGGCGGCGGGCCCGAAGACGCGGCCGATCGCCTGCGCCTCGGCCAGGTCGTTCAGCTCGGTCCCGGTGCCGTGGGCGTTGACGTGCACGATGTCCTCGGGCGCGAGACCGGCGTCGGCGAGCGCGGCGTCCATGCACCTGCGGGCGCCCTCGCCGCCGGGCGCGGGGGCCGTCAGGTCGTGGGCGTCGCTGGTGCGGCCGTAGCCGGACACCTCGGCGTGGACGCGGGCCCCGCGGCGCACGGCCTCGTCGAGGCGTTCCAGCACGACGAAGGCGGCCCCCTCGGCCAGCACGAACCCGTCGCGGTCGGCCTCGAACGGGCGGCAGGCGGCCTCGGGGTCGTCGTTGCGGGCGGACAGGGCGCGGCACCGGCTGAAGCCGTGCAGCATGCCCGGGGTGACGTTGGCGTCCCCCGCGCCGGCCACGACCAGGTCGGCCGAGCCGTCGCGGATCAGCCGGACGCCCTCGCCGATCGCGTGCGCCCCGGAGGCGCAGGCGGTGACCACGGACATGCTCGGCCCGCGGATCTCGTACCGCATGCCGATGGCGGCGGCGCCGGCGTTGGGCATGATCTTCGGGATGAAGATCGGCGACAGGCGCAACGCCCCGGCGCCCGGCGTGTCGAGCAGCGCCGACTCGTACGTCTCGGTGCCGCAGAAGGAGCTGCCCGCCACCACCGCGCGCCGCTCGGGCGGGACCCTCGGATGGCCGGCGTCGGCCAGCGCGTCGCCCGCCGCGCACACCGCCAGCAGCGACGCCCGGTCCAGCCGCCGCGCCTGCCGGTCCGTCAGGTACGCCGACACGTCCAGGTCCGGGACCTGGCAGGCGAAGCGCACCGCCAGCGTGGACACGTCGAACGACGTGATGGTCCGTGCCGTCGAACGTCCGGCCAGCAGCGCGTTCCACAGCTCCTTGGGGCCGGCTCCGGCGGGCGTGCGCAGGCCGAGCCCGGTCACCGCGACCCGGGCTCGCATCAGCCGCCCACCGCCGTCAGGTGGCGGCGGATGACGGCGGCCATGTCGGCGACGGTCCTTACCCGCTGGAGGGTCTCGTCGGCGAAGGTGCCCCATTCGTCCTCGACGGCGGCGTACAGCTCGGCGAAGTCCAGGCTGTCGGCGTCCAGCTCCTCGCGCAGGTCGGTGTGCGGGTTGATCTGGGCCGTGCTGACGCCCAGGACCCGGGCGCAGTGGCCGCGGAGCACGTCTGTTATCTGGTCGTCGGTCATGGTGCCGTCCGTTCTCTCGGCGGATGGGTGGCGTGTCCGAGTGTGCTGCAGGAGGGCGGGCGGGTCCGGGTATGACACCTCAAATGTCGATCAAGCCGGGCCGAGGGCGTCCCTGACCCGCGACTCGGTCAGCGCGGCGAGGGCAGCCCGGTCCCCGCGCGGGCGTCCGGTGAGCTCGGGGCGTACGGGGGGCAGGAACGTCACCTCGGCCACCAGGTGCCGGGTCGCGACCACCCGCAGCAGCGAGGCCGGCAGGGAGTCCTCCCCGATCCAGGCGGCGCGGGTGGAGGGCGCGCCGCCTTCGCGGTAGCGCAGCGCCACCGGCCGCACGGTCGCGCCCGCCTCGACGGCGGCCTGGAACAGGGCCGGGTGGAAGGCCCCCATGGCCCGTCCGCACCAGGTGGTGCCCTCGGGGTAGGCGAGCACGGCGTCCCCGTCGCGCAGGGCGCCGGCGACGGCCGTGATCGCGGCGGGCAGCGCGGCCGGCCGGTCCTTGTCGATGAACAGGGTGCGATGGGCCGCGGCCAGCGACCGGACGAGCGGCCAGCGCCCGATCTCCCGCTTGGCGAGCTGGCGGACCGGGGTGACGGCCGCCATGATCAGCGGGTCGGCCCACGAGATGTGGTTGCTCACCAGCAGGGTGCCGTGCCCGGCCAGGACGGGGACGCCGTCCGGCACCCGCACCGTGATGCCGAGGGCGCGCACGATCAGCCTCATGGCCCCCCGCGCCAGGCGCCCGCGCAGGGGTCCGGGGCGACGGCGGAGCATCGGCGACAGCGTCAGGGCCGCCCCCAGGGCCAGCGCGCAGCCCAGCAGGCGGGCCGCCCGGCGGACCGGCCCGGCGGCGGTGACCGGCGGCCGGACACAGGTCTCCGGCGTGCACGGCGACACCCCCGGCCGGGACGGCGGCCGTCCGTGGAGGTGGTCCTGGGCGCGGACGGTCATCACGGTGTGCCCGCCGGCGGTCCCACGGGCTCGGCCCCCTCCGGGCCGCCCGCGGCAGTGCCCGAACCCATGCCCGGCCCCATGCCCGGACCCATGCCCGTGCCCGCGCCGACGGGGACGCGCGGCGGGTCCCCCGCCGTGCCGTCGCCGGTCCTCCGCCTGCCGAGCAGGAGCCGGGGAGCCCACCAGTTGGCGGGCCCGGCCAGGCGCATCACAGCGGGCACGAGCAGCGTGCGGATCAGCGTGCAGTCGACCAGGACGGCCACCGCGATCCCCACCCCGATCATCTTCAGCACGGCCAGCCCGGACGTCGCCACGGCGGCCATGACGACGGCGAAGATGACGGCGGCCGAGGTGAACAGCCGCCCGGTGTGCTGGAGCCCGGTGGCGACCGCGGTGACGGTGTCGCCGCGGTCGCGGTACTCCTCGGTGATGCGGGACAGCAGGAAGATCTCGTAGTCCATGGACAGGCCGAACGCGACGCAGAAGATCAGCGTGGGCATGAGGGCGTCGATGCTGCCGGTGGCGGTGAAGTCGCCGACCAGCCCGCGCAGGTGGCCGTTCTGGAAGACGTGGACCAGGGCGCCGAAGGTGGCGGTGAGGCTGAGCACGTTCATCACCAGGGCCTTGACGGCCAGCACGACGCTGCGGGTCAGCAGCGTCACCATCGCCAGGGTGGTCAGCGCGATCAGCGTCAGGGCCAGGGGCAGCGTGCCGGCGATGCTCTGCCTGACGTCGTCCAGCTCGGCGCCCGGCCCGGCGAAGAGCGCCTGGCCGGGGGCCGGGATCGCGCGCAGGCGCCGGACGAGCTCGCTGTTGGCCACCGAGTACGGCTCGTGCGCGGTGGTGACGAGCAGCCAGCTGCCCGCCTCGCCGGTGAACCGGCGGTTCGTCCCGGGGACGACGGCGGCCCCGCTGTAGGAGCCGCCGGCCGTGTCCACGCGCAGCACGCCGTCGGTGGCGGCCAGGCGCCTGGCGTAGCCGTCCAGCGGGCCGGCGGCGCCCTGGCCGGTCGGGCGCAGGTCCGGCAGCAGGATCATGGTGCCGCCGACGACCTGCTGGCCGCCGAAGTCCGCGCGCAGCGTCTGGGCCGCCAGCGCGGCGGGCGCCTGCGGCGGCAGGATGCGGTCGTCCAGAGTGCCGAAGCTGGCGCCCAGGAACGGCGCGCCCATGGCCAGCAGCAGCGCGGTGGTGGGCACGGCCACCGCCAGCGGGCGGCGCATGACGGCGACCGCCAGGCGGTACCAGGGCCCGTGCTCCACCGGCGGCGCGGACCGGCGGGCGGCGTTCCACGGGCCGGGCACGGGAAGCCGGTTGACCCGGTCGCCGAGCAGGGTCAGCACGGCCGGGAGCACCACGAGGCTGGCCACCGCCGCCATCAGGCTGATCGTCATCCCGCCCACGGCCAGCGAGCGCAGGATGGTGAACGGGAACAGCAGCAGCGCGGACATGGACAGCGCCACGGTCGCCGCCGAGCAGGCCATGGCCCGGCCGGTGGTGCGCATGGTGACGGCGATCGCCTGCGGGGCCTCCTGGCCCTGGGCGAGCTGCTCGCGGAAGCGGGTGACGATGAACAGGCTGAAGTCGACGGCCAGGGCGAAGCCCAGCGCGCTGGAGATGCTCAGCGCGAACACCGAGATCTCCATGACCTCGGTCATCAGCCGCAGCACGGCCATCGTGGCGACCACCGCCAGCGCGCCGATCAGCACCGGCAGCAGGGCGGCGACCAGGCTGCCGAACACCAGGCACAGGATGGCCAGGGTCAGCGGCGCGGCGATCAGCTCGGCGGTGCGCAGGTCGGCCTCGCTGCGGTCCTGGGCCTCGACGCGTACCTGGGCCTCGCCCGTGGCGGTCAGCGACAGGGGGCCGTAGCGGCCGTTCAGCGATTCCATGATCCGGCGGGCGGCGGCGTTGCGGGCGGCGTTGTCGCCGCTCAGGTTCGCCAGGACGACCGCCGCGCGCCCGTCGCCGCTGCGCAGCCTGGACGCGTGGCCGCGCCAGTACGAGGTGACCCGCCACACCCCCGGGTCGGCCGAGATCCGTTCGGTCAGGCGCGTCCCGGCGGCGTCGATCTCGGGGTCGTCGACCGGCCGCGCGGCGCGGGCGATCACGACCAGGTCGGCGTTGCCCACGCGGAAGGCGTCCTGCAGGATGTCGTCCGCCCGCACGGACTGTGACCCGAGCGGCACGATGTCGCCCAGCACGAGCCGATCGTGCACGTCCAGGCCGGCCACGAGCGACACGGCGAACGTCACGGCCGCGCCCCAGAGCACGACCCGTCGCGGCCACCTCCGCCCATGGCCGGACGGCGGCGAATTGCCCCACATCGGTAGTTCCTTACGTCGAGTATCGGTCGGTCGGGGCCGGTGCGCACGCGCTCCTCCGCGGCGCGGGCCCTGGATGGTCAGTCGAGGCCGGTGCGCACGCGTTCCTCGGCGGCACGGGCCAGGGCGGCCCGTCCGCGCTGCCCGCGGTCGGGCGCGGCGGGCCGCAGGGGCGCGGTGAGCCGGACCGCGGCCCGCAGCCGCCGCGTCCCGGCCACCCGGACGACGGACCCGATCACCGAGTCCTCGCCCACCCAGCTCCCGCGGCTCGACGGGCTCTCGTCCTCGTAGTAGCGCAGGACGGCCGGGCACACCGCCGCCCCGGCGTCGATCGCCGCCTGGAAGACCGCGGGCCGGAACGTGCCGACCTCGCGCCCGCAGGACGTGGTGCCCTCGGGGAAGGCGGTCACCGCCTCCCCGGCCAGCAGGGCGTCGCGGATCAGGCCCACCGCGGCGGGCAGCGTGGACAGGCGTTCCCGGTCGATGAACAGCGCCCCGCAGGCCGCGCCGAGCGTCCCGATGAGCGGCCACCGGCGCACCTCGTGCTTGGCCAGCAGGCGGCAGGGCAGCGCGGCCAGCATGACCACCGGGTCGAGCAGCGAGACGTGGTTGGCCACGACGAGCACCCCGGCCGCCGCCCGCACGGATTCCACCGGACCGGCGACCTCGACCCGGACGCCGAGCGCGCGCAACAGCAGCCTGGCCAGCGCCTGGACCGTCCTGGCCCGCAACGGCCGCGGCGCGGCGCCCATGACGAGGAAGGCCGGCACGGCGGTCAGCAGGACCAGCAGCGCGGCGCACAGCCGGGCCGCGCGGCGGGCCCGTCCGGCGGCGACGGCCTCCTCGGGCAGGCACGCGCGCACCGAGCACGGCGCCCGCACCAGCCACGGGTTGATCTCCACACGCCGGCCCACGCCGGCGAAGTGCCGCCACGTCGCGGACGCCCGCACAGACGTGACGGACGTCCCGGCGGACGGCCCGGTGGTAGGCAGGGCGGGTGGTGTGACGAGTGGTACGGCGGGCGGCGTGGCGGGCGGAGTCGGACAGGACACGCGGGACTCCCAGACGGTGATCGGCGCGGCCCGAGCGGCGCTAACGGCAGCGCAGGACGACGGCGGGCGGCAGGTTGCGCCGGATCGGCCCCGGAATGTGGACCGTTCCAAACATCTCGTGCACCTGGCGCGGAAGGGCCCGGCACGGCGGCGTGGGCCAGGCCGCGAGCATGGTGAGCGCGTCGAGCCGGGCGTCGGGCGCCGGGCGGGTCCGCGCGGCGGGCCGCGGATCGAGCTGCGCGGCGGGCAGCGGCGTTCGGATGTCCCGGTGCCGGGACGGGCGTGTATGCGGCGGATGTGAGCTTTCCGGGATTTCCTGCGACTGCACGATCATGAGCGTCCCGACTTCGGAGCGGGCTCGGCACCGGTGGGCCTGACGGCGGGGTGACAAGCGGATGATGATCCTGTTAGTGCAGGTTAAGCGCTATGCGGCCGAGAGCGCCGAATTTGCGGCACGTGTCGCCCGACCTTGCCCGACCTTGGCCGAATGCTCGACAACCCGTCCGAGCCCATAGCCTGGCGAGGTGATCTACGTGAAGACGCCCCTCACCCCCGAGATCCGCGCGGCCGCCTCCCGGGCCTGGGGCGCCGAGGGAGAGGGCGAGCGGCTGCACGGCGGGGAGGAGTCGGCCGCCTACCGCCTCGGCGACCACGTCCTGCGGGTCGGCCCGGCCGGGCGCGGGGTGGCCGAGTCGGAGTGGTGCCACGCCGTCGCCCGGCACGCCGCCGTCACGCTGCCCGAGGCGGTGGCCCCGCTGGCGACCGACGGCGGGGCGACCGTGGTCGTCGTGGACGGGCGGCCGATCTCCTGCTGGCCCTATGTCGAGGGCTCCTGGCCGGACTCCGACGTCCCGGCGCAGCGCGAGGCCGGCGCGCGGCTGCTGGCCCGGCTCCACCGCGCCCTGGCCGGTCTGCGTCCCGGCCCGCGTCCCGTGCCCGCCTTCCAGGAGTCCGGCCTGTACGGCGACCCGCACCCGGACGCCGCCGACCTGGCCGACCCCGTCCTGGACCGCTGGCTGGCCGGCTTCCACGCCGGTCATCCCGTGCGCCACCCGCTGCACGGCGACTACTACACCGGCAACACCCTGGCCAGGGACGACGGCCGGATCGTCGCGGTCCTCGACTGGGACGAGACCTTCGTCGGCGCCCCCGAACTGGAACTGGCCGCCGCCGCGCTGGAGTGGGGCGACGACCTGATCGGGCCGAGCAAGGAGTTCGTGGCCGCCTACCACGAGGAGGGCGGCACGGCGGCCCCGCTCGACGAGGAGTCGCTCGCCCAGCTCGTCCGGCACAAGCTGCGCAGGGAGTACGCCTACTTCCGCAAGGCCGCCGCGTCGGGTGTGCGGCACGACGAGGAGGACCTCGAATACCACCGGGCCCGGGTCGAGCTGTTCCACCGGCTGCGGCCCTGACGCCGGCGTCCCGGGGGCGGGACCGGCCCGCCCCCGGAGCGTCGGGATGCTCCTATTGACGTCAAGTGGGGCGATCATGATCGCTTGGTGATGATCTGGTAGAGCTCGCGGGCGATGTAGCGCTTGAGGCAGCGGATG